>NZ_SPMX01000078.1 GCF_012940005.1 Candidatus Accumulibacter contiguus | reverse complement strand
GACCGGCTCAGCGGCCCGCACCTCGGCTGTCACCGCCTCAGCAACCTGCTCGGCCCATCCCGTCAGAATCTCCTGGCCCGTCCCGCGGAGAATTTCTATCACGCGGCGCTCGGCTTCATCGGCCCGACGCAGATCCCCTTCGGCGTTCTCCACCAACTCCAGCATCTCTAGCACTTTCGCCAGTATCTTTGGATTAGCCTCCAAACGGGCCACCAAGTCTCTGGAATCGCAAGGTTCGATGTGGGAAATCTTAGGCATGGCTTCTCTCCGTGGATGGGTTCCCTACTCTATCGCAACTCTCCGCTAATTTCCTTACGTTTGCTCACGTCGCTGACAATTATCAGAGCGGGACTCGCCCAACACTTTCGTTCGCACCCCGTAATGATTGTCATCATGACAACTCCCCAACGGGTCAGTAAAATGGAATAGCGCGACCCGGACTGGATGTCGCGCCTCACCAGAAGAGCAGGCGGAGAAGGCGCTGCTTGTTGGTTTTCCATAACTCAGCAAAGGGGCTCATCATGGCCACTGCGAACTGGACCCTGACCGAGGTACTGAACCAGCTCAACTCGGGCCAGAAGTGGGCTGGCAGCAGCATCAGCTACGCATTCCCGGCTACCGCCACGGGCATGTACTCGCAGGGGGAGGCGGCCGCTTTCCGCTCATTCAACGGTAGCCAGCAGTCGATGATGACCCTGGCGCTGCTTACCTGGGATGATCTGATCACCCCGAATTTCGTGCAGGGTACGCCGGGCGCCACCCACATCGAGTTTGGCTACACCACCGCCAACATCGGCTTCGCCCACGCCTACTACCCAACAACCGGCAGCGCCTGGTTCAACAGCACCGAAGCGGACCTGATCACGCCGGTGATCGGCGGCTATGGCTTCGATACCTTCATCCACGAACTCGGGCATGCCCTGGGTCTGAACCACATGGGTGACTACAACGGCGATGGCAACTGGGCGCCCTCGTCGTACCAGGACAGCGTGGTACTGTCGGTGATGTCCTACTTCGGCCCGCGCTACGCGGCGCCCTACTACTCGTCCGAGGTGATGCAGGCTGACTGGACGGGCAGCGATGGACAGACCTACTCGGCACAGACGCCGATGCTCAACGACATCATGGCGATCCAGACGATCTATGGTGTCTCCAGCAGCACGCGCCTGGACAATACCATCTACGGCTTCGGCAGCACCATCATCGACAGCACCAGTGCGATCTATGATTTCGCGCGCAATGCGCACCCGATCCTGAGCATCTACGACTCGGGTGGCCTGGACACGCTGAACCTGAGCGGCTGGTCCACGCCCAGCCGCATCGACCTGCACGCGGGCGCCTTCTCGTCAAGCAACGACATGAGCAACAACATTGCGATCGCGTACAACACGACGATCGAGAACGCCGAGGGGGGTGGCGGCAACGATGTGATCACCGGCAATGACGTAGCCAACCTGTTGCGAGGCGATGCCGGCAATGACGAACTGTATGGCGGTACCGAAGACGACACGCTGGTTGGCGGCACCGGCAACGACCAGCTCTATGGCGGCGACGGTACCGACACCGCGGTGTTCGAGGGCAGCTTCGCCAGCTACACCATCAGCAGCGGCGGCGGCGTGCTGACCATCAGCGGCACGGCCAGTGGCAGCGACCGGATCAGCGAAGTAGAACGTTTCCAGTTCGCCGATAGCACGCGTACGCTCGACCAGTTGTCACCCGACAGCGACACCACCGCGCCACAACTCGTGGGCCTGAATCCGTCGGACAACGGCAACAATGTCGCCGTCGGTACGAATCTGGTGCTCAGCTTCAACGAGGCCATCAAGGCCGGCAACGGCACGATCAGTATCTACAACAGCGACGGCAGCCTGGCGCGCAGCATCAACGCCGGGGATACTGCGCAAGTGCGCATCAACGGCAGCAGTGTCACCGTCGATCCTGGCAGCGATCTGCTGGCCAGTCACGCTTACTACATCACCCTGTCGGCCGGCGCGTTCACCGACCTCGCGGACAACGCTTTTGCCGGCATCAGCGGATCGACCCGCTGGAACTTCAGCACCGGCAGTACCGATACCTCCGCCCCGCAGATCGTATCGCTCACACCGGCTGACGACAGCGGCAACGTGTCTCGCGGCGCCAACCTGGTGATCGTGTTCAATGAAACCGTGCGCACCGGCAGCGGCAACCTCCACATCCGCGATGCACAAGGCCAACTGCGAACGATCGCAGTAACCGACACCAGCCAGGTCACGATCGACAACAGCACGGTGACGATCAATCCAACGGCCGACCTGGCCGTCGGCGCCAACTACACCGTCACCATCGAGGCAGGCGCCTTCCGCGACCTGGCCGGGAACAACCACCCTGGCATGCTGGCGGCCACCGCCTGGAACTTCAGCACCGGCACCACCACGGTGACCGACGACTATCCCTACAGCACCGACACGCCAGGTCTGGTCGTCGTCAATGGCGCAAGTGCATCGGGGGTGATCGAAGTGCCTGACGACCAGGACCTGTTCCGGGTGGAGTTGCTGGCTGGCGTCAATTACACTTTCGAGCTGCAGCGCAGAGCTGGGGGACTGGCCGATCCATTCCTCGCGCTGTTCAGCCCGGCCATCACGCAGGTGGCCTTCGACGACGACAGCGGCGGCTCCGGCAACGCGCGCATCAGCTACACCGCGTTGACGACCGGCTCGTACTATCTGGCAGTTCTCGACTACGAGATCGGTACCGGCGGCTACACCCTGCGGGCCACGACCGCTGATTCGGTGGCGCCCACCCTGGTCAACCGGACGCCGGCGGACGATACGCAGGCTGTCAGCATCAGTGCCGATCTCGTGCTCGACTTCAGCGAAACAGTGCTGGCCGATAGCGGCAGCATCCGGATCTACAACAGCAACGGCACCTTGGTACGCGAGATCCATGCCGACGACAGTGCGGCAGTCCGTATTTCGGGCAATCGCGTCACCATCAACCCGGGCGAGAACCTGCCAGCAGGCAGCAGCTTCTACGTCAATGTCGATGTCAACGCCTTCCACGATGCCTCGGGCAACCCCTACGCCGGCCTTCGCGACACAAGTTCATGGAACTTCTCTACCGCAGCTGCGCCATCGACCGACGATTATCCATTGAGCGTGAATACCACGGGGGTAGTCACGATCGACGGTTCGGCACTGAATGCCTACATCGACAACAGCAGCGACGGCGATCTGTTCAAGGTGAATCTGAGCGCCGGGGTCACCTACCGCTTCGACATGGTCAGCCCGCTCACCAGTGCGGTTGATCCGTATCTGCTGCTCTACGGCCTACTGCCCGACGCGACACTGATCACCTACGATGACGACGGTGGTCCGCTGCCGCTGGATTCACGAATCTACTACACCCCATCCGTCCCGGGCACCTACTATCTGGCGGCCTATGACTATGCCGAGGCCACCGGCACCTACAGCATTTCCGCCACCGTGCCGGCCGACGATTACCTGGGCTCGACGGCAAGCGCCGGCCGCCTGGTGAGCGGTGGCGCAGGGGTCAGCGGCAGCATCGGCGTACCCAGCGACATCGACCTATTTGGTCTGTCCACGGTTGCTGGCGTGCAGTATTCGGTAGACCTGAAGAGCACCGGTCTGGCCGATCCCTACCTCGTGCTGCTTGACGCGAATGGCACGGCAATAGCCTACGACGACGACAGCCTGGGCTCCCTCAATTCCGAAATCACCTTTACCGCGCAGAGCAGCGGCATGGTCTACCTCGCCGTGTCCGATTTTGATTCCGGCACGGGCGCCTACAGTATCAACGCCTTCCCGCGGATCGTGAGCAGCGGCACCTCCGGCGACGACAAGTTTGCCAGTGGTTCAGGCAACGATTCGTTCGATGGCCGCGACGGCATCGACACTGCCTTCTACAGCGGCTCTGCCAAGCGCTATGACCTGGGCGTGGTGAACGGTGGCTGGGCGGTACGCGACACTTCCGGCAGCGATGGCAGTGACCTCCTGTACAACGTCGAACGTCTGCATTTTGCCGACCACAACGTGGCTCTCGATATCGCTGGACATGCCGGCACCACTGCCAAGATCCTGGGGGCGGTATTCGGCGCAGCCGCGGTCAATAACCAGGCCTATGTCGGCATCGGGCTCGGCCTGCTCGATCGTGGCATGTCCTACCAAGACCTGATGCAGCTGGCGCTGGACGTCCGGCTCGGCGCAGGCGCCAGCCACCAGGCGGTGGTGCAGTTGCTCTATACCAATGTGGTCGGCAGCGCACCTCCTGCCGATGCCTTGGCATCCCTTACCGGCCTGCTCGACAGCGGTGCCTATACACCGTCCAGCCTGGGTGTGCTGGCTGCCGAAACCTCGCTAAACGCGACCAAAATCAATCTCGTGGGTTTGTACCAATCGGGTATCGAGTTTGTCTGATCTCGCTGCTAGCTCGCAATCGCCACTACCGCCGCTGCTTCGCCGGGGACTTCCCCGGCGATTTCGACCAATCCCGCCGGCAGCGTCTTGCTCGGCTTGACGCCCAACTGCTTGAGCATTTCGGCCTGACGGATGAGGTTGCCGCGTCCGCCGGTGAGTTTGCCGTGCGCTGCGTCATAATCCCTTTGCGCCTGCTTGAGGCGATTTCCGAGAGATTCCAGGTCTTCGACAAAACCGACCAGTTTGTCATAAAGCTCCGCACCGCGCTTGGCGATTTCCTGTGCGTTGCGGCTTTGCGCTTCCTGCCGCCAGAGGTGCGCAACCGTGCGAACGACGAACAACAGCGTCGAAGGACTGACCAGCAGCACGTTTTTCTGCCAGGCATCCATGAACAACTCGCGATCATGAGTGATGGCGAGCATGAAAGCGGGCTCGATGGGGACGAACATCAATACGAAGTCGAGCGATTTCAGGCCGTAGAGCACTTGGTAGTTCCTGTCCGAGAGGCCTTTGATATGCGCGCGGACGGAATCGAGGTGACGCTTGATGGCGGCCTGGCGCTCGCTCTCGTCTTCGGCTGTGGCGTAGTCTTCGTAGGCGGTCAGCGATGCCTTGGCATCGACCACGAGGTGGCGATCCTCGGGCAGATGCACGACGACGTCAGGCTGCGCGCGCGTGCCGTCGTCGCGCTGATGGCTCTCCTGTACGTCGTATTCCTCGCCCTTGCGCAAGCCGGAGGCTTCGAGGACACGCTCGAGCACCAGTTCGCCCCAGTTGCCCTGCACCTTTCCTGAACCCTTGAGCGCCCGCGTCAGGTTTCTGGCATCCTGACTCAGCGAGTGATTGAGTTCCATGAGTTGCCGCACCTGCTCGGCGAGGGCGGTACGGTCCTTGCCTTCCTGCACGTAGACCTCTTCGACCTTGCCCTGGAACTCCTGCAATTTTGTTTTCAGCGGCTCCAGCAACTGGCCGATGTTGAGCTGGTTCTGCTCGGTGAAGCGCTTGGCCTTTTCTTCGAGGATGTCGTTGGCCAGGCTCTTGAACTGGTTGGCAAGGGCTTCCCTGGCCTGCAGGAGCAGGTTGAGTTTTTCTTCGCCCTGACTGCGCTCGGTGTCGAGGCGGGTAGTAAGTTCGGCAAGTTCGCTCGCAAGACGACTGGCGCGCAGCTCAGCCGCTGCACGTTGTGTCTTTTCGCTTTGCAACTCGCTGCGTAGCGAGGCAACGGTCGCCCGTTCGGCCTTGATCTCTGCATTGACGCGGCCGAAGTCCTCGCGCAGGTCGGCGGCCTGCCGGTGCGTTTCCGCCAGCACCCGTTCGACTTCCGCGAGCTTTTCCTCAAGCACCCGCACACGCAAGGCACGCTCGCTGAGCTGGGCACGCTCGTTGCATGCGTCATCGAGTGCATCCCGCAACTCGACGGCCTGTGCCTTCAACTCTTCCTGCGCACTGATCAGTTGCAGGCGATCGGCGTCGAGCGCACGAAGTCTTTCTCTCGAGGTGGCGAGTTCGACAGCAAGCCCTCCCTGACCTTGATCGCTGGCGCCGGACGTGCGGCTGCGGGTGCCCAGCCAGACCATTAGCACGCCGACCAGCAGGCCGATCACCGCCGTTAGCCAGGGGAGACTATCCATACAGGGTTCCTTTTCTTGAGCTAATGGCGAGATCTGCCTTCTTGATCCATGTTGCAGCCGCTGTGCCTGGGGTTGCGGCGACAGTGTAATCGGCTTCCAGGACTCAGGTGGTACTGAAAAAACTCAAGCATCCTGCAAGTTTGCCGTTATGATCAGTGGTGCACTTCGCACCAGCTTTGCCTCACCGGAGATAGCCTATGTCTGTCAGTTCAATCGGTTCGAGTAGTAGCGCTTCGTCGTATAGCCCGGCAGTCAAGCCTCAGGCGGAAGCTGCCGAGACGCAACGGGCAGGGCGTGATGTCAGGAATGATGGGGATGCGGACGATGGCGGCACTGCCGTCAAAGCACCGGCTCCAACGGTCAATCTCAACGGCCAAACCGTCGGGACCCGCATCAACACCTCTGCTTGAGTAGTCGTACCCCCTGCGGCCCGGATGTTCGAATGAACACCTGGGCCGCAGTCTTGAAAGAGTGGATGTCGAGGGGTGAAGCAGAGACCCCGGCTCGCCGGGGTCTCTGCTGCTGCAACGACTACAGGGCCGGATACTTGGCAGGATCGGACATTTTTTCGAGAACCTTGGCGAGTTCAGGGAGGGTGATCCCCTCATCGTAAATACCGGCGCTGACCTGGATTCCGGTGGCGAACGAGATATCGGCGGTCGTGGCGTAAGATATTTTACGAGACAGTCGTCCGGCACCGGGTTTCGGCCAACTGTACTCTACCCAGCCACCGCGCGGTTCGCTGCCGGCCTTGCAGAGTTCCTTGAAGATGTACTTGCCGGCGTTGTCGGTAATCTGCAGGATCGGCTTGCCGACCAGGTCAGGGCGCATTGGATGCGCGATCATCCGGTCCTTGCGGCAGTCGAAGACGAACACATAACTATCCTTCCACACCCATTTGCCATCCTTCTGATTGAAATCGGCATAGGCCGACGAGCCCTTTTCGTGCAGGAGCCTGGCGGCTGCGCGCACTTTGTTGACCGTCTCTTCGGCACTGGCCACATCGGCTTCGGTCGGTGCCGCGGCGCGGGCAACGCCGCAGGCCAGCAGCATTCCCATCAATCCAATCGTTGTTGCGAACTTCATTTCACGCTTCTCCTTCTTCTGTTCAGAGGTATGGAACGTCAGCACGATGGTCACTCGATGGCGTCCATCGGAGGACTCCATCAGCCTTAAATCCAGGGCTTGCCAACCGGAAGGACGTCCCGGCCAAACAAATCGGCATAGATGATGTGCGCCATGATGTACCACGCCATCGCTGCGGTCACCATCAGTTCATAGCCGGCGACGACGGTCAGATCGGGATAGCCGAAGTGTGCCAGGTCGAGCAGAATGAAACCGATCAGCAACAGGGTGAAGGTCAGTGCCAGCGCGCTGCTGACGCGCATGGAACCAATCCACAGGATCGCCGTGAAGAGTGTCCAGGCCACCAGGAACCAGCCGACGTCAGTCTTGCTGGAAGTATAGATATTGTAGTGGTTACCGATCAGGAGCAGCACCAGAGCGATCCAGAAACAGCCATAACCCGTGAAGGCGCAATAGCCGAAATTGTTGCCGGTCTTCATCTCCTGCAGCCCGGCGATCATCTGCGCCAGGCCCCCAAAAATCAGCCCCAGCCAGACGACCGGACCCAATCCCATCCATCCCACGTTGTGAAACTGCAACACCATTGTCGTCAGGCCAAATCCTGCCAGACCTACAACGGCCGGATTACCCAGCTTCTGCTCAGCCATGCACTACCCCCTTGATACTCGTTTGCGAATGCGGTCGGGAAAGGCCCCGATCGCCCATATAACAGGCCTTCCTGATGATCCACGGTGCTAGCCGGGTGTTCTGGAGGCCGCCCGGATTTTACAGGCATCCCCCCCGCGATGGCAAACCCGTGCCAACGACGAAGGTTTTCAGAAATCGGCGCATGTTAGAATCGCGCCCCGCTTCAGTTCTTTTCCGCGATGTCCGCGATCTCCCCCATCTCCGTCCTCAACCCTCCGCAACGCGAAGCCATCCGCTACCTCGACGGTCCGCTGCTGGTCCTGGCCGGCGCCGGATCGGGAAAAAACGCGTGTGATCACCGAAAAGATCGTCTACCTGATCGAGTCCTGCGGCTTCAGTCCCGGCAACATCGCCGCGATCACTTTTACCAACAAGGCGGCACGGGAAATGCAGGAGCGGGTCAGCAAGCTGCTCGCCGACAAGCCTTCGCGGGGGCTGACGATTTCGACCTTCCATGCGCTCGGGGTGCGCATCCTGCGCGAAGAGGCTGCTGCTCTTGGTTACAAGCCGAGCTTCTCGATTCTCGATTCGACCGACTGCTTCGGTATCGTTTCAGAGCTTGCCGGCAGTGTCGACAAGGCCACCATCCGCAAGCTGCAGTCGCTCATTTCGAACTGGAAAAGCGCGCTGGTCTCGCCTGACCAGGCGCGCAAGAATGCCCGGAACGAGAGCGAATCTCTTGCCGCGAAAGCTTTCGCAAGCTATTCGGCAACCCTCCAGGCATACCAGGCCGTCGATTTCGATGACCTGATCGCTCTGCCCGTCGCGCTCTTCGAGAACCATTCGGCAGTACGCGACAAGTGGCAAAACCGCCTGCGTTATTTGCTGATCGATGAATACCAGGATACCAATGCCAGCCAGTATCAATTGCTGAGGCTACTGGCCGGAGCACGCGCCGCTTTTACGGCGGTCGGCGACGACGATCAGGCGATCTATGGCTGGCGTGGTGCCGACGTTGCCAATCTGCGCGGTCTGCCGCGCGACTACCCGAACCTCAGGCTGATCAAGCTCGAACAGAACTACCGCTCGACGGTACGTATCCTCAAGGCAGCAAACGCCCTGATCTCGCACAACGAGAAGCTGTTCGACAAGAAGCTGTGGTCCGAGCTTGGGCACGGCGATCCGATCACCGTCAACGCCTGCCAGGACACGGAAAGGGAAGCCGAGTCGGTGGTCATGAAACTGCAGGCGCACCGCTTTCAGCATCAGGGCGCATTCCGTGACTATGCGATCCTCTACCGCGGCAACTTCCAGGCACGTGCCGTCGAGAAATTCCTGCGTAATCAGCGCGTCCCCTATCTATTGTCTGGCGGCCAATCCTTCTTCGAAAAGGCCGAGATCAAGGACATCACTTCCTACCTGCGCCTGCTGGCCAACCATGACGACGACCCGGCCTTCCTCCGCGCCGTCAACACGCCCCGGCGTGGCGTCGGCAGCAGCACCCTGCAGGCGCTCGGCAGCTATGCCGGCGAACGCCGGATTTCACTCTTCGCTGCCGCTGTTGAACAAGGCTTTGTGCAACGCGTTCAGGCACGCCAGCTGGCGCCCCTGCTCGAGTTCTGCGAATTCATCCATCGCCTGCAGGCACGCGCCGAGCGAGAACCGGCAGGGCAGGTGATCACCGGTCTGCTCACCGCGATCGCTTATGAGGCCTGGCTGTACGATCAGGATGAAGCGCGCGCTGCGCAGATCAAATGGGGGAACGTTCAGGAGTTCTGCCAGTGGCTGGGCAGGAAGGGCGATGAGGAGCAGAAAACGCTACTGGACCTCACCCAGACCATCGCGCTGATCAACATGCTCGACAAAAAGGATGCCGGCGTCGACGCCGTGCAGCTGTCTACCTTGCATGCGGCCAAGGGTCTGGAGTTCAAGCATGTCTTCCTGATCGGTATCGAGGAAGGCGTTCTGCCGCACCGCGAAGCCGAGGCCGAAAACCGCGTCGAGGAAGAGCGTCGCCTGATGTACGTGGGAATCACGCGCGCCCAGCGATCGCTGCACCTGAGCTATGCCGAGAAGCGCCAGCAGGGTCGGGAAGTGATTGCCTGTCAAGCGTCGCGCTTCATCGCCGAGATGGGTAGCGAGGATCTGCGCTTTTCTGGTGGCAAGAGCGAAACCACGCCGGACAGGGCAGGCAACGCCGAGCGCTTTTCCGCGCTCAAGGCGATGCTGAACAAAGGCAAATAGTCCGGGGCAAGGGCGTACAGGCTGCCTGCGTGCCGCCGGACAGCCTGACTCTACTTGGCGAGACCGATCAGGTGCTCGACCGCAGCCTTGACCTCGGCTTCGCTCAGGTCGGGATTACCGCCCTTGGCCGGCATTGCATTCTTGCCGTTGATGGCGTTCTTGACCAGCGCCGCCGTGCCGGCTGCAAGCCGTGGCGCCCAGGCCGCCTTGTCGCCTGCTTTCGGAGCGCCGGCTGCGCCACTGGCATGGCAGGCCATGCATACCGAATTATAGACGGTGGCTCCATCGCGCGGCTTGCCGTCGCTCTTGACCGCAGCGGCTTTCGCCAGTTCCAGCTTTGCCACCGGCTGAATACGGACTTCCGGCTCATCGCCAGCAGCGGTCGTGACGCTGCCTTTGCCGATCATGGAAAGCGGCCAGATGACGATGATCAGAACGACGGCGACGATGATGGTGATGATCAGAATCGACCTGGAAGAGTGTTGTTGTTGGGCCATGCCAAATCCTTAATGGTCTGAGGGTTGGATGGCGAATTGTACCGCTGTTTGACACGGACCAACAGTGCCAGGGTGGACTAGCCCGAGCAAAGCGGTTAAGCTTTCACCTCTGCACGCGCCCGTAGCTCAGTTGGATAGAGTACTGCCCTCCGAAGGCAGGGGTCGGACGTTCGAATCGTCTCGGGCGTGCCAAGCTCTGGTCCGGAATTCCTGCATTGCCCCAGCTATCCGTGCCGCCTCGCAGCGGGCGGCATCTGCCGTCCACCCTTTGGCAAATACCACTACGCTGACCACACCATTCCACGCAATAGCGGCAACAACTCCCGCTCAACAGCTGGCACATCCCGCATATCGTCCCGACATTGACGGGTTACGTGCCTTGGGGGTGCTTCTGGTGGTTGCATTTCATGCCTTCCCGAGAACCCTTCCCGGCGGTTTCGCTGGCGTTGATATCTTCTTCGTTGTTTCCGGTTATCTGATCAGCACGATCATCTTCGGCAACCTGGAAAGAGACACTTTCAGTTTCGCCGAATTCTATTCGCGAAGAATTCGCAGGATATTTCCTGCCCTGGCTCTTGTATTAGCCACAGGCTGGATTCTCGGCTGGGTGGTTCTATTGGTGGACGAATACAAGCAACTGGGTCTGCACATTGTTTCTGGTGCGGGATTCGTCTCCAATTTTGTTCTTTGGCATGAGGCGGGCTACTTTGACGGTGACGCCTATACCAAGCCATTTCTACATTTGTGGTCCCTGGGCATTGAAGAGCAGTTCTATATTGTTTGGCCACTTCTGCTCGCTGTGGTCTGGAGACAAAGACATAATTTCCTGGGAATCACCATCCTGGTTGCCGTTGGATCGTTCGCAGCCAACATCCTGATTGTCCGGGTTGACCCCGTCGCAGCGTTCTACTCGCCATGGTCACGGTTTTGGGAATTGATGGCCGGCGGAATCCTTGCTTATCTGGGGCTGCATCGGTCGAAATATCTGGTAGCAAGGTCCAATTGGCCGTCAGCCGTCGGGCTGGTATTGATCGTTCTTGGTGTGGCGCTTCTGAACAAGAAAGCCACATTCCCAGGTTGGTGGGCTTTACTTCCCACGATGGGAACCTTTCTCGTGATCGCAGCCGGGCCAAATGCCTGGTTGAATCGAAAATTCCTGAGCAGTCGCGGCATGGTATGGATCGGGCTGATCAGTTATCCATTGTATTTGTGGCATTGGCTGCTCCTCTCGCTGGCCTGGATAGTCAAAGGACGAATGCCACCCAGTGGAACGAGAATGCTGCTCGTTGTCCTCAGTTTCGTGCTTTCCTATCTGACGTATCGCTTCATAGAAAAGCAGGCCAGAGCTGGGGGAAGAGTGACTACGATTGTGTTGGTCGCGATCATGGTGATCCTGATGTTGGCTGGATTCGCCACCTACTCTGAACTGCTGCGTCCGCGGCACGATAACCGGGCCATCGAACTGATTCTGGAAGCTCTGGACGACTGGGAATATCCTGCAGGTCTCAACAAGACAAGCCTTGCCGGGGTGCCAGTAAAAGCCAGGGAAGCGGGTGAAAAGAAGGTATTGTTCGTTGGTGACTCGCATATCGAGCAGTATTCACCGCGAGTCGTCCGCTTGCTGGATGGCGATTCGAGAAAGTACAGCTCGGTTGTATTCCTGACTAGTCCAGGGTGTGCGCCGGTTCCTGGCAGTGCCCAGGTCAATAGCTATCATGTCGAAAGGTGCCAGGATTTCAGGGAGCGAGTGGGAAAACTTGTCCTGAATCCGGAAATCAGTTCGGTGGTTATCGGCGCGGCCTGGAATCTCTACCTGCTCAAATCCGGAGCAAATTACTCCGAAGATATTGACATCGACAAGGAAATCG
Organism: Candidatus Accumulibacter contiguus; assembly: GCF_012940005.1. GTDB lineage: Bacteria > Pseudomonadota > Gammaproteobacteria > Burkholderiales > Rhodocyclaceae > Accumulibacter > Accumulibacter contiguus. Next base: position 32,320 of record NZ_SPMX01000078.1, on the reverse strand, counting down.
GCAAGCTGGAAAATTTGATCAAGTCGATATCGACTCGCAAGCGAGTGTATTTCATTCTGGATAATGCCAGCGGCGGGCAATTCGAGCCACGGAATTTCTTCGAAGGCAGCCGCCTGACTGACCTGAAGGTCAAGCCATTGCCAGAACGAGTGCCGCTTGCCAGTGATCAGGAACAATTGCGAATACGGCTCTCGAAAATCGCTACGGAGGCCGGAGCGATATTGATTGATCCAGTTGCCCATCTTTGTCCAAAGCTCGATTGCCGGGCCTTTGCTGCGGACGGCAAACCCGCCTACAGAGACTTCAATCACTTCAGAGCCTCTTATGTCCGGGAGTCTGCCAATTTCATCGATGTTGCCTTGGAAAAATGACCTTCCCGCAACGGTCCTCGAGCAATATTTCGGCAGGTGTGCCGCTCACAGGGAAGATCTCCGGCTTTGGCTGCATCGACCCACTGGCGCAAATTTGCTATCGTTACAATGTCGTCATTCAATTCCCGGAAGCCGAAACCCGCCATGATCCAGGATGAACTCAAGAAAGCGGTCGCCCGCGCGGCGATCGCGCATGTGGTCGAGGGAGAAATCGTCGGCGTCGGGACGGGCTCGACCGCCAACTGCTTCATCGATGAGCTGGCCGCGATCAGAGACCGAATCCGGGGGGCAGTGGCGAGTTCCGTGGCGACGAGGAAGCGACTCGAGGGCTACGGCATTGTCGTTTTCGAACTCAACGACGTGGAGTACCTGCCGGTTTATGTGGACGGTGCCGACGAGATCAATACATCGATGCAGATGATCAAGGGTGGTGGTGGCGCGCTGACGCGAGAGAAGATCGTCGCCGCCGTCGCACAAAAATTTGTCTGCATTGCCGATGCATCGAAACTGGTGCCGAAGCTCGGCACTTTCCCGCTGCCTGTCGAGGTCATTCCGATGGCCCTGGGCCACGTCCGACGCGAACTTGCGCGGATCGGCGGCAAACCGCTTTGGCGCGAAGGTTTCGTCACTGACAACGGCAACCTGATTGTCGACCTCGGCGGACTCGCGATTGTCGACGCGGTCGAGCTGGAGACCCGCATCAACCAGATCGTCGGCGTGGTCAGCAACGGCCTTTTCGCCTGCCGTCCGGCGGATGTCTGCCTGCTTGGTACGGCTGCCGGGGTGAAGACGCTGACCGCCGACTGAACGGCCAAACGGTCATGACCTTGCAAGACACCCCCGATGTTGAAAGTCATGACCGTTTCCCCTCTCCCCCAACCCCTCCCCCCGCGAGGGGGGAGGGGAGATTCGAGAGTCGCTCGCGACTTTCATAGTAACCCGAACAGCAGAAGCCAGCGGTTCAGTCGCTGTCCGAAGACCGGACTGCACCGGTCAATACTCAGGCACCGGGCGGCACGTAGCCCTGTACCTTGTCGGCACCGCTACCGAAGAAGTGCCTCTCCATCTGCTCGGCCAGATACTTGCGATGTGCGGCATCGGCCAGGTTGAGTCGGTTCTCGTTGATGATCATGGTCTGCATGCGCACCCATTGCTGCCATGCTTCCTTGGATACCGATTCAAAAATCCGCTTGCCCAGATCTCCGGGGGATGGAGGAAAGTCAAGACCTTCAGCCTCGCGACCGAGCTTGACACAATTGACCATTCTTGCCATTCAAACCACTCCTTATAAACCTTGTGGAATTTCGCCGAGACGAACTTTCGGCGCTGTGGCGCGTGCAAGGGCAGCCCTTGCCACGCTTTACAGCTCCTTCATCAACACCATGGAACGCCGTTGCAGGTTGTAGACCAGCCTTTTCTCGGCTGGCAACTCATCAATCTGGCGGACGGTGAAACCACGTTCCTTGAACCACTGCGAGGTCGCCGTGGTGAGAACAAACAGACGATTGACACCAGCCACGCGTGCTTGCGCCTCGATCCGCTTCATCAGCAGGGCACCATAACCCCAGCGACGATAGTGAGGATGCACGGCCAGGCAGGCCAGCTCGGCCTGTCCTTCGCCGTAGGGGTAAAGCGCGGCACAGCCAACAATCACTCCATCGTGTTCAACCACCGAGAAACGCGTGATCTCCCTTTCGAGCAACTCGCGCGAGCGACGCACCAGCGTGCCATCGGCTTCGAGCGGCTCGATCAGCGCCACCAGACCGCCGATGTCGTCTGGCCCGGCATCATGCAACTGTTCAAGTGACTCCTGGGTGATCACCGTGCCCACCCCGTCGTGCGTGAAGAGTTCGCGCAGCAGGGTACCGTCTTCGTCGTAGCCGAGCAGGTGCACACGCCCGACGCCTGCCCGGCTGGCCCGCACCGCGCAGGGAAGGTAGCGCTTGAGGTCGGTCGACAACCAGTCGCCGAGCTTGATCAGCCGCTCGGCGGCCTCGACGGTCAGTTCATCGAGCAAGGCGCCATCGATGTCGGTGGCACCTCGGCTATCGCTCAGAAAAATCAGCTTGTCGGCCAGCAGCGAGGTGGCGACCGCCTCGGCCACCTCCTCCATCGCCAGGTTGAAGATCTCCCCGGTCGGGCTTGACCCGATGCATGACAGGAGGACGATGTTGCCGAGGCTGAGTTGCGCACGGATACCCTCGGCGTCGATCTTGCGTACCTGCCCAGAGTACTGCAGATCGACGCCATCGACGACCCCGACCGGCTTGGCGGTAATGAAATTGCCGCCAACGACCCGAATCGTGCTGTTGGCCATCGGTGTGTCGGCGAGACCCTGCGAAAGCAGAGCCTCGATTTCAACGTAGATGCTGCCCACCGCGTCAATCACGCAATTGATTGCTTTGGTGTCGGTAACACGATAATTGCCATGGTAGACCGACTGCAGGCCTCTCTCGCGCATCAATTTTTCGATCTGCGGCCGCGCGCCATGCACCAGCACCAGGCGCACGCCGAGCGCGGCCAGCAGATTCACATCATAGGCCAGCGTACGCGCCAGTTGTCCGGCGATCGCCTTGCCGCCAAAAGCGATCAGAAAGGTCTTGCCGCGAAAGAGATTGACGTACGGCGCAACCGACCGAAACCAGGCGACGAACTGGCCAGCGCTCAAGTCCTTGGACATCTCAAGCGACGGGTCTCGCCTTCTCTCCGGCCTCCACGGCTTTCGCCTCTTTCGCCTCTTTCGCCGCTCTCGCTTTCTCGGCCCTCAACGCATTCGCCCGCTGGGTTTTCGTCTGCTTGGCATGCTCGACCTTCGATTCGTGTTCCTCCTTGACATCCTTGGCTTCTGCCTCCTTCGCCACCTCGGCCTTGGGCGCTCTTGCAATCAAAACCCTCGGCTCTTTCATCGGCTCGACTTTGAGTTCCTTTTCCAGACGTTCGCAGATCGTTCGCAGAACCTTGATCCGGGCAAACAACTTGTCGTTGGACTCGACGATCGTCCACGGCGCGGTGCCGGAACTGGTCCGGTCGATCATGTCGCAGACCGCTTCATGATAGGCAGCGGCCTTCTCGCGGTTGCGCCAGTCTTCCTCGGTAATCTTGAAGCGCTTGTGTTCGATCTTGGCGCGTTCCTCGAAGCGCTTGAGTTGCTCCTCGTCGCTGATCTGCAGCCAGAATTTGACGACGATGCCGCCGGCATGCCAGAGGTCGTGCTCGAAATCATTGATCTCCGAATAGGCACGCAACCAGTCCGCCTCGCTGCAGAATCCTTCGACCCGCTCGACGAGCACGCGCCCATACCAGGTGCGGTCGAAAATGGCCACTCGTCCGAGCCGCGGCATATGCCGCCAAAATCGCCACAGATAGGGTTGTGCACGCTCCTCTTCGGTCGGTGCGGCGACCGGGATGATCTGATACTGGCGCGCATCCATCGCCGACATCACCCGCCGGATGGCACCGCCCTTGCCGGCCGCGTCCGAACCTTCAAAAGCGAGAATCAGGGCCCGCTTCTTGAACTCTGGGTGGCGCATCAGTTCCGCCAGACGCCCCTGCCAGGTCGAAAGCTCGGTTTCGTACACCTTTTTCGTCAGGCTTTGCGTCATGTCCAGTGAACTCAGCACGTCGAGACGGTCGATACGTGGCGAGAAGGGTGGAGCTACCGGAGAATTCTGGTCGCGCTTGTCGGCCAGCCGCTTCTGTAGCGAGTCGAGAATCGTTTTGCCGACGGTCAGCGAGCGATAACGGTCGTCGGTTCCCTCGACGATGATCCACGGTGCCCAGGGCGTATTCGTCGTACGCAACAGGTGGCCGGCAACTTCCTGCATCTTGTCGTAGGTCTTCAGGCGATCCCAACTGGTCTTGGTGACCCGCCAGCGGGTCAGCGGGTTTGCCTCGATCGCTTTCAGGCGCTCGCGCTGCGCATCCTTGGAAAGATGTATCCAGAACTTGAGCACCAGCGCACCCTCATTGACCAACATCGCCTCGAAGCGATTGAGCTGATCCATGCGCTGATCGAAATCGGATCGTGAGAGGCTGTTGCCAATCCGCTCGGCGATCGGATGTGAATACCATGAACCGGCGAAAATCCCGATCCGCCCTTTCGGTGGCAGCGCCCGCCAGTAACGCCACATCGAGGGGTGAGCGCGCTCTTCGGCTGTCGGCGCATAAAAGGCATGCGTCGAGAGGTAACGTGGATCCATCCATTCGTAGAGGACATTGATGGTTTCACCTTTACCCGAACCATCTACGCCGCTGATCAGAATGATCACGGGGAAGCTGCCGTTCTCGCGCAACTGGAACTGCGTTTCGAGCAGCGCAGCGCGCAGCTTGGGCTCCTCTACCTTGAATGTTTCCTTGTCGATCTTGTGTCCCAGTTCTGCTGATTCAAACATCAGTCGTCTCCTCCTTCAAGTCACCCCACAAATACTGGATTGCTGCCAAGGCAGCCAGGCCAGCGGTTTCGGTGCGCAGGATACGCGGCCCGAAGCGCACCGGCTGAAAGCCGGACAACGCTGCAAGGTACGTTTCCTCAGGTGCCAGGCCACCCTCGGCGCCGATCAACAGTTCAACGGAGTTGCCCGATGGCGGCTCCGAAAGTTTCGCAAATGACTGTCCACCTTCCGGCACCAGCATCAGGCGCAGGGAACCTGGCTCGGGCTTGCGCGCCAGCCAGTATTCGAGGCTCTCCGGCATGGCCACTTCGGGCAACCGGTTGCGGCCGCACTGTTCACAGGCTGCTGCGACCACCCCGCGCCAATGCGCTACTCGGCGCAGCGCGCGCTCACCTTCGAGACGTAGCACACTGCGCCGTGAAATCACCGGGACGATTCGGCCGACGCCGAGTTCGACGGCCTTCTGTATCGTCAAGTCCATTTTTTCGCCAGCCTGCAGCGCCTGCACCAGCGTGATCGATAGCGGTGATTCTCGTTCCGTCGCCATCCAGCCCTGCACATCGACGCTGACCCTGGTTTGCTCGATGCCAACAATCCGGGCCGGATATTCGCCACCGGCCCCGTTGAAGAGCATGACCGCATCGCCGCGACGCAGACGCAGCACCTTGACCGCATGATGCGCAACCCGTTCGGGCAAATCTACGCGCTCGCCGGCCGCAAGCGGCATCGGGCAATGAAAGCGGGGACCATTCACCGTGGTATTATAAGAGTTTCGCTGTTCGATGGTCGTTGTTTGGAGGCATCTTCTTTATGGCGCTCACCCCCCCGGTTTGTGACTTTGGCTGGCAGGCCGTTGACTTCGAACTCGAGGATACCCATGGTTCCCGGCAAACCCTCGCCAGCCTGCGTGGTCCGAACGGGTTGCTACTGATGTTCATCTGCAACCACTGCCCCTATGTCCAGGCGATCATCGACCGCATTTGCCGCGACGCGCGCGCGCTACAGGCTCTGGGTATCGGCGTCGCAGCCATCATGAGCAATGATCCGGCCGAATACCCGGAAGACTCCTTTGAAAACATGCAACGGGTGGCCAGGGATCTGCATTTCCCCTTTCCCTATCTGCTTGACGCCACCCAGGATGTGGCTCGCAGCTACAAAGCGGTGTGCACGCCGGACTTCTTCGGCTTCAACCGCCATCTGCAATTACAGTATCGTGGACGTCTGGACGCCAGCGGCCGTCTGCCGGCCCCTCCCGATGCCCGACGCGAACTGGTCGAGGCAATGCGCCTGGTTGCCGAAACCGGTCGCGGCCCACACGAGCAGACCGCCAGCATGGGTTGCTCGATCAAGTGGCGCAACTGATTCAGCATGTGCGATGAAGAAGGCGCAGGCACGCCGGCGATCACTGACGCCAAGCTGAAGCGCATGCTCGACGCCAGCGTCGCGGTGGTCCGCGAGGTGGCGCAACGCGAGATCATTCCGCGTTTCCTGCGCGTCAGTCATGGACAACGCAAGGACGATGGTTCGCTGTGCTCGGAAGCCGACCTCGCTGCGCAGCATTTTCTCATGGGGCGTCTGACCGAGATCCACGCCTGCCCGATCATTGGCGAAGAAATGACACCGGCGGTGCAACGAGCCGGTTGGCAAGACGGCAGCACCGACGAGCACGGGCTGTGGTGTATCGACCCGATTGACGGCACCACCAATTTCATCAACGGGCTGCCCTGCTTTGCCGTTTCCATCGCCTGGATGAGTGCGCGGCGCGCACGCCTGGCGGTGACCTACAATCCGATCACCGACGAAATGTTCTATGCCCGTGAAGGCAATGGCGCCTACCTCAATGGCCGCCGCCTGCCCTTGCGCCAGGTGACCGCGGATATCCGTCGCGCCGTCGGGGGAGTAGACTTCAAACGGATCCCGAAGCCACTGGCTGACCGAATCGCAGTCAGCCCGCCTTTTTACTCACAGCGCAATTTCGGCAGCTCGACACTCGACTGGTGCAACCTCGCCGCGGGTCGGCTCGATCTCTATCTGCATGGCGGCCAGATGCTCTGGGACTACGCCGCCGGCAGCCTGATCCTGCGCGAAGCCGGCGGCCAGATGTGTACCCTTGCACAGGATGACTACAACGCGGATGATGTCTGGCGACGCCCGGTAATCGCTGCACTCGATCCGACGGTATTCGCCACATGGCGAGACTGGGTTCGCTACCACAGCCAGCCCGCGATCTTCTGATCAAGCGCCGCTGGTCTGCTTCCGGCGCTAGTCGATCCATAGTTTCCCTCCGGTCTGCCAACTGCCGAACTACTGCACCCGGCATCGCGGGCTTGCGTGTGCTTTGCCGATATTTCGGTTAAACTTTACTAAATTACTCTGGTATCCACCACAGGAGCTTTGACCAATGGCTGTAACGACTGAAGCCGTACAGGCGGCACTCAAGGAGTTGATCGATCCCAATACCCAAAAGGATTTTGTCTCCACACGTTCCGCCAGGAACATCAGGATCGACGGCGCCGACCTCGCGCTCGATATCGAATTGGGTTATCCGGCAAAAACCCAGCTGGACGACATTCGGCGCGCGGTGCTCACAAAGCTCAGGAGCATCCCCGGAGTCGGCAATGTCAGTGTCAATGTCACGGTCAAGATCGTCGCGCACACCGTTCAGCGTGGCCTGAAGCCGCTGCCCGGCGTCAAGAACATCATCGCCATCGCCTCCGGCAAGGGGGGGCGTCGGCAAGAGCACGACGGCGGTGAATCTGGCATTGGCGCTGGCCCAGGAAGGGGCCAGCGTGGGTCTGCTCGACGCCGACATCTACGGTCCTTCACAGCCGCAGATGCTCGGCCTGGCCGGACAGAAACCGGAATCACAGGATGGTACGTCGATGGATCCACTATGGGCGCATGGCCTGCAGGCGATGTCGATCGGGTTCATGATCGACGTCGATTCACCGATGGTCTGGCGCGGGCCGATGGTCACCCAGGCGCTCGAACAATTGCTCAAGCAGACCAACTGGCAGGATGTCGATTATCTGGTGGTTGACCTGCCGCCAGGAACCGGCGACACGCAGCTGACGCTGGCACAGAAGGTCCCGGTCACCGGTGCGGTCATCGTCACCACCCCACAGGACATCGCCCTGATCGACGCGCGCAAGGGACTAAAGATGTTCGAGAAGGTCGGCATCCCGATTCTCGGCCTGGTGGAAAACATGAGCATCCACATCTGCACGCAGTGTGGACACGAGGAATACATTTTCGGTCAGGGCGGCGGCGAGCAGATGTGCCGGGACTACGACACCGAGTTCCTCGGCGCCCTGCCACTGGAACTCTCGATTCGCGAACTGACCGACTCCGGCAAGCCGACAGTGGTCGGTGCACCGGAATCGCGCGCTGCCGAGATTTATCGGACGATTGCGCGCCGCCTGGCGGTCAAGGTTGCCGAGCGCGCCAGGGACATGAGTGCAAAGTTTCCGAGTATCGTCGTACAGAACACTTGAACGGCCTTCCTCCGGCAGCGACGGGGCCGGGCCGTCCTGCATTTGAGCCATCTGAGCCTTGCCACACGCCTGCCGGCAAGGGCAGCTAACGGTCATGACTTTTCCAGGCACCCCCGATCATGAAAGTCATAGTGGGGAGGGGAGCCCTTCGACAAGGCTCAGGGCTGGATTCGTGAGTCGCTGACGCGACTTTCACATCAAACAGCGTGCACGAGACCGCAAGTACGAGAACTGCAGCGCTCTCGACAGCAGTTCCTTCTGTTGCCTGGACACCGTAGAATGAGAGCCTTTCCTGGATCAGCGGTGTGTTGGGGTAAGCGGCAATGTCAATCAAATCGGATAGGTGGATCCGCCGCATGGCGGCAGAGCACGGCATGATCGAACCTTTCGAGCCGAATCAGGTGCGCGAGATCGATGGTCGCCGCATCGTTTCCTACGGCACCTCCAGCTACGGCTACGACATTCGCTGTTCGAACGAATTCAAGCTGTTCACCAATCTGAATTCGACGATCGTTGACCCGAAGAACTTCGATCCGAATTCGTTCGTCGAGGTCAAGAACGATTTCTGCATCATCCCGCCGAACTCCTTTGCCCTGGCGCGGACCATCGAGTATTTCCGCATTCCGCGCAGCGTCCTGACAGTCTGCCTCGGGAAGAGTACCTATGCACGTTGCGGCATCATCGTAAACGTCACGCCTTTTGAACCCGAGTGGGAAGGCCATGTAACGCTCGAGTTCTCGAATACGACGCCACTGCCCGCCAAGATTTACGCCAATGAAGGCATCGCGCAGGTTCTGTTCTTCGAATCCGACGAGGAATGTGAAATATCGTACAAGGATCGTGGCGGCAAGTATCAGGGCCAGATGGGCGTGACCTTGCCGAAGATCTGATGGGCATGCGACGCCACACACCGCAAGGTACCGAGGCATGCAGGCAAATCAACTGTGCTGCGCTTGTCGCCGCCCCCCAGCCAACCGACTCCTGATACTGGATCCCTGAATGCATTTCAATTTCCCGGTCATCGTCATCGACAAAGACTACCGTTCGGAAAACACCGGCGGGCTCGGGATTCGCGCGCTGGCCAAGGCGATCGAGAAGAAGGGCTTTGAAGTCTTCGGCGTGACCAGTTATGGTGACCTGACTTCGTTTGCCCAGCAACAAAGCCGCGCCTCGGCCTTCATTCTGTCCATCGACGATGAAGACTTCAGACACGGCAAGGCCGACCAGACCGTCGGCAGTCTGCGTGCCTTCGTCAAGGAGATTCGCTGCCGCAACGAGGACATCCCGATCTTCCTGTACGGCGAAACGCGCACCTCCCGGCACATCCCGAACGACGTGCTGCGCGAGTTGCATGGCTTCATTCACATGTTCGAGGATACTTCCGAGTTCATCGGCCGCCACGTGGTCCGCGAGGCCAAGGCCTACCTGGAGAGCCTGGCGCCACCCTTCTTCCGCGCCTTGACGCACTATGCCGAGGACGGATCGTATTCCTGGCACTGCCCCGGTCACTCGGGCGGTGTCGCTTTCCTGAAAAGTCCGGTCGGGCGGATGTTCCACCAGTTCTTCGGCGAGAACATGCTGCGCGCCGATGTCTGCAACGCCGTCGAGGAACTCGGTCAGTTACTCGACCACACCGGTCCGGTCGCCGCCTCGGAGCGCAATGCGGCGCGAATCTTCAATGCCGACCACCTGTTTTTCGTCACCAACGGCACCTCGACCTCGAACAAGATCGTCTGGCATTCGACCGTCGCGCCAGGCGACGTCGTCGTCGTCGATCGCAACTGCCACAAATCGATTCTTCATTCGATCATCATGACCGGTGCCATCCCGGTCTTCCTGATGCCGACCCGCAACCACTACGGGATCATCGGACCGATACCGAAAGAAGAGTTCCGCTGGGAGAACATCCAGAAGAAGATCGCGGCGCATCCCTTCGCGCGCGCGGTCGCCGCCAAACCGCGCGTACTCACCATCACCCAGAGCACCTACGACGGCATCCTCTACAATGTCGAAGAAATCAAGGAAATGCTCGATGGCGTGATCGATACCCTGCACTTCGACGAAGCCTGGCTGCCGCACGCGGCTTTCCATGATTTCTACGGCGATTACCATGCCATCGGCGCTGATCGCCCGCGCTGCAAGGATGCGATGATCTTTTCGACGCAGTCGACGCACAAGCTGCTGGCCGGTCTCTCGCAAGCCTCGCAGATTCTCGTCCAGGATTCCGAAGGGCGCAAACTCGACCGCGATGTCTTCAACGAAGCGTACCTGATGCACACCTCGACCTCGCCGCAGTACGCGATCATCGCCTCCTGCGACGTCGCGGCAGCGATGATGGAAGCCCCCGGCGGCACCGCACTGGTGGACGAATCAATAGCCGAAGCGCTCAACTTCCGCAGCACGATGCGCAAGGTCGAAAAGGAATGGGGTGCCGACTGGTGGTTCAAGGTCTGGGGCCCGGAAGACCTGTCGGAAGAAGGCCTCGAAGACCGCTCGGCGTGGATCCTCAAGCCCGGCGAACGTTGGCACGGCTTCGGCATGCTCGCCGAAGGCTTCAACATGCTCGACCCGATCAAGGCAACGGTCATTACGCCGGGACTCGATGTCGATGGAGACTTCGCCGATTGGGGAATTCCGGCGGCGATCGTCACCAAGTACCTGGCCGAGCACGGCATCATTGTCGAGAAATGTGGTCTCTATTCCTTCTTCATCATGTTCACCATCGGCATCACCAAGGGTCGCTGGAACACGCTGGTCACCGAACTGCAGCAGTTCAAGGATGGTTACGACCAGAACATGCCCTTGTGGAAGGTGATGCCGGAGTTCCTGGCCAAGAATCCGCGCTACGAGAAATGCGGGCTGAAAGACCTCTGCAAGCAGATCCACGGCATCTACGCGGCCAACGATGTCGCGCATCTGACCACTCGCATGTACCTCTCGGACATGGAGCCGGCAATGAAGCCGACCGATGCTTTTGCCCGTATGGCACATCGCGAGATTGACCGCGTTCCGATCGACGATCTGGAGGGAAGGATCACCAGCACCCTGCTGACTCCCTACCCACCGGGAATTCCCCTGTTGATCCCGGGCGAGCGCTTCAACGCCACGATCGTTCGCTACCTGCAATTCGCGCGCGATTTCAACGAGCGTTTCCCTGGCTTCGAGACCGACGTCCATGGCCTGGTCAAGGCAATCGTCGACGGCAAGCCGGTCTACTCGGTCGATTGCGTTCGCTAGCAACCGCGGGAATCGCTGCGACGAGCCCGGCAAGCCGTCGTCACTGGCTAGCGGTCATTCGTTGCGTGCGACTCGTCCGTGGATGGCAAACTGGCATCTGCTGCCGAAGAGTTTTCGACCAGACGGACGACCCCATCGTCTCCAACGGCGGTATCTTCGAACTTCAACAGGGTGATCCGATGGTTGTCCATCTCGAGCACCGTCAGTTGGCCGCCTTCCAGCTGGACGGTATCGCCGACTTTCGGCACGCTGCCGTGCCTCTTGTAGAACAATCCCGCGAGGGTGACGTAGTCGTCATCAGTCGGGAACGGGAAATCAAGCAGGACGTCGAGATCGGAAACCCGCATCGAGGCGTCGATTTCATACTGACTGCCAATCAGTTTCCTGACTCGCCTCGCCTGGCGAGTGAATTCATCCTCGTAGTCGCCGACGATTTCCTCGAGGATGTCTTCGAGCGTGATGATGCCCTCGGTGCCGCCATACTCGTCGATCACCACCGCCATCTGCTGCCGGGTGCGCTTGAAGTCCTTGAGCAGGTCGCTCAGCAACTTGCTGTTGGGAACGACGTACGGCGCCTGCACAAAGTCACCGACTGGACGGTGACTGACTTCTTCGAGCGTCTGGCCGGTACTCTCGGCCATCACCGTCAGCAATTCCTTGATGGCGACCACGCCAGTGATCCGGTCCAGGCTCTTGTCGTACACCGGGAAGCGTGCGTGTGGCACGTCGCGGAAGACACGCAGGGCGTCGGCCAAGGTATCTTCCTGCGCCAGGGCCCGGATGCGCGTGCGCGGGATCATGGCCTCGCGCACCGTGTGCTCGTCGAGTTTGAACACCCCGCGGATCATCTCCGTTTCCTCCGGCGCCAGTGTCCCATCCTTCTCGCTCGCCGAGAGAATCATGCGGATTTCCTCGACCGACATCGTGAAGTGGCTATGGCCTTCGCCTTCGAGATTCCGCTGCCCGAAAAGCCGCAGCAACGCGTCTGAAGACAGCTTCATGATGTAGATCAGCGGCCGGAAGGTGAGGTAAAGAATGTTGATGATGCCGCCAACCGCCATGCTCATCTGCTCGGCCTTGTGAAAGGCCAGCACCTTGGGCGCCAGCTCGCCGGCGACCACATGCAGAAACGAAATGACGATAAAGGCGAAGACGTACGAGACCGTGTGTGCTGCCTTGACGAGGGCTTCGCTGTCGCCGAACAGGGCAAAGGTCGAGACGAAGGTCGAATCGGTCAGCGTGCTGATCGTCTCCATACCGACGGCGCCAAGGCCCAGGGAAACCAGGGTGATGCCGACCTGGGTCACCGAGTAGAAACGTTCCGGCTCATTGTGCAGCATCTCGACCCGTGCTGCGCGCCGATCGCCCTCCTCTGACAATTGCCTGATGCGGCTGCGGCGGGCCGAGGAAATGGCGATCTCCGAACCGACAAAAAAGGCATTGCCGGCGACGAAGGCCAGAATCAGTCCAAGGTTGATGTAAAGATGCAGTTGGTCCATCTGAGTGCTCCTCCGGTGTTTGCGGCAGCTGAATACCCCGGTTGCCCCCTGGGAACTCTCCAAAGGAACGACCAGATCCAGCGCCATCGTGACCGCGTGCGCTGCATAACTCTTGCTTTTCTGCAGGCTTTCCCCCTGCTTGCGCCACGGCGCCCGAATAATACGCCATTTATGCCTAAACTCTAACCCTTCAGGGCAATACTGCCCGCTTCAGGAAAGCAGCGAAGGGCACCTCGCCTCGTTCCTTCCCTTGCCGACTGACTCTCGCGTGTGCCGCTCCGGCCGCTGCATTGCGGTAGAATGCGGGCTTTGTCGCGCAGGGAAAAGGCCGTGGACGGCATCACCATTGCTCTATCGAAGGGCCGGATTTTTGACGAGACTCTGCCCCTGCTGGCAGCCGCCGGGATCGAGCCGCTCGAGGATCCAGAGACCTCGCGCCGCTTGATCATCCCGACCAATCGGGAAAATGTCCGCGTGGTCATCGTCCGCGCCACCGATACCCCGACCTATGTGCAATACGGTGCCGCCGACCTCGGCGTCGCCGGCAAGGACGTTTTGCTCGAGCACGGCAGTGAAGGTCTCTACCAGCCGATCGACCTGAAGATCGCCAGGTGCCGGATGATGGTCGCCGTACCCGCCGGTTTCGACTACGCGCACGCCGTGCGCCAGGGCGCGCGCCTCAAGGTGGCGACCAAGTACGTCAATATTGCCCGCGAACACTTCGCGGCCAAGGGCGTACATGTCGACCTGATCAAGCTCTACGGGTCGATGGAACTGGCACCGCTGGCCGGACTTGCCGATGCCATCGTCGACCTGGTGTCCACCGGCAATACGCTGAAAGCCAACAATCTGCTCGCCTGCGAGCACATCATGGACATCTCGTCGCGGCTGATCGTCAATCAGGCCGCACTCAAGCTGAAACGCGAAATGCTGGCGCCGATTCTCGAAGCCATCGCCGAAGTCACGGAGTCATCGACCAATGATTGAGATCAAGCGCCTATCCAGCACGGACGCCGACTTCCAGGCCCGCCTCGATGCGCTGCTGGCCTTCGAGGCGGCGCAGGATGCCTGCGTCGAACAGACGGTCGCCGGCATCCTCTCCGAGGTGAAAGCACACGGCGACGCCGCAGTGATCGAGTACACCCGGCGTTTCGATGCCCTGAGGGTCCATTCGATGGCCGAACTCGAACTCTCTCAGAACAAACTGCAGCAGGCACTCTCCAGCCTGCCACCAGCACAGCGCCAGGCGCTCGAAGCCGCTGCCGAGCGCGTGCGCAGCTACCACCTGCGGCAGCCTCTGCAGAGCTGGCAATACGAAGACGAAAGCGAGGAAACGCGCGGCACGATGCTGGGCCAGAAGGTGACGCCGCTCGACCGCGTCGGCCTCTACGTCCCCGGCGGCAAGGCCTCGTACCCCTCTTCCGTGCTGATGAACGCGATTCCGGCGCGTGTCGCCGGGGTCAGGGAACTGATCATGGTCGTGCCGACGCCGGCTGGCGAGAACAACCCGCTGGTTCTCGCCGCTGCGGCATTGGCCGGCGTCGATCGCGTCTTCACCATCGGCGGCGCGCAGGCGGTCGCCGCTCTCGCCTACGGTACAGAGACCATTCCCCAGGTAGACAAGATCGTCGGCCCCGGCAACGCCTATGTCGCCGCCGCCAAGCGCCGTGTCTTTGGCGTCGTCGGCATCGACATGGTCGCCGGTCCGTCGGAAATACTCGTCATTTGCGATGGGCAGACCGACCCCGACTGGGTAGCCATGGACCTTTTCTCGCAAGCCGAACACGACGAACTCGCGCAGTCGATCCTGATCTGTCCGGATGCCGATTACCTCGACCGCGTTGCCGCTTCGCTCGACGCACTACTGCCAACGATGCCGCGTCAGCGGGTCATTCGTGCAGCACTCGAAAATCGCGGCGCGCTGATCCAGGTGCGCGATCTCGACGAAGCCTGCCGCATCGCCAACCGCATCGCACCCGAACACCTCGAACTCTCGCTGGTCGATGCCGAAGCCTGGGTGAACAAGATTCAGCATGCCGGTGCGATCTTCATCGGCCCTTACACTTCGGAGGCTCTCGGCGACTACTGTGCCGGCCCCAACCACGTCCTGCCGACGTCCGGCAGCGCCCGCTTCTCGTCACCGCTGGGGGTGTACGACTTCCAGAAACGGACCAGCCTGATCCGGGTGTCACAGGCCGGTTCGAAAACCCTGGGCCGCATCGCGGCAACGCTGGCGTATGGGGAGGGCCTGCCGGCGCACGCGCGGTCGGCGGAGTATCGGGTCGAGAGCTGAAGCGCTGGGGTGAAACCCGAAGCCGCGCTGCTGCGGAATCGCTCCGCGGTAGCCTGTGCATCCCGTCTGTGATCCCGGAAAATCGCCAGAACCCTGGGGGATGAAAGAGATTCAGACTTCGATCACGGCATTTGAATCCACACTTTATTATTCACATGCAGGAAAAATTCCCAGAAGCACAGAAGTTCAGGATTGAGATGCAGGAGGAGATATGGCTAATATTCGAAAAGCGTGGGTTTTCAGCCCGCCCAAACCTGTCGCACCCAAGGTGTCAGCGCAGGTAAAGGCCGATTTGCAACAAAAAGCGGACGAACTCGTCGAGACAGCAATTCCCGGCCTGATTTAACATGTTGATTTATATTGACAATTAACGCACCAAACCTGTGCATGCAATTTGGGAACTATTTGTAATCAATGGCTTGGGCAACTTATGCCGGGAATTGCTGTCGTCGAGACGGTTCTGAAGCCGAAGTATATCCAGTCTCCGCCTGCGCCAGACCAATTTCAGCACAACTATATCGCCGATATTTATACCAAGTGGTATCGCCATTATTTTTACTTTTGTGCGAAGTATTGCGTCCCACACCCGGATGCAATGGTGCCGTTTTTTGAAGCGAAATTCTCCCGACTGGAATATACCGGAAGAGAGCGATTCAATATGTCATACATGCGCCATACCGGCGAGTGGGTGAATATTTATTCCGACTTGGCCATCGAAGAATGTTTGGTAGCCATCACGGAAGATTCACTATTTGAACCGTAACCCCCCCAAGTTCGACGGATGGCAGATAAGTTATTGAACTTTAAGGCTTTAAATGCGCCACTACATAACAATCTAACCTATCATAATCAATTACTTAGGCGCAAAATCGTCGAACTCGGGTAACCCGATTCCCGCGCCGTCTGCTGCGGCGGGAACTGGCAAGCAGACCGGAACGAAACCCTCTCGGAGAAATACTGATGCTGCAGCTATGGGAAACCGCGGTCGGCTATTTCTGGCGCCCGGAACTGCCCTGGGCGCTTGGTTTTACTTTTGGGTTGGGGCTCCTTCTTCTGCGTTTCCTGCGCGCCGATCGGCGGGTGATCATCAACTCGCTGGAACTGTACGTATTTTGCCTTCTTGGCAAGTTCGTCTCGGCCGTGCTCGAAGCCTTCGGTCTACACAGCGGGGCAGAGATCGTCCACGAGATCTTCGTCCTGGGTTCCGGTCTGATCATGATCCATTTGACCGGGTTGCTGCTGTTCCGCCTGACCTTCCCGTTGATCCGCCTGCGCACGCCAAGAATCATCGAGGACCTGTTGATTTTTGTCGGATACATCGCCTGGGTTCTGGTGCGATTGCGTCTTGCCGGCATGGATCTGGCGAGCCTGGTCACGACCTCGGCGCTGATCACGGCGGTCGTTGCCTTCTCGATGCAGGATACGCTGGGCAACACCATGGGAGGGCTGCTGCTGCAGTTGGAAAGTTCGCTCAAGATCGGCGACTGGATCAGCATCGGCAGCGTCTCGGGTCGAATCTCCGAAATCCGCTGGCGTTACACGGCGGTGGAGACACGCGACGGCGAAACCGTGGTCTTTCCCAACAGCGTCTTGATGAAAAACCCGTTTACCGTCATTTCGAGTCCTGGCCAAAGGCAACCGGAGTGGCGGCGCTGGCTGTGGTTCAACGTGCATTGCTCGATCCCGCCGGGACGTGTGATCGAGATCGCCGTAGCGGCGGTGACGGCGGCTGACATCGCGAATGTCGCCAAAGAGCCCGAGCCGGGTTGTGTGCTGATGGAGTTCGGTTCTGGATTCGGCCGTTATGCGCTACGCTATTGGTTGGTGGACCCTGGCCCCGATTCCCCTACCGATTCCGCGGTCAGGATGTGCCTGTTCGCTGCTTTGCAGCGCGCCGAGATCGAGTTCGCGATCACCGAGCACAGCGTGCATATGGTCATCGATTCGCAACAGCGCCGCGAGCAGAGCCAGGCACGCGACCGGCAACGTCGCCAGGCAGTTCTCCGCTCTGTCGATCTGTTCAGCGGGCTGACCGAGGGCGAGCTTGCGATCCTGGCCGAAGGTCTGACCTACACTCCGTTTGCCAACGGGGAGGTGATCATTCGTCAGGGCGTGGCAGGGGATTCGCTCTACCTGCTGGCCGAAGGGGAAGTCGATGTCTGGATCGAAGGTCCCGCGCAAAGCCGCCGCCATGTCGCCACTCTGGAGCCGGGCGAGGTGTTCGGCGAGATCGGGATGATGACTGGAGAGCCACGCCGCGCCACATTGATCGCCAGGAGTTACGCGCAATGCTACCGATTGGACCAGGCAAACTTCGAGCAGGTGATCCGTTCACGCCCCGAAATTGCCGAGGAAATCGCGCGCATTGTCGCCACCCGCGAACGGGAATTGGCCCGGTTTCAAGAGGACCATCTGGGGCGCGCGAGCACCGAGGTTTCGCTGCGTGCCCAGAGCATCCTGGGCAAGATGCGCGCGTTTTTCGGGTTTCGCTAACGGTCATGACTTTTCCAGGCACCCCCGATCATGAAAGTCATGACCGTTTCCCTCTCCCTCGACCCCTTCCACGGCCCGCGCTGCATCGCGGGCCGGCTGCGGCGGCGCGGAGCGGTGCTCCGCGAAACCCCGCCTGCGCCCCCGCGAGGGGGGAGGGGAGATTCGTGAGTCGCATACGCGACTTTCACATTAAAAACCCGCGATCCAGATGGAGCGATTTGACACATCGCTGCAGTCCTGATCGCTGTCAGGCGCTATGATCCTCATCTGAGCGGAACAGGCAAGGGATCACCGACATTCACCCAAAGCAGGAGAAGCATTCATGTCGCAGCCAATCGAGTTCTATTTCGACTTCACCTCCCCCTATGGCGACCTGGCTTCGGAGAAACCAGTCGAGCGCTGGCTGGCCAGCGGAGGTTTCTGATGCCAGTTCTGCAAACGCAGCTCAATCCTCGCAGCGACGACTTCCAGGCCAACGTCGAAGCGATGCGCAGCGTCGTCGCCGACTTGCGTACGACGGTCGACCGAATCGCTCTCGGCGGTCCGGAAGCGGCACGCCAGAAGCACCTGGCACGCGGCAAGCTGCTGCCGCGTGAGCGGGTCAATGCGCTGATCGATCCCGGTTCGGCTTTCCTGGAGCTGTCACAACTCGCTGCCTATGGCATGTATGGCGAGGCCCATCCTTTCGAGGTGCCGGCGGCCTCGCTGATCACCGGCATCGGCCGCGTCCATGGCGTCGAGTGCATGATCGTTGCCAACGATGCGACGGTGAAGGGCGGCACCTATTACCCGCTGACGGTCAAGAAACACCTGCGCGCGCAGGAGATCGCCGGCGAGAACCGCCTGCCGTGCATCTATCTGGTCGATTCGGGAGGCGCTTTCCTGCCGATGCAGGACGAGGTCTTTCCCGACAAGGAACATTTCGGCCGCATCTTCTACAATCAGGCCAATCTTTCGGCGGCCGGCATCCCGCAGATCGCCGCCGTGCTGGGTTCGTGTACCGCTGGCGGTGCCTACGTGCCGGCGATGTCCGACGAGTCGATCATCGTCAAGGACCAGGGAACGATCTTTCTCGGCGGGCCGCCGCTGGTCAAGGCAGCGACCGGCGAGGTGGTGACTGCCGAGGATCTCGGCGGCGCCGATGTACATACGCGCATTTCCGGCGTCGTCGATCACTACGCGGAAAACGACGCGCATGCGCTGGCGATCGCCCGCCGCATCGTCGGCAACCTCAACTGGCGCAAGCATCCGCCATTGAGCCTCGCCGAACCGCGTGAGCCGGTCTACGTGGCCGAAGAACTGTATGGCGTGATCCCTACCGACGCCAGGAAGCCCTTCGACGTTCGCGAGATCATCGCCCGCATCGTCGATGGCTCCGACTTCGACGAATTCAAGGCACGCTACGGGACGACGATCGTCTGCGGTTTCGCACGCCTCTGGGGCTATCCGCTAGGCATCGTCGCCAACAACGGCATCCTGTTCTCGGAATCTTCGCTGAAGGCTGCGCATTTCATCGAACTCTGCGCGCAGCGCGGCATCCCGCTGCTCTTCCTGCAGAACATCACCGGCTTCATGGTCGGCCGCAAGTACGAAAACGGCGGCATCGCCCGCGATGGTGCCAAGATGGTGACCGCCGTCGCCTGCGCCAGGGTGCCGAAGTTCACGGTGGTCATCGGCGGTTCCTTTGGTGCCGGCAACTATGGCATGTGTGGTCGGGCGTACTCGCCGCGTTTCCTGTGGATGTGGCCGAATGCACGCATTTCGGTGATGGGCGGCGAGCAGGCGGCGAAGGTGCTGGCAACCGTCAGGCGCGATGGCCTCGAAGCCGCCGGCAAAGCCTGGAGTGCTGACGACGAAGAGGCCTTCATGGCGCCGATCCGCGAACAGTACGAATTGCAGGGTCATCCCTACTACGCCAGCGCCCGCCTCTGGGACGACGGCGTGATCGACCCGGCCGATACCCGGCGGGTGATCGGACTCGGTCTGTCGGCGGCGCTGAACGCCGACGCCGAAGCGACAAAGTTCGGCATTTTCCGCATGTAAGGGGTCATGATGAGCGAGTATCAATCGATTCTCACCGAAATCGACGGCAACGTCGGCATCCTGACGCTGAACAAGGCGCAGCGGCACAACGCTTTCGATGAGCAACTGATCGCCGAGATCACCGAAGGCCTGCGCGAACTCGAGGCGGACGCGCGTGTTCGCGCCGTCGTGCTGTCGTCGACCGGAAAAAGCTTCTGCGCCGGCGCCGATCTGAACTGGATGAAGCGTGTCGCCGACTGCACTCCCGAGGAAAACCTGCTCGACGCGAAAAGGCTGGCGGAGTTGTTGTCGACGCTCAACGAACTCTCGAAGCCGACGCTGGCGCGCGTGCAGGGCCCGGCATACGGCGGTGGCGTCGGGCTGATCGCCGCCTGCGACATTGCGATCGGAACCTACGATGCGGTGTTTGCGCTCAGCGAAGTGAAGCTGGGAATCGTGCCGGCAGTGATCAGCCCGTACGTGCTGGCGGCGATCGGCGAGCGCTACAGCCGTCGCTACATGCTGACTGCCGAGCGCTTTTCGGCTGCCGAGGCCTACCGGATTGGCCTGTTGCACGAACTCGTTCCCGGTGAGGAGCAACTCGACGATGCGATCGCCGAGATCCTCGACAGTCTGCTCGCCAACGGCCCGCGCGCGCAAGCCGAGTGCAAGGCGCTGATTCGCATCGTTGCCGGCCAGCCGATCGACGAAGAGACCATCGAAGAGACGGCACAGCGGATTACGAGCGTTCGTGCCAGCCCCGAAGGCAGGGAAGGTCTGGCGGCGTTTCTCGAAAAGCGGCAGCCCAACTGGGTGGCCGACTGAAATGGCGGCCACCCGGATACGGTCCGCATGCTTGCAGCGAGCGAAAGGTTTTGTGCAATGTTTACCAAGATTCTGATTGCCAATCGCGGCGAGATTGCCTGTCGCGTGATCCGTACCGCCCGCCGCATGGGGGTGCGCAGCGTCGCCGTTTTTTCCGAAGCCGATGCCAACGCCCGGCACGTGCGCCTCGCCGACGAGGCGGTGTGCATCGGTCCGGCTGCGGTTCGCGAATCCTATCTGCGCACCGATCGGATACTCGACGCCGCCAGGCGTACCGGCGCACAGGCGGTGCATCCGGGCTATGGCTTTCTCTCCGAGAATGACCGCTTCGCCGATGCCTGTGCGGCCGCCGGGGTCGTTTTCATCGGCCCGCCAGCCGCGGCAATTCGCGCCATGGGTTCGAAGTCCGCCGCCAAGACGCTGATGGCCGCTGCCGGCGTTCCCCTGACTCCGGGTTACCACGGTGATGAGCAGGAACCCGTTTTCCTGCACGCTCAGGCCGACGCCATCGGCTATCCGGTGCTGATCAAGGCGGCTGCCGGCGGGGGCGGCAAGGGCATGCGTCTGGTCGAAAGGAGCGACGATTTCGCCGCCGCGCTGGCCTCGTGCCAGCGCGAAGCGATTTCGTCATTCGGCTCCGAGCAGGTGCTGATCGAAAAATACCTGCGCCGTTCGCGGCACATCGAGATCCAGATTTTTGCCGATACGCAGGGCAATTGCCTGCATCTCTTCGAACGCGACTGCTCGGTGCAGCGCCGCCACCAGAAAGTGCTCGAAGAGGCGCCGGCACCAGGAATGACGCCGGCGCGCCGCGCCGCCATGGGCCAGGCCGCCGTTGACGCTGCCCTGGCGGTCGGTTACGTCGGCGCCGGTACCGTCGAGTTCATCGCCAGCGATACCTTCGCGCAGGACGGCAGCTTCTATTTCATGGAGATGAACACCCGCCTGCAGGTCGAGCATCCGGTGACCGAGATGATCACCGGGCAGGATCTCGTCGAGTGGCAGTTGCGCGTCGCCAGCGGCGAGCCCCTGCCGCTGCGCCAGGCACAGCTCGACATTCGCGGGCACGCGCTGGAAGCGCGCATCTACGCCGAGAATCCTGACCAGGAATTCCTGCCATCGACGGGCCGCCTGCTGCATCTGGCGCGGCCTGCCGAGAGCCTCAACGTCCGCGTCGATACCGGAATCGAACAGGGTGACGAGATCACGCCTTACTACGACCCGATGATTGCCAAGCTGATCGTCTGGGACGTCGACCGGCATGCAGCGCTGGCGCGCATGCGGCAGGCGCTGGCCGATTACCGCATCGTCGGGGTCAGTACCAACATCGACTTCCTTTCACGGCTGGTGGCCTGCCCGGCTTTTGCCAACGCCGATCTCGATACCGCTCTGATCGAGCGCAGCCGCGACTTCCTCTTTCCGGCACAAAGCGATCCTCCGAGCAGCGTCTTCTTCGTCGCCGCCGTCGCCGGTTTGCTGCGCGAATACGCGGCAGCGCTCGCCAGGGCCAGCCACTCGGGCGACCCCTGGTCGCCGTGGAGTCTGCACGACGGTTGGCGTCTGAACATCCAGCCGCGACGCACGCTCACCTACCGTAGCGGGGATACCCGGCATGAAGTCATCGTCGCCTACGCCGCCGATGGCTGGCGCTTGACTCTCGGCAACGAGTCGGTCCTCGCGCGCGGCCGCATCCTCGACAGCGGCCAGTTTGCCGGGCAACTGGCGGTCGAACTCGACGATCGACGCCTGGTGGCGAGTGTCGTCGCGGTCACCGAAAAGCAGGAACGCCACGTTTTTCTCAATGGCACCAATTACGTCATCCTGCGCGACGATCCGTTGCACCTCGTCGAAGCAGGAGGGGCGCATGGCGGTGGTCTGACCGCACCGATGCCGGGCAAGGTCATCGCTTTGCTGGCCGCGGTCGGACAGCGGGTGGACAAGGGCGCGCCGCTCCTGATTCTCGAAGCAATGAAGATGGAACACACGATTACCGCGCCGAAGAACGGCCGCGTCCAGGCCTTCCACTACGCCGCCGGCGACCAGGTCGCCGATGCTGCCGAACTGGTCGATTTCGAGGTCGAGCCATGACCCTGCCACAGCGAGTGAAACTGGTCGAGGTCGGGCCACGCGACGGCTTGCAGAATGAGCAAGCGATCGTTCCGACGGCGATCAAGGTCGAACTGATCGAACGTCTTGCCGATGCCGGACTGTCGGCCATCGAGGCCACCTCTTTCGTCTCGCCGCAGTGGGTGCCGCAGATGGCCGACAGCGCCGAGGTGCTGCGCGCCTTGCTGGCGAGCCCGCGACGTTGGCCGCAGCCCTCCTACCCGGTGTTGACCCCCAACCTCAAGGGTTTCGACGCGGCCGTCGAAGCCGGCGCGCAGGAAGTCGCGATTTTCGCTGCGGCCTCGGAGACCTTCTCGCGGAAGAACATCAACTGCAGCATCGCCGAGAGCCTGAAGCGCTTCGCTGCCGTCGTCGATGCCGCCAGCGCACTCGAGGTCAAGGTACGCGGCTATGTATCGTGCGTCGTCGCCTGCCCCTACGAAGGCGCCGTCGATCCGGTGAAAAGCGCGTGGGTCGCCGAGCGACTCCTCGAAATGGGTTGCTACGAAGTCTCTCTCGGCGATACCATCGGTGCCGGCACGCCGGCATCGATCCAGCGAATGATCCAGGCCTGCGCGGCGGTGGTGCCGATCGAGAAGCTGGCGGGGCATTACCATGACACCTACGGGATGGCCATTGCCAACATCTACGCCTCGCTCGAACTCGGCATGGCGGTGTTTGACAGTTCGATCGCCGGACTCGGCGGCTGCCCTTATGCCGTCGGCGCCAGCGGCAACGTCGCCAGCGAGGATGTCGTCCATTTACTGCAGGGCCTGGGCATTGAATGCGGAGTCGATATGGAAAAATTGCTGGTCGCCAGCCAGTTCATTGCGCATCACCTGGGCCGCGAACCGGCGTCGAAAGTGGCGCGCGCCTTGCTCGCCAGGCAGAACACCCGATGAGCGCTGCTGCAGCTACGGTCGTGACGCAAACGCTTGCCTCGCCGTGCATCAATGTCTGCCGGATGGACGAGCAAACCGGCTGCTGTCTGGGTTGCTTCCGGACGATCGAGGAAATTGCCGTCTGGAGCCGCGCCTCCGATGACCAGCGCCTGCGGATTCTACTGGCCGTCGAGCATCGGCGGTTCGAACACGACCCGGAAGGCTGTGCGTCGGGTGGTGATTTCCGCGCGGATTGCGATCGTTGATCATGAACGAATCTGAAGAAGAATATTTCTGCGTCGGCATCTGCATGCCCGACCCGGATTCCGGTTACTGCCTTGGCTGCGGTCGTCCGCCGCTGCCGGTCTCGCTGATCACGCAAGGAATCGTCGTCGAGGAACTGCGCCGCGAGCCAATCTATGACGCCTTTCCGAACAACGACTCGCCAGATCCAGACTGATGCTTCCCGATAGCCTGCTGGTTCTTGAACGCGGCTGGCTGTCGTCGAACAACATCGTCTTCCTCGAAGGAGAGCAGGCGGCGCTGATCGACAGTGGCTACGTGACGCATGCCGCACAGACGGTCGCTCTGCTCGAACACGCGCTGGCCGGTCGCCGCCTGACGCGACTGCTGAATACCCACTCGCATTCCGACCATATCGGGGGCAATGCGGCAGTGACCCGCGCCTTCGGCTGCCAGGTCATCGTTCCCCAGGGTATCGACGCGACGATTGCCGAGTGGGACGAAGAGGCCTTGCTGCTCTCGCCGCTCGGCCAGTCGGGCGCGCGCTTTTGCCATGATGCAACGATCGCTGCCGGCGATGAAGTCGAACTCGGCGGGCTCAACTGGCGTGCGATTGCGGTTCCCGGCCATGACATGGATGCGCTGGCCTTTCACAACCCGGAGCGGCGCCTGCTGATCTCCGGTGATGCCCTGTGGCGCAACGGCTTCGGGGTGATTTTCTCGGAACTGCTGGGCCATCCGGAGGATGCGGGGGGTCTGAAGGCCGCGCGTGAAACGCTCGACGTACTGGCGCGCCTGCCGATCGATGGGGTGATCCCCGGCCACGGTGCGCCTTTCGTCGAGGTGGCCGATGCCTTCGAGCGCGCCTACCAGCGGCTGGCCACCTTCGAACAGAATGTCGAGCTGCTGGCCAGACATGCCCTCCGGGTCATTCTTGCTTTTGCCTTGCTGGAGAGACGGCAACTGCTGCGCGCCGATCTCCCGGACTTCCTCGCCAGCCTCAGCTTCTGCCAGAGTGTCAACGCACGTTATCTGAACCACAGCAACGAGGTGCTGGCGCAATGGCTGGTCCGCGACCTGATCCGAGTCGGAACGCTGAAAGACGTCGGTGGCATGCTGCTGGCCGTCTAAGCACAGACATCCGGATGTTCGTGTCCGCATACCGCATACGAAAAGTCGAGCGAGTGCAAGGAGAATGCATTCGCGCACAATTTTTTGCGCCGCTGAACGCCCCCGACTGTCCAAGAAACGGCTTGTTCTGCCAGACACTATTTACTGGCACGCCCAGCATATCGCTCCTACGCCGCGTAAAAGGTGCGCTTCGCCAGGCTGCATAAGGCCGCAGCCTGCCCTTGACTCGGCTACAAAGCGCTTCTTCGGTGCAGCGCGAAAGCATTTTTCGGGCCTGGAAAAAACGCTGCGCCAGAATTACGCGCTTTTTGACCGCCATTCACAGCGAGTCGTCGAGCAGCAAGGGATGCTTCTGCCGCGGTGTGCCGTCATCGTTGAATACGCCGACGTTCTCGAGACCGTGACGGCCTTCGCCACGATAGCTGATCCACCACACGACAGTTTCCCTTCCTGACAAGAAATCCCCAGCCGCTGTGCGGCCGGGAGTTGTATGTCACGGTGCCGGTACCACCTCGTAGTAGACACCGCTTGATCCGAAATACGGCTTGTACCAGGTCGGTCCGCTCTGGTAATAGTTCACGCCATTTATCACCATGCTCTGCGCTCCGGACGGCAACGCCGCGTATTGGGTGCCGATCGGCACATTGCCCTGGGCGACATAAACCGGCTGCGTAGCCACGTAAGCGGGTTGGGCGACGACGACCGTGGTGGGTCGCGCCGCGCTGGCAACCGCGGCGCCAATCGCCATCCCGGCGACGGCACCGGCCGCCGCGCCGCAGCCGTAGCATCCGGCAGGGTGGTAAGCGGGATGGTAATAGGCGCCGTGGTAGCCACCAGCCGCAACAAATCCGCGGCCGCCATAACCACGACCTGCTGCAACCCAGGCGTTGGCATCGGCCAGGGGAACGAGTGCGCCGGCAGTGGCGGCGATTCCCAGGGCGAGTATCTTGATCTGTTTCATCGCATTGCTCCTTTGGCCGCTCATTTGGATTGCTGAAGGATGGGAAGCTTGAAGTCGATCTTCACCGCATCCTTCGGGATGTTGGCGTTGAAAGTCTGGGCCGCGATCGGCGCACCAAGTTTCCAGTCCGAGAATGTCGTCGTGAAGGTTGGCTGACGTTCCCCGCCCCGATAATGCACGACCATCAGGCGCGGCAGCTTGTCCTTGGTGCCGATCCAGATTTCCCAGTCGACCCCGGCACCGGAAAATGCCAAATGATCAGTGTTGACCGCATCAAGGGTCGATTGACCAACCAGCAGCGCACTCGAAAGATCCTGGGTGAGTCGGGTGAAGGGGTCGGCAACGAGCAGATCGACGAAAGGCGCCAGCGCATCCGAACCTGGGTGTTCCTTCTCGAGCAACGCCTCAACCGTGCTCGCCGCTGCTGGCTGCTGCGCATAGAACCGCTTTTCGATGCCGATGGCCGTCACCGTCTTGCCATTGAAATAGAGGTTGTGCGGGAAGAGCTCGCCACGGGACTCGACGAACAACTTGTCGGGCCGTTGCATCGCCACGCGCGAAGCCCCGAACAGACTGATCTGCTGCCCGGAGGGAGTGGCAAAGGGAATCAGGCTGCGCACCTTGACGTTCAGGGTTTGCGCTTTGGCCAGCGTATCGCTCATGCCTTTCAGCAGGTTGAGTGCGCGTTCGTCCTTGAACTGCTGCACGGGTGCAGTCGCTGGCGCTTCGGCGGGCTTTTCCTGGCCCACGGCAGCGCCGCCGAAGAGGACTGTGGCGGCAAGCACGGCACCGCCGAACAAACGTGCAAATGGATTTGGCTTTCTTTTTGGCATGTCTATCTTCCAGTTAGCCCGAGGCGACATTGCCACGGATGTACGCTGCATTCTTGCATTGCGGTCGACGCCGCTGGAGCACGTATTTTCATCTCGATTGATTCTCCTGCGATTGGTTCATGAAGACGGTTGGCAATTCATGACACCCGCCATGCACTGAACTTCGGAAACGCTCCCGAAACTCAATTGAGAGTGGAATCCTTGAAGAACTTGGTACCCGACACGGTGAGCGTGGCGGAGAGACCGGTTTCGGTCAACTGGTAGAGATAGACGCCGGGGGCGACTGAGGCGGCTCCGGAGAACATGCCGCCCTGACCGTCGGCCATCATCGAGACGTTGGCCTGGGCACCGAACTCCCAGCCTTGGTTGATGAAGTTCCGCAAGGCCTGTTCGGTGGCGAAAACGAAGATCAGGCGATTCTTGTTGACGCCGAATCCCAGCCCGCCCTGCACCTGCGCCATCTGCATGAAGGTCTGGCGGCTGGTGCGCTGGTTGACGACCATGCCCTTGCCTGTCGTGCCGCCGGCAAAGAAGAGCTTGATCCCGAAGGTGCTGAACACCGCGTAGCCTGCGGCATTCGCTATGGCGCGCTGTGCGCCGGGTTGAATTTCGTACAGCGTGGCCAGCGCATCCTGAGCCATTTCCCGGACCTGGTGCCGGGCCTGGATGATCTTGCCTTCGTTGGGCACCCCCGCGGGCAGGACGTTCTCGACATCCTGCAGCGGATCCCAGGAGAACTCGGCGGCAGTGGCCAGCGGCGCGGTGAGACAAAGGGCGATTGCAAGCGGTGACAAGCGATTTTTCATGGTACTTTCTCCAATAAAGTCTGTGGATGGACCCCGTCCGTCCTTGAACAGACGTCGATGTTTCAACATGGCCCCCCCAATCAATCCGGTCGTCCCGCGAAGCCGGGCACCCAGCGGGAATCCGGATTCCCCGCATAAGCGGAAGTCATACATGGAACAAGCGATCAACGGCGGTTCAATTATCCCCAAATCAACAACGCCGTCAGGATGATGTGCAGAACGACCGCCGGCCACAGCAGCGGGCCGGTCGAACTGCCCGTGAAGCCGAGGTAGGCGAGATACAGTGTGACGGCTGCGCTGTAGGTCAACATGCCGGCGCGTGGGGTGCCTGGCCAGCAGGCCATCCCCAACCCGACCAGCGCGATGCCCGCCACCCGGGCGACCGGGATGGCGATGCCGGTCAACTCCTCGCCCAGCAAAAGCCGCCCGACCAGAGCCGGAACGATCAGCAACGCCAAGCCAGTTGATGCTTCACCGACTGCAGCGAAGATCATCGCCCCTTTCATGGCATGGCCGCGATAATACGTTGGCGCTCGTCCCGACGCCCCGGTTTGCATGACCGATAGCCGTTAGCGTTTTTGCGCATTCTTGGCCGTCCCTGACGCGGCCGCCGCGTGCTGCTCCGGTTCGAGCTTGAAGGTCAGCTTGTCGATCGTGCCGGTGAACTTGAACGGGGAATCGTAGCGATATTCGATCATCGCGACGCCGGTGCGTGTGTCGAGACCGACGTCGAAGGTCTCGTCCTCGGCAAAGGTGATCGGCGTGGAGTTGGGCATCGAGTTACGCGCCACTTCCTTGCCGTCCACGCTGAGCACGCCGGTGCCGCCCTTGCCCAGACCCGGCTCGGCGGACTTGAAGTCGAAGACGATGGTGTGTTTGCCCGGGCTCAGTTCCGGCCCCTCCCAGATGGTACGCTTCAGGTCGAGCAGGTTGTAGAGGAACACCACCTTGCCCCGGCCGATCCCGAGTTCGCCTTTGCTCAGGAACAGCCCGTAGCCACCGAAACGGCCACCCTGGGTGACGATCATGCCTTCGGCACCACCCGCAGGGATGGTGACCTGGGCGGTAATGGTGTACGACTTGTTCAGGATGTGCGGCGCCGTGCTGCCGGGCACGTTGGCCAGCGTGCCCGAGTAGGTGAACTCCGTGCGTCCGGCGGTCAGGCTCGGCTTCGGCGCGTTCCAGCGCGCCAGCGTCGTGTTGTCGAGCGGCAGAACGTTGTACTTTGCTGCCTCCAGATAAAAGATGTTCTGCATCTGCTTGAGCTTGTCAGGCATCTTCGCCGCGAGGTCGTTGTTCTGCGTGGGATCGTCCATCACGTTGTAGAGCTCCCACCTGTAGCCGGTGATCACATCCGGCGGCGGCTTGGTGGAGAGCTCCCAGGGCAGCGTTACCGGTGTCGTCGCCGCAACCCAGCCGTCATGGTAGATGGCGCGGTTGCCGAGCATCTCGAAGTACTGCGTCGTGTGCTTGGTTGGCGCGTTGGCGCTGGCCTTGTTCCAGGTGTAGGCCAGGCTCGTGCCTTCGATCGGCAGCTGCTTGACGCCGTTGATCGTCTGCGGCGCCGGGATACCAGTGGCTTCGAGGATGGTCGGCACGATGTCGATGACGTGGTGGAACTGGCGGCGGATGCCGCCTGGATCGCCGATGTGACCGGGCCACGAGATCGCCATGCCTTGTGCTGTGCCGCCGAAGTGCGACGGTACCTGCTTCATCCATTTGAACGGCGTGTCGAAGGCCCAGGCCCACGCCGCCGAATAGTGCGGGAAGGTGCGGTCGGACCCCCAGAACTCGTACCAGAGGAACTGGTCCTTGACCGGCACCGCGATGCCGTTGAAGGTCGTGAACTCGTTGGGCGTACCGTTCACCATGCCTTCGGCACTCGCCCCGTTGTCGCCACTGATGTAGATGATCAGCGTGTTGTCGAGCTGACCGATGTCCTCGACGGCCTGGATGACACGGCCGATCTCGTTGTCGGCGTAGGCCTGATAGGCCGCATAGACCTCCGCCTGCTTGATGAACAGCTTTTTCTCTTCCCAGCTCAGCGAGTCCCAGCGCGGCAGCTTGGCGCCGTTGTAGATGTCCTGTCCGTCAGGCCACGGCGTCAGCTGAGCGTTGGCGGGCATGATGCCGAGCCGCTTCTGGTTGGCAAAGATCGTCTCGCGCAGCTTCTCCCAGCCGTCGTCGAACAGGTGCATCGCGCTGATCTTGTCGATCCACTCCGGCGTCGGATGATGCGGTGCGTGCGTGGCGCCGGGCACGTAGTAGACGAAGAAGGGTTTCTCCGGTGCCAGCGCCTTCGACTGTCGCATGTACTGGATTGCCTCGTCGGCCATCGCCGTTTGCAGGTTCCAGCCAGGGTTGCCCTGGAACGGGAAGATCGGCGTCGTGTTGCGGAACAGGTTCGGCTGCCACTGGCTGGCGTCGCCGCCGACGAAGCCGTAGAAGTACTCGAAACCCATGCCGTTCGGCCATTGCTCGAACGGCCCGGCCTGGCTGTTCGCGAAGAAGGGCGTATTGTGATCCTTGCCGAACCATGAGGTTGCGTAGCCGTTGTCCCTCAGGATCGTGCCGATCGTGCCCTTCTCGATCGGGATGATCGAGTCATAGCCAGGGAAGCCGGTTGCGATCTCGCCCACCACGCCGAAGCCCACCGAGTGGTGGTTGCGCCCGGTAATCAGCGCCGCGCGCGTCGGCGAGCAGAGCGACGTGGAATGGAAGTTCGTGTAACGCAGGCCGCTCTTCGCGATGCGGTCCAGCGCCGGGGTCGGGATCACGCCGCCGAAGGTGCTGGGCGAGCCGAAGCCGTCGTCATCGGTCATGATGAGCAGCACGTTGGGTGCACGCTTCGGCGGAACGACGCGTGGCGGCCACCATGCTGTGGACTCCGAAGCCCTGTCCTTGATCACCCCGCCGAACTTCGGGTCGGGCGGCGGCAGCTGCTTGCCGCTGATGGTCGTGGTAGCGCTGGGCGAGCCCAGCACGCCGGTGACCTGTTGCGCCGAAGCAAGGCCCATGAGGCCGAGAGAAGCAATACAGGATACTGCCAACCCGAATAACTGCTTTTTCATCGCTTGCTCCAATAGCCGAATGTCGTGATACCGAAGGATTTAACCCAAGGTTCACAATAGACTGTAGTGTGGAATTTACCAAGTGGAATGCTGTTCCGGAATAGGTCTTCGGGATAGGACAATAGACGACATCGATTGGACATTCGACGACATTTCACTAATCATGCGCACATGAATACTTCTCTTCTGTTGGTGCGCGCTCGTGCGCTCACCGGTTTTACCGAACTCGTCAAGGAACTCGGTGGCGACGCCGAAGTATTGCTTCGTGACGTTGGGCTGACTACACAAATGCTCGCGCAACCGGAAGCGACGATCAGCATGTCCGCCACAGTGAGCCTGCTCGAGAACGCGGCAGCACAGCTCGGGGCGCCCGACTTTGGCATGCTCCTCGCACAACGCCAGGATTATTCGGCTCTCGGCCCCATCGCAATGGTCGCCCGTCGCGCTGACACCGTGGGCAGTGCTCTGATTGCGATCGCGCGCAATCTGCCTTACCACGTAGCACGCACCTCGCTTCGGATGGAAGCCGGGCCCGCCGAGGAACTCATATGGCTGCGTTACGAACTGCCTCCGGAAATTTGCGGAGCGCATCGGCAGTCTGTGGAAATGTGCTGTTTGTTACTGATCCAGACCCTACGCATGCTTAGAGGGGATATTGGCGCTGACTGGCAGGTGGTGTTTCAGCACCCTCCCAGCGTATCCCTTTCACGCTACCAAGAATTCTTTGAATGTGAAGTGGCGTGCCAGCAGTCTGGTAACGGCGTGATTGTTCCCCAAGCACTCCTCGAACAGGTGCTGGACAGCGGAAATCCACATGTTCGCGTTGCCGTCGAGCGTTTTGTGGCTAACCTGATTCGACGCAATCCACTTGATCTTGTCCAACAAATCGAAGAACTGATCGCACGCCAACTGGCCAATGGCGACTGCAGCCTGGATAGCATCGCCCAGCAACTGGCAATGAACGAGCGTACGCTGCAACGGCGTCTAGAGGAGCAACAAATCAGCTTCTCCGAAATCCTTGATCGCGTTCGACGGAGCCAGGCGCGCGAGTTCCTGGCTCAACCCGCCCTGCCCTTGTCGGAAGTGGCAATTCTGCTCGGTTACAGCGAACAGCGATCGCTAAGCCGGGCCTGTCTCCGCTGGTTCGGTACGACGCCGGCAGCGTTGCGTATGAAATTTTGAGCGGGGCGATGTTTCTACCCCCTGTTAATTGCAGTTTTCTGATGCCAGATAGGTCGTAATGCCCGGCGACCAGCTGGAAACAGATGCCTTCTGCTGTAAGTGAGAAGTCGTCAGCAGTTCCCGGCATAATAAATCACTTCGGATAACTCCTAAAATAAAATGCAAATTTGCATTTGCAGATTACGTTTTTTGCAGAAGTAATGCTTCCGACTTTTTTTCACGGAAATAAAAATTTATATTAACAATCACACTAAGTAATAAACCGGGTACAAAAAAAACACCATACGAACGAGCAAAGATCTACGACGTGTCTATCTCTAGCGTACCGGCCGAGTAACCCTTTGCAATTGCCTTCCACAACACCTCCCAAGAAGGGATGAGATAACTTGTAAACAGCTCGATCATCCGATGCCACAAAGAGATTAGAGTACGCCGTGACTGGCGTGCACTTTTAAATAGCTCACATCCCCACGCTTGGAGC
>NZ_SPMX01000077.1 GCF_012940005.1 Candidatus Accumulibacter contiguus | reverse complement strand
CCGCCGCCTGCGGCGAGCGCAGCAGCACGCAGCNGCTGCGTGCTGCTGCGCTCGCCGCAGGCGGCGGGTGACTGCCAGATCCTCGGCGTCATCGCCGATCCTTTCGACGCCGACAGCATGGTCTGGCTCGGCAGCCTGGCCGGCACGCCGGTGCATTACTGCCTGGCGCTGGCGGCGGACATTCAGGCCTATCTGTCGAAGCATGAGGAGTCGCTGCACGCGGTGCATTCGCTGGTGCAGGATGACGGTAGCGCGCCCGAGCGACGTACGGCCGAGGTGCTGAGCTTCGCTTCGGTCAGTGGCGCTTCGAGTCCGGCGGTGAAACTCGTCAACTCGACCGTCTATGACGCAGTGCGGGCCGCCGCCAGCGACATCCACCTCGAAAGCACGCCCAGCGGCATCACCATCAAGTACCGTCTCGACGGCGTCCTCGATACGGTCGCCCAGATCAGCGGTGTGGCGCTCGCCGAGCAGGTGATCTCGCGCCTCAAGGTGCTGGCCGAACTCGACATCGCCGAGCGACGCATCCCGCAGGACGGCAGCTTCCGGGTCGAGGTTGCCGGCCGCGACATCGACCTGCGGGTGTCGATCATGCCGTGCATCCACGGCGAGGACGCAGTCGTGCGCATCCTCGACAAGCGCGGCGTCATTGAGGCGCATGGTTCACTGACGCTCGACTCGCTGGGCTTTGACGAGCATGCCCTGAAGTCGCTGCGCCGGCTGGTCGAAGAACCCTACGGGATGTTGCTGGTCACCGGCCCGACCGGTTCGGGCAAGACCACGACGCTGTACGGTGCGATTTCCGAGATCAACAACGGTCGCGACAAGATCATCACCATCGAGGATCCGGTCGAATACCAGTTGCCCGGCGTCCTGCAGATTCCGGTCAACGACAAGAAAGGGCTGACCTTTGCGCGTGGCCTGCGCTCGATTCTGCGTCACGACCCCGACAAGATCATGGTTGGCGAAATCCGTGACCGCGAGACCGCCGAAATCGCCGTCCAGTCGGCGCTGACCGGGCATCTGGTGCTGACCACGGTACATGCCAACAACGTCTTCGACGTCTTCGGTCGCTTCACCCACATGGGCATCGACCCCTACGCCTTTGCCTCGGCGCTCAATGGCATCTGGGCGCAACGCCTGTTGCGCGTGAACTGCAGCCGCTGCAGCGAAGCCGACACGCCGCGCGATGCCGAACTCGAGCGCTTTCATCTGGCCGGCGACGATCTGGCGCATTTCGATTTCCGGCGCGGCCGCGGCTGCGGTGATTGTCGTGGCAGCGGTTATCGTGGGCGCAAAGCGGTTGCCGAGATCCTCAACCTGAACGACGAGCTGCGCGAACTGATCATCGAGAAGCGCCCGATCCGGCAACTGAAGGAACTCGCGTACCGAAACGGCACGCGCAGCCTGACCGAGGCCGCGCTGCGCCTGGTGGCGCACGGTGAAACCACGCTCGAAGAGCTGCGTCGTGTCACGCTTTCGGGTTGAGCGATTGCTGCTCGGCTGCGCTGCCGATAGTGCGGTGCTGCTGGCGCTGCCGGCGGTGGCGAAGTCGGCAGTCGAGACGCTGGCGGCGCTCGATTTCGACCCGGCGCAGCCGGCATCGCTGGCAGCGCTGTGCGGCGCACTGTCGGCGCTGGCGCCGGCGCAGCCGGTCGCCGATGCGGCCCGCCTTCCGCTGGTGGTGACGCTCGATGACAGCCTGGCGCGCAGCTTCGTGGTCATGCCACCGCGCGGTGCGCGGGGTCTGCGCGAACTGCGGGCGAGTGCAGCGGCACGCTTTGCGGCCTTGTACGGCGAGTCCGCCGAGCCCTGGCTGCTGGCTGCCGACTGGCAGGCGGCGGCGCCTTTCGTGAGCTGCGCGCTGCCGCGGGAACTCTACCAGGCGCTCGAAGGTCTGGCGCGCACGCAGGGCTGGCGGCTGGATTCGGCGACCCCGGCGCTGGTTCGCGTCTGGAACCGGGTATGTCCTGCGATTCCTGCCGACGGCTGGCTGGGGATCGGTTTCGCGCGTACCCTGACGCTGGTTCACCACCAGCATGGCGAACTCGCCGGCCTGCGTACGCTGCGGCTGCCGGCGGCGCCGGATCTGGCCGAACTCGAAACGCTGCTCGAACAGGAGCGTCTGCGCAACGCGGTCGGTGTGGGCATGCCGCCAGGGCAATCGCTGTTATGGACAGGAGGCGCCAAATGGTTGCCGGCAGCGGCGACGGTTGCCGGGATCGTTTCGCGGACCATCCCTCTGCCTTGCCCGAAGGGATCGCCGGGCGAGCGGCCAGTGGCCGAGCAACTGGCGCTGGCCGGAGGGCCGCGATGAAGCGACTCCAGGTCGATTTCGTCGAGCAGTCGCTGTGGCGTCTGCCGGTCGCGGCGCGCGCCCGGCTGTTTCTGGTCGCGCTCGCGCTGCTGGCCTTTTTTGTCGGCATGGCGATCCTCTGGCAATGGCTGCGACTCGATCAGCAGGTCGAGGCCGCGAATGCCGCGCTCGCGCTGGCGCGGCAACAGGTGGTGTTGCAAACGCCGCCAGCGCGCGTGTCGCGGGTCCTCTCCGAGCCGGAGATCCTCGCCATCAACAGCGCCATCGGGCAGCTCAATACCCCCTGGCCGGCGCTGCTCGACGCTTTCGAAAGCGTCGCGACTCCCGACATCGCCCTGCTGCAGATTGAACCGGACCACCGCCGGCGACTGGTCAAGGGTCTTGCCGAGGCGAAAAATCATCAACACTTGCTGGCTTACCTGGCGGCGCTCGGATCGACCCGGCCTTTTGCCGGTGCTATGGTCAGCAAACAGGAAATCAACGAGAAGGATCCGACGCGGCCGCTGCGTTTCCTGTTCGAGGCGCTGCTCGAGAATGGAGCGGGCGAAGTGGCGAGTGGACCGCCCCAGGAAGAGCCGTGAACCGGCTGGCACTGCTCGTCGACCGCTTACGGCTGGCCGCCGAGATCTGGCTGCGGCGGCATGGTCCCTGGTGGTTGCTGCTGGCCGTCCTGGGTTGCTTGCTGCTGGGCCTGGCGATCGTCGTGATTCCCAGGCTGGAAGCCGATCTGTCTAAAAAACAGGCAATTCTCGAAGAACTGCGGGCACTCGCGGCGAGCAGCCCGGAGCCGCCGGCGGCGCCCGTATCTCCTTCGGAAAGTCATTACGGGGCTTTTCGTGAGACTCTGGCCGCAGAGGATCAGGTGCGGCCGAGCATCCAGGCCATCCTCGATGCGGCGGCAGCACATCGCCTGCTGGCCACACGCGCCGAGTACCTGCGTGGCCACGATGCCAAGGCGCAGGTCGATACCTTGCAGATGATCGTGCCGGTGCAAGGGCGCTACCCCGACGTGCGGCGCTGGATCGAGGAGATTCTCGCCACGCAGCCCTACACCGCGCTCAATGAACTCGGCTTCAAGCGCGAGGAGATCGGCATCAACCAGATCGAAGCCAGGGTTCGCCTGACCCTGTGGTTGCGGCCGGCCGGTGCCGCCGATGCTGGCAGCAGCATCGACCCATGAATCGCCGTCGCTCGATCCTGTGGTTGCTGCTGGTCGCGGCGGCGTGGCTGGCGCTGTTTGGCGACAAGACGCCGGTGGATGCGCCGAGCGGGGAGGTCGTGCAAGCTGCTGCGCCACGGACTGGCGGCCGCCCTGGCACTGGTGTATCCTCGCCGGCGTCCGACGCTGGCCGGCCAGCCGGGGCCGCAGCGGAGAAGAAGGCATCGACCCGCCTGGAAGTCGCCGCATTGATTGCGCGCGCACAGTTGATCCCGGCGGTGGCCGAAGAGCAGGCGAGTCGTGAACTTCGTGACCTCTTTCCCTCGCTGAGCTGGCTGCCGCCACCGCCGATCCCCGAGAAGCCGGCGAAACCGCCGCCGCCGATGGCGCCGCCGCTGCCCTTCGTGTACCTCGGCAAGAAGCTCGAAGCGGGGCAATGGGAAGCCTACCTCGGACGTGGCGAAGAAGTGTTCATCGTTCGCGAGGGGATGACCCTGACCGGTCTCTACCGGGTCCAGGAAATCAGGCCACCGACGCTGACGCTGCTCTATTTGCCCTTGCAACAGTCGCAAACCATCCCGATCGGAGGATCGTAATCGTGAGCAGGCGAAATTCCGGCGAGATCGGATCGACAGGAACAGGAGCGAGTGAATGGCGGCGTCGCTGCCTGGGGGTGGCAGCGGCACTCATGCTGGCCGGATGTGCAGCGCAGAATGCCTACCGCGAAGGGCAGGCCTTGCTGGCCGAACAGAAGGTCGAAGCCGGTCTGGCCAAAATCCAGGAAGCGATGCTTCTCGACCCGGGTGCCGTCGAGTACCGCATCGGCTATACCCGCGCTCAGGAAAGAGTGATCCATGCCGGCATCGACCAGGCCGAGCGTGCGCTGGCCGCTCTGCGCTACGCCGACGCCGAGGCCGCCTACCGCCGCGTGCTGCAGCTGCAGCCTGGCAATCCGCGTGCACTGGCCGGTTTGCGGCTGATCGAGAGCGCCGCCCGGCATGACCTCCTCTATCAGGAAGCCGAACAGGCGTGGACGAAGAAGGATGGCGAAAGTGCGCTGGCGCGCTTGCGAACGATCCTGACCGCGAACCCGAAACACGCGCGCGCGCTGGCCCTGCAACAAGTCATCGAAGAGAGCGCCGCCAAGGCAGCGAAAGAGTCGGTGTTGACCGCAGCCTTCCGGAAACCGATCACCATCGAGTTCAGGGATACGCCGCTGAAGACGGTCTTCGAAGTGATTTCACGGACTTCGGGTCTCAACTTCGTCTTCGACAAGGACATTCGCGCCGACCAGAAAACCACCATTTTTCTGCGCAACAGCACCATCGAGGCCGCGATCAACGTCCTGTTGCTGACCAACCAGCTCGAACAACGGGTTCTCAATGGCAACTCGATCCTGGTCTACCCGAATACGCCAGCCAAGCAGAAGGAATACCAGGCGCTGCTGGTCAAGACCTACTACCTGGCGAATTCGGACGCCAAGACGGTTGCGGCCACGCTCAAGACGATCCTCAAGACGCGCGACATCGTGGTCGACGAGAAGCTGAACCTGCTATTGATCCGCGACAGTCCGGAAGCGATCCGTCTGGCCGACAAGATGGTTGCGCTGCAGGACGTGCCGGAACCCGAGGTGATGCTGGAAGTCGAGATTCTCGAGGTCAAGCGCTCGCGCCTGCAGGCGCTGGGGGTCAACTGGCCGGACGCAGTCGCGCTGCGGGCATTGCCGGTGGATGGTCTGACCGTGCAGAATCTGCGCGACCTGAATTCGTCGACGATTGGCGTCACGGTGGGTCCGGTCACCGTCCGAGCCAATCAGCTCGACAGCGATGTCAACCTGCTCGCCAACCCACGCATTCGCGCGCGCAACCGGGAAAAGGCCAAGATCCTGATTGGCGAGCGAGTACCGAACATCACCTCGACCCTGACCGTTGGTTTCTCTTCCGAATCGGTCACCTACATCGATGTCGGCCTGAAACTCGACATCGAACCGACGATCTATCTCGACAACGAAGTGGCGATGAAGGTGACGCTCGAAGTCAGCAACATCGTCGACAAGATCACCACCAAGAACGGCACCGTCGCCTACCAGATCGGCACGCGCACGGCGACCAGCGTGCTGCGCCTCAAGGATGGCGAGAACCAGTTGCTCGCCGGTCTGATCAGCGACGAGGACCGGCGAACCGCCAGCAAGCTGCCTTTTCTCGGCGACATTCCGATCCTCGGTCGGCTGTTCGGCAGTCACAACGACGAGGGCGTCAAGACCGAAATCGTGCTCTCGATCACGCCCCGCATTCTGCGCAACATTCATCGGCCGGAAGCCTATCTGGCCGAGTT
Organism: Candidatus Accumulibacter contiguus; assembly: GCF_012940005.1. Lineage (GTDB taxonomy): Bacteria > Pseudomonadota > Gammaproteobacteria > Burkholderiales > Rhodocyclaceae > Accumulibacter > Accumulibacter contiguus. The sequence goes on along the minus strand of NZ_SPMX01000077.1, from coordinate 20,398 downwards.
CGATGGCGGCACCGAAACCAGCTTCCGTGGCCGGGTTGATGGCGGCGGCGGCAGCGGCGGCAGCGGCGGGGCCGCGCCGGTGTTCGGCGCCCTGGCGCCCTCGCTGGCCGCCTCTGCTCCGCCCGCGGCCGGGACGGCCAAGCCTGGCGGATCGGCAACTCCCGGCGGGCAGGTCAATCCGTTCGCACCGCAGGCGCAATCCGGATCGGGGCTCAACGCGCAGGCAGCGACCGCGCAGACCAGCGCGGCATCCTCGCCGGTCAATCCTTTTGCGTCGGCGGTCGAGGGCAGCACGCTGCAGCCGGAATCACTGTCGCCGTCCGCTGTCCAGCCAGCCTTGCAGGCGGCTGGATCGGCTCTGCTGCTCTGGCAGGGGCCGACACAAATCCGGGTCGGTGACACTTTCGCGCTGCAACTGGTGATGCAGACCGATCGGCCGGTAGTCAGCGTGCCCCTGGCGATCGGCTTCGATCCACGCTTGCTGCAGGTCGCCAATGTCAGCGAGGGCGGTTTCCTCAAGCAGGGTGGCGCGCAGACCAGCTTCACCTATCGCATTGACCCTGGCGGACAGGTGTTGATGACCGCGACGCGATCCGGTGACGGTGGCGCCACGGCCCCGGACACCCTCGCCACCATCAATTTCCGGGCCCTGGCAGCCGGCACCGCGCGCGTCGAATTGATCACCATTGCTCCGGTGGCATCGGGGGGGTTGACGATCAATCCCACCCTGCCCGGAGCGCACGCCTTGACGATCACACCCTGAGCGATGCCGCCCGCACCTGCCTTTCCATTGCGCCTCCGGAGGCCCTCGCGAGCTCCGGAAAGGGAAAGCGCACATCAAGCGCGCGGCTTTTCGCTGATCGAACTCTTGATCACCCTCGCGCTGGTCGCCGTCCTCGCCACGATCGTCGTCCCGGTGGCGCAGACCTCGTTGCAGCGCAGCCGCGAGCAGGACCTCCGACTGGCGCTGCGCGAGCTGCGCGCGGGCATCGACCTCTACAAGAAAGCCAGCGACGAAGGGCGCATCCGGAAATCACTCAACGACACCGGCTATCCGAAAAACCTGCAGATCCTCGTCGATGGCGAAGAGGATCTGCGTGACCCCAAGCATCGCAAGATCTACTTCCTGCGACGGATCCCGCGCGATCCGCTGCATCCGGATACCGCGCTGCCGGCGGCCGAGACCTGGGCCAAACGCGCCTACGCCAGCGAGCCTGATGACCCCAAGGAAGGCGAGGACGTGTACGACGTGTACTCGAAATCGAGCGGCATCGGCCTCAACGGCATTCCCTACCGCAAATGGTAGGGATCGGGAATCCGCCCAGGCAGCGCGGCCGTTACTATGAAAGTCGCGAGCGACTCACGAATCTCCCCTCCCCCACTCGCGGGGGCGCAGGCGGGGTTTCGCGGAGCACCGCTCCGCGCCGCCGCAGCCGGCCCGCGATGCAGCGCGGGCCGTGGAAGGGGTTGGGGGGTGAGATGGGGAATTCGCGGAGCATGCTCTGCGCCCATCGAACGATTCCGGCGTGCAAGCCGGAATGCGCCCGGCAAGGGAGGGAAACGGTCATGACTTTCATCATCGGGGGTGTCTTGCAAAGTCATGACCGTTTGCCGGGCGTGTCCTGCGTCGGCCGGCACCGGCAGGGTTTCACGCTGATCGAACTGCTCGTCGTGCTGTCGATCATCGCGCTGCTGCTCACCCTGGCCGTACCGAAGTACATCCACAGCGTCGACGTCGCCAAGGAAGCGGTGCTCAGCGAGAATCTGCATCTCGTCCGCGAGACGATAGACAAGTTCTACGGCGACAAGGGGCGTTATCCCGAGAGCCTCGACGAGCTGGTCAGCGAAAAATACCTGCGCTCGCTGCCTTACGACCCGATCACCGCGAGTAGCAGCACCTGGACGATCATTGCGCCCACCAATACCAACAATTCGCCCGACGCCAAGGGCAAGGTCTACGACCTCAAGAGCGGCGCGCCCGGCAGCACCCTCGACGGCAAGCCTTTCGCCGATCTCTAGCGATGCCGCCCGCTCACTGCCTTTCCGAACGCCGTCTGCAGACCGGCTTCACTTACCTGGGGCTGATGATCCTGGTCGCCGTCCTGGCGCTGGCGACGAGTGCGACGCTGACCCTGGGGAGTCTGGTCCAGCGGCGAGAAGCCGAGCAGCGCCTGCTCGAGGTCGGCGACGCCTATCGCCGGGCGATCAGCAGCTACCTCAACAGCAGTCCCGCTGGTGACCGCCGCTACCCCGGATCGCTCGCCGACCTGCTCAAGGATCCGCGTTATCCCGGCGTTCGCCGACACCTGCGGCAGCTCTATCCCGACCCGATTACCGGCAAGAACGACTGGGGTCTGGTGCCGGCGCCAGGTGGCGGGATCATGGGGATCCACAGCCTCTCCGACGACCACCCGATCAAGATCGCCGGGTTCGAAACTGCGAATCAGGCCTTCGAAGAGAAGTCGCGCTATTCGCAATGGCGGTTCGTCGTGATGCCTATCGCGACAGGCGTCAGAACCGGGCCGGGGCAGGGGGCAAACACCCCCTTGCCGATAGCGAACCCATTGGTTCCCCCACAGCTCTCCGGACCGTTTCCCTCGCCGAACCCGGTTGTCTTTCCAGCGCAACCAGGACCGTCCCGATGATTCTGGTCGATGAGCTGAGGCCGACTGGACAACCCACGCGAGCGCCGGGTGATGCTTGAGCACCTGGACACGCACGCCTTCGCCTTCATTCCGGCCGCGACAGCAGAGCCTTAGAGTCTGTGGCGGGTTAATGTGAAAGTCGCGTATGCGACTCACTCGGCGATCAGACGACGGCGCTCGCCACGCGTCCGATCAGCAAGGCCGCGACGATCAGGCAGAGGACGGCAAAGCTCTGCTGCAGGCGTCTGCCGGCGAAGCGCGCGGCAAGAGCACGGCCGAGCAGCAGGCCAGCGATCGCGCCACCGCCGAAAGGCAGGGCGATGGGCCAGACGATGCTGCCTTCCGCCGCGGCCGCCGCGATGCCACCGACCGAAACCAGCGTCATGACGCCGAGAGAGGTGGCGATGACGCTCTCGGCCGGCAGATCGGTGTAGCGGGTGAGCGCGGGGACGATGACGAAGCCGCCGCCGACGCCCAGCAGACCGCTGAGGAGACCACTCAGTAGACCGGTTCCGCCAAGCGCGCAGGCGCAAGGCAAATTCCAGTCGAATCGTCCGACATCCGGGTTCAGCCGGCAGGGTCGGGGGTTGGTGGCCGACTCGCCACTGTCCGGCTGTAAGCGCACGCGCCGCAGGGCTCGCCAGCCCGTCCAGGCGAGCAGCAGTGCAAACGCCAGCGTCAACGGCTGATTCGGGATGCGCTGTGCGAGGAAGACTCCTGCGGGCACGGTGAGCAGTCCACAGACGCCGATCAACGCCGCGGCGCGGTAGCGCAGGATTCCCTGGCGCAGGCCGAGCAGGGAGCCAAGTCCGGCGGCCAGGCCGACAGCCAGCAGGCCGATCGGTCCGGCCTGCTGAATGGGTAGCCCGAGCCCGAAGACCAGCAGCGGTACGCCAATGATGCCACCGCCGGCGCCGGTCAGGGCGAGGATCAGCCCGACAGCGGCACCGAGCAGCGGGGCCATGACGGAGGGGTCGCTCAGTATCGGCATCGTCGGCTCAGATCGTGTTGAGCGGGATCTTCAGATAGCGCGTCCCGTTCCCCTCGGGTTCGGGCAGCATGCCGCAGCGCATGTTCACCTGCACGGCGGGAAGCAGCAGGACCGGCACCGCCAGCGTCGCATCGCGGCGGTTCCGCAGGGCGACGAATTCCTCCTCGCTGACGCCGTCGTGCACGTGAATATTGCCGCGGCGCTGCTCGCCGACGGTGCTGACGAAGGAGTTCGGCCGCTCGCTCGGCGGGTAGTCGTGGCAGAGATAGAGTCTGGTCGCCGCCGGCAGCGCAAGTAGGCGGCGCAGCGAACGATAGAGGGTGTGCGCATCGCCACCGGGAAAGTCACAGCGGGCGGTGCCGGTATCGGGCATGAACAGGGTGTCGCCGACGAATACCGCCTGCTCGTCAGCGTCGGCGAACAGGTAACTGACGCAGGCTGGGGTGTGGCCGGGTGTGTGCATGACCGTGATGCTCAGGCTGCCGACGGTGATCGTCTCGCCGTCGGCAAGGAGATGGTCGAACTGGCTGCCGTCGGTGGCGAAACCCGGTCCGGCGTTGAACAGCTTGCCGAACACGCTCTGCACGACGGTCACCTGCTTGCCGATGGCTGTCCGGCCGCCAAGCTTCTCCTTGAGGTAGGCGGCGGCGGAAAGGTGATCGGCGTGGACGTGCGTCTCGAGAATCCACTCGACGCGGGCGCCGGTTTCGGCGACGCGGCCGATCAAACGGTCGGCATGGTCGGTTCCGATCCTTCCCGCGCGCGGATCGTAATCAAGCACGCTGTCGACGACGACGCAGCGCGTTCGGTCGGCATCGAAAACGAGGTAGCTGTTGCTGCTGGTCGACGGATCGAAGAAACCTTCAATGTGCATGGCGGTATCCCTGGTAAGCGACTGGCCGCCGTGCATTTACACGGCGCGACGAAAGCCCCGCACCGCGAGTTGCTGATGAGCGACCGCTGTGGCGGCAGCCCGGTATCGGCCAGTCACACAATATGTTGACATACATAATACTTTAAAACATAATATTGTCAAGTATAAATTGATGACTAGATCGAGCCATGCCCAACACAACTCTTGATATCGAATCGATGCGCGCCGCGGCTGGCCGGGCGACGGCCGTCCTCGGCGTGCTGGCCAACGCCAACCGCCTGCTGCTGATGTGCCAGCTCAGCCAGGGCGAGAAGTGCGTCGGCGAGCTCGAGGAACTGCTCGATCTCCACCAGCCGACGTTGTCGCAGCAACTCGGCGTTCTGCGCAGCGAAGGGCTGGTCAACACGCGGCGTGACGGCAAGAAGATCTACTACTCGGTCGCCGACGCACGGGTGCTCGCCCTGCTCGGCACGCTCTATGAACTGTACTGCCCGCAAGCACGGAAAGAGAACCCATGATCACCATCGACTGGCTGCATTTCACACCCGCCAGCGCCTTTGCCGGTGGCCTGCTGATCGGCCTCGCGGCGGCGCTGCTGATTCTTCTCGAAGGACGCATCGCCGGCATCAGCGGCATTGTCGGCGGCTTGCTGCAACCGCTCCGGAAGGGCGACGTCGCCTGGCGGATGGCGTTTGCGCTCGGGCTGGTGGCAGCGCCGCTGCTTTACCGAGCGCTTGCCGAATTGCCGCAGAGCCGCATCGATGCCGGTTGGGCAACGCTCGTGGTCGCCGGACTGCTGGTCGGCTTCGGCAGCCGGCTCGGTTCGGGCTGCACCAGCGGCCACGGCGTCTGCGGGCTGTCGCGCCGGTCGCCGCGCTCGCTGGTCGCCACCATCGTCTTCATGACCGCCGGTTTCGCGACCGCCTTCGCCGGTCGCCATCTTTTCGCCTAGGAGCTTCACATGAGCGTGCTGATTTCACTGCTGATCGGTCTCCTCTTCGGCTGCGGCCTGATCGTTTCCGGCATGAGCAACCCGGCCAAGGTGCTCGCTTTTCTCGATCTCGCCGGCGACTGGGATCCCTCTCTGGCGCTGGTCATGGCCGGGGCGATTGCCGTCGGCCTGCTTGCGTTCCGCGTTGCCGGGCGGCGGCAGACCTCGCTGCGCGGCAAGCCGTTGCAGATGCCGACTGCCCGGCAGATCGACCGCCGACTGCTGATCGGCAGCGCGCTGTTCGGCATCGGCTGGGGTCTGGCGGGAATCTGCCCCGGGCCGGCTCTCGTCCTGCTTGGCACCGGCGCGGACAAGGGGTTGGTCTTCGTGTTCGCCATGCTCGCGGGCATGGCCATCTTCACCGCCTTCGAGCGCCTGTCGCGCGCGCGCCAGGCGCAGTCAGTTCCGGACAATTGATCCGGGGCCCATCTTTATCAGGAGAGTTGCATGTATTCGGTCAATGTCGATGATTCGAAGGTGATTACGGTCAGCGGCGGCAAGCATCAGGTGAGCTACGCCGTCGATGGTTCGCTGATGAACCCGCTGGAGGCTTTCTACGCTGTGCTGGCGAGCTGCGCGGCTGTCTATGCGAAGAAGGAGTGCAAGGCGATGGGCGTGTCTGCAGCCGGAATCAGGATCGGCTGCAGGCCGTTCGCCGGCCACGGCGGTCCGCTGACGCTGTCCCGCTTCCGCACCGAAGTCAGTTTTCCCGAAAGCTTCTCCACTGAACAGAGAGAACGCGTTCTCCAGGCGATCAACGAGTGTGCCGTCAAGAAGATCGTCCAGACGGGTGCAGACATTGCCTTCTCGGTCAGCGAAACGCCCGTCACTGTCGCCTGAACAAACCGAGGATCATCACCATGAAATTACCCGTCAGCATCGCCTTGCTCGTCTGCACTCTGCCCGTCTGCGCCCAGGATCTGGCTGCGCTGAGCGCCGAAACCAGGAGCACCGTCCTGCCCGTCATCCCCAAGGTCATCGCCACGATGCAGGAAGCGGTGGCAAATGAGGGAGTTGCCGGCGCGATTCCCGTCTGCAAGGACCTGGCACCACAGCTGATCGGGAAGAAGCGCGCCGAAACCGGCTGGGACATCCGGCGCGTCAGCCTGAAAACCCGCAACGCGGAGCGCGGTACGCCGGATGCCTGGGAAGCCGCACAGCTCGCCGACTTCGACCGCCGCGCAGCGAGCGGCGAAAAGGCCGACACGATCGAGAAGAGCGAGATCGTCACCGTCGACGGTCGGCCGGTGCTGCGCTACATGAAGGCGCTGCCGGTCAGCGAGATCTGCCTCGGCTGCCACGGTCCCGTCGAAGGACTCGATGCCGACCTGCGGCAGAAGCTGGCCGACCACTACCCGAACGACCGCGCAACCGGTTACGTGAAAGGACAGATCCGCGGTGCTCTAACGGTCAAGCGCCCCCTCTGAATGATGACAGGCGTGCGGCGAGCGCGGTGCCGCGGATCAGCACGCCGGTGAGGGTGAGACCGACCATAACAGACCGCAGATGACCGGCAGCGCCCAGCCGAGGATGCGCCGCGCCGCCTCGAAGACAAGGACGACGAGCAGCGAGCCGACGACGGGGTCGGCCGTGTTCGGGTCGCTCGAACGCTGGATCAGCTCGGCCTCGAAAACCCGGTGGTAGGTGCCGAGCGCGAAGGCGCCGATGGCCAGCAGTAGCAAGCCAGGCCTTGAGGGCTTTTTCGATGGCCTGCTGGGCATGAAAGCCGAAGATTTCATCGGCAAACAGCGGATTGTCGATCATGCCACGCAGCGCATCGAAGTCCTTGCGGGCCATGACCAGCAAGGCCCGAGTCTGGTCAAGCTCTCGCATGCAAGACCTGGCCTTCCCGTCTGGCGCGGCCAATGACATGGTGCGAGGAGTCCTTGAAGCGCTCGAATTCGTCGCGGCTGTAGAGCAGCAGATCCTTGGACACGGCCAGTTTGCGCAGGGCAAGGTACAGCCGCGCCGTCTCCTGGCGGCGACTGTGCTGCGGGCCGAAGGGTGCTCGCTCGATGATCAGGAGGTCGACGTCGGACTCCGGCCGCGCCTCACCGCGCGCACGCGAACCGAACAGGATCACCGCGTCCGGGTCAGCCTCGCGAACGATCACCTCGACGATCTGACGGATCAGACTATCTTCTTCGCTTTGCATCACAGGCAGCTCCTTATCGGAAGCCTCGTTTTTCCAACTGAAGTCGCGCAAAAGACGGCCAGAGAAATGACCCGTCGACTTGAGCGATTCGCCAGAGAGACGCTCGATGATCTTGTCAGGGAGTTGCCCCCACTCAGGCCGAAAGTCAGAGACATCGTTGACGATTTGATGAAAAGAACCCAGGAGGGCACATGCAGCGAGGAGTTCCTGAAGACTTTGTTGTCGGCCCATGTCGGAGCATTACGGGAACTGAAGTTTGCATAGCCATGCAAAAGGCACTTGACGATCTTCTTTGCCGGCGTTACCCGGAAATCTTCCGGGATCGGCATGTCTCGGCGAGCCCGACGTGTATGCAGCAGGGGTTTGCGTGACCAGATCATGTCATGACCACAGGAATGCCATCTGCACCAGGCTGGGCATGATCTTCCCGGCACCTCCCCGTAGCGACCAGGTGCACTCGTAATCCAACGGTGTTCCCTGCGGGTTGACCTGGACCAGCTTCGCGCCAGCCTTCTTGGCCAGAGAGGGAATGCGTGCTGCGGGTTGGACAATGCCGGACGTGCCGATGGCGAATAGCAGATCGCACTCTCTTGCAGCGGCGAACGCCTGTTTCAGCGTATCTTCGGGCAGGTTTTCACCAAACCAGACGACCCCGGGTCTGATATCACCGCCGCAGTGGCTGCATTGAGGTGGGCACAGCCGCCGCCCACCTTCTGGCTCATCGGGGATGCCAGGCGGAAAACTGAAAGGACGGGCACAAGCAAAACAACGCGGGGAATGCAGGCTGCCGTGGAGATGCAGCACATCGGTACTGCCGGCGCGTTCGTGCAAGTCGTCCACGTTTTGCGTGACGACGGTAAGCCTGGGCACATGTTGCGCCAGTTCGGCAATCGCCCGGTGGGCGGGGTTGGGCCGCGCCTTCAATACCTTCATTCGCCGCCATTCGTACCAACCCCAGACCAACGCCTTGTCTTGACGAAATCCATTGGCGGTGGCGAGGTCTTCGGGATCGAAACGCTCCCACAAGCCAGTGAGCGGATCCCTGAAGGTGGAAATGCCGCTCTCTGCAGAAACCCCGGCTCCTGTAAAAACCAGGACATGCTTCGCTTCATGCAACGCCGTGATCAGTTCCTGCGGGATTGTAATCGAGATGAGGGAAGTCATGGCTTCATGGCTGGTGGAATTTGCTGGAGGGATAAGCGGGTTTGCTTCGGCCGGGAGATGACGACTGCGCCCCGCTTCGCAAGGCGTGACTGCTACGCATCATACATGCATGGAGAAAATGGATCTTCATCAAGACGGTAGTGCGATGAAACAGCAGCCGCTTGCCCTCATCGCCCTCATTGCCGCCAGTTCGGTCCACGCTGCTACCCCGGCGTTTCCCGACGCCGGGAATCCTCTGGTCGAGCCACGTTTCGAGTCGGTCGGTGTCGGCATCATTCCGCGCTACGTGGTGCCGACGGTGGCGCAGGACCGCGCCGGGTTCATGTGGATAGCCAAGGGCGACGGCCTGGTGCGCTTTGACGGCTACCGCTTTCGCGCCCAGGAACGCGATAGCCCACACCCCGGCAAACGCAACCTCGGCTGGATCCGTGTACTGCTGGCGGGGCGCGATGGCCGCCTGTGGATAGGCACCGAATGGGATGGCCTGGCGGTCTATGATCCGGCGAGCGAACGCGTCAGTTTCCACCGCGGCGACGATGACGGAAAGGCCGGCGCGCTGCCGACCATCTGCGCCCTGGTCGAGGATGCGGCGGGCGGCATCTGGATCGGCAGCGAGGGCGGCGGGCTGGAGCGCTTCGACCCGCGCAGCGGCAGCTTTTCCCGGCACCGGAATTGACAGCCGGCAGCCTGCCCGACGATCGCGTCCAGGCACTGCTGCTCGACCGCCAAGGCGCACTTTGGTGGGTACCTGGGCCGGCTTGAGCCGTCTCCAGCCCGGCAGCGATCACTTCGAACCGGTCTTCTCGAACGCTGCGGCAAATGGCGGTGCCAGCCTGGCCGGCCGCATCGTGCAGGCCTTGTTCGAGGCATCGGACGGGAACATCTGGGCCGCCTCCCACAAGGGTGGTGTCGCCGTGCTGGACAGGCAGCTACGCGTCGTCGGCGCCTTGCACTCCGGCACCCGCCCGGGCGACGCCTGAGGCGTCCGGACAGCCGCTGCCGCCCGCACGCATCGAGGCGATGGCGCAGGCTCGCGACGGTACGCTCTGGCTCGGCACCGACTCCGCGCTCTATCAGTTCACCCGGGACCACCGGCAATTGCGAGTCCTGCCGCATGCCGGAGGGCTGACGCGTCAGTTGCTGGCGAGCACCGACGGCTCCCTGTGGGTAGGCACGCAGGATGGCGTGTTCCGCTTGCGGCCCGGCACGGCGGCAATCGTTCGCGTCGCTCAACACGCAGGGCAGTCGCTGCGTGCCGACATCAACGCTCTTGCCGAGGCAAGTGACGGCAGCGTGTGGGTGGGCAGCGGCAAGGGGCTTTTTCGCGCCGCAGCTGGCGAACACGAATTGCGAAGCGTCGCCTGCGCCGAGGGCGCCGGCCTCGGCAACCCCAGCGTCATCGGACTGCTCTTCGACCGTCAGCAGACCCTGTGGGTAGACACCGCGGTCACCGGACTGCATCGCATGCGCCATTGGGATGGCCAACATGCGGCCTTCGAGCGCATCAGCGAACGCCATGGAATCGTCACGCGTCCCTTTGGCGGCAATCTGCTGGAGGATGGGCGCGGTCGCATCTGGACGCAGATATACGTCTATGACCCCGCGACGGACCGGCTGGACGAGTTGACCGCCGCCGATGGTGCGGATCTGGGTACCGGCTGGTTCCTTGCCCACACCAGGACGACGGATGGCCGACTGCTGTTCGGTGGCAGCAGGGGAATCCTGGTGGTCAGACCGGAGGGCTTCGATGCCTCGGACTACGCGCCGCCACTGGTGGTTTCCGAGTTCGCCATCGACGGCCAGCGCCAGCCGGTCGGCCACATCCAGGAAGGGTTTGAACTGGTGCCGCCGCAGCGCGGCTTCAGCCTGGTCTTCGCGGCACTCGACTACAGCGATTCCGGCCGCCTGCGCTACGCCTACCAGTTGCAGGGATTCGACACCGACTGGATCGCCACCACGGCCGATTCCCGCGTCGCCAGCTACCGCTGCTCTATGCCGTCAAGGCAGCCGGCCGCAATGGCTGGATGGGAGCGCTCGACGCCCATGGCGAATCGCCCGAAGCGCTCCTCAACTGGTCGCGCCGGCCGGTCGCCGACTGGGCGCGCTCAGGCAACCTGGAGGTCGTCCGCTCGCCGGTTTCACGAACGCCCGGCCACGGGTCGTAGGGCGGCGGCGAGAGCGTCGATGCGCAGCGTCCCGCTCGGTCCGCGGGCGCGCTCACGGCTCTCGCGCAAGGAAATCCCGAGCATCCTGCACTCGCTGCGCAATCTCGAATGACATCGTCGAGGTGCTGAACAACCGGCAGGTCGGCGCCAGTCTGGCAACGCAGAACGGGGGAGCGGATGGCGACCTGTTCAAGGAGATCATCGTCTTCCCTTCAGTTCGGCGAGCATGGCGCGGGTCCATCGCCCATCAGCGTGGCGCGATTGCTCCCTTCTTCAACAGTCTGGCGGCAACACGAAACAGGTCGGGCATATCCACGCGATCGTCCTTGCGCCGGAACATGACGCCGATCCGCTCCATGGCGACGCAAAGATCACGCTCTTTGCCCTGCTCTTCGTCAGGAAATGGAGGCATATAATCGTGGGTCTGTGCGTCTTGTTTGAGCCGATCCACCGTCGTCGCCCGGCGCCAAACGTCAAAGACCCCTTCCTCGGACTGTGGGAGAAGCAGACCCGCCAGCGGAGCGAGGACGCCCTTGATCCAGGGAAACTCCTGATGAAGCTGGTCAACACGGGTCTTGGACGCTTCGCGCAGACCGTGACGTATGCCGTCGGGCGTGATCACCTTGTCTTCAGGCGCGGGGCCGTATTTGGCCGCAGCAATCATCATGCCGAGAAAACTGCGCGGCGTCACTTCGTCAAACGCGTCCGCCAAGTGGGTGATCGGCCATTGGTAAGTGCTTCCCTTCTTGAAGGCGTACATGCCTTGCCCCATAAAGCGGCCAGCCACGCCATCCATGATCAGCTTCTGATCGTGCTGGACCACACCCAACGACCACCTGCGAGTGAGAACGGCGTTGCTGTCGGGAAGAGTGAAGCCATTCTCGCCCAAGAGTCGTCCAAATGCACTGCGCGCTTCCTCATCCGGGGTCAAGGCCAGCCGAGCGAACAGCAGGCCGTAGAGGTCGCTTCCTGACCATTGCAGATTGACGGCGCCGTTGCGCAACTTCGGGATCTCGACGAAACGAAGGGCATCGTCCTCGATCTGGTCTGGGCGAAGGAACAGCTTGACACGAAGGCTCCGATACGCCCGCATCGCCCACACCACTTCCAGCAACGCTTCGGTCAACAGGCGTCGCCTTTTCCAGGTTCGCGCTACGGTATCGAGTGCATCATAAACAATCAACAGGGTCTTGTTTTCGCCGCGCAAGCGCTGCTCATGACCATCGAGCAGGTCTTCCCGCCGCTCCCAGTCGCGGGCTGAGTCGAGAAAGTCCTTAGGTTTCGTGTCCCCTTGACCCGATTGTCTGGTCGCAGCGCTCAGAATGGTTGCCCACCAGAAGCTCCGCGCTTGTTCGCTGGATGCATCCGGCGGCACCGCCCTGTCTATCTGGTCAACGGAAACGCCGCCGGGACCACCGATACCGGTGTAGCCGAACTGCACCTCGACCTGCACGAGCCCGAGCCTGGGATATGCCCTAGCCGCCGCCGCCTTGGTATCCGCTCGCCCGAGCACGCTCGACCAGAAGCTCTTTCCACTCCCGCGTGCGCCCAGGATGATCGGCGTGCCGGGGTCCAATGCGGAGGAATGCGTTTCAGGAGCGTAAATGTCTTCCAGCTTCGCGACGTTCGCTCCCACCGCATCGTTCGATACATCACCGGGGATATTGGCAATGGCCCGCCGAATCGCGCGGTACTTGTCGGCAGATAACTTCAAGCTCAAATTCGGTGCTTGGCCCTGCACGAGCGTCAGCCTCGCCAGCCACTCCGGCGGCGGTCCGGCGGCGGTCCGCCAGCGTCGACGAAACGTGCCAGATGAGCAAGAAGTACGCGGAATCCTTGGAATGTCTGTGGCTCGTCCCGGCCAAAAACAAACACTTCCGCACCCAGCCCCATCAGGGAAGAAGCCGTGGTCTCGTGCAACCCGGCGCGCGCATCCACCAGAATGGCATCGTAGCGATTGCTCTTGGCGAAACTATCCACGAGAGAGCGAACCTGATCCAGAAAAGTCGCCACGGAGCCATTGTCTCCCACATCCTCAGCATAGGCGCGCGCGATCTTGGCCAACACGTCAGCCGGATGACGAAGGGATCGTCTCCCCAACACGGGGATGACGTCGATTCGCCCGCGCCGGTTGGCGAGCATCGATGGTCCGATCAGATCGGCTAGAAAGCGCTCATCGAGGCCGGCAAGGCCATTTTCGACCAAAGCGTCGAGCACGCCAAACTTGGGCAGGCTGTCGTCGTTGAGAAGCATCGGCCCCAGACCCGGGGCCTCGATATCCAGATCAATGGCCAGTACCCGTAGTCCCTGTGTCGCCAGATCGGCGGCCACGACCGCCAAGGCCGTGGAACGTCCAACGCCCCCCTTAAGGCTGGCAAACGCAAAGCGTGCTGGCAATGGTGCCGCGGATGCGGGTTGACGCTGCCAATCCCCACCCACGAGTCGTCGGTCAACCAGACGGATGCGGGTGCCTCCTATCGGAACCTGCACGACTGTCGAGTCGGCAAGGACGCGCGCGGCACCAAAGTCGTCTGGCCCCGCGAGAACCCGGTCCGTTCGGGCATAAGCTCCAAGCCGCTTACAACGATCATCGTTGATCAGGCGGAGCAGAGGCGTCCCGCGGCGTCCACAGGGTGGAGCATCTCGCAGCATGCTTCGTAGTTCCGGAAAGTGGGCGAAAAAAGGATCATCCCGCCGCGTTTCTGAAGGCCGCATCCCGGCTTCCAGCATCATGGCTTTGAGTGCGCACTCCGCCGCGATGCCATAAAGATACCCGGCGACGTCTCCCCGAGATTTGGCGAACAAGATATCTGCGGCTTCGATATGCCGTCGGGCAGCAGCAGGCATGTTGGGCGGATAGGCCATGACCGTTCGCAGGTAAAGCAGGTGAACGGGCCTTCACCGCTCAGATAGGAAAACATTCCGGATCAACGACCAAGCCGCAGACGCGCCCTATCATCGTAGCGCAACCCGCTATGTCGCGCACGGCTTTATGGCCGACATCGGCCGGCGCTTGGCGATTGTGCGATGCGCAAGGGGTAGACGTCGGCGCCCTGTCGCAGCACTTCGAACCGGAAAACAACATGCATTGCATCGAAGCCCGCGTCGCCGCCATCCACGTGCGCCGACCGCGGGACGTAGCGGATCCATACAAGTCCCGGATCAACGCGCAATGCGAATCCTGGGAGATGGTGGTTCCCGAACTGGTGTACGCACCGCGTAGCGGACGAAGCTTCAGGAAGCAGATAGCCGGGTCACGGGCAATGACACGCTCGGCGAGCAAATCGAATCGCTCACGCTGCTCGTCGTGGACCTCGAGTTGCGAAAGATCGCCTTGGTGGCGAATGCCGGGCGTGAATCTCCCCTACCGCAACTCGTACCAGACGCCCCTGCCGGCGCCGTGCTGACCCAGGTGGCCTTGTGCCACCAGCGCCCGGAAATGCTGCTTGAGGGTGTTGCGATTGCCGCCGGTCAGTCGAATCGCATCACCCATCGTGATGCGTCCATGCTCGCGTGCGAACTCGACGATCCGTAGCGACAACTCAGGTAGCGAGGCCAATACCAGCTTCTCACGCTCGATCTTGCGATCGAGACGGCGGACCTGCTCGGCGAGCGCACGCAGGAAGAACATCAGCCATGGTTGCCAATTCGGCGCACGCGTGCGGATCGTGCCTTGCGTTTGCCGCAAAGCCAGGTAGTAGGCCTCCTTGCTTTGCTCGACCACGCATTCCAACGAGCTGTAAGGCACGTAGGCATAGCCGGCCTGCAAGAGCAACCGGGTTGTGAGAACACGGCTGAGCCGGCCGTTGCCGTCCTGGAAGGGATGGATCTCGAGGAAGACCACGATCCAGATACCGATCAGCAGCAAGGGGTGAAGCTGTCCCGCCTGACGCTCTGCGTTGAACCAGGTGATCAGTTCAGCCATCAGGGATGGCGTGTCGAATGGCGTCGCCGTTGCGAAGACGACGCCCAGTGGTTTCCCGTCCTCATCAAAGGCCACTACGCTGTTGGTAGTCGTTTTGTAGTTGCCCCGATGCCATGCGTCCTTCTCGCTGTAGATCAGGAGATCGCGGTGCAACTGCTTGATGTGGTTCTCTGTCAGCGCGATGTCCTGCCAGGACGAGAACACCACTTCCATGACCTCGGCGTAGCCGGCTACCTCTTGTTCATCCCGGGTGGCGAAAGACTTGATCTGCAGATTGGATAGCAGGCGCTGGACTTCGCGATCGGACAGCCTGCTGCCCTCGATGCGGGTCGATGAACCGATGCTCTCGATGGTGGCGACCCGCCGCAGCGCAGCCAGCCGATCCGGCGCCAGCGTGCCAAGCGCGCGCCAAGCACCCTTGAACTCATCGATTCCGGCGATGAGACTCAGGATTTCCGGGGTTATCTGGACGGCATGCGAAGCGATCATGGCCGACAACAATACTACATCCAATTACACCCATTTTTGCAGATGCCCAGGAAACGCGCAGGGCGTAACTTTTCGCCATCGGGAAGGTCGTCGGGCCAAAGCGGACGCAGTTGGTGACGATGATCATGATCAGCGCCTTGGTCTGCAGCAGCCAGCCGATGATGCTTGCCTCGCCCCGCGTCGAGTATGCGGCCAGCGATGCGCGCTCCGCGCAGATGGCCACCGACCGACACGTCATCGTACACGCCAACCGCGACCGCGATAAGGCCGCGGCTTTCGTCGGCGAGATCGTCGCCTGCGGCGGCAGCGTCGAAGCGGTCATTTTCGACGTCGCCGAACGCGAATCTACCGCGACGGCGCTGTCGGACATCGTCGCCGCCGGCCCGATCCAGATCCTGGTCAACAATGCCGGCATCGATGCCGACGCGCTCTGTCCCGCCATGTCCGGCGAGCAGTGGGACAGCGTCATCGACGTTGCCGTGATCGCATTCTTGAACGTCACCCGGCCGCTGATCCTGTTGATGATCCGTAGACGCTGAGGACGGGTCGTCAACATTTCGTCGGTCGCGGCCATCACCGGCAACCGCGGCCAGGTCAACGACTCGGCGGCGAAGGTCGCGCTGCATGCCGCGAGCAAGTGGCTGGCCCCGGAAGTCGCCAGTCGCGGCATCACGGTCAACACCATGGCGCCGGTAATCATTGCCACCGGAATGGGCGACGGGAGTTGCGACGCCGCAATGATCAGGACGCTAGCGCGGATGCAGCGGGCCGGCAAGCGTGAGGAAGTCGCCGATCTCGTCCGTTTCGTGGCTTTGGATCACGCAGCCGACATCTCCAGCCAGATGATCTCGATCAACGGTGGGCTCAGCTAGAGTTTCTACTGAAGAAGGAATTCGAGGTCACGGACGCACGCGGAGTGCACTCTCTGCCCGGGAAATGTCGTTCAAGAGACAAGGGCGAGGTACCCCGGGGATTGACCGCTTATCCGCCAAAGGCGACACTCGCTCTTTAGCCGATCACGTCCGCTGTGAATGCAAGACCGGACATTTGCCCACTTACGGAACTTGAATGGCCGCTTTGGCCAAGTCGAACGGCAGGACGCGACCCAAAGCGGAAGTAGCCCGATTGGGATAGCGGACGTTCAACGTCTGAATTGTGCGGCGCCGACAGGCGGCCGCACCAATGAGTTATTAGACGCTAGTGCTGCTACTGAACCCATACTTCTAGATCGCCGATATTCATTGCTACAGCACCCACCGCTATACGTATCCCTGTTCCATCGAGAACCACGCCCTCACCACCAGTCATGTTGACGCCACGTACAGCCGGTGGTCCGACACCTCGAGAGTCAACGTCTACGCCGATTTCAGCGCCCTGGCACCTGAGCTTGCCTATCCCAATGTAGGTGTAGCCAGTCTCGTATACCTGCCCGACCCAAATCCCCTGGTCGCCGCAAACAATATGGCAATTATCCAAGTACATGTTCAGATGACCTATTGCGATCTTGTCAGGCGGGGTGATTCTAAAGGCGAGTGCAATGCGATTGCCTTCGGACTTTACTGTAACTTCGGTCCCGATAACGCGTATGTCCCATGCATCATTTGGGCCTTCCCAGATATTATCAGTGATGCGAAATATTTCCCGCCCAGTGTGATCGCAAAAGACGCCATTCAAAGTGGGAAATGCGGAACCGTTCTTCGGTGGGGTGATTGACAATAGGTCATGTCCGTTGATTCGCAACAGATGACGTGCATATTCGAAGACCGCGGTCCCCATTTCCACACAGATGTTCTGCGCAGAAAGGTCCAAGTCCTCGAAGGGCCTGTGAATCTCATTCGATCTCTGCACTTCAAGGTAACGCGCTTTCACCGTTTCTTTGGAAAGTCGCCCGCGGGTGACTCTGTCGTGGCATCCGCCGCATAACAGGCAAATCTTGTCCGGCTCGTGGGCCTCCGCGTCTGCGTATTCTGGATCGATGTGCTCGTACTGATAGATCGCACAACGACACATAACACATCCAAACTTCGACCTTCGGCGCACTTCCAGCGCAATATTTTCTGGAATATGCCGCTGGAGCCCAAATCGGTTCGCCATGGGGTCTAACTTTGTTATGGGGAGACAGCTTTGCGCCCCAACTCCGGTGCGTGCTGTATAACTCCGCGCCACAGGGTGCCCCCAAAGGGCCTTGTAGCGCGGCTTTTCGACGTATGTACTGTTTTTGTATCCAGTACTAAATGAATCGTGAAACACAGCACGGCTTCCCTTCCTCCCCAAAAGCTACAAGGGTGCTCGACCAGTTGCGCGAGCGCATCCGCTATTTGCACTACAGATTATGGACTGAGGAGAGCGATGTCAATGGGTTCGAACGTCAGCAGTGGAGAGGCAATCTGAGCGGCTGCTGCTGGCCGACAGTACACGTTGATCATCATGCCAGAAAGCGGTCGCACGGTGTGCAACAGAGAGTTTGGCCGTGCGACCAGCATCGAAAGAAACGGCTAAATTTCCGTTTGCTCCGAGATCTCCAAGGCATCATCGACTTCAATTCCAAGATAGCGGACAGTACTCTCCAGCTTCGTGTGGCCGAGCAGAAGCTGAACGGCCCGCAGATTCTTGGTTCGCTTGTAGATCAATGTCGCTTTGGTCCGCCGCATCGTATGAGTGCCATAGACCGTCGAATCGAGGCCGATGGCCGCGACCCACTGATGCACAATGCGAGCGTACTGCCGCGTTGAGACATGAGGTGACGAAGCTTGCCGGCTGGGGAACAAGTACTGCTCGGGTTTCAGGTTCCCCTTATCGATCCACGCTGCGATAGCGGTCCTCGTAGGTTCGGTCAATTCAAACTGTACAGGCCGTTGCGTTTTCCGCTGCACGATCATCGCTCGCGCCATGATCTGGTTGCCGTGCGTGATGTCGCGAACTCGCAGATTGACGAGATCGCAGCCACGCAACTTGCTATCGATGGCAAGATTGAACATGGCCAAGTCTCTAATCTGATGCAGATTTTGAAGATAAATTCGGATGGCCCAGATGTCTTTCGGCTTAAGGGGCGGCTTCTGCCCGACCAGCTTGCCTTTGTTCCAGGGCTCCCGTGTGTGTGCTGCTTCCATGTCAGACTCCTTCGTGGTTGATCGGAGCCTGATTGTTGAGAGCAACGCCGGCAATTTCAGCAATGACCGCTTTACGGGCGCAGACATCAACGAGTACTATCGGCCAGGAACGGACACTGGAGAAGTTTGCACAAAGCAGTCATTGAAGCGACCTGGGTGTATGCTATCGCTCTACATATGAAGTGCTGCTTTTTGCGGAAATTTATTACCACGTAGAAGCAGCAGGCGTATGAGGGAAAGCCTGCTGGGAAGCGACTTCCAGCGCGATGCAGAGTGCCGAGTTAGGCTAAACGTCAGACTCTCGGCGCGAAGCGCCATCACATAGGAGCTAATACTATGAAAAAGCGGTACAAACTTATAGCGGGCGCGGTCCTCACATTAGCGGTTATGACTGCCCAAGCAAACCTCGTCCACGATTATGAATTAAACAATAGTCTGGCCGATCAATTGGGAGGGCCGGGGCTGGTATCTGTGGGCGGCAGTTTGAACCCTACGAACTATAGTTTCGGTACGAACCAAGGGTTGAGCCTGAGCGGGGCCTTCTCCGATCCCGGAACTTATTCTATCGAGATGAAGTTTAATTTCGCCGTTTTGGACAGTTGGCGAAAGATAGTGGATTTCAAGAACCTGGGCACTGATGAGGGTTTGTATGATTATTCCAGTGCATTGCAATTCGTCAGATTTTCCGGTGGCAATTTTGAAAACGGGCCAAACGGAGCATTCATAGCCAACCAAGACGTTAACTTGATCCTGACCCGAAACAGTGCTACTCAGCAGGTTATTGGTTATCTGGGTGGTACTCAGCAAATTGCCTTCACGGACACCACCAATCTGGCGATTTTTTCGGGAACCGGCGGTATTGTAAATTTCTTCATTGATGATGTTGTCACGGGTGGCGGTGAAGCGTCTGCCGGTGTAGTGGACTATATCCGTCTCTATGACAAACCGTTAACCGCGCCCCAAGCGGCCTGCTTGAATACCGGAACGCCGGGATCGTGTGGTCTATCAAATATTCCAGAACCTGCCACGCTTGCTCTTATGATGCTCGGTTTTTCTGGATTAGGATTGGTTAGCCTGCGTAGGATGCGTTGAGGTACGAAGCGCATCGTTCGCGTGACTCGATTGATATGCCTCCTTCGTCGGCATATCCTACGCGAGTTACATATTTGTTGCGCGTCCGCTTTCCAACACCTCGATTGTCCGCTCCGGGTCACTATGTAAATCTCTCCATAGCGACCCCAAATCCGACATTGGATCGGCGCTGCAAATTTTCGTCACGTGAAATTCTGCAATGCACCTTGGATTGAGCCATCATTATAAATCAAGAGGTTAGGTTTTTTTAACACGCTCTAAGTGATCGATCGGGGCCAATCTTTCGCGAGCGTAAATTCGGTCGAACATCATGCGAACTTCTTTAAGAGTGTTAATTGTCCTGGTGGTCTTGGTTTTTGTCGGAGTTAAAATGTTTCTTGATTCTGGAACTGGACCTGAGAAGACTTATGGAATTGAGCGGACTGACTACAAGACGCCAGAACCAGGAGAAGATGAAGCACTCGTAGACGACAAGCTTGACGGCAAGAAACCGGCCTTCGACCAAACGCGTGTGGATCGCCGGCCGCTTGGAGCGGATGGCGCCTGGCTGCTAAACGCCAGCGCCGCGGTGTTGCGGCTCGACGTGCCCAGCATCAATCCGGATTTGGAACAAGAATTGCTGACGCTGCATCCTTCATATACGGCTGCCGTAAGGAATCGACCATTTGGCCGCGTGATCCTCCCGTCGGTCAACATGCTCGACGGCAAAGCAAAACAGTTCGATGATGGCCTCTATGCAGCCATTGACTTGGCTTACTTCCACGGGGTGAAAGCCAAGCTGGAAGGCCATGTACAAC
>NZ_SPMX01000076.1 GCF_012940005.1 Candidatus Accumulibacter contiguus | reverse complement strand
GTCCAGAAACGTCGTCGATAATTCGGGCGTCAGGTCGAGCTTACGCTTCCGCCCACCGCCTTTTTTCGGAGCTTATCCCCCGTCGCCTCTTCCGCTATGTCCAGGTCGGCCAGTCCTTGTCGGATCGTCTTGCTATCGATCTCAAACAACTGCGCGATGTACTGCTGGCCCCCATGCCCCAACTTGTCAGACTCCACCGCCGCGTACCGGCGACGATCCTTTTCCGATAGTCGCCGATAGAATTCCTTCATTCGCCGCTCTACGTCTTCCCGGTAATAGCCCACGCTGCATTCCCTTTGCTGTTTTCAGAACAACCAAGCAAGCAAGTGGCATGCCCGAGCGCACAGTCAAAACGGGAAGTTATTTCGTAGGCGTTCCTTGGACACACTCAGCGACGAGGTTCCCAAGTGGCACTACATGTTCAGTCCCTCCTTCGAGATCAAGTGCTTCGCAGAGTGTTGGCAAGCGTGCCGAAGAATTTACACGCTGAAACCTTATGACGAAGACGGACATCTGATTGATTACCGTGTTTTCATCGGGCATGACGCGCATACCGACGAATATTTTGTTTTGACCGTTCAACCCAGGGCGACTTGCTATGACACCACAACTGATGAACACCGAAGTCTCTGTGATCGGTACGACAGGCTCAACATTCCTGCCATTAGGCGGGTCCCATAGCGGCCTCTTCGGATTGCAGATCACGCCGGTATTCATCGCGATGAATCGGCATGTGGCCGGCGATAGCTCGCCGAAGAGAGGCGTTTCTGCAACCGAGCGCATTGCGCGCATCAGGAACAACCCCCTGCGTGCTGTGGCGATCGTGAAAGGGCGACAGCGTCTTGCCAAAGTTGCTGACCACCTTAATCCGGGATTCCGGCCACTTTCCGCCTTGCGCCTGGCGGCCGGCCTGTCGCAGTCTGAGCTGGCTGGGAAGATGGACATGAAGCAGCCCAACATTGCGCGCCTCGAGAAAAAACCAGGGGACCCGAGTCTGTCTACCCTCCAGAAACTTGCCGCCGTGCTCGGGGTTGATATCAGAGAGGTCATCGCTGCGGTTGAGGCGACTAATAAAGCGGAGGCTGACCGTGTCTAACTCCCCGTACCTCTTTTGCCTCTATGCCGAGGATGTCCGCCAGGAAATTACCGGGCAGATGTCGATCATTGGAGCTTTTCAAGGTGGGTTGCGGGTTCCCTCGGTGCCAACCCATCTCCCTAAATTGGCGATCATTGCCAACTTGCGCATGCCATCTGAAAAGGCACCTTCCTCTGTAAAACTTGAGGTGCATCGTGATGGCGAGGTCTTGCAAGCGATCGAGCCGCCGCCTGAGTTTTTACAATCGGTTATCAAGCAACCCCGTGTAGGACTGGACGACGGCTACGCCATGCAGTTCGTCGTCGGATTTGCCGGTTTCCCGGTACCTGCCGCAGGTAAGCTGGAGGTTCGTGCAATGATCGACAGCGTGGTCCTGCGAGGCAACTCGCTGGAAATCACCGTCGGCGATGTGCCGCCCGCGACTGTCGGACTGAAAAGCGAGTAACGCGATGATTACCGGGTGGATGAGCACCCGATTCCGGCGTTTCAATCCCCTCTTTTCGCTGTAGTCCGCAGGGTTTGGCAAGATTCCGCAACTTCGGTAATCCGCCCCTTCACCTCCATCTCGGTTGCGAACGAAGCTGGACAGCCTCGTGGCTCGGCCCGCAGGAGGCAAACCAGATCGGGCAGGCAGCGGCCTGCTCCAGCCGCTCGAGCAGCGACGCCGCTGCAGTCAGCGTGCGCGCCTGATAGACCGGACGTACCCGGAAGAGCAGGTCCGTCAGCGCTGCCTGGTGTGCCAGGTCTTCTCTGGCGCTGCACGGCAGGCTCGTCACGCGCCCGGACGGCGCCAGCCAGCCGGCAGCCTGGCACTCTTCTCCGGGCACGGTCGTCTCGTAGGCCTCGCACCAGCGCAGCCCGGGAACATGCCCGAAGGCATCGAGGTGACTGACCAGCAGGCCGTCGAGACGCCCGGTGGCCGCCAGTGCGTAGCGCAGGAGCACACCGTCCGGGTGGCCACGCCGGAAGCGGCCCTGCCAGCCCTGGTCGCTGTTATGCGGCTCCGGGAGAACGTCCAGTCCGGCGTCGGCCGTCGGGAAGGGACCCGCTCCGTGCCGCGTGAGATAGGCGCGCAGGACCCCGAGGTGCTCGACCCGGGCAGGGCAGCCGTAGTCTGCCGCTACCGCTTCGACGGCGCGCGGGTGGATGCTGCTCCAGGTGGTGTGCGGATGGAATCCCCGCCATTCATCGAGGAGAACGCCCTGTGCCCCCTCGAACAAGACCGTCCCGGGGCGCGTCAGGCGCGCGGCGATTCTTTCTGCTGACGATGGGGGAACGTACCGCAACAGGTTCTGGATGTTTTCCAGCCAGGCTTCGGCAAGCTGCGCGTCGGCGAGCAAACGATGCTCGGCCGCGATTGCTGCAGCATTTGCGACAGCCTTGCCCAGGGCGGCGAACACGGGCAGGAGATCGCGGCGAATGGCCTGCAGTTTCTGCATCGCCAGCGCGGGTCGCGCCAGGTCGCCGTAATGCAGCGTGTGCTCGGGGTGAGCGAGCGCATGGTGTACGGTTTCGCCGACCCCGACCCCGCAGCTTCCATGTGCCGCGGCGCCACGCGCCAGCTCGCGCAGACGACCGGCGGCCTGATGAAACGGCGTATTGACCCGACAGCGCCGATCGATGAACAGGCGCGCCAGGCCATCATCGACGCCCATCGACTGCAGCCGGGAATGCTCGACCAGAAGCGCGCCGGGATGGACGACCACCGGATAGGCGAGAACGGTCGCCACTCCCGGCACCAGCGTCCCGGCAGCGAATTGCGAGAAGGTATGCTGCCGGCCGTCGGGCAGGACGACGTTGTGTCCGGCCTGCGCGCCGCCGTTGAAACGGACGACCGTGTGTACCTGCCAGCGCCGGCAGAGGGCGTCGGTAAACACGCCCTTGCCACAATCGCCGAAACCCAGACCGAGCAGGGAGACCAGGCGGGGCATGCGCACAGGCCCTCCCCCTTAGTGTGAAAGTCGCATCAGCGACTCACGAATCTCCCCTCCCCCCTCGCGGGGGAGGGGTCGGGGGGAGAGGGAAACGGTCATGACTGTCATGATCGGGGATACCTGCAACCGCCATGACCGTCAGGAAAACAGGCGCTTCCACCAGTCGGGTTTGCCGATCGCGGTCGAAGCCGGATGCGTGTGTATACGCTTTGGCGCGTCCGGGTCGAGCAGATCAGCATAAGGCTGCAGCGCACGGACGGTGGCGGCAATGCGATCACGCGGGGTGCCGTTGGCGTGCAGGACATCGGCGACCGCGTCGACGCCGCTGAGGGCGCCCTCGGTCAGACCGACAATCGCTGCCGCGATCGCGCAGGTATCCACATGAGATTCCATGCAGATCACCTGATCGCCGAGCACCTCGCGCCAGCGTGCTTCACAGCCTTGACGGCGTTGCCGATCCGGAATCAGGAAGAAGAGATGCCAGGTTTCGGCGGCAGCGGCGACGACCTCCTCGAGCGCGATGTCTTCGTCGAGCCTCTCGCCGATCAGGGCTTCGATCTGATGACGAGAAACGGCCGGATAGGGGTGCTCATCGCCGGTCATGAACAGATAGCCACGCTTCCTGCGCTTCACCCAGCAGTCGAGGTCGGTGTGTTGCGCGAGTACGTAGAAAGCCAGCTCGTAACTCTCGCTATTCGAGCCACCGCCTCCTCCTTCGAGGTAACTCCAGGTGAGCCACTGGTCGATCAGTTCCGCAGTGGTTTCGAACTGCCCGACCTGCAGCGGCGCGCCATCCGAGGTGGCATCGCCAATCGCCATGAACATCACCTGCGGGTCGGGAACCCGGCAATCGGTCAGCAACTTCATGAAAGTCGGCAGATCGTGGCGCGCGAGGAATTCGGGAATATTTCCCATCGAGCCGGTGACATCGAGCGCAAAGACGATGCCGAGCGAGTTCGGATGTTCGGCGCTGTCGCGCGCTTCGCGAACCGTCAGGCCCCTGGGGTCCATCAAGGCGTGACAGCCCCGTTGTTTGAAGACTTCGGCGCGTGACAGCGCCGCCCGATCCGTGGTCAGCGCCGCATGCGCGCTGTGTGAATAACTACCGTAGCCCATGATTTTCTCCTAGCGGCAAGTCGCCGAAGTGGGGTTGAAAGGGATGAATTTCGGTGGCCCGAAGGCGGCGCGAGCGGCCGCGACCAGCGCCTGGTCGAGCCCACGCGCGCCGACCTCGGCACACCAGGCGGCGTCTTCGCTGCTGCGTTGCAGCAAAGCCACCAGGGGAGAAGGCGTACTGCGCCCGCAGGTGGGCAGCGCGTCGCCTCCGCACAAGAGCGCACGCAGGGTCCACGCCGATTGCCGCAGATCGCGGGCGATCGCTGCGCCATCCGCGCCAGGCATGGCGTGCGACCAGCCGACGAGGAGCACGCCGTGATCGCGCGGGTGTACGAGCCAGTGCTCGGGTCGCAGGTCGCCGTGCGTCCAGCCGCTGTCGTGCGCAAATGCCAGCACTTCGAGGACTCGCCTCCAGATCCAGACAGCGTGCCGCGGATCGATTCCGGTTGCTGCGTAACGCAGGGCCTGCGCCAGACTGCCCCAGTATCCGGAAGGATGGCGAAGCAGCAGCCCTTCCCGCTCGTTCCCGCCGGCCGTTTCGCCGACACCGCTGGCAATCGCTTGCGGAACCCTTTGCGAGAGGTACGCCGCCTCTGCCAGCGTACTCGCCTGCAGGGCGCGCAGGATCTCGGCCTCGGCTGCAAGCACGCCGGGTTTCGTACCGGCGTGCGCCAGTTTGACGATCACCCGTTCCGGAAAGAGACCCATGCGTTCGGCGAGATGGACTTCGGCGTGTTCGCCGATGCCCACCCGCTTGAGCAGTTGGTAGCGTTGCCCCTGCCAGCGCAGCACCGGCAAGGTCGATGGGTAGCCGGCCAGGGCCTGCGCACGAACTCGCGCCGCCGCTTCGCGCAAGGGCGCCGCCTGCACCAGCGACTTGTTGCGGGTGACCGTCGCGCTGCAATAGGGACAGATCACCATGCGCCAGCTCGCCTGCCTGGGCAGCGCCGCGCCGCATTGCGGACAGGTGAGTGCGGTGAATGACATCGCGCCAGGCTCAGGGATGCAGGGACAGGAAGTGGTCGAGCAGGTTGAAGTGATCTTCAAAAAAGCGACTTTCCATGGCCTGGAGTTCTGCAATCGGAGTCCACCTGGCTTGCGCCGCATCGTCGGCGCCGCAGACATCGGGCAAGCGGCAGTCGCCGAGATCGAAGCAGTGCGCATGCGTGATCGTTCGCCCGCGCAGACTGCGGTCGGGATGATCGAAAACGGCGACGCTTTGCAGGGCCACTTCAAGGGTGGAATCGAGCAGGCCGAGGCCGGTTTCTTCGCGCAACTCGCGAATCGCGCCCTGCAGGACGCGCTCACGCGCCTCGAGGAAACCGCCCGGTACCGCCCACAAGCCCTTTCCCGGCGGATGCCCACGTTCGATGAGGAGGACGTGCGCGGACGCGATGACGACCGCGTCCACGGTCACGAAAGGACCGTTTCCCCAGATCCGCCGGTTCTCCTCGAGGGCCAGATGCTCACCGCGCAGTTGGCGGTAATGCGGCAGACGGGTCCAGCCCTTCAGATAATGAACGATCGTCGCCGGTAGCAGCCCGCCGAGCAGTGCCTGCGTCGCCGGCCAGTCTTCGCTCTCGAAGTAGATCTGGCGGATGCTGGTCGCATCGATCTCGTCAAATTGCGGCGCGGCGACGAACTGCCAGCGCGGAAAACGTTGCAGGTATTGGCTGGAGGCATCCTTGAGGTAGCCGACGAGGGCAATCCGCGCGCCCGGCGCACTGTGCTCCTGCACCGCGGCGACGACCGCCTCGCTCCAGCGCCGATCGTCGTAGTAGTCGCGAATCGGCAGAAAACGGACACGCTCGCGCGTCGCGTCGTCGAGCGTGCTGCCGATCATGGCGGCGCGCTCCTCCCAGGTAAACGGGTTCTTCGCATTGCGCGCGGCGTGCGCCGACCCGAGCAGGACGATCACCTGCCCGGCGCTTTGCAGTGTTCTGGCGAGCAAGGCCGCATGCGCATTGTGGAAGGGCTGGAAACGGCCAATCAGTACGGCGATGTCGAATCGGTCGGGGGTCATTTAATGGGCTCCTGTTCAGTCATAGCAAGCGGCAATCGGCATCTGCCGGCCGCTGCCGAAAGCGCGCCCGCGCAGGCGCAGAATCGGCGGGGCCTGGCGTCGCTTGTATTCGTTGCGCGCGATCATGCGCCGAATTCTCGTCAGCAGCGCCCTGCCCTCGGCGTCGGCCAGCAGTTGCGCATAGGCGGACTCGACTTCCGCGCGCTCGCCGGCACCGAGGCGCTCACCCTCGATCAGCACCTTGAGGATCGTATCCAGGAGCGGATACGGCGGCAGGCTGTCGGTGTCCCGCTGACCGGGCGCGAGTTCGGCCGAAGGCTCCTTGTCGAGGATCGCCTGCGGGATCACTTCGCCACCGGCGCATTCGTTGAGGTGCCGGCTCAAGGCAAAGACTTCGGTCTTGTAGAGGTCGCCGATCAAACCCAGACCGCCGTTGGTGTCGCCGTACAGCGTGCAATAGCCGACCGAGATTTCACTCTTGTTGCCGGTGGTGAGCAGCAGGTGGCCATAACTGTTGGAATACTCCATCAGGATGGTGCCGCGCACCCGCGCCTGCAGATTCTCGAGCGCCAGGCCGCGCAAGGGGCCGTTGCAGGCTGAGGCAAAATCCGCTGCGAACTGGCTGACGAGGTCGCGGATCGGATGCTCGATCAGGCGGATTCCGAGCCTGCGGCAGAGCACTTCGGAGTCGCAGACGCTGCCTGGCGTCGAGAAAGACGAGGGCATGGTGATGGCGACGACATGGTCCGCGCCGAGTGCCTCGACCGCGAGCGCCAGCGTCAGCGCGCTGTCGATCCCGCCCGAGGAACCGACGACCGCGCGGCTGAAGCCGCAGCGGCGAGCGTAGTCGCGCAAGCCGAGAACGATCTGCCGGCGGTAGAACTCCATCACCGGCAAACCACCGGCGACGATCGGCGGCAGCGCTTCCCCGGTAGCCGACAGAAAAAGCGTGCCGTCCCACAGCAGCGTGCTCACCGCTTCGGCAAAGCGCGGCGCCTCGAAAACCACACCAGCCGTTGGAGAAACTGCGAACGAGGCGCCGTCGAAGACCAGTTGGTCGTGCCCGCCGATCTGGTTCACATAGACCAGCGGGATCTGGTGGCGCTGGCTGGCC
Source organism: Candidatus Accumulibacter contiguus (assembly GCF_012940005.1). GTDB lineage: Bacteria > Pseudomonadota > Gammaproteobacteria > Burkholderiales > Rhodocyclaceae > Accumulibacter > Accumulibacter contiguus. Next base: position 24,832 of record NZ_SPMX01000076.1, on the reverse strand, counting down.
GCCGCAAAGAGACGATGGCGCTGTTCGCGCTTGCCGATGTTCGACGGACTGGCGTTGATCGTCACCAGCAGATCGGGACGGGCATCGGCGAGGCGGCTAAACGGGTTGACCGCATAGTCGCTGCCGGCGTCATTCCAGCCGTCTTCACAGATCAGGAAGCCGACCTGCGTGCCGCCAACGCGCAGGATCCGGGCGACATCCGGCCCCGGCTCGAAATGGCGGCGCTCGTCAAAGATGTTGTAGGTCGGCAGCAACTGCTTCGCGTAGCGGACAACGACGGCGCCATCACAAATCACGAGCAGACTGTTTTCGAGCGGCTTGCCGGGGCCGCTGCGCCGCGTCGGCGCGCCGACCACCCAATACAGGCCCGGTGTCGCATGGCTGGCTGCAAGCAGCGTGTTCAGGCCCGCCGCCGCGCGCTCGATGAATTCGGGTTCATCGAGCAGGTCACCGGGCGAGTAAGCGGTCAGCGACAGTTCGGGGAAAACCACCATCTGCGCCTGCTCGGCATGCGCCTGAGCGGCTGCTCGACACATCAGGCCGATGTTGCCGTCGATGTCGCCGATCGTCGGATTCAACTGCGCGAGGGTGATGCGAAAGTGGCTCATGGCGTTTCCAGCGGATGATTGAAGACCTGGCGCAGGTAGGCAAGGAAGGTGCGGTCCTCGCACAACGTCTTGCCCGCAGAATCGGAGAGCTTGGCGACCGGCTGCCCGTTGCACGCCATGATTTTCATGACCACATTCAGCGCCTGGTGCGGCGTATCGTTCGAAAGGTCGGTACCGATGCCGTAGGAGGTCTGCACACGTCCGCGCAAACGCCGGTACAGATCGACCGCGCGCGGCAGGTTGAGGCCGTCGGAGAAGACCAGGCGCTTGCTCATCGGGTCGATGTGCAGTTGCGCATAGTGGCGCAGCGCCTTCTCCGCCCATTCGACGGGATCGCCCGAATCGTGGCGCAGGCCGTCGAACAGCTTGGCAAAGTACAGGTCGAAATCGGCGAGAAAGGCATCCATGCCGACCACGTCGGTCAGCGCGATGCCGAGATCGCCGCGGTACTCCTGCACCCAGGCCTCGAGTGCCGCTTTCTGAAAATCGCGCAGGCGGAAGCCGAACGCCTGGTAAGCCTGCAGGTACTCGTGCGCCATCGTGCCGATCGGCGTCAGCCCCAGCTTCTTCGCAAAGTAGACGTTGGACGTGCCGCGGAAATGCTCCGGCACCTCTCTGGCCAGCGTGCGCACGACTTCCTCGTGCCAGGCAGCGGAATAGCGCCGGCGCAGGCCGAAGTCGAAGAAGATGAAAGGCTCGTTCGCCGACAGCAGCGCCGGGCGCTCCGACTTGAGGAATTCGACCTTCGCCTGCAGTCGTTCGCGCGCCACGGCAAGGATCGAAGCCTCGGTCGACAGCCGGCGGAAATAGAGCTCATTGACGATGTAGAGCACAAAAATCTCGAAGGCCATGACATGCACCAGGGGGCCGCTGGCGACGACCCGCAGATGCTCGCCGTCGGCGCGCGTGCTGATGAAGCGGCGCTGGAAGCGAAACACCGAGAGGAAGTCGACGAAGTCGCTCTTGATGAAGCGCAGGCTGCGCAGATACGCGAGTTCATCGTCGCCGAAGGTCAGGGTGCACAACTGGTCGAGTTCGGCATCGACGTCGGCCTTAAGCTCTGCCAGCGGATAGACGGGCCGGTTCCGGCAGAAGAAGGCGTATTCGGCCTGCGCTCCCGGGTGGCTATGCAGCAGCGCCTGCCACATCGTGAACTTGTACAGGTCGTTTTCCAGCAGGCTGCGAACGACGGGGGGATGAATCTTCTGCCAGGTCATACTCACTCTCCTTCTTCGGCAACGCCGACCAGCCGGCGCATGAACACACTGTAGACCACTTTGTTGCATTTTGCAACTAACAGACACAAAATTTTTTTCTGCCCGCTCCCCCGCGAGTGGCGAGGGAAGCTATCGGGCCGAGCTATGAACGCGGCTTCATCGACCACAGCTATCTAAAAGAGCAGGCGATCGCCTGGCCCGGGGACTAATGCTCTATATTTGTAAGCATTACTATGGAAGTCGCGAGCGACTCTCGAATCTCCCCTCCCCCCTCGCGGGGGCGAAGGCGGGGTTTCGCGGAGCACTGCTCCGCGCCGCCGCAGCCGGCCCGCGATGCAGCGCGGGCCGTGGGAGGGGTTGGGGGAGAGGGGAAACGGTCATGACTTTCATCATCGGGGGTGTCTTGCAAAGTCATGACCGTTTGTGACCGGACATCGATTCGGTGTACCGAGCAGAGGCGTGTTCACTGATCGCCCGCTCGCGAACCGACAAAACGGTAGCCCACACCCGCTTCGGTCAGAATGTGCTGCGGTCGCGACGGATTGTCTTCGATCTTCTTGCGCAGATAGCCCATATAAACGCGCACGTAGTGGCTGTCTTCGACATGCGCCGGACCCCAGACGTTTTTCAGCAATTGCCGATGCGTCAGCACGCAGTCGGGGTTAGCGATCAGATAGCAGAGCAATCGGTATTCGATCGGCGTCAGGTGAATCACGGTGCCGTTGCGTTCGACGCTTCGCCGCGTCAGGTCGACACGCATCGCACCGAATTCAATGATGGCCACACCGCGATCATCACGGCTGCGACGGCGCAATTGCGCACGTACCCTGGCGAGCAACTCGGCGGTGCCGAAGGGCTTGGTCAGGTAGTCATCGGCACCGGCATCGAGTGCAGCGACCTTGTCGGTCTCGGCGTTGCGCGCCGAAAGCACGATCACCGGCATCTCCGACCAGCTTCTCAGTTCGTGAATGAAATCGATCCCGTTACCGTCAGGAAGACCGAGGTCGAGCACTACCAAGTCGGGGCGGCGGGTGCCGGTCTCGATCAGGGCACGCTGCACACTGTCGGCTTCGAAGACCTGATAGCCTTCGCTTTCGAGCGCAAGTTTGATGAAACGGCGGATATTGGCTTCATCCTCGACGACGACAATGCCGGCGATCGGGTTGTTCATGGAGTGATGTCCTCTGCCGCCAGCAAGTCATCTTCGCAGACCGTCGGCGGTACACCGCGAGGCAGAGAAAAGAGGAAACGTGCCCCGCCATTGGCGCGGTTCTCGGCATGAATCCTGCCTCCGTGCGCTTCGACGATGGCGCGGCAGATGGCCAGACCCAGCCCTACCCCCGGCGTCGTGCTTTCCCGCGCACCGCGTTCAAACTTCTGGAAAATACTCTCTTCGCGTCCTTTCGGCAAACCCGGACCGCAGTCGTCGACCCAGACTTCGATCTCGTACTCGCGCAGCATGGCACCGATGCTGATTACGGTGCCGGCCGGTGTGTACTTGACGGCATTTTCGAGAAGATTGCAGAGCACCCGCTCAATCAGTACCGCATCAATCTCGATCAGTGGCAGCTCATCGGGTAGCGCCGTACGAACCGAATGTGCAGTCAGCGACATTTCCATGGCCTTGAGCGCGCTGCCGACCACTTCCTCGAGCGGCTGCCACTGGCGGTTGAGCTGAACCCTGCCGGCCTGCAGACGAGCCATAACGAGCAACTTGTTGACCTTGGTGCTCATGCGTAGCGCTTCCTCCTTGAGGGTTTCGACGATCAAAGCCTGAGCGTCGCTCGGCTGCGTCAGCCTGAGCGATTCAGCCAGGCCGACGAGTACGCTCAGCGGTGTTCGCAGATCGTGCGAGATGGCGGCCAGAAGCGAGTTGCGAAGGCTCTCGGATTCCATCTGCAGCAGCGTCGCCTGCGCCACCTCGACATAGTGCATGCGCTCGACGGCGATCGCCACCAGACTGGCAAAGGTCTCGAGCTGGCGGCGCGTCTCCGGACCCTGGACGCGTAGCGGGTCGCGCGGCGCGATGGCGAGAACGCCACGCGTGCGCATCGGCGCCTTGAGCGGCAAATAGAGCAGCGGGCTGCCCGGCAGGGTGTCGGTAGACAGTCCTGCCGCTTCGCCGTGATCGAAGGCCCAGCGGGCGACGCCCTCGTCGACGATCAGCGTATCGGCGGTACCCGGTCTGGCATTGACGACTTCCGCTCGCAAGCGGTCTTGGGCGTCGGTCAGGAGCAGCGCAGCCTGGGCATTGAATTCGACCGCCAGAAAGCGATCGCAAGCCTCGGCGATCTGCATCGGCAGCAAGGCTGCCGACAGATCACGTGCCATTTCGTAAAGCCCGCGGGCGCGCGCCTCGCGCTGCGTTGCCACATCGGCGTGCTGCTTGTAACGCGCGGTGAGCTGGCCTGTGATCAAGGCCACAATGAGCATCACGGCGAAGGTCATCAGATATTGTGCATCGCTGACGGCGAAGGAAAAACGCGGTGGCACGAAGAAGAAGTCGAAGGCCGCAACTGCCAGAAAGGAGCTGGCCACCGCAGGGCCACGGCCAAGACGCATGGCCACGAAGAATACTGCGAGCAGGAACAACATGGCGATGTTGGTGAGTTCGATCGCGCCGGCCAGCGGCGCCGCCAGAGCCGTTAGCGCGCCACAGATCGCCGCTGCCTTGAGATAGGCCAGCCACTCGCCAGCTGTCGGTGGAGCCGTCGGCGCCGGCACGGCGGCGCGCTTGTCCTCGCTGCGTGCCGCCTGAACCACGTCGAGGTCGGGCGCGGCGTGGCCGATACGGTCGGCGATCGAACGGTACCAGGGTTGCCAGGGGCGCGAGTGGTCGCGCCCGACCAGCACCCGCGACAGATTCTGAGTGCGAGCATAGTCGACGATCGCGGCGACCGCCTCGTTGGCCGAAAGTGTCGCGGTTTCGGCACCGAGGGAAGCAGCCAGTTCGAGCGCGCGGACGATGCGCTGGCGTTGCACTTCCGGCTCCGGCCCCGCGGTGTGCGTGTCGACGTGAATGGCATGCCATGGAGCTTCAAGCCGCCCGGCCAGGCGCGCACCGGTGCGCACCAGGCGCTCGCCACCCCTTCCCGGTCCGATGCACACCAGCAGCGCGTCGCGCGTTTGCCATACCTTGCTCACCGAGGTTTCGCGGCGGTAGGCCAGCATCTCGTCGTCCACGCGGTCGGCCGTGCGGCGCAGCGCCAGCTCGCGCAGGGCGATCAGGTTGCCCTTGCGGAAGAAGTTGCGGATCGCACGTTCCGCCTGCTGCGGCAGATAGACCTTGCCCTCTTTCAAGCGCTGCAGCAATTCGTCGGGCGGCAGGTCGACCAGCACCACTTCGTCGGCGTCGTCGAAGACACGGTCGGGTACGGTTTCCCAGACACGAATGCCGGCGATGCCGCTGACCACATCATTGAGGGTTTCCAGATGCTGCACATTGACCGTGCTGTAGACGTCGATGCCGGCAGCGAGCAGTTCATGCACGTCCTGCCAGCGTTTGGGATGGCGCGAGCCGGCGACGTTGGCATGGGCCAGTTCGTCCATCAGGATCAGCGCTGGACGGCGCGCGAGTGCGCCGTCAAGATCGAACTCCCTGAGCACCTTGCCGCGGTAGGGAATTTCAAGCTGGGGTAGCCGTTCGAGACCGGCGATCAAGGCCTCGGTTTCCTTGCGGCCATGCGTTTCGACGACGCCGATGAGCACGTCCGTTCCCAGCTCTTTCTGCTGGTGGGCGGCGAGGAGCATCGCGTAGGTCTTGCCAACGCCGGCCGATGCGCCGAAGAAAATCTTCAGTTTGCCGCGTGCGGCTTTAGCCTCTTCCTCCTGGACGCGTGCCAGGAGTTGATCGGGGTCGGGACGTTCAGTCATAGCCAGCCCAGGCGCCTAAAGCGGAAGAAGAGAAACCCCATGGCACCAGCGATCATGGCCAACGCCAGCGGGTAGCCGTATTCCCACTCCAGTTCAGGCATCACCTTGAAGTTCATCCTTTCCGATGCCGACACGCCCGCCTGCGAGGCCGCCGGTGTTCACTGCGGCAGCGCGTCGAGGGCGAGGTTGAGCCTGAGGACATGCACCCGCGGTTCACCGAAGACGCCGAGGTCGCGGCCTTCAGTATTCTCGGCAAGCAGTTGCCGCACGGCCTTCATCTCGAGATGGCGGGCGCGGGCGACGCGCTCCGCCTGGTAGTCGGCAGCGGCCGGGCTGATGTGCGGGTCGAGACCGCTGGCCGAAGCCGTGAGCAGGTCGATCGGTATGGGTCGCTGGTTGCCAGGGTCGGCGGCGTGCAGCGCCTCGACCCGACTCTTGACGGCATCGGCGAGGGCTGGGTTCAAGGGTCCCTGGTTCGAGCCCGAGGATGCGGCAGCGTTATAGGGTTGGGGTGCCGTCGCCGATGGGCGGCCCCAGAAGTACTTCGGATCGCTGAAGTTCTGGCCGATCAGTGCAGAGCCGATCGGTTTGCCGTCCTTGATGATCAGGCTGCCTCCGGCGGCGGCAGGAAAGGCGATCCGGGCCACGCCGGTGACCAGGAGCGGATACAGAACACCGGTAATGAGCGACAGCAAGACGAACAGCGAAATGGCGGGACGCAGCAGCATTTTCATGGATACCTCCTCAGGCCAGACCGGCGGCGGCCAGCGCCATGTCGATCAGCTTGATACCGATAAAGGGGGCGACGAGACCACCGAGTCCGTAGATCGCCAGGTTGCGACGCAGCAAGCTGGCGGCGCCGACGGCGTGATAGCGGATGCCTTTGAGGGCCAGCGGAATCAGCGCGATGATGATCAGGGCGTTGAAGATGACCGCCGAGAGAATCGCCGAGGCTGGGCTCGCCAGTCCCATCACGTTGAGCGCCGAGAGCGCCGGGTAGGTAGTGACGAAGGCGGCTGGAACGATGGCGAAATACTTGGCGACGTCGTTGGCAACGCTGAAGGTGGTCAGGGCGCCACGCGTCATCAGCATCTGTTTGCCGGTCTCGACGACTTCGATCAGTTTGGTCGGATTGGAGTCGAGGTCAACCATGTTGCCGGCTTCCTTGGCGGCCTGGGTGCCGGAGTTCATGGCCACGGCGACGTCCGCTTGCGCCAGCGCCGGCGCATCGTTGGTACCGTCGCCGGTCATCGCGACCAGGCGGCCCTCGCCCTGGTACTGGCGGATCAGCGCCAGCTTGGCTTCCGGCGTCGCCTCGGCGAGAAAGTCATCGACGCCTGCCTCGGCGGCAATCGCCGCGGCGGTCAGGCGGTTGTCGCCGGTGATCATCACCGTCTTGATCCCCATCTGGCGGAGTTCGGCGAAACGCTCCTTGATGCCGCCCTTGACGATGTCCTTCAACTCGACGACGCCGAGCACGCGCGTGCCGTCGGCCACGACCAGCGGCGTGCTGCCACGCCGCGCCGCCGCCTCGACCGCCGTCAGCACCGACACCGGCATGGCGCCACCGATGGCCTCGACATGCTGGCGGATGGCGTCGGTCGCCCCCTTGCGAATTTGCCGGCCAGGCACATCGACGCCGCTCATCCGCGTCTGCGCCGAGAAATGCACGAACTGTGCTTCAAGCGCGTGCACGTCGCGCTCGCGCAGGTTGAAGCGCTGCTTGGCGAGGACGACGATGCTGCGACCCTCCGGCGTTTCGTCGGCGAGCGACGCCAGTTGCGCGGCGTCGCCGAGTTCTGCCTCGTTGACACCGTCGGCGGGCAGGAAGGCCGCGGCCTGGCGATTGCCGAGCGTGATCGTGCCGGTCTTGTCGAGCAGCAGCACGTCGACGTCGCCAGCGGCTTCGACGGCGCGGCCCGAGGTGGCGATGACGTTGGCTTGCATCATGCGGCTCATGCCGGCAACGCCGACGGCGGAAAGCAGGCCGGCGATGGTCGTCGGAATCAGGCACACCAGCAGCGCGATGAGGACGGTGATGCTGACCGGCGAGCCCGATCCGGCCACCGTCACGCTGAACTGGGAGAACGGCAGCAGGGTCGCGGTGACGCCCAGGAAGACGATGGTCAATGCCGCCAGCAGGATGGTCAGTGCGATCTCGTTCGGCGTCTTCTGCCGTTTGGCGGTTTCGACCATGGCGATCATGCGGTCGACGAAGGTCTCACCGGGATTGACGGTGACGCGCACCACCAGCCAGTCGGAGAGTACGCGCGTGCCGCCGGTGACCGCCGAAAAGTCGCCGCCGGATTCGCGGATCACCGGTGCCGATTCGCCGGTAATCGCCGATTCGTCCACCGAGGCCACCCCTTCGATGACCTCGCCGTCGGCAGGAACGGTTTCGCCGGCAGTGATCAGGACGACGTTGCCGATGCGCAGATCGTCCGCAGGCACGGTGTACCATTCGGACTCCGCGTGCGGGGAATGCAGCCGCTTTGCCCAGGTCTCCTTCTTGAGGCCGCGCAGCGATGCGGCCTGCGCCTTGCTGCGGCCTTCGGCAAGAGCCTCCGCGAAATTGGCGAAGAGTACCGTAAACCATAGCCAGACCGAGACCGCGAGAATGAACGAAGTCGCTTCCTGACTCGGGCCGCGCAAGGCCGGAATCGATGCCAGGGTCGTCAGGATCGAGCCGATATAGACCACGAACATCACTGGATTGCGCCATTGCACGCGCGGGTTCAGCTTGCGGAACGAGTCGGCGATGGCCGGCTTGAGCAGCGCCGGGTCGAACAGGGAAAAGGTCTTGCGAGTCATCGAATTCTCCAGTCAATCAACGGGCAGGCCACAACACCAGGTGTTCGACCAGCGGACCGAGCGCCAGCGCGGGTACATAGTTGAGCAGTCCGACCAGCAACACGGAGCCAATCAACAGCGTGACGAACAGCGGGCCGTGCGTCGGCAGCGTGCCGGCAGTGGCGGCAACCCGCTTCTTGGCCGCCAGCGACCCGGCCATGGCCAACACCGGCAGGATCACGCCAAAGCGGCCAAACCACATCGCCACGGCCAGCAGGACGTTGTAGAAGGGCGTATTGGCGGACAGCCCGGCGAAGGCGCTGCCGTTATTGTTGGCTGCCGACGATAGGGCATAGAGGATTTCGGAAAAGCCATGCGCGCCCGGATTGGCGATGCCGGCACGACCGGCTTCGGTCATCACCGCAATGGCGGTGCCGACGAGAACCAGCAGGGGGGTGACGAGGATGGCGATCGAGGTCATCTTCATCTCGTGCGACTCGATCTTTTTGCCCAGGTATTCCGGTGTACGTCCAATCATCAGGCCAGCGATGAATACCGCCAGAACGGCGAAGACCAGCATGCCGTAGAGGCCGGAACCGACGCCGCCGAACACCACTTCACCGAGTTGCATATTGACCAGTGGCACCAGACCTCCCAAGGGCGTAAAGGAGTCGTGCATCGAATTCACGGCGCCGCACGAGGCAGCGGTGGTGATGGTGGCAAACAAAGCGGAGTCGGCGATGCCAAAGCGTGTCTCCTTGCCTTCCATGTTGCCGTCGGCCAATGCCGTGGTGCTTACGAGGGTATCGCCGGTGGCGACCTTCGCCAGCAGCGGGTTGCCCTGTTGCTCGAAACAGATCGCTGCGATGGCAAAGGTGACGAAGAGTACCGTCATCGCGGCCAGCACCGTCCAGCCCTGGCGTTCGTCGCCAACGATGCAACCGAAGGCAATGCACAGCGCTCCGGGAATCAGGAAAATCGACAGCATTTGCAGGAAGTTGACCAATGGCGTCGGATTCTCAAAGGGATGCGCCGAGTTGGCATTGAAGAAACCGCCGCCGTTGGTGCCAATCATTTTGATCGCCTCCTGCGAGGCAACCGGACCCATCGGCAAGGTCTGGGTCGATGTCGTCGCCGGCTCGGTTATGGCGTTGCCCTTTTCATCCCTGAGCGGCTGAGCAGCGGCGTCGAGCTTCGGATTGTCGTATTTCGTGACTTCCAGCGTGCTCACATCCTGGTAGGCAGCAAAATTCTGGATTACGCCCTGGCTCGCCAGAAACAGCGCGAAAAGCGACGACAGCGGCAGAAGAATCCAGAGGGTAACGCGCAACAGGTCCACCCACGCATTACCGATGCCCGCCGAAACATGCCGCACAAAACCGCGAATCAGGGCAATGACGACGACAATGCCGGTGGCCGCTGAAAGGAAGTTCTGCACCGTCAGGCCCAGCATCTGCGTCAGGTAGCCCATTGTCGATTCACCACCGTACCCCTGCCAGTTGGTATTGGTGACGAAACTGACCGCCGTGTTGAACGCGGAATCCGGGCTGACATTGGCCATGGCCTGCGGATTCAACGGTAGCCAGACCTGCAGGCGCTGCAGGGCATAGACGGTCAGCAGGCCGAGCGCGTTGAACAGCAACACGGCGAAAGAGTATTTCAGCCAGCCCATGTCTTCTTTACGCTCGATGCCACACATCCGGAATAGCGTGTCTTCGAATCGGGTGACCAAGGTCACGCGATTTTCCATCATCATTACCCTGGCGATGTAAATTCCCAGCGGTCTGACCAGAAGCAGCAGAATGCCCAGATACAGACCGAGCAACAACCAGGCATGGTTGCTCATGAAAAATCCTCCGAAAACAGCAGCGCCGCAATCAGGTAGATCAACAGGCCAGCAGCGGCAAGCCCGGCCAACAGCGTCAGCAGGTTCATGCGCTTCTCCCCGCAAGTCGCGCGAAGCCCTTGACCAGAGCCACAGCGACGCCGAACAGGGCAGCGAGAGCGGCTAGATAGACGATGTCCATTACATTCCTCCGTATCAGTGTGTCGACCAGAAGAATATTAGACATCGGAACATCAAGATGGTCTAAGAAGAGCCTTGCCGCCTGTAAAGGAACGATAAGAATTCACGGACCGCTACAATTCTGCTGAACGGACGACGGTTTCCACTCAGGAAATCGCCACCATGATTGATGCCACACAGAGGATTGAAGACAATGGCGCCCCGGCCAGGGAAGTATCCCGTTCCGCAAGCAGCCTCGAACAACTGGCCAGAAGCCTGAAAGCCAGTGTCGACAGGATGAAGGTTTAAGCGCTTGCCCGCACCGCACCACGACTACCGTCAGGCGGACTTCTCGTTCTCAAGCGCCTTGGCGGTGATCTCTTCGTAGAGACTGGCCATTCTTGCCGCCAGATCCTGATATTCGGGGTGCCGACCGAGGATGGGTTTCACTTCTTCGGAATCGGCAAATACACGCTCCAGAAAGGCGATGTCCATGTCGTCGAGGCACTCACCCGCGTCCACCTTTGCTTTCAGATCGAGCGCTCTGGGCAAGCGTTCCTTTTCCAAGCGCTCCAGCACGACTGTCGCTACACCGATGTCTTCCTTTTCCTGAGTCATTGCCCGCTCCTTTGTTGCTTTATTGACCCGAACTCGCCGCACGATTGGCCGGCGACCGATAGCGCAGGTAGGACACTGCGACTTGACGACAGAATAATGCCAGCTTCAATGGGGAAAAGGCAATAGCAATCGACAGCAGCAGCGACGATAGTCATCGGCGCTCGATCGAAAACCCGTCCCGCATCATTCGCAGCGATCGCTGGGCAGATCACACCCCGTTACACAACAGGGACAGAGAAGCAACAGATTACCGGGTCCGCATTAGCTATTCTCTGTTTCGTCGCTGTCACGCCCTCCCCCCTCCCCCTCCCCCGCGTGACAGTGATCGTTGTACCCGGCCCGCCCAGCCCTCCCTCTGAGCGGGCCGTTCTCGTTCTGGCAAGCTATAATCGTGCCACCGGCACTTCCTGCCAGGCTGCAGACAGCAAACTGCGCATCTCTTGGAGTGGTCGTGATGAATCGTTGGATGAAAACTCTGGCATGCCTGTTGTCGTGGCTGACGCTGAGCCTGCTGCCGCCGACCGCTGAGGCCAGGCAATCCGCTTCGACGCCACTGCCAGCCGGCGTCGACAAGCTGGCCACCGTCGAAGGCATCAGCGAGTACCGCCTGGCCAATGGCCTGCGCTGCATCCTTTTTCCCGATGCGGCCAAACCCACTGCCACCGTCAACGTCACCTATCTGGTCGGTTCGCACCAGGAGAACTATGGCGAGACGGGCATGGCACATCTGCTCGAACATCTGATCTTCAAGGGATCAAAGAATTTCGTCGATCCGGCCCGGCAATTCAAGGCGCGCGGCTTCGAGATCAACGGCAGCACCTGGCTCGATCGGACGAATTACTATCTCACCTTCCCGGCCAGCGAAGACAACCTCAAGTGGGCTCTCGCGTGGAGCGCCGACGCGATGGTCAACTCGTTCATCGCCAGGAAAGACCTCGACAGCGAAATGAGTGTCGTGCGCAATGAATTCGAGATGGGCGAAAACAATCCGTCCAGCGTGATGTTGAAGCGCATGCAGTCTATGCTCTTTGACTGGCACAATTACGGCAACAGCACGATCGGTGCGCGCAGCGACATCGAGAACGTCAAAATAGAAAACCTGCAGGCTTTCTACCGAAAATATTACCAGCCCGACAACGCCGTATTGACGGTGGCCGGCAAGTTCGACGAGCACCAGGCCCTCCGCGCGATTGCCGCCACCTTTGGCAAACTGCCGAAACCTACACGCGTACTGCCAAAGCAATGGACGGTCGAACCGACGGCCGATGGCGAGCGCCAATTCACGATCCGACGCAAGGGCGAGGTACAGCTCGTGACCCTCGCCTACCGCACGCCGTCCAGCCTGCATCCTGACTCTGAAGCCATCGGCATGGCTGTCGAAGTGCTCGGTGATACCCCGAATGGTCGCCTCTACCGGGCGCTGGTGCAGAGCGGACTGGCGACACAGGTGTTTTCCTATGGCATCGACGCGCGCGAGCCTGGCTTTGTGGTCTTCGGCGCGCTGCTCCACAAGGGCGAAGCACTCGATCGTGTTCGCGACAAGATGATCGAGGTGATCGAGGGCGGCTTCGCCAAGGAAGCCGCAACCGCCGCTGAACTCGATCGTGCGGTCGAACAGTCACGCACCGCCTACGAACGGGCTCTGGCCGATCCGGAGGCCTTCGCGGTGATGCTGTCAGAGTACATTGCGCTCGGTGACTGGCGGCTCTTCTTTTACGGCCGGGATCAACTCGACCAGATCAGGACGACACAGCTCGACGCTGCCGCTGCCAAGTACTTCGTTCGCGACAACCGCGTCCTCGGCACCTTCATTCCCGACGATTCTCCACAACGCGCCGAGGTTCCCCAGGCACCGAACGCAGCCGAGCTGCTGGCCAATTTCAAGCCGCAGAAAAATGGCGATGTCGGCGAGACTTTCGATCCCTCCTACGAGAATCTCGATCGACGCACCCGCCTGCAGACCTTCGGCGATCTGAAGCTTGCGCTGTTGCCGAAAAGGAACCGTGGGCAAACCGTGAACGTGGCGATGAGCTTCCGCTGGGGTGACGAAAGCTCGCTGCAGAACCGCAACATTGCCGGCACGCTGGCGATTGCCATGCTCTCCCGCGGCACCAGCCGCCTGAGCCGCCAGCAGATTGCCGACCAACTCACACGTTTGAAAGTTCAAGGCCGCCTGACGAACTTTGAAACGACCCACGACAAGCTGCCCGAGGCGCTGGAACTGGTTGCGCAACTACTCCAGGATCCCAGTTTCCCGCCAGCCGAGTTCGAGGAACTTCGCCGGGAGATGCTGACCACACTGCAATCCCAGCTCGACAATCCGGAAACATTGTCGAACGACACCCTGAACACGCACTTCAACACCTATCCGCCTGGCGATCCCCGTTACCATGCCTCACTGCAGGAACGCATCCAACAGCTACGCCAGGTGACCCTGGACGAGGTCATCCGCTATCAGCGCGACCTCATCGGAACCGCCCGCGGCGAGATCGCCATCGTCGGCGATTTCAATGAAAAAGTGATCAATGACGAACTGCTGAGGCTATTCCCGGAGCACGTCTCAAGATCGCCGTATCAACGCCTCGATCGCGAATACCGCAGCGTGCCAGCGCAGCGGATCGTGATCGACACGCCCGACAAAGAAAACGCTTTCCTGCGCGCGCGCATCGACATCCGGCTGCGCGACGACGATCCCGACGCTGCCGCCCTGTACGTCGCGAATGATATCTTCGGCGGTCATTCCGGCCTGTCGAGCCGCATGGTCGATCGCCTGCGCCAGAAGGAAGGCCTCAGCTACAGCGCCGGATCGAGCCTGTCGATGGGCAGCCGCCAGCCACTGTCGAGCTGGAATGTGGCGGTGATGGTGGCTCCGCAGAACGCGGCCCGTGCCGAACAGGCCTTCCTCGAAGAACTGCGGCGGGCGCGCCGCGACGGTTTCACCAGCGAAGAGGTCGCCGCGGCCAGGAAGGGCATCATCCAAGAGCGTGCCGTCGCCCGCTCGCAGGACAATGCGGTTGCCTCCCGCTGGATGAACTTTCTCGATCTTGGCCGCAACTGGCAGTTTTCGAAAGACTTCGAAGCCAGGCTGATGGCCGTCACCCCGTCAGAAGTCAGCGCCGCTTTCCGCAAGTACATCGACCCCGAGCAAATGACGCTGGTCATCGCCGGCGACACCCGCAAGGGTATTGCCAACGGACGAGTCCAATTGACGAGTCGCCACAGCCATGACCGTTAGCCTATTTCTTCAGGTTGTCGCGAATCTCGCGCAGCAACAGCACTTCTTCGGCCGGCTCGGGTGGTGGCGCAGCTGTGGCAGGCGGCTCGCTCCGCTTCAGACGATTCATCTGCTTGATCATCACGAAGATGATGAAGGCAAGAATGATGAAATTCACCAGGATGGTGAGGAAGCTGCCGTAGGCGAACACCGGAACCTGCGCCTTCTTGAGTGCATCCAGGGTCCTCGCGGTACCCTCCGGGATGGTCCCGAGCACCAGGAACATGCCCGAGAAGTCGAGTTTGCCACCCATGATCCAGGCAATGAAGGGCATGATCAGATCAGCAACCACCGAATCGACAATCTTGCCAAAGGCTCCGCCAATGATCACGCCGACGGCGAGATCCATGACATTGCCTTTCATGGCAAACTCTTTGAACTCCTGCACCATGCTCATGGCGAATCCTTTACGTTGTTTCTGAAATTGTTTCCGGGAAGCCGAGCCCTCTTCCTCGACTCGGCGCGCGATTATAGGTGGAATGGCCAGCGCATGTGAACAGCCCTTACAGGCTACGCAGCCTTGCACCGGCGGCGGCCAGGGTCGCCTCCTGCTTGGCAAAGCAGAAGCGCACGACGCGCTCGTCGCGACCGTCGTGATGAAAAGCCGACACCGGGATCGCTGCCACTCCCGCCTCGCAGGTCAGCCAGCGGGCAAACTCGCGGTCCGGCAGGTCGCTGATCGCGCCATAACGAGCGAGTTGAAAATAGCTGCCGCGGCAAGGCAGCAGTTCGAAGCGCGAGCCATGCAACTGGCTGCGAAAGAACTCGCGTTTGCCTTCGTAGAACGCCGCCAGACCGAGGTAGCGTGCAGCGTCGCGCAGGTATTCGGCGATCCCGAGCTGGCATGGCGTATTGACCGTAAACACGTTGAACTGATGCACCTTGCGGAATTCGCCCATCAAGGCAGCGGCGCCGAGAACGTAGCCGATCTTCCAGCCGGTGATGTGAAAGGTCTTGCCGAAAGACGAAACGATGATGCCGCGCGCCGCCAGTTCCGGATGCGCAGCAACGCTCTGATGCTGCACGCCATCGAAAACGATGTGTTCGTAGACCTCATCGGAGAGCACAACGATGTCGGTATCACGGGTCAGCGCAGCCAACTGATCGAGGTCGTCGGCAGCAAGCAGGCTGCCGGTTGGATTGTGCGGCGAATTGATGAGGATCATGCGCGTCTGCGGACTGATCAGCGAACGCACCTGCTGCCAGTCCGGCCGGTAATCCGGGAAACCGAGCGCAGCATACACCGCCTTGCCGCCGACCGTTTCGATCGCCGGCAGATAGCTGTCATAGACCGGTTCGAAGACGATGACCTCGTCGCCAGCACGTACAAAGGCCGCGATCGCGGTGAAGATCGCCTGCGTCGCACCTGCGGTGACGGTGATTTCGCTGTCGACGTCGTAGCTCGCCCCGTACAACGCTTCCACCTTGTCGGCGATCGCCGAGCGCAACTCGGGGACACCGGCCATCGGCGGATATTGATTGCGTCCTTCGCGCATCGCGCGCGCGGTCGCGTCGAACAATGAGGGATCGGCCTGGAAATCGGGAAAGCCCTGCGAGAGATTGATCGCGCCACAGTCGGCGGCGAGTTTCGACATCACGGTAAAGATGGTGGTCCCGACCTGGGGCAGCTTCGAGTCGATGCCGACGGATGACTGGCGCATGGCGATCCGCGCCGGGCGCGGTAACGAGTGAGGAAGTAAGTAGTGTAATGTGAAAGTCGCGTCAGCGACTCACGAATCCACGAATCCGGCCCTGAGCCTCATGGCGCCACGTTAAGCTCGAGGCCCTCGCGGCGGCCACCCCACCCGCCATTCACCCCGGCAGCGGCTCCGGATTGCCGAGCGCCGTGGTGTTCAGTCCGCCATCGACATACATGATCTCGCCGGTAATGCCACTGGCGAGGTCGGAGAGCATGAAGGCGGCGGCGTTGCCGACTTCGTCGATGGTGATGTTGCGGCGCAGCGGTGCGTTGTGCGCGTTGTAGGCGAGCAAGCGCGAGAAGTTGCCAACGCCTGAAGCGGCCAGCGTCTTGATCGGGCCGGCCGAGATGGCGTTGGCACGGATTCCCTGTGGACCGAGGCAGAAGGCGAGGTAGCGGGTGGCGGCTTCGAGGCTGGCTTTGGCGAGGCCCATGGTGTTGTAGTTGGGCATGGTGCGCTCGGCGCCGAGGTAGGAGAGTGCAAGCAAGGCTGGCTTGCTGCCTTTCAGGAGCATTGGCCGGGCAGCCTTGGCGAGCGCCGGGTAGCTGTAAGACGACACATCATGCGCGATGCGGAAGGCGTCGCGGGTGATGCCGGCGAGAAAATCGCCTTCGATGGCTTCGCTGGGGGCGTAGGCGATCGAATGCACGAGACCGTCGAGCCTTCCCATGCTTCGGCAAGATCGGCGAAAACCTGTTCGATCGCGGCGTCGTCTGAGACATCACAGGGGTAGACGAGGGTGCTGTCGAATTCTTTGGCGAATTTGGCGACGCGATCCTTGAAACGATCGTTCTGATAGGTGAGAGCCAGTTGCGCGCCTTCGCGGTGACAGGCCCTGGCAATGCCGTAGGCGATCGAGTGTTTCGACAGCACGCCAGTGATCAGGATGCGCTTGTCTGCGAGGAATCCCATGAGTTCTCCGTAACTAAAGTTGGCTAAAATTGCCGTGTTTCTGGATCATCTTAACCCGCGCATTATAAAGGAATTGCTGCCTGAGCCGGCGATTCATGGCCGCCTGTGCACCTGCTCTGGCGACTGCCGGACCTCAAGGCGCCTGCTTTACCAGGCCATCGAACGCAGCTGACCAGGAGGTCAGGGTAGTAGCTGTGCTGTGCTCTGCATCCACCACCACCTTCATGTCGCTGATCCCGGTATTGACGGGAGGTGACGCAATCGGCGTGTCCGCATGTCGGCCATGGCCCGTCCTGCCGAGTGTCCCCAGCAGCACGGCCAGTGGCCATCGGTTCGGCAGCAGAGCTGCCCACTTCGCGCTACACTTCGGCCCATGCCTTTTTTTTCGCTTCCCCTTTCTCCTGTCGCTGCTGCTCCTGCTCACGGCCTGTGGGAGCGAGCAGAATGACCCCTATCCGCGCGCCGAGCGCGGCCAGAACATCCTCTACTCGGCATTCACCGAGCGGCCCAAGCATCTCGACCCGGTGCAGTCCTATACCGAGGATGAAATCACCTTCACCGCACAGATCTACGAGCCGCCGCTGCAATACCATTACCTGAAGCGACCGTACACACTGATCCCCCTGACCAGTGATGCCGTGCCGGCGCCGCGTTATTACGACGACAGCGGTCGCGAACTGCCGGCCACTGCACCGGCAGAAGCAATCGCGCACAGTGTCTACGAGATTCGCCTTCGCCCCGGCATCCGTTATCAACCGCATCCGGCCTTTGCCAGCGATGCCACCGGCCAGCCGCTGTATCGGGATCTCGACAGCGAACAACTGCGCGGCATCGAGACGATTGCCGATTTCAGAATGACGGCCAGTCGCGAGCTGGTCGCCGACGATTACATCTACGAGATCAAGCGCCTCGCGCATCCACGCCTGCATTCGCCGATCTTCGGGATGATGGCCGAGCGCATCGTCGGCCTGCGCGAACTCGGCGCCGCGCTGCAGGCAGAGGCCAGGACGCTGCCACCCGACGCCTGGATCGATCTCGACCGCTTTGCGCTCAGCGGCGTCACGCGGGTCGACCGCCATACCTATCGCATCACCCTGCGCGGCAAGTATCCGCAGTTCGTGTACTGGCTGGCGATGCCCTTCTTCGCGCCGGTGCCGCGCGAGGTCGACCGTTTCTACCATCAACCCGGAATGGCCGCGAAGAACCTGACCCTCGACTGGTATCCGGTCGGCACCGGCCCGTTCATGCTGACGCAGAACAATCCGAACAGCCGCATGCTCCTCGAACGCAACCCGAACTTCCATGGCGAGGCCTATCCCTGCCAGGGCGACCCAGAAGACCAGACCGACGGGTTGCTGGCCGACTGCGGCAAGGCGCTGCCGTTCATCGACCAGGCGGTCTTCTCGCGTGAAAAGGAGAGCATTCCCTACTGGAACAAGTTCCTGCAGGGCTATTACGACGCCTCTGGGATTTCCTCCGACAGCTTCGATCAGGCGGTTCGGCTCGGCGTCGGCGGCGACGTGCAATTGAGTGACGAGATGCGCGGCAAGGGGATTCGCCTGCTGACCAGCGTGCGCGCTTCGATCTTCTACATGGGTTTCAACATGCTCGACCCGGTCGTCGGTGGCCTTGCAGAAGAGCAGACGAAGCTGCGCCAGGCGCTGTCGATCGCCATCGACCAGGAGGAATTCATCTCGATCTTCATGAACGGCCGGGGTATTGCCGCGAATGGCCCGCTGCCGCCGGGAATCTTCGGTCATGTCGAGGGTGAAGCGGGCATCAACCCGGTAGTCTACGACTGGGTCGACGGACAGGCGCGGCGCAAACCGCTCGAAGTGGCGAAGAAACTGCTCGCCGAAGCCGGCTGGCCGAATGGCCGCCATGCCAGCACCGGCGAGCCGCTGGTGCTGAATCTCGATACCACGAGCGGGGGCATGGGCGACAAGTCGCGACTCGACTGGCTGACGCGCCAGTTCGCCAAGCTCGACATTCAGCTCGTGGTTCGCTCGACCGACTTCAACCGCTTCCAGGAGAAGGTCCGCAAGGGTGCGGTGCAGCTTTACTACCTGGGCTGGAACGCCGATTATCCGGACCCAGAAAACTTCCTGTTCCTGCTCGCCAGCCGCGAAAGCAAGGTCGCCAAGGGCGGCGAGAACGCCTCCAACTATGCCAACCCGGCGTTCGACCAACTGTTCGAACAGATGAAGAACCTGGAGAGCGAGGGACCGCAAGGCGTCGAGAGGCTGGCGATCATCCGCCAGGCGGTAGCGCTGCTGCAGCACGATGCGCCGTGGATCTACGGCTTTCACCCGACGAGTTATACGCTGAGCCATGTCTGGCTCAAGAATCGCAAACCGACCGAGGTCGGCCACAATACGCTGAAATACCAGCGTATCGACGTCGCCGAGCGGCAGCGCTTGCGGCAGGAATGGAATCGACCGGTACTCTGGCCGCTGGCGGCAATGGCCGTTCTGCTCCTGGCCGTGCTCCTGCCGGCGGCGCTCGGCTATCGCCGCCGCGAGCGCAGTACGGCACGCGGATGAATCCGTTGATGACCCCGCCACAGCCACTTTCACGATAACCATGCTTGCCTATCTCATTCGCCGTCTGCTCTACGCGGTGCCGATCCTGATCGGCGTCAACCTGATCACCTTCGCGCTGTTCTTCGTGGTCAACACGCCCGACGACATGGCACGCATGCAGCTTGGCGTCAAGCGCGTGACGCCGGAAGCCATCGAGCGCTGGAAAGCCGAACGCGGTTACGACAAGCCGCTGTTCATCAACCCGGCGGCCACCGGCAGTGCGGTGTTCACCGATACCATCTTCTTCGCCAAGTCGGCGCGCATGTTCGCCGCCGATTTCGGGCGCGCCGAGGACGGTCGCGACATTGCCAGGGAAATCGTCTCGCGGATGGGCCCGTCGCTGGCCATCGCCCTGCCGACCTTCATTCTCGGCCTGCTGGTGACGGTCTCGTTTGCCTTGCTGCTGACCTTCTTCCGTGCCAGCTATCTCGATTTCTGGGGCGTCGTCCTGTGCGTCGCGATGATGTCGATCTCGGGCCTCTTCTACATCATCGGCGGCCAGTATCTGGTCAGCAAGCTCTGGCGGCTGGTGCCGATCTCGGGTTATGGCGGCGGCCTCGAAGCCTGGAAGTTCCTGATCCTGCCGGTGCTGATCGGCGTCATCTCCGGCATCGGTTCCTCGACGCGCTGGTACCGCACGATCTTCCTCGAGGAAATCTCCAAGGACTACGTCCGCACCGCGCGTGCCAAGGGGCTTGCCGAAGCGGCCGTGCTCTTCCGGCATGTCCTGCAGAACGCCATGATTCCGATCCTGACCGGCGTGGTGGTGGTGATTCCACTGCTGTTCATGGGCTCGCTGCTCACCGAATCGTTCTTCGGCATCCCCGGCCTCGGCAGTTACACCATCGACGCGATCAACGCGCAGGACTTCGCCGTCGTGCGCGCGATGGTGTTCATCGGCTCGGTGTTGTACATCGTCGGACTGATCCTCACCGATCTCTCCTACACTCTCGTCGACCCGCGGATTCGCTTCCAATGATGACACCTGTCGTACTCTGGTCGGACGTGCTGATCTGGCTGCTGGTACTGGCGGCGAGCGTGCTCGGCTGGCTCTCCCGGCGCAATCCGCTGTTGCGCGCCGCCTGGCAGCGGGTCGGCCGGAGCCGGGCGGGAATGGCATCGGCAACGGTATTGCTGGTCTTCGTCTGCATCGGCCTGCTCGATTCGCTCCACTATCGGCCGCGCCTCGAAGATAGCGCCGGCCGCGGCACCGGCACCAGCAGCGAGAAAACTGCGGTCTATTCCGTCGAAGTGCTGTCGCTGCTCGACTTCCTCCTGACGCCGCTGCGCACGCGTACCGAAAAAACCTATTCGGAACCTCTGGCGACGCGTGCGCACGCCAAGGAATCGATCGAGATCCGCGATGCCGATGGCCAGCTTCGGCAAAGCCGCGACTACCCGCGGCTGAAGCATGGCGGCGCGCATCTGGGTAGCGACGAGGCACGCCGCGATGCCGACGTCGCTGAACGCGTATTGCGCGCGCTCGGCCTCGCAATGCTCGTCTGGTGGATGCTGGCGGCAGCCACCGCGGCTCTCCTGGCGCGTCGCCAGAACTGCTCGCACCGGCAAGCGTGGCGGCGCATCTGGCACAACGAGAGTGATCTGGCCTGCAATGCGGTGCTCGCCGCGATCGCCGCGCTGCTGCTGTGCGGCCTGCCGCTGGCGATTCTGGCCAGCGATTACCACGTCTTCGGCACCGACAAGGTCGGCCAGGACGTCCTTTATCAGGTGCTCAAGAGCGTTCGCACGGCCCTGGTCATCGGCCTGGTGACGACGCTGGTGATGCTGCCGGTGGCGATCTTTCTCGGCATCGTCGCCGGCTACTTCCGCGGCTGGATCGATGACCTGATCCAGTACCTGTACACGACCTTGAGTTCGATTCCCGGCGTGCTGCTGATCGCCGCCGCGGTGCTGATGATGCAGGTGCTGATCGACACGCATCCGCAATGGTTTGCGACTGCCGCCGAGCGCGCCGACCTGCGCCTGCTGGCACTCTGCTGCATTCTCGGGGTGACCAGTTGGACCGGGCTGTGCCGCCTGCTGCGCGGCGAGACGCTGAAGCTGCGCGAACTCGAGTACATCCAGGCGGCGCAGGCCTTTGGTGTTTCCGACCTGCGCATCATCGCGCGGCACATCCTCCCCAACCTGATGCACATCGTGATCATCGCGCTGGTGATGGATTTTTCGAGCCTGGTGCTCGCCGAGGCGGTGCTTTCCTACGTCGGCATCGGCGTCGATCCGACGATGATCAGCTTCGGAACGATGATCAACAATGCCCGCCTGGAGCTGGCCCGCGAACCGATGGTGTGGTGGTCGCTGGCGGCAGCTTTCGTTTTCATGTTCACGCTGGTGCTCGCAGCCAACCTGCTGGCCGACGCCATGCGCGACGCTTTCGATCCCCGCCTGGCGGGGTCGGCATGAGCCAGGAAACCACCGTGAACGAAAAACGCTTGCTCGAAGTGCGTGATCTCTCGATCGCTTTTGCCAGCGGGCGTTCGCTGTTGGCGGCGGTCGAAGGCATTGCTTTCGAGGTCGCAGCCGGCGAGACGCTGGCGCTGCTCGGTGAGTCCGGTTGCGGCAAGTCGGCGACGGCGCTGGCACTGCTGCGGCTGCTGCCGGCCGCCGGGCGGATTCTC
The DNA here is from genome assembly GCF_012940005.1 of Candidatus Accumulibacter contiguus. Lineage (GTDB taxonomy): Bacteria > Pseudomonadota > Gammaproteobacteria > Burkholderiales > Rhodocyclaceae > Accumulibacter > Accumulibacter contiguus. Next base: position 2,617 of record NZ_SPMX01000076.1, on the reverse strand, counting down.
GGCGGCGAAGTATCATTCACCGGCCGTGACCTGCTGCGGCTGCCGGAAGCCGATATGCGCGGCGTTCGCGGTGGCGGCATGGCGATGATCTTCCAGGAACCGGCGACCAGCCTCAATCCGGTGTTGACCGTTGGTCGCCAGATGGCCGAAGTACTCGAACACCACCTCGGTCTGGCTGGGCAGACAATGCGTGCGCGTTCGCTCGAACTGCTGACGGCGGTCGGCATTGCCGACCCCGAACGCCGCCTCGGCGAGTATCCCTTCCAGCTCTCGGGCGGCATGAAACAGCGGGTGATGATTGCCGTTGCGCTGGCCGGCAATCCGTGCCTGTTGATCGCCGACGAGCCGACGACGGCGCTCGACGTCACCATTCAGGCGCAGATCCTCGAACTGCTGCGGCGTTTGCAGGCCGAACGGGCGATGGGTATGTTGCTGATCACCCACGACCTCGGCGTCGTCGCGCAGATGGCGACCCGCGTCGGCGTCATGTACGCCGGCGAGATCGTCGAAGAGGCGCCGCGCGCTGCCTTCTTTGCCTCTCCACGCCATCCCTATACGCAGAAGCTGTTCGCCGCCCTGCCCAACCTGGCGCGGCGTGGCGGCCGCCTGGAAACGATTCCCGGGCAGGTGCCGCCACTATCGGCCATGCCCGGCGGCTGTCGCTTCGCCGCGCGCTGTGCGCACGCCTGGGATCTGTGCCGCCAGGAAGCACCGCAGTGGCGGGAGGTGGGTCCGGATCATCGCGTCCGCTGCCACCTCGATGACGAACAGGGCCGCGTGCACAGCACCGGCAGCAAAAAGGTGATCGCCAGCACCACCGGCACCCTGGCCACACCCGCGCTGCTCGCGGTGGCCGATCTGTGCGTGCATTTCCCGATCCGGCGCGGCCTTCTGCAGCGTCCCGTCGGCTACGTTCGCGCCGTCGACGGCGTCTCGCTCGAACTGGCGCGCGGCCGCACGCTGGCGCTGGTCGGCGAATCCGGTTGCGGCAAGACGACGGTCGGCAAGGCGATCCTGCAACTGCTGCCGGCCAGCGGCGGCAGCGTGCGCTTGCTGGGACAGGAACTCGTCGGCCAGTCGCGCCGCGAGCTGCGGCCGCTGCGCCGGCGCCTGCAGATGATTTTCCAGGACCCCTTCGCTTCACTGAATCCGCGCATGGCCGTCGGCGAGATCATCGGCGAGGGCATGCGCGCGCTGGCGATGCCGGGAACCAACCCGCAGCGGCCGGATCGCGCGGCGGCGATCGCTGCCGTCCTGCAACAGGTGGGCCTCGATCCAGCGGCCGCCGGACGTTACCCGCACGAGTTCTCCGGCGGGCAGCGGCAGCGTATCGCGATTGCCCGCGCGCTGGCGGTACAGCCCGACCTGGTGGTCTGCGACGAGCCGACCTCGGCGCTCGACGTTTCGGTGCAGGCGCAGATTCTCAATCTGCTCGCCGACTTGCAGGCCGATCTCGGGCTCGCCTACCTGTTCATCACCCACAACTTCGCCGTCGTCGATCATCTGGCGCACGCCGTGGCGGTGATGTACCTGGGCCGTATCGTCGAGCAGGGAACGGTCGATGAAGTGCTGCGTTCACCGCAGCACCCTTACACGCGCGCCCTGTTGTCCGCCGTGCCGAGTCCGCGTCTGGACGAGCAACCGGAGTTCATCCGCTTGCCGGGAGAAATCCCCTCGCCGGCCAATCCACCAGATGGTTGCCATTTCCATCCGCGTTGCCGGCAGGCCAGTGCCGTCTGCCGCGAACGCTATCCCGGGACGAGCACGCTGTCGACCACGCATACGGTACGCTGTCACCTGTATCGATAGTCAAGGTGCACGACAAAACGCCGCCTCACGGCGGCGCTTTGTCGGAGAACGGGTGACTTACAGCGTGTTCTGCACGAGCTGGATGGTCAGCGTCTGTCCAGGCTTGATCTCGTTGCCGTGGATACGGTTCCAGCGCAGCAGATCATCCTTTTCGACCCGGAACTGCTTGGCGATCGAGACCAGCGTGTCGCCACGACGGATCGTGTATTGCGCGAGCTTGGTCTGTTTCCTGCTGGCCTGCCGGGAATGGTCTGATGACTCTTCAGTCTTCTTCCCAGGCCTGGCGTCGGCCTTGGCCAGTGTCTGGCGGCTGTCGGCCTTGCCCTGCCGGCTCTCGATTTCGGCGACATCGATTCGCGATTTTCCTGCCGGGATCTTGCTGGCTGGCTCGGGCGCCGCCACCGCCAGTTTGGCGCCAGCGTTCACCTGATCGCCACGCAGCTTGTTGAGCTGCTTCAGTTCGGCGACGCTCATGTCGTAGCGGTCCGCCACCTGCGCCAGTGTTTCCCCTTTGCGAACAGTGTGACTGCGAGTCGCGGCGACGGGGGTCGGCTCGGCACGTTTGCTGTCGACTTCCGCGAGGACGGTGCGTGGGCCTGCGACTGCCGGTTTGCTGCTGGGCTCGGGCGCCGCCACCGCCAGCTTGGCGCCAGCGTTCACCTGATCGCCACGCAGCTTGTTGAGCTGCTTCAGTTCGGCGACGCTCATGTCGTAGCGGTCCGCCACCTGCGCCAGTGTTTCCCCCTTGCGAACGGTGTGACTGCGAGTCGCGGCGGCGGGGGTCGGCTCGGCGTGTTTGCTGTCGACT
>NZ_SPMX01000075.1 GCF_012940005.1 Candidatus Accumulibacter contiguus | reverse complement strand
CCTGATATCCGCCGAATGGACACCGGCCCAGGCTTTCGCCGTCGTCGAACTGCTCGACGACTTGCGGGACCGGATCTGCGCTCACTACCAGACCGCCCTCTTTGAACTGCTTCGTGACGAGCAATCCAGGGACAGCGACGCCAATCCCTACGACCCCTGGACCGAAGAGCCGCCGTTCTAACCGCTGCCAACCTTCCAATCCTCAAGGGGCCCTTACCGGCCCCTCCTTTGTCCACTCAATCAGTCCAGCATTCTCTGCCATTCTTCTGCGCCATTTATGCGCGCTTCCTTCCAGCCACTAACAATCGGCAAGGATCTCCAGCACCATCAGCGCGCCGTGCTCGGTGCGCGTCTGCCAGCGCCACGAAAGCTTCAAGCCCTGTTCATTGACAGCGCGTTCGAACCCCATGCGCTTCAGGTTGTCCTCCAGCGAGTGGTACGCGTCGGTGTCGGCCAGGAGCTGCAGATCGATGACGATGTCGACATCCAGCGTGCCGGCGTGCGCAGGCACGTCGGGTGGACGCTGGGGCACCAGATAGCGCAGGGTCAGTCCTCCCACTAGGAAAACCGATTCCTTCCATGGGCCGAGTCCGCGCAGCAGCGTGACGAGAACGCGCTCGCAGTCCACGGTGTAGGCATCGCTGTATCCACCGAAGTGGGTCGGTTTGACCATCAGAAGCCGATCCTTTCTTTGCGCAGGTGCTCGGCCAACTCCTTGGCGCGCCCCTCGGCGCACACGAGGTCCAGGTAGGTCTGGATCGGGCTGGCCAGCCAGACACCGTCCACCCGCTGCCTGAACAGCAGATCCCCTGGCGATTTGGCGTCGATGACCACCAGATTCGCTCCCTCACTGACGGGGCGGGCGCCCAGTTCGCCCAGCGCTGCTTCGGTGGCCGAGCCGACTGGCAAGCGGATGCGAACCTGCGAGACGTTCGACAGAAACGGGGCGTAGCGCTGGGCAGCCGCTTCATGGGTGACCGCGTAGTCGATTCCACGCGATGAACACACGCCTTCGAGTCCTGCGGCCAGGGCGTCGGTTTTCATGGACGGAACGAAGAACCTTCGCATCGCCTCGGCCGGTTGCTGCTTCAGGCTCGTTGCCCAGGCATCCAGCAGTGCGGCAGGCTGACGCACGCGCCGCTGCTTGCCCGGCCCCTGTCCCCGCGAACCCAGCCAATCGAGTCGCTCCAGTTCGGTCAAGACCATCGACACCGTCGATGGGGATGCCGAGACGTCTTCGGCCAGATCGGTCACACCGAGCCAGTCCTCGCGACGCATCAGCAGACCATGCAGCACGTGCGCACGGCGCCCTGAAAACAGCGAACGAATGGCGCGGGAGGTCGACTTCGACGGCGGCTTGTCCACGAAGAAGAGCGCACCCGGTGCGGGGAGGTACAGGCTGCCCCCGGCGTCGAAATAACCGACCCGCTCCGCTTGCAGCAACTCCTTGGCGCCCGGGGAGATCGATTCGGCTACAAGCAGCGACACGGCGTTTTCTGCGCCGGCATCGCCAATGCGCCGCGACGCCGCATCCCGGATCTGCCAAAGTGCCTGCCGGACATCCCGCGGATAGAGCGCCTTTCGGATCCTGACCAGCAGTGCCAATGGACGCCCGGCGACCAGCATCGAGACCGAAACGTCGTTCACCGCGGCCTGCCCGCCGGCGTCGCCTTGGCACGCGAGATCAGCCGTCACGTCCGGGAGGGCCCGCAGGGCTTCCAGGAGTTCGGCGATCAACGCGCGCTCGACTTCAGGGGTGTTCACGATCGTGCCTCATGGGTTATTCGCTGTGCAGCGAATGAAGAAACTGTATAGGATATTCCCAAGATAAGGCAATATTTGCTGCACAGCAAATCTTTAGGATTCCCTGAACCACGATCGCAACGATCCACGAAAACCGAAAACCTGTCCCCGTGAACCCGTCCGCTGAAGCCACAGATGGTCAGTCGCTCAGACGCCCTGGCGACGTCTTCAGCGCTTCCATGGTCAAACGGAAGTTCGTCGCGGAGGTACTTGCCACCATCGGGCCGACTGCCACCGCCCATCAAACCTTTGTCGAAGGCAATATGCTCGCGACCGGGGAGCGCAACGCATGAACCGTCCGCGACGGCAAGGCCGTGAGGCGCCCACCACGACAAGATGCTCGTCCAAGACCCTCGACGAATGCAAGGCGATCCAGCTTGAGCACCGTCAGGCCATGGAGGCACGCGCCAAGGAAAAAGGCACGACCTTGATGGCAGCGCGGCAAAATGCTTGCGACCGCATGCAGGCACGCGGCTTCTTCAGCGAGCAAATGTCGGAGACCGAGGGACGAATTGCTTAAACCGGTTTCGGGGGCCATGATGCTGGGAGTGGGCATTCTGCTGATCGCTGCCCCGGCGGCACTCAACGACCTGCGCGTGGCGCTGGTCTTGCTGGTTGGCTCGATCGGCTTTTTCGGGTTGGTCCATTGGCTGAGGAAGCCTGTGCAGGGTGCAGACAATGAATAGAGTCCTGATCATCACGCTGCTGCTGTCGGTCGCCGCAACTGCGCAGGCGCGTGGCCCCGTGCGCGCGAGCGAGGGGAATACCCGCGGCTGGCAGTTGATGACAGCGGATGAGCGAATCGAACATCAGGCGAGGATTCGTGGCTTCACGACGTACGAGGAGTGCCGCAGCTACCAGGTCGCGCATCACCAACTCATGGAAGAGCGCGCCAGAGCGCGCGGCATGGCGTTGCCGCAGGGAGGACGTGACATCTGTGAGCACCTGCGGCCGGCAAGCGACTCTCGCCAGCCCTCCAGTTGATTCCTGCGCGAGCCCACCATGTTCCTCCTTCGCTGGCTATCGATTCCGCTGCTGATCCTTGCCTTTACCGCAGGCCCCGTTTACTGGGCCTTCCCGGAGGGCCTGTCGCTCGCACGCAGTCTGGGCATTGTCCTCGGTTGGGCGGGCTGCGGCCTGCTGCTCGCCAGCCTGCTGCTGATGCTGCGGGAAACCTGGCTGTCCCGCTGGCTGGGCGGACTGGAACGGATGTACCAATGGCATCACCGCGTCGGCATGGCCGCTTACGTCCTGCTGCTGGCACATCCGCTGGCGCTCGCTGCCGATGCCTGGCCCGCGTCTCCTGCTCTGGCCTGGCAGACGCTTTCACCGTTCAGCCAGGGCTGGCCGGTCAGGCTCGGTTGGCTGTCGCTGCTGCTCCTGATGCTCGGGCTGGCGGCCACTTTCGCGACGCGCCTACCCTATCGACCCTGGCGCTGGCTGCATGTCTCGCTGGGGGTCGGCGTGCTGGCCGGTCTGTGGCACCTGCTGCAACTCGGCATCGAAGAACCGGTATTGCCGATCCTGGCACTGGCCGCCCTGTTCCTCGGCTGGCGACTCCTGCTGGAAGATAGCGGATTGGCGGCGCGGCCGTACATCGTGCAATCGGCCGTGCCAGTTGCTGACGGCATGGTCGAGATCTCTCTCAAGCCGCTGGCAGAACCCATTGCCGCCACTGCAGGACAGTTCGTCCTGGTCGCTTTTTTCGCCGGGCCGACGTTCCGGGGTTGCGGCGAATTTCACCCCTTCACGGTCAGCTCCATCGGCACCGACCGTGCAATCCGCGTCGGCGTCAAGGCCCTCGGCGATTGCACCCGGCGCATCCAGTCCATCGAGCCGGGCGTCCTGGCGCGGGTGCATGGCGCCTTCGGCACCTTCCTGGCCGAGCGGCCAGCGGCACCGCAACTGTGGCTGGCCGGCGGCATCGGCATCACGCCTTTCCTGGCGCTGCTGCGAGCAGGCCCGCTCAGTCAGCAGACGACTCTCGTCTATCTCTATCGCGCCGAGGCCGACGCTGCCTTTCTGCAGGAGCTGCGCGCGCTCGCCGAACGCGATCCACATTTATCCCTGCAGGCTCTGGCCACCGGGAACGAGCCGCCGGATGTCAATGCTTTCCTGCCCGACGCAGTCAAGCTGGCCGGAGTTGAGTGTTATCTGTGCGGGCCGCCGGGCATGCTGGCCGCGGTCAGACAGTCCCTCCACGCGCGCGGCATCCAGCCTCGCCATATCCATTTTGAAAACTTCGGATTCCGATAATGCGCCGACTCTACCTATCCACCACCCTCATTTTCTGGCTGCTGGTGTCAGCCTTCTGGGCAAGCAGCCTGTGGTTGCCGCCCGCTGAAGAAAGCGTTGCAGTAGCGGCCGAAAAGGTCATCGCAAGGAGCGAACTGGCCAGGCACGCACTGCCGGACAACTGCTGGATGGCGATTCGCGGCGCGGTCTACGACCTGAGCGCCTATCTGCCCCGGCATCCGTCGCCCCCCGAGATCGTTCTGCCCTGGTGCGGCAAGGAGGCGACCGAGGCCTATGACACCAAGACCAAAGGGCGCCCGCATTCCGCCTATGCCGACGAGTTGCTCGCCAAGTACCGGATCGGCATCCTGGCTGCCAACAAACCGTGACCAACGACCTCCTGGCTTCATTCTCACCACCCGGCACGGCGAGGCCACCCTGCCCAGCACCCGAACAGGCGCCGCTGGGGGTCATCGAGGAGGTGCACGGGCCGGTCATCGACATCCTGTGCAGCCGCCTGCCGCCGCTGCATCAGGCGGTGTATGTCTGCCTCGATGGCGAGCGTTACACCTTCGAGGTGCATCGCCACCTCGACGAATCCCGGGCCCGGGCGATCGCCCTGCATCGCACGGCCGGTCTGCGCCGGCTGCTGCCAGTCTTTGACAGCGGCGGGCCGCTGCAGATACCGGTGACCCCGGATTGCCTGGGCCGCTTGCTCGACATCTTTGGCCACCCGCTGGATGGTGGCCCGCTGCTCGCGTCGACGGAATCTCGCCCCATCGTCGCGGCCCCGGCGCCGCTTTCGGAAGCGCTCGGCATGGGAGAAATCCTGCCGACCGGCATCAAGGTGATCGACCTCCTGTGTCCCTTCGTGCGCGGCGGCAAGACCGGCCTGTTCGGTGGCGCCGGTGTCGGCAAGACGGTGCTGATCATGGAATTCATGAACGCCATCGTCCACCTGCACCAGGGGGTATCGGTCTTCGCCGGAGTCGGTGAGCGCATTCGCGAAGGACATGAGCTCTGGCACGACATGCAGGACGCCGGCGTCATGCCGCGCTCGCTGCTGGTGTTCGGTCAGATGGACGAATCGCCGGGAGTCCGCTTCCGCATTGGGCTGTCGGCGCTGACCTATGCCGAATACCTGCGCGACCATGTCGCCAAGGAAGTGCTGTTCCTGATGGACAACGCTTTCCGCTTCGTGCAGGCGGGCAGCGAGCTCTCGGGGCTGCTCGGGCGCATGCCGGCGACGGTCGGTTACCAGCCGACACTGCTCTCCGAAGTGGCGGAATTGCAGGAGCGCATTTCTTCCACACGCAGCGGCAACATCACCGCCGTCGAGGCCGTGTATGTACCCGCTGACGATATGACCGACCCGGCGGTGGGGGCGATCCTCGCCCACCTCGACACCACCGTCATTCTTTCGCGCAGTCAGGCGGCCAAGGGGATCTACCCGGCGGTCGACCCCCTGGCTTCGGGCAGCCGCATGATGGATCGCGTCACCCTCGGCGACCGTCACTACCGGGTGGCGCAAGCAGTGCGCGAGCATCTCGCCCGCTACCGCGAACTTGAAGACATCATCGCCATGCTGGGCATGGAAGCGCTGTCGGAAGCCGACCGGCGCACCGTTCTGCGGGCGCGCTTGCTCGAACGTTATCTCACGCAGCCGTTCTTTGTCGTTGCCGACCACACCGGTATCGCCGGGGCCTCGGTACCTCTGGCAACGACCCTCACCGATTGCGAGGAGTTCATCAAGGGGAGCTACGACGAGCTGCCCGAGGATCGCTGCTATATGCGCGCCGGTATGGAGTGTGTGCAATGAGCAGCGGGATCACCCTGCATCTGCAGAGCGCAGTGCGCTGCGAGCGGTTCGACAAGGTGCAGAGCTTTGTCGGCAGCGATGCCAGCGGCAGCTTCGGCATTCAGCCGGGACGCGCCCGCTTCATGACAGTCCTCGACTATGGCCTGTCGCGTTTTCGCAGCACGCAGGGTGCGTGGCAGTATCTCGCCTGCCCCGGCGCCGTACTGCGCTTTGCCGACGATCAACTGACCGTCAGTACCCGGCGCTACCTCTGCGACGAAGACTATCAACGAATCTCGGAACTGCTGGCAGGGCAACTGGCACAGGAAGAAGAGGCTCTGAGGAGCGTCAAGGACAATCTCCAACAACTGGAGCAGGAGCTTTTCCGGCGCCTGCGCACCCTGGATCGGTGGCCGTCATGAACGACCATCACCGCAAGTCATCATGAACGACCATCTTCGCAAGTCATTATGAACGACGATCTTCGTAAGTCATTATGAACGACGACAAGTGGCGTCGCGAAGTTTCCCGTGACAGCGAAAGACTCAAGGAGGCTGAACGGAGCCGGCGCTCTCTTCTCGTGCAGACGGTCTTCCTCGGCAGTCTGTCGGTGCTGTTCCTGGCGCCCCTGCTGGCGGGGGCCTATCTGGGGCGCTGGCTCGACAGCCTGGGTGAGGGCTACACGGTGCGGTGGACGGTGAATCTGATCCTCCTCGGCCTCGCGCTCGGCGTGTTCAATGTCTATCTCTTCATCCGAAAATACTGGTAATGGAAGCGGCAAGCGTTGTTTTCAGTCTGGGGGGCTTGCGCATCACCTCGACGGTGGTAACCACCTGGGGCCTCCTGCTGACCTTCGGACTGTCCTGCTGGCTGGCGACCCGACGACTTTCGGTCGACCACCCCGGTCTTGTGCAAACGGCGCTGGAAGGTGTCGTCCAGTCGATCGAGGCGGCCATCGAAGGGGTGCTACCGGGCCGATCCGGCCTGCTCCTGCCTTTCATTGGTACCCTCTGGCTGTTCGTCGCCGTGGCCAATCTGACCGGGATCGTTCCCGGTCTGCATGCACCCACCAGCGATCTGTCGACCACCGCCGCGCTGGCCTGCCTGGTCTTTGTCTCGGTGCACTGGTTCGGCATCCGCAGCGAAGGTCTGAAGAATTATCTGCGCCACTATCTGGTCCCCAGCCCGATCCTCCTGCCGTTTCATTTGCTCGGCGAGTTTTCCCGCACCATCGCGCTGGCAATGCGCCTCTTCGGCAACATCATGAGCCTCGAAATGGCCGCCCTGCTGGTTCTCCTGGTTGCGGGCCTGCTGGTGCCGGTACCGGTACTCATGCTGCACATCGTCGAAGCCCTCGTCCAAGCGTACATCTTCGGCACGCTGGCCCTGATCTACATCGCCGGCGGCATGCAATCGCATGCTGTGGAGAACCCCGAAGCCCCCCCCATCGAATGACACGAAAGGAAGCAGCCCATGAGCGACATGCACTGGTTTGTCCTGGTCTCCACCGTGGCGGCAACGCTGGCCATCGCGATCGGCATCATCTTCCCGGCCATTGCCATGGGCCGGGCGATCACGCAGGCGCTGGAGGCTCTGTCGCGGCAGCCGGAGGCGGAGAAGTCGATCACCCGCACCCTGTTCATCGGCCTGGCGATGATCGAGTCGCTGGCCATCTACGTCCTGGTGATCGTGCTGATCATCCTCTTCCGCAATCCGCTGCTCGAATACCTCTTGAAGTAGGAGGCGGCCATGGAGCTGGACTGGACCACCTTTGCCCTTGAAATCATCAATTTCCTGGCGCTGATCTGGATCCTCGAACGCTTTCTCTCTCGCCCGGTACTGGCGACCCTGGCCGAACGCCGGGCCGGAATCGAAGCCACCCTCAACGAAGCGCGCGCGACGGAAGCACGGGCCTTGGCCCTGCAGCGCCAGTTCGAAAGCCGTCTGGCCGACTGGGAGCGAGAGAAGGCGGCCGCTCGCAGCCAGTTCGATGCCCAGATGGCGGCAGAGCATGCGCGACAGATGGAAGGGCTGAACCGGGACCTGGCCACTGAGCGGCAACGGAATGCCGCCCGTGAAGCACACCGGCAGGAGACCCTGCAGCGCGAACTCGCCAGCCAGTCCGGCGCCCTCGCCCGCCAGTTCGCCAGCGCACTACTGACCCGGCTTGCCAGCCCCGAGATCGAAGCGCGGCTGCTGGAAATCTTCGTCGAGGAACTGTCGGCTTTACCCGAAGAACGTCTGGAGCCTTTGCGGGCGGGCCAGAATGGTCATCGGCAAGGCGTGTTGCGCAGCGCCCATCCGCTCTCGGAGGAACAACGCCGGCAGATCTCCGGAGCCGTCGATGCCCGGCTGGGAAAGCTCGTCCACCTCGATTTCGTCGAGGACAGCGGGCTGCGGGCCGGCGTCCGGCTATCGCTCGGGGCCTGGCAACTGGATCTCAGCCTGGCCGGCGAACTGGGCGTTTTTGCGGAAGCAGGCAGGCTTGATCACTGACCCATCTGCACTGAACGCTGGCGGCCTGCGCAGCCAGTGGCTCGCCGGCTACCAGCCGCAATTGCGGATCAGCGAAATCGGCAAGCTGGCGGCGATCGGCGACGGCATCGCCTGGATCGAGGGGCTGCCATCGGCGGCGATGGACCAGATCCTGCGTTTCGAGAATGGCAGCGAGGCGCTGGTGTTCCATCTCGGCAGCAAGCGCATCGGCGCCATCCTGCTCGGTCAGGAGGAAGGCCTCGCTGCCGGTGCAGCGGCCCATCTGACCGGACGGCGACTCGATATCGGCGTCGGTGACGGCTTTCTCGGCCGCGTGGTGGACCCGCTGGGGAATCCCCTCGATGGCGGGCCGCAACCGAAATTCACGCGGCGCCGCGCGCTGGAAGTCCCCTCACCACCGATCACCGCCCGTGATTTCGTCAGGCGCCCTTTGCTCAGCGGCAGCAAGATGGTCGATACCATGATCCCGATCGGCAAAGGCCAGCGGCAACTGATCATTGGCGACGCGGGCACCGGCAAGAGTTCGCTGGCGATGGACACGATCATCGCCCAGAAAGGGCGCGATGTGCTCTGCGTCTATGTGCTGATCAGCCAGAAGCGCTCGGCGGTGGTCGCCACCATCGAGACCCTGCGCCAGGCAGGCGTTCTCGACATCAGCTGCGTCGTCGTCGCCGAGGCCACCACCACACCCGGGCTCAAGTTCCTCGCGCCCTTCGCCGGCTGCGCCCTGGCGGAAGAATGGATGTGGGGCGGCCGCGACGTGCTGGTGGTGTACGACGACCTCACCACGCATGCACGGGCCTATCGCGAGCTGTCGCTGCTGCTGCGTCGCCCGCCGGGGCGGGAAGCCTACCCCGGCGATATCTTCTACCTGCACGCGCGACTGCTCGAACGCTCGACCTGTCTGGCCTCGCGTTACGGTAGCGGCAGCATGACCGCCCTGCCGATCGTCGAAACCGAGCAGGGCGAGATCGCCGCCTATATACCCACCAACCTGATCTCGATCACCGACGGCCAGATCTACCTCGATCCGGCGCTCTACGCGCGCGGTTTTCTGCCCGCCATCGACATCACCCGCTCGGTTTCGCGAATCGGTGGCAAGGCGCAGTTACCGGCCATCAAGGCCGAGGCCGGGCGCATGAAACTGGATTTCCTGCAGTTTCTCGAACTGGAGGTCTTCACCCGCTTCGGCTCGCGGCTGGAGGCCGGGGTCGATGCCAAAATCCAGCGCGGCCGGCTGCTGCGGGAACTGCTCAAACAGGAACGCCTGGCGCCGCTGTCGCCGGAACAGCACCTGGCCTGGCTGGTCGCCTACAATGAGGGAGCATTCGACGCCTTGGCAGGTGAGGCGGTCCAGGGACGGCTGGCGAGACTGCTGCACCAGGCGGCGGCTGGGGGACCCGGGCTGGCCGCGGGTCGGGATGCCTGGCGGGATGCCGTCGCCGGCTGGCTGCAGGAGGCGTGCGATGAGCCGCCGGCGTGAGATGGAATACACTCTGTCGCGGTGGATCTTTGGTCGGCCGTGTATTGGTTGGCATGCAACGCCCCCTTCACGAGGAAGTTCGCAAGCTTTACCGCGCAGTCGCTGCTGACACCCTGATTGACCAAGGCACTGTGGTTCGGCTCAAGACACAGTCGCGGCCAGCCGGTGGACCTGTGTGCCTCGAAACCGCAAGCTCTGGCGGACGGTTGACCACGTGCCGACTGGCCTCCCGAGCCTATGAGCACTGGCGTGGGTTGCTGCGGGAGTTCTCAAAGAACGCCAATCTGCTGGCAGGCGTCGAGAAACGGCTTCTTGAGAAAGTTGCACTCAGCATACGGATGCTTCTGCGCCTGCCGCACCAATGTCGTTAGAAACTCGGCAGGATCTCGGCCATCCTCTTTCCATTCGTCCAGCACCTGCGTCATCCCCTGCTCCTTATCCCCAGACTAACGAATGATAATGTCCTTTATCATGCATAATATGACGGACGAAAACAGAGGTCAACCCAGCATAACCCCGCAAAAGCGCACGGAATCCTGGATATTGCCAAATCATGTTTGACACGACTAAGTAGGATTGTTACCTTGAAGCCATGCGAACGACGAAAACACTCTCCATTACTCTGCCGCCCGAAATGCTCGCCCGCGCCGCGGAGATGGCCCGGCGCGAACACCGCACGATGAGCGAACTGGTGCGCGAAGCCCTGCGCGAATACGAGCGCAAGAACTGGTGGGCAGAAATGAATGCCTTTGGCCAGGCGAAAGCAGCCGAACGGGGTCTGACCGAGCCCGATGTCGAGCGGGCCGTGCACGAAGTGCGTCGCGAGCGGGCGAGCCGCGATCCCAAGCCCACGGCGTGACGGTCGTCGTTGCCGATACGAGCGTCTATGTTTCGGCGCTCGTCTTCGGAGGGGTGCCGCAGACTGCCCTGATCAAGGCGCTCACGGCCCCCTTCCGCGTCGCGGTCTCCCCTGAGCTGAAGGCCGAGCTTGTGAAACCCTTGAGCGAAAATTTGACTGGCCTTCCTCCCGTGTGGCCCATGCCTGCGCCTACTTGTGGAGAGAGGCTATCTGGTGCGAGCCGGCTGCCGTTCATGCCTCGCGCGATCCCAATGACGATCACGTGCTTGGCTGTGCAATCGCTGCTTCAGCCAACGTGCTGGTCACGGGCGACAAAGACTTGCTGTCGTTGCATCCGTTCAAGAGCATTGCCATCGTGACGCCCGCGACATTTCTCGCGATGCCGTGGACGGTCCACGGTGACGACCGAGTACCAGCTTGAGGATGTTATCCGCAAGGCGTTTCGCCTCATGGACGAACAGGATCGCGTGCGGGCGGCCAAGCTCGAACAGTTACGCCAGGATATCCGCGATGGCCTCGACAGCGGCGAGCCCACGCCATGGGACCCCGAGGAAATCAAGCGCGAAGGCCGCAAAAGAAGAGCCGCGCGCGTTCCCGCCAGCCAAGATGTGTAGACTCGCCCGCCGGGAACTCGGCGTTGAACGGACCTGCTACGGCGGCACGATCAAAGGCGTCACCCCTTCCATGGTGCTCAATGACAGCAAGGGCGAACTGTGCCCGGCCGTCGCCCGCGGGTCCATCGAACGGGCGCAGCGCTTCGAGCGACTTTGCTATTGGGCGCTGGCCGAGGGGCTGATCTCGCTGAGCAAGGCGCCGGAGTTGCTGCGCGCTCCCATCTCCGATGTCAAAAGCGGCCTGCAAGGGCCGCAGGCCGCCCATGCGCATCATCGTCAGCGACAGCAGTTGTCTGATAGACATCAGAAAGGCGTCCTTGATCGACGCCCCTTTTGGCCTCGATCATCATTCCGGCCAAGGCCAAGTGCTGAGCGTGGAGAAAGGAGTGGCAGGCCCCTCGAAATCTCGTACCCTTGGAAGTGCAAACTCACCGAGGGAGAAGGAAGATGCTCGAAGGTCCTGCCGGGATTGACTATAGCCCAGATACGAGGCCGGTGCCACTGTGCGCTGCACGGTGGTCGATGGTGGGTGGGTCGTGAAGCGCGCTCGCGCCTGGAGCGGGCTGAACAGCTTGGGGCGGCCAGCGCGCGCTTGGCGGCGGGACAGCCGCAACGGCAGGTAGCCGCCGACCTCGGCCTGGCACGCAGTACCTTGCAGGAGTGATGCAAACCGGTTGCGGTCGGCGCGGCCCCAGCGGCTTTGGCGGCGCACTTCAGCATCACCCTGCAGGGTGGTGCCGGAGTTCGGGTGGTGTGCCAATTCCTTGAGTTGAGCGGGCTGTCGGCCTTCGTCGGCGCCAGCTACGGCACCCAGCAAGGCCTCAATGCGGCGCTGGAGGAGGCGCTGGTCGCCGTCGCGGAGGAGCAGCGCGCGGCGCTGGCGCGGGGCATGCCGCACCGGGATCTCACGGTGTGTGAGGATGAGACTTTCCATCCACAGATGGGTCTGGTGGCGCTGGAGCCGGTGTCGGGCTTTCTTCTTCTGGAACAGTACGCGGCGGATCGTCAGGCGGCGACCTGGACGCAGGCGCTCCAGGAAGCCCTGGTCGGCTTGGATGTCGCCGTGATTCAGGGCACCAGCGACGAGGCCGGGGCGTTGCATCGGCATGTCGAGGTGGACCTGGGTGTGCATCATTCGCCGGACCTCTTCCATGGTCAGCACGAGGTATCGAAGGCCACCAGCCTACACCTGGCCCGCCAGGTCCGGCAGGCCGCTGCGACCGTGACCGCCGCCCAGACGCGCTGGGCGGTTGAGCGGGCGGCCCAGCAGGCATACGAAGACCAGTCGCCACGTCCCTGCGGTCGCCCGCCCGCGTTCGCCGCCCGCATCCGCGCCGCCGTGAGCGAGGTGGTGCAGGCCGAAATCGCGCATGCCGAGGCGCAGGCGCGTCAGTGCGAAGCCCGGGAACTGGTGCGTGAACTGGGCATCGGGTATCACCCGTATGACCTGGAGTGTGGACAGGCACAACCCGTCGAACAGGTCGCGCAGCGCCTCAACGACGTCTGGACGCGGCTCGGGCGCCTCGCCGCAGCCGCTGAGCTGCCGACGCGCGCCCGTGAACGCCTGGCCAAAGCGCAACGTTTGACCACCCAACTGCTGGCCACCATTCCCTTTTTCTTCGCCACCCTGCAGGTGCAGGTCGAGGCCCTCGCGCTGCCCCTCGACCTGGAGCGCGCCCTCGTCGAAGAACTGATTCCTGCTCTGTATCTGGAGCGCGTCGCCGAGCGCAGCACCCTCGCCGAGCCGCGTCACCGACTACGCGCGCTGAGCCGCCAGTTGCTCGAACCGCTGCGTCACGGCGCGCATCCGATCCAGGCCTTACCGTCCACCGAGATCGCGCGCCTGGAACAGGTGGCCGGCGAATGCGCCGATCGCTTCCAGCGCAGCAGTTCCGGGGTGGAGGGCCGTAACGGACAACTGGCCCTGCATCACCAGGGCCGCCATCGCCTGAGCGACCGCAAGCTCGCGGCGCTCACCGCCGTGCACAACTATCACATCCGTCGCGCCGACGGCACAACCGCCGCCGAGCGCTTTTTTTAGCCGTGCCCACGAAACATTGTTCACGCAGGCGCTCCAGCGCATGCCGTTGCCCCCACGACCCGCGCGACGACGACTTCGACCGCCCAAGCCGCCCTATCTGATGCCGCTGGCGGCGTAGGGGGTGGCCGGAACGATGATCAAGGCCAAGCCACCGAGGTGGGTGGCCTGCAAGTTTGTCGCTGAAACGTTGTCTGGAAGAACTTGCAACTCAACGGGTCGAGACGGGTGCGAACGAAAGTGTTGGACGGGGAGTCTCGGTTTTAAGCCGCTCTGCGTAGAGGCTCCGCCCAGCGCTTTTCCCAATAGGTTTCCCACAGCTGGTTATGTCGCATGACACGCAGGTTGATCATGGCTTGAGCCATGTCCGCACGCCACCAAGCCCCTGGGCGCTTGAGGCGGGCCTGCACGAGGTAGCGATGAGAACTCTCGACCTCGCCAGAGCCGACGGGCAGATTCAGCGCAAGTGCGCGGGGGTAGTCCAACTGGTCGAGTCGGTTGGAGAAATAGCGCCAGGCGACGCGCACCGGAGCCTGCGGGTCATCGACCGATGCAGGTTCGAGGTGCAGTTTCATCTCTGCAACCACCTCGCGGGCCTGTCCCA
>NZ_SPMX01000074.1 GCF_012940005.1 Candidatus Accumulibacter contiguus | reverse complement strand
ATGCCCAACCGCGACGGCCCCGGCGGCTGCAGACAAGAAGGTCGAGGCGCCGAAAGGCCGTTGAGCCGGTAAAGGCTGAAGCCGTCAAGATTGCCCACCCGACGATGGCCGCTGCCGGCACGGCCACAGGCGTAGAGCACGCAGCCCAGACTCCGAAGCAAGCTCAGAAGAAGGTGGTCAAGACCGACACCAAGACCGAAGCCAAAGTGGCAAGCAAGACCGAGGCGCCGGCGCCGGTCAGCAAGTAAGCCCTCCATCGGCTGACTCGAACCCCCAGGCTGTTACCTGGGGGTTTTTTATTGTCATAATCATGATTGACGCACCTGGGCTAGCCTGAATAAAGCGCAGAAACGTCACCGGATGTGTTATCCTGTCCCCCAGGATAGGATATAGAGCCATGACGACACACACCTCACACCCCGAAATCATCAAGCGGCTCAAGCGGGCCGAAGGCCACCTCAGGAGCATCATCGGCATGCTCGAAGGGGAGCGTAGCTGCCTGGACATTGCACAACAGCTCCAGGCGGTCGAGAGCGCGATCGGCAGTGCCAAGAAAACCCTGGTTCATGACCACATCGACCATTGCCTTGAACACGCGGTACGCGAAGGCAGCCAAAGCGCCGACGACACCATCCGCGAGTTCAAAGCCATTACCAAGTACCTGTAAGGAAACCCCGTGACCGAGTTTTCTGCGCTGCTGCAGCAGGGCAATGCCTGGCTGTTCGTTCCCAGCGCCATCTTGCTCGGGGCGCTGCATGGTCTCGAACCCGGCCATTCCAAGACCATGATGGCGGCCTTCATCGTCGCGATTCGCGGCACGCTTACCCAAGCCGTTCTGCTCGGGCTGTCGGCAACGATTTCTCATACCGCCGTGGTGTGGGCGGTGGCGATGGCGGGCCTGTACTTCGGGCGTCACTGGAATGCCGAGGTGACCGAATCCTACTTCCAGGTGGCGTCCGCCGTACTCATCGTCGGCGTTGCGCTGTGGATGATGTGGCGGACCTGGCGGCAACAGCACGCGGCGCACGACCATGAACACGACCACCATCATGACGAGAGCCGGTACATCGATACCGGCCACGGGGTCGTTCGGCTGGAAGTGTTTGAAGAGGGTGTGCCGCCGCGCTTCCGGTTGTTCACCGAGAGCCGGCACGGTCAGGTCTGGGCAGCCGACCAGGTGAGGGTCGAGACGGAACGCGCCGACGGCAGTCGCCAGGCCTTCACCTTCGTGCAGCGCGACGGCTTCGTCGAGTCCGAGCAGGAGATTCCGGAGCCGCACGAATTCGTCGCCCGGCTTCGCCTGGGGCACGCGCAACACAGCCACGACTATGATGTCGAGTACGTCGAGCACGACCACCATCAGCATACGATCCAGGACTACGAGGGATTGGATGTCTCCGCACCGGGCTATCAGGACCCGCACGAACTGGCCCACGCCAACGACATTCGCCGCCGCTTCGCCAACCGGGAAGTGACGACCGGCCAGATCATCGTCTTTGGCCTGACCGGCGGGCTGATTCCTTGTCCCGCCTCGATCACCGTGCTGTTGCTGTGCCTGCAACTGAAAGAGGTCGCACTCGGGGCGGCCCTGGTTCTGTGCTTCAGCATCGGCTTGGCACTGACGATGGTGGCGTCAGGCGCCCTGGCGGCCTTGAGCGTGAAACAAATTTCCACGCGCTGGAGCGGCTTCGGGGAGTTTGCCCGCAAAGCACCCTACTTCTCGGGTATGCTGATCCTGCTGGTCGGCTTCTATGTCGGTTATCAAGGACTGCACGCTCTACCCTAGCGGCCCCCTCGGCTGCCACCCTTGTCCCAGTTATAACGCGCCGTTCTTTGCCAGCGGGTCTGTGGTTGGGGCAGGGCCTTGCCGGCAACGGGCTGCGGCGTAGCCCTTTTCGGGGTGGCTTTGGCATGGGGTCGGTCAGGATGTGTCGGCTTGGCGGTCATCAGGACGAGCTCGAAGAGGGTGGGTAGCGCTATGGTAGACTGCTGCTGTTCCATTTTAACGCTCAAGAGGCCGCCATGTCCGGTAACACCATCGGCACCCTGTTTGCCGTGACTTCATTTGGTGAGTCACACGGGCCGGCGATCGGCTGCGTGGTCGATGGCTGCCCGCCGGGACTTTCGATCAGCGAGGCCGACATTCAGGCCGAACTCGATCGCCGCAAGCCGGGAACTTCGCGGCATGTGACGCAGCGGCGCGAGCCCGATACCGTAGAGATTCTGTCGGGAGTTTTCGCCGGTCGGAGCACGGGCGCGCCGATTGCCCTTCTGATCCGCAATCAGGATCAGCGCAGCAAGGACTACGGCAACCTTGCCGAGACCTTCCGTCCGGGACACGCCGACTATGTGTACACGCAGAAGTACGGCTTTCGCGACCATCGTGGCGGCGGTCGCTCCTCGGCGCGCGAGACGGCGGTTCGCGTTGCCGCCGGAGCGATCGCCCGCAAGTGGCTGGCGGAGCGTTACGGTGTCCGCATCCGCGGCTGGATGAGCCAGCTCGGTCCGATCGAGATTCCCTTTGTCGCCATTGCCGAGATCGATGGCAATCCCTTTTTCGCCCCGAACGCGGCCATCGTCCCGCAGCTCGAGGACTACATGGATCTGTTGCGCAAATCCGGCGATTCGGTGGGAGCGAAGATCACGGTCACGGCAACCGGTGTTCCCCCGGGCTGGGGGGAACCCGTCTATGGTCGGCTCGATGCCGAGATCGCCTACGCGATGATGGGCATCAATGCGGTCAAGGGGGTCGAGATTGGCGCCGGTTTTGCCAGCGTGTCCCAGAAGGGCAGCGAACATGGTGACGAGATGACGCCGCAGGGCTTTCTCGGCAACCATGCCGGCGGCGTTCTCGGCGGTATCTCCAGCGGCCAGGATCTGGTCGTCCATCTGGCAATCAAGCCGACCTCGAGCATTCGTCTGCCGCGTCGCTCGGTGACTCTCGATGGCCAGCCGGCGGTGGTGGCAACGCATGGCCGACACGACCCCTGCGTGGGCATCCGCGCGACGCCGATTGCCGAGGCCATGCTGGCTCTGGTGTTGATCGATCAGGCCCTGCGGCATCGCGCCCAGTGCGCCGATGTGGTCTGCGCGACCCCCGTGATTCCGGCGCATCCGTTGGGGTGACGGGCAGACCTGGCAATGGGTATAATCTCGTTGTCCGGTCGCGCATGGGGCGGGCCGGGACTAGCCAGGGGCGATGATCATGCAAGTTGAGCACCACGACCTTCACCATGAGTTTCCCGAGTATTTGGATTACATCCACTCGCTGAAAAACGCGAGCGAGCAGTTTGGCCACCTGTATGACGAGTACCATCAACTGACCAGAGAAGTCGAGCGGCTAGAAGAAGAAGACCTGCCGGTTGACGATTTCACGATCGAGAACATGAAGAAGCACCGTGTTTGGCTCAAGGACCAGATGTACCGAATGCTGGTCGCGCACAAGAACGGCGACTGATCCGATCCAAGCCGGTGTCGTCGAATGCATCCGGTAGAATTGCCGGATGCATGATCTTCCCTATTGGCGTCTTTCCGGCTACTACTTTTTCTATTTCGCCTTCATCGGCGCGTTTTCGCCGTATTTCGGGCTCTATCTCCAGTCGCTGTCTTTTTCGGCCTGGGACATCGGCCTGCTGATGTCGCAAATGCAGCTGATGCGCCTGTGCGCGCCGTATCTCTGGGGCGCACTCGCGGATCGTCTGGGGCAGCGGGTGCGAATCGTCCGTCTTGCGGCCCTGCTCAGCCTGCTCGGGTTTTCGGCCTTTTTTGCCGTGCACAGCTTCGCGGCGATGCTCGTTGCCATGGCGGTCCTGGCCTTCTTCTGGAGTGCCGCGCTGCCACTGGTCGAAACCGTGACTTTCGACCATCTGCGCGACGAGCCGGGCCGTTACAGCCGCATCCGCGTATGGGGATCGGTCGGCTTCATTGTCGCGGTCATGGGAACCGGTGCGCTGCTGGACAGCACCTCCTTGTCGATGCTGCTGTGGGTGATCATCGGCACGCTGGTCGGCATTCTGGTCTACGCGCTCCTGGTTCCCGAGGTGGCATCGCACGGATCGGCAGACGCGCCGGTACCGGTGGCCACGATCCTCCGCCAGGCGCGTGTTCGGGCACTGTTTGCCGCGTGCTTTCTGATGTCGGCGGCGCACGGCGCGCTCTACGTGTTCTACTCGATCCACCTCGCCGCTCATCACTACAGCAAGTTCCTGGTCGGTTGCCTGTGGTCGCTCGGCGTACTGGCCGAAATCGGTGTTTTCCTTTGCATGGCGGCCGTGCTGCACCGCCTGGGCCTGCGGGTCATTCTGCTCATCAGTTTTGCTGCGGCGGTGCTGCGTTTCCTGATGATCGGCTGGGGCGTCGAATGGCTGTTGGTGGTCGTCCTCGCGCAGATCCTGCACGGGCTGACCTTCGGAGCCTATCATGCTGCAGCGATTGCCGCGGTCAATCGCTGGTTTCCCGGACGCTGCCAGGCGCGCGGCCAAGCGCTGTATTCGAGCATCTCTTTTGGTGCCGGCGGCCTGCTCGGCAGTCTGCTCAGCGGCTGGACCTGGGAGCGCCTGGGTGCCGGGCTGACCTATACCTTGAGTTCGGCGTTTGCTGCCGCCGGCCTGTTCTGCGTGTTGTTCTGGGTGAAAAGGAGCGATCTCGACGAGGTCGGCGAGAAAAGCTCCTTGCTATCCGTTCGGCAAAACCATGGCCGGTCTTGCCCGTGATGTCTGGTCGCAAGCGCGGACGATCGGCTGTTCCACGTCGGGCGAAATCATCGGCGGCGGCGTCAGGGTGCCGGGAGACTTGGCGAGGTTCGGGAATCGGCTGGCAAGGACGACAGACTCTCGATCCACGGTTCGAGGCGCTGGCCGATGACGATCTGCACCTGGTAGCGGGGCGTCCGTTCAGCGGGTGCCGGGCGGCCAATGTCGCGCAGCGGTTCGAGCAGCGGACGCAGCGCAAAGGGCACATTGATCTGGCCGATGGTGATTTTGTCGAGGTAGCCTGCCAGATGGTGCTGTTCGTCGTGCTGGCGAACGATCGGTCGTACCGTGCCGCGCAGGATCAGGTGGCGGCTGCGGTCGGGGTAGCGGGCGCGTAAGGCGTCGCTGTCGAGGCCGGCGTCAATGGCGAAGAGGCGGCTGGCATGCGCTTCTTCGAGAGCCAGGCCGTCACGGTATGAGAGAATGTTTGCAGGAGATACCCGAATGCATGGTCTGCAAAGCGCATCTGCCAGCCCTTGCTGGCGTCCATCGGTGCTGGTCTGCGTGCTTCTGGCCACGGCCTGTGGCCAACCACCGTCGGCGACCGTCGCGCCGGCGGATGGACGGCGGCACTTCACCGGCACCTGGTCGGCGACGGGCTCCCGCCAGACGCTGTACCTCGAATGGCTTTGATGATCAGGGGTGCCTGCTACAGCCATGACCATTAGACCTGGAAACGACCGACCAACTCGTGCATCTCGGTCGCCAGGCGCTTCATTTCCGCCGAGGCGCCTGTCGCTTCGCCCGTTGCAGCCGTATTTTCCTCGCTCATCGACGCGATCCTTTCGACCTGCTGGGCAATCAGCTCGCTGGCAGCGCTTTGCTCCTTGAGCGCGTTGGCGATGTCCGACGAAACGTCAACGACGCGGATCGCTCCATCGCGAATCTGGACGATGGATTTGCCTGCCTGACGAGCCCCTTCGGCATTGCTGTTCACCTGCCCCACCACCTGCCGCATATCGGCCAATGCGCGCTGTGTCTCTTCCTGGATCGCGCCAATGACCACGGAAATCTCCTTCGTTGCGGTCGTTGTCCGCTCCGCAAGTTTGCGCACTTCGTCGGCCACGACCGCGAAACCGCGTCCCTGCTCGCCAGCCCGAGCGGCTTCAATGGCGGCATTGAGCGCCAGCAGGTTGGTCTGATCGGCAATTTCCTTGATCACGTCGGTAGTGCTGCCGATCTGGTCCGTACGCTTTCCCAGTCCTTCCAGGGTGTGCGAGGCACTCTGCACGGTCTCGGCCATGGCCACCATGTCGCAGACGGTCTTCTCGATCACCTGCCCACCGCTCACGGCCGTAGCCAGGGACTGCCGCGCGATTTCCTGGGCGGTGGCAGAGGAATCGGCGACATGGGTGATGCTGACCGACATCTCTTCCACTGTCGCCGCGATCGATGACGTGGCATCGTTCTGTTGCCCGGTTGCCGCTGCCAGATGCCCGACCGACTGTGCCAGTGCAACGGAAGCGCCAGCGACATGGTCGCCGGTGTCCCGCATGCGCCTGACCACTGCCTGAAACTCGTCGAGCAGCGAATTCACACTCGATGCCACCTGCGCCATCTCGCTCTTTCCGGAAATCGGGATACGGCGGCTGAGGTCAAGCGTTTCCCTGATCTCTGCGGTGGTTTCCTGGACACTGGCCATCTGCCCCGAGATCTGTCGCACCGTGACTACCACCACCGCGCCGGACAGGATGAAGGCGATTGCCATCAATGCGATCAGCAGCTTGCGTGCGGATGCCAGCGACGCTTCCGAGGCGATCAACTGATGCTCAAGATGATCGATTTCGCTTTTTTCGAAAGTGGCCACCACCTTGGCGATGCCTTCCGTGGTCGCTCTGTCCCGGCCCTTGACCGCGACATCGACTTTCTTGCCAGCCTCCGGATCGCTCTTGTCAAAACTGCCGAGCGCCGCCTTGTAGGTGGCGCCGAGGGTCGCGTGATCCTGGATGAGCTTGTCGAGATCGGCGATCAGCCCTGCCTTCGCCGGATTGCTCTTGAGTGCGTCGAGCGTGGTTTTCAGCCGCTCCTGAACGACCTTTTCTCTCTCCAGGA
This sequence comes from Candidatus Accumulibacter contiguus, assembly GCF_012940005.1. Classification (GTDB taxonomy): domain Bacteria; phylum Pseudomonadota; class Gammaproteobacteria; order Burkholderiales; family Rhodocyclaceae; genus Accumulibacter; species Accumulibacter contiguus. The sequence goes on along the minus strand of NZ_SPMX01000074.1, from coordinate 9,888 downwards.
ACGCCTTTTCATATCGGGAAAATTCCTGTTCCTGGTTACCGCGGATGAGAATGTTTTTCCATTCCTGCACCTGCGTCTTGAATGCGACTGCGGCGGTCTGGATGTCGATCAGGGTTCCGATGCCCTGGCGTATGTCGACCAGGTCAGCCCGTAGCTGGGTGTTGAAGCGGGATAACTCGAAAATACCGACGCCGCTGGCGATGACCATGCTGCCGACGGCAATCAGACCGAGTATCAGGACTCGGGCCTTGATCGTGAAATTGTGCATGCAGACCCTGTTTCCGTTGGAAATGGCTGATCGGGCCGCAATGTCATCACGCTTGCAGGCCTTTGACAAGCGTTTTTCAGGTGCAGTGCGCCAGAGGCGGGGAAAGTGTTGCATTGCGAGATTGCATCGGCAGCGCTTTCGTGTATTCTGAGGTCATCAATGATCCGAGGAGGCAGGATGCGCATGCCGGTGACTACCTTGCAGGACTCTACCGCCGATCGACCGTTCACCGTTGACCGGTCGCTGCTGATCCAGCGCCTGCGCGAGGTGCTGCCGGCACAGGCGCTGCTGTTCGAGGAAGAAGACCTGCGGCCATATGATTGCGATGGTCTCACCGCTTTTCGGCAGTTGCCGCTGCTGGTCACGTTGCCGGAGGACGAAGCGCAGGTGCAGGCGATTCTCCGGATCTGTCATGAACTGCGCGCGCCGGTGGTGGCGCGGGGTGCCGCCACGGGTCTGTCGGGTGGCGCCACACCGCATGCGGACGGCGTGCTGGTCGCGCTCGCCAAGCTCAAGAAGATCATCAGCGTCGACCCCGTGTCGCGGACTGCGGTGGTCCAGCCCGGTGTGCGCAATCTGGCGGTGTCCGAGGCAGCGGCGCCCTACGGTCTCTATTATGCCCCCGACCCCTCGTCGCAGATCGCCTGCACGATCGGTGGCAATGTCGCCGAGAACTCGGGGGGCGTGCATTGTCTGAAATATGGACTGACCGTCCATAATGTGCTGCGCGTGCGCGGCCTGAGCATTGAAGGCGAAATCGTCGAGTTCGGCAACGCGGCCCTCGATGCGCCTGGTTACGACCTGCTGGCGCTGCTCAACGGTTCGGAAGGTCTGCTGGCGCTGATCACCGAGGTCACCGTCAAGCTGACCCCCAAGCCCGAACTGGCACAGGTGGTGATCGCCTCGTTCGCCGACGTGCGCCGGGCTGGCGACGCGGTCGCCAGCATCATTGCCGCCGGCATCATTCCGGCCGGCCTCGAAATGATGGACAGGAGAGCCATTCTGGCTGTCGAACCCTACGCCAACGCCGGTTACGACATGGATGCCGAAGCGATCCTGCTCTGCGAGTCGGACGGCACGCCCGAAGAAGTCGCCGAGGAAATCGGGCGGATGACGGCGGTGCTCGAAAAGAGCGGTGCTGCCGGGATTCGCGTCTCGCAGAATGAAGCCGAGCGGCTCAAGTTCTGGGCCGGGCGCAAGGCGGCGTTTCCGGCGGTCGGTCGCCTGACCCCCGACTATCTGTGCATGGATGGCACGATTCCGAGGAAGCATCTGGCCGATATGCTCGAAGCGATCGCCGCTCTTTCCGGGAAATACTCGCTGCGTTGTGCCAACGTCTTTCACGCCGGCGACGGCAATCTGCACCCGCTGATCATGTACGACGCCAACCAGCCGGGAGAACTCGAGCGGGCGACAGCCTTTGGTGCCGAGATCCTCGAACTGTCGGTACATTTCGGTGGCACCATCACCGGTGAACATGGGGTGGGCATCGAGAAAATCGATCTCATGGCCGAGCAGTTCACGCTCGCCGAGATCGGCGCTTTCCATCGCCTCAAGGCGGCTTTCGACGAGCATGGCCTGCTCAATCCCGGCAAGGGCGTGCCGACGCTGGCACGCTGCCGGGAATACACGCTGGCGCGCGGCGGCGGCGAGCAGAATTCAATGAACTCGATGAACTCTTCGAGGCAGTGATGGATCCCTGGATCGAAAACTGGACAGCGCGCATCAACGACGCTGCCGGCAGTGCTGGCCAGCTGGCGATTCGTGGTGGCGGCAGCAAGACCTTTTACGGTGGACGGGAACAAGGCGAGAGGCTCGACGTCGGCGCCTATCGAGGGATCGTCGCTTACGAACCGACCGAACTGGTGGTCAGCGCGCGCGCCGGCACGCCGCTCGTCGAATTGACCGCAACGCTCGCCGAAAAGGGACAATGGCTGGCTTTCGAGCCGCCGCATTTCGCGCCGACTGCAACCGTCGGCGGCATGCTCGCCAGCGGTCTGTCGGGTCCGCGCCGGCAGGCGGTCGGTGCCGTCCGTGATTTCGTTCTCGGCGTCAAGCTGTTGAATGGCCTGGGTGAGGTGCTCTCCTTCGGCGGCCAGGTGATGAAGAATGTCGCCGGTTACGATGTCTCGCGGCTGCTGGCCGGCAGCCTGGGAACGCTCGGCGTGCTGCTCGAGGTGTCGTTGAAGGTGCTGCCGCTGCCGGTGGCCGAGAGGAGCCTGCGTTTTGCGATCGACGAGGCGACCGCGCTGCAGAAACTCAATCAGTGGGGCGGGCGACCCTTGCCGATTTCGGCGTCTGCCTGGCACGACGGGATTCTGACGCTGCGCCTGTCGGGTGCCGTGGCGGCGGTCGCTGCCGCAGAGCGCCTGCTCGCCGGTGAGTTAATGGATGCTGCCGAGGCGGAAGCCTATTGGCGATCACTGCGCGAGCAGACGCACGCCTTTTTTGCCGGCGACGCGCCGCTGTGGCGTCTCTCGCTCCCGTCGGTGGCGCCGCCGCAGGGGTTCGGAGCGACGCTGATCGAATGGGGCGGCGCGCAGCGCTGGCTGCGTGCCGGCGACGCGCGTGCGCTACGTTCGGCAGCGGCAAAAGCCGGTGGGCACGCAACGCTGTTCCGGGGTGATGACGCCTTGAAGGCCGCGGTCGGTGTTTTCCAGCCCTTGCCCGCGCCGCTGGCGCAAATTCACCGCAATCTCAAGCACGCCTTCGACCCGCAGGGGGTCTTCAACCCCGGCCGAATGTACCCGGATTTCTGAAAGTTCGCCAAGCATGCAAACCCATCTGGCCGATTTCATCAAGGACACGCCGGCCGGGCGTGAGGCGGACGCGATTCTGCGTAGCTGCGTGCACTGCGGCTTCTGCAATGCCACCTGTCCCACTTTCCAGTTGCTCGGGGACGAGCTCGACGGGCCACGCGGCCGCATCTATCTGATCAAGGAGATGCTCGAAGGGCAGCCGGTGACCGCAAGGACGCAGCTCCACCTCGATCGTTGTCTGACCTGCCGGGCCTGCGAGAGCACCTGCCCATCGGGGGTCAACTACCACCGCCTGTACGAGATCGGACGCGCCGTCATGGAGCAGCGCGTGCCGCGTTCGCTGGCTGCGCGGGCGACGCGTTCGCTGCTTCGCGAAGCGCTGCCGCGCCGCTGGATATTCAAGCCGGCGGTTCGCATCGGCCAACTGCTGCGGCCGCTGCTGCCAGACATGCTCGCCGAAAAGGTGCCGATGCCTGCTGGCGCTCGCATCGGTGCCTGGCCACGGCCGGCTGCACACGCGCGCCGGATGGTTGCGCTGGCCGGTTGCATGCAGCCGACGCTGGCGCCCAATACCAATGCGGCGACCGCACGCGTCCTCGACCGGCTCGGCATCGAATTGATCGAGGTGGCAGGAGCCGCCTGTTGCGGTGCCTTGCGCTACCACATCGATGCCCAGGAACAAGCCCTCGACGACATGCGGCGTGTCATCGATGCCTGGTGGCCAGAACTCGAGAGTGGGCGCGTCGAGGGATTCGTGATGACCGCATCGGGTTGTGGCGGGCATGTGCGCGAGTACGCTGCACTGCTCAAACACGACCCGGCCTACGCCGACAAGGCGGCCAGGATTGCGGCGATGACGCGTGATGTCTCCGAGGTGCTCGCCGCCGAGCAGCCTCGCCTGCTCGAGTTGCTGCGCGCAGCCAGTGTCGGTGTCGGCGAGCGGGTGGCCTTTCACTCGCCCTGCACCCTGCAGCATGCACAGAAGATTCGCGGGGTCGTCGAAGCGCTGTTGACTGCCGCTGGCTACCAGCTTTCGCCGGTCGCCGATGCGCACCTGTGCTGCGGTTCTGCGGGCACCTATTCGATTACGCAGCCGGTTCTCGCCAGGCAGTTGCGAGACCATAAGCTGGCGGCGCTCCATGCCGGTTCGCCGGATCTGCTGGTCACGGCCAATGTCGGCTGCCAGATGCATCTGCAAAGCGGCAGCACGCTGCCGGTGCAGCACTGGATCGAACTGATCGACGAGCGTTTGCGCGCCGCTTCCTGAAGCGTACAGACCACACACGTACAAAGAGCGATGTTCATCGACCGTCAGGCCAGCAGTTACGATGCCTTGTGCAGGAGTTTCCGCTGGCAGCTTCCCGAGCGCTTCAACATCGGCGTCGACGTCTGCGGCCGCTGGGCCGAGGACCGCAGCCGCTTCGCGCTGTACTACGAGGACGCGAGCGGTTTCTCTTCGGCGCATACCTTCTGGGACATTCAGCGCGAAGCCAATCGCCTTTCCAACGTACTTGCGGCACTCGGCACGCTGCCTGGCGACCGGGTGGCGCTGATCCTGCCGCAGTGTCCGGAGGCGGCCATTGCGCATGTCGCGATCTATCAGATGGGCGCGCTGGCCGTCCCCCTGTCGCCGCTGTGCACGCCGGATGCACTCGCATACCGTCTCGGCGACGCGGGTGCGCACCTGGCCATCGTCGATGCGACGACGCTGCCGACGTTGCGGCAACTGCGCGACAAGCTGCCGCAACTGCAGCATCTGCTCGGCGTCGGCGCTGCGGCCGGCAAGGATCTCAGGCGCTGGGAGGAAGTGCTCGAACATGCTTCGCCACGCTACACGCCGCTGGCGACCGCCGCCAATGATCCGGCGATGATCCTCTATGGAAGCGGCAGCACCGCCAGACCGAAGGGGATGCTGCTGGCACATCGTACGCTGCTCGGCAGGCTCAGCGGCTATGTCTGCTCGCATGACTTCTTTCCGCAGCCGCGTGACCTATTCTGGTCGTCTGCCGACTGGGCGAGCACTGCGGGTCTTGGCGATGGTTTGTTGTCGACCTGGCACTTCGGGATGCCACTGCTCGCTTACCCGGGACGTTTCGACGCCGTGCGGGCGTTTGCCCTGATCGAGAAGTACGGTATACGCAACAGCTCGCTCTCTCCCTGCGACTTGCAGAGGATGATGGAGGCGGTACCCGACCCGAGGTCGATTTACGATCTCGACTTGCGCACGCTGGTCAGCGCTGGCGGACCGGTTGCTGCAGCGGTTTCTCACTGGGCCAGGGAGAAGCTCGGGGTGACGATCAACGAAATCTTCGGGCAGACCGAGATGGGCGATATGCTCGGCAACTGCGCTTCGCGCTGGCCAGTGAAGCCGGGTGCGATGGGCCGCCCGTACCCTGGGCATCGGCTGGCGATCGTCGATCACCAGGGCCAGGTCCTGCCACCGGGCGAACTCGGTGAACTCGCCGTACATCGGCAGTGCAATGGTGAAGACGATCCATTGGTCATGCTCGGGTATTGGCAGAATCCCGAAGCGACGGCCAGGAAGTTCATCGCCGAGGGCTGGGTCCTGACCGGTGAACTGGCGAAGATCGATGCAGATGGCAATTTCTGGTACCAGGGGCGTGCCGAGGAACCGTTCCACCCTGGCGGTCAACCCATGCATGGCTGAAAGCGATAGAATTCGTCGCCGCTCTGCCATGCCCTGGGGCCGCTGGCCAGGGGCGGCAGCAAGGCCTGCAAGAGCTTGTCTTGAGGAGATGGAATGAGCGAAGTGCCTGAACAGGCAGCTCGATTGAAGGTCATGCAGCGACCGCCGGGAGGCTCATTCGATGCCGATCACGATTGACGCCTGTGTCGCCCAGCATCAGGGGGATCGCCGCGAGCAGCAGGACCGGGCGGCGATCCTGCCACATCCCCGAGGCGGTGGTGTGACCCTGGCGGTGGTGGCGGACGGCATGGGTGGCCATACCGGGGGGGTCATTGCTGCCCGGCAGGTGATCCACACCGCGCGCAACAATCTGGATGGTTTTTCAGCGCGCACCGAATCGGCGCGCGTGCTGCTGGAATCGATCATCAATGAAGCACATATGCTGATCAAGGCATCGCGTTTCATCAACGAGAAGGATCCGCACAGCACCGTCGTGCTGCTGCTGTTGCAGCCGGGCAAGGCGAGCTGGGCGCATTGCGGTGACAGCAGGATTTACCATTTTCGTGGCGACAGCCTGCTCTTTCGCAGTACCGATCATTCCTACGTCGGGCAATTGGTGGTGCAGGGCAGAATCACGCCTGAACAGGCCCTGGTGCATCCCAACCGGAACATTCTGTTGACTTCGCTGGGGGGCGTCGAAAAACCCAAGATCGCTTTTGGCGAAGCCGAGGGCCTGCAGGCAGGGGACACCTTTCTGCTTTGTTCGGATGGTCTCTGGGCCTATTTCAGCGATCAGGAACTGGGGTGGGTGATCAATGGCTCGGCGACGGCACGCGAGGCTTCCGAGTTGCTGATCGGCCGGGCACGGGCGCTTGGCAACAAGGACGGCGACAACATCTCGATCACCATCCTGAAACTGCTTGAAGCACCGCTTGCCGAACCGACTGCTGGTCTGCTACTTCCGCCCCAGGCCGCCAAGTAGCGCCGCGACCAGGCGGCGTGGTTTGTGCGGGTTTTCCGTGTGCCGCAGTGGGCGCTCGGCGTCGTTACCGACCGCTGCCGCAACTGGCTGCGGTTCGTAAGGTTTGCTGAAATCAAAACCATCTGCGGCGAGGTTCGGGAAATGTCCGCTGCCGGTTCTTTTCGCTCCTTCTCTCTGCGCACTGCGGCCCGCCATGCGCTCGCTGCGCGGAGTCGCCGGCGGTGGCGCCGCCAGTGGGGCGAAGAGCGGCGGCGCCGGGAGGCGTCGGTGATGGCTGCGTTTGTTGCCGGGGGGGTAGGTATAGTCGTATTCGGGTTCGAAGCCGGCGACCAGAACCTGCTCGACCTGAATCCGGATCAGCTTTTCGATCTCGACCAGATACTGGACTTCACTTGCCGAAACCAGTGAAATCGCCGTCCCCGGCTTGCCCGCACGGCCCGTACGGCCGATGCGGTGGATATAGTCTTCGGGTGTGCGCGGCAGTTCAAAATTGATGACGTGCGGCAGTTCGTCAATGTCGAGGCCGCGCGCGGCGACGTCGGTGGCGACCAGTACCAGTACCGAACCGTCCTTGAAGGCTTCGAGCGCTTTCAGGCGCTCCTGCTGGCTCTTGTCGCCATGGATCGAGTCGGCGGCAATCCCGGCCTTTTGCAGTTCGCGGGCGAGCCGGTTGGTTTCGATCTTGGTGCGGGTGAACACCAGCACCTGATTGAAATCGGCCGACTTCAGGAGTTTGACCAGCAGCGCACGCTTGGCCTCGGCAGCCACCGGGTGGACGCGGTGGGTGATCGTCTCCGACACGGTGTTGCGTTTGGCCACTTCGACCAGCACCGGCGACTGCAGCATGCCGTCGGCCAGTTTCTTGATCTCTTCCGAGAACGTCGCCGAGAACAGCAGGCTCTGCCGCTGCCTGGGCAGCAGGTTGATGATGCGCGTGACGTCGGGGACGAAGCCCATGTCGAGCATACGATCCGCCTCGTCGAGCACGAGCGCCTGCACGCTTGCGAAATTCAGGCATTTTTGCTCGAAGAGATCGAGAAGACGGCCGGGGGTGGCCACCAGCACCTCGACCCCGCAGCGGATCTCGGCAATCTGCGGCTTGATGTCGACGCCACCGAAAACGCAAGAACTCCGGATCGGCACATGCTTGCTGTAGGTTTTTACCGACTCGTACACCTGGATCGCGAGTTCGCGAGTTGGCGCCAGCATCAACACCCGTACCGGGTGGCGCGCGGGCGACGGACTCGGGCTGGCGAAGGCAAGAATACGCTGGAGCAGCGGCAGCGTGAAAGCGGCCGTTTTGCCGGTACCCGTCTGTGCCCCACCCATCAGGTCGCGACCCGCAAGAATGATCGGTATCGCTTGTGCCTGGATCGGCGTTGGCTCGGTGTAGCCCTGGTCGGCAAGGGCTCTCAGGAGATCAGGCGCCAGGCCGAGTTCATCAAAACGCATCCGCGAAACCTTTAAAATCAGTTAAAAAATCAATTGCATGAAATATGAATTATACATCGATTGGGAGGCTGCGCCGGCTCGGCTTGCGCTGCGGGTTCCGGCGGGAAGTCAGCGCTGCTCGAGGCGCTTGAGTGCGCACTCTGCGGCCGCGTCGAAAACGGCGATACGCGAAACGATCCGAGCATGGCCCGAGCGTAGCTGTTGCTCCAGTGTAGCTTGTGGCATGGCGACCGCGTAGTCCCATTCCGGGTTGAACAACAGAACCATACCCGAGGCCGGGCTTTGCCAGCAGCAAAGGCCGCACAAGGATTCCTGCGGCGAAACCAGGAATCGCAGCCATTCGCCCACTAGCGATTCGCCAGCGGGTGCCCTCTGGGGCGTCTTGCTGCCCGCCGGCACTGGCAGAAAACGGAGCTGTCGCCCGTTGCGCTCGAGAAAGCCGGTTTCGGCGGTCGGGTTGCTGGCCTGTACCTGGCGCTCGACCGCGGGCGCTGCTGCCAGTGCCTGGCGGCGCAAGGCGCTGGTCTGCAGGTCGAACAGGGTGTTGAGAAAAGGCCTTCTCTCGGCGGCGCTGACGCCGATCGAATCGAGCCCGGCGCCGATTCGCACGAGCAGTGACGAGGCCAGGCCGGCAAGGCGTTTACGTTCCTCGGCGGTCGGCTTCGGCAGAACGCTCCAGATCAGCTCATCGGCAGTGTTGCTGTCCTGTTGCCAGCGTTCGCCCTGGATGCCGCCATCCGCGGCGGCGGCGATCATGACCCGCAACCAGTACTGTTCAAGAAACGATGCAATTTCCGGCGAGCGGGTTCGCGCCCGGCTGACGCGCAGCCAGTTGTCGGCGAGCCGCGTCGAGTATTGCCGGTTTTCGTGCTCAAGCAGCAGTTGTACATGCGGTTCGGCGGCCTGCCGAACCGCCTGATCTCGCGCCCTGATCAGCATGTCGAGTTCGGCCAATTGGGGATCGAGCGAGCCATTCTGTTCGAGCGTCTGGCGGGCGATAACGGTCAGCCGGCCGATTCGTTGGCAGAGCGGATGCTCTGACTCCTGCGGCAGCCCAAGAGCTGCCCGGGCCATGCGATTGATCAGCGAGCGCGCAGGATGCTGGTCGTTGGAGAACAGCGAGGGATCGATGATCGCCAGTTTGATCAGCGGCATCTGCAATCGTCCGATCGCGGCCTTGATGGCCTTGGGTAACTCGGTGGAGTCGAAGATGGCCTCGAAAATCAGCGCCAGGGTATCGAGGGTGACCGCTTCGCGTTTGCCCAGGGGCAGGTCGAGATCCTTCGCCTTCAGAGCGCTCAGTGGCGTACGCGGCGGTGATTCCGCGACTGCGTCGTCAGGGCTTGCGGCCGCTGAGCGGTTCTCGATCGCCGTCAGGCGGTCGAACAAATGGTCGAGCATGATCCGCGTAGCGGCATCGAGAGCAGGATTCGCCGATCTCGCTCCGCGGTAACTCAACTGCAGTGGATCCGCCGGCTGATCCGTTTCGAGTTGCTGACTGACCGCCTGTTGCAGGGTAGACAGGGCGTTGGCGATCGCCGGCTGGTTTTCGCCGGCTTGCGCCCGGCCCGATCTGAGTTCGGTCGTGACCGATGTGTTCTGTCCTGGCGCTGGCCCGATGCCGTGGCTTGCCAGCAGACCGTCGATTTCTCGATAGAGTCCGGGGATCTGTTGGCAGAGGCCCTGTTCGAGTCGGTCGAGCAGCGCCAGCGTTGGTTCGAGATCGCCGCCGGTAGAGTCCGGGGATCTGTTGGCAGAGGCCCTGTTCGAGTCGGTCGNA
>NZ_SPMX01000073.1 GCF_012940005.1 Candidatus Accumulibacter contiguus | reverse complement strand
GGAAGCCTCGCGATGTCCCGCACAGCCAAGCATCCCGGTGGCAGGCCACGGTCTCTTTATGAATTTTCTGCGCGGTCACTACGGCGCTGATCGACAGCCCCTTGTCGAGGAGGAGTACGGTCCGCGCTCGCCGGCGTTCGCGCCAGTCGCTGCCGCGCTCGTCGATCTGCGTCAACTGGCGGCGTTCTTCCTCAGTGAGGGCTAGGGTCTTGGCTGTGCGGGACATCGCGAGGCTTCCGGAAGGTGGGGGTGGCAAGTATACAGGCATAAAGCGGGGGACTTATCTGGAACCGCTTATGAGCCTTCTCATTTTGGCCAACGATGCCTTCTGCTTCCCCACCGAGCGCATCGAAATCGGCAAAATTTAGGGGCCAAACCCCTCTCATGGACGGCAGAAAGGCGCTTTCCGACCAACTCGCCCCATTGCTTGAGTCATAACGAGATCCTCCGCCTCAATCGACTGTTCGAGCGATAGCGAGAAACACGGAGATTCCACAGTCTTGCCTATTATTTCGTTGGAGTATGCCGGGTATTACGGTACATTTGCAGAGCGCGGTTTTTGTGGCTTTTCCTGCAGGAATTCTCGTCCCGACGCGGGCCAGTTCTCCCGATCGTGGCCAGTTGCCTGCCGACAACGATGTCGTCGACGGGAACGGGGGGAACGATCATTGGCAACTCGTGTGACCGAGGGATTCAACGATAGGGAGGGCGGCGGCTGTCGGGGCTCTCCGAACAGTGCCAAGCCGTGATCAGGGAACAGAACACCACTGCCCGCCGGTGGCAAGAAGAACAAAACAACCAATAGCGACCATGTCCAACCCCTTCTTCGACCACCCGATTCTCAATTCTCCCTACGACTGCCCGGCGAAGCACTGGGAACTGAACGAGGACGGACAACCGACGGAGAAGGTCCTCGAAGCTCGCCGCCGGGCGCAGTTCATCACCCCGATCCCGAAGCCCAAGAAGCGCAAGACTGCCGCCAAGCAGCAGACCTTTGTCTTCGATGACGGCAAGGGGCTGTCAACACAGGAGCAGCAGTACGACCCCACCTCGATCATCAACGAAGTCCGCGGGTACGTGGATTCGTGGCGATCCCTGCCCAATCCCAATCAGTGGCAGGTGACGCCGGAGACCGCCCGCCTGCTGCAGTATTGGCGTCATCACCGGTTCAGCGGTGTCCGACCGTTCTTCTGTCAGGTCGAAGCCGTGGAAACCGCGATCTGGCTCACCGAGGTCGCGCCGCAGTCCAGACACGGCAAACGGATTCTCGACCATCTTGCGGCGGCGAACAGAGACGCCAATCCCGAGTTGCTGCGCCTCGCCCTGAAACTGGCCACTGGCGCCGGCAAGACTACGGTCATGGCCATGCTCATCGCCTGGCAGACGATCAATGCGGCGCGCCGGCCAAGCAGCAGGAACTTCACGCGCGGCTTCCTGATCTGCGCGCCCGGCCTGACGATCAAGGACCGTCTGCGCGTCCTGCAGCCGAACGACCCCGACAGCTACTACAAGGACCGCGAGCTGCTGCCGGGCGACCTGCTCGACGACATGAGTCGGGCCAAGATCGTCATCACCAACTACCACGCCTTCAAGATGCGCGAGCGCATCGAGATATCCAGGGGTGGGCGGCAGCTCCTGCAGGGCCGCACCGGCGAGGAACTCAGGACGCTCGAAAGCGAAGGCCAGATGCTGCAGCGGGTGATGCCCGACCTGATGGGCATGAAAAACATCCTCGTCATCAACGACGAGGCGCACCACTGCTACCGGGAGAAACCGAAGGACGCCGATGATGAGGATCTCAAAGGTGACGACAGGAAAGAGGCCGAGAAAAACAACGAAGCGGCCTGCCTCTGGATCTCCGGCCTCGAAGCCGTCAACCGCAAACTCGGCACGACCCGCGTCATCGACCTGTCGGCGACGCCCTTCTTCCTGCGTGGCTCCGGTTATGCCGAGGGGACGCTGTTCCCGTGGACGATGAGCGACTTCTCGCTGATGGACGCCATCGAATGCGGCATTGTCAAGCTGCCGCGCGTACCGGTGGCCGAGAACATTCCCGGTGACGAAATGCCGATGTTCCGCAAGCTCTGGGAGAACATCAGCAAGGACATGCCGAAAAAAACGCCGCGGCCAGGGCGAGGAGCTCGACCCTCTCAGACTCCCGACCCGCTTGCAGACGGCACTGCAGGCGCTGTATGGCCACTACGAGCAGACGTTCAGGCTGTGGGAAGAGAAGGGCATCAGGGTGCCGCCCTGTTTCATCGTCGTTTGCCAGAACACCGCCATCTCCAAGCTGGTCTACGACTTCGTCTCCGGCTTCCAGCGCAGGAATGACGACGGCACGACGACGCTGGAGAACGGGCGCCTGCCGTTGTTCCGCAATTTCGACGAAACCACCGGCAACCCGCTGCCACGCCCGAACACGCTGCTGATCGACAGCGAGCAACTCGAAGCCGGCGACGCACTCGACGACCACTTCCGCGGCATGGCGGCCGACGAGATCGAGCGTTTTCGCCGCGAGATCGTCGAGCGCTCCGGCGATGCCCGTTCCGGCGACCACATCAGCGACCAGGAGTTGCTGCGCGAAGTCATGAACACCGTCGGCAAGCCAGAGCAGCTTGGCGGCGCCATCCGCTGCGTCGTCTCGGTCTCGATGCTCACCGAGGGCTGGGACGCCAATACCGTCACCCATGTGCTCGGCATCCGCGCCTTCGGTACCCAGTTGCTCTGCGAGCAGGTCATCGGCCGGGCGCTGCGCCGCCAGTCCTACGAATTGAACGAGGAAGGGCTGTTCAACGTCGAGTACGCCGACGTGTTCGGCATTCCCTTCGACTTCACGGCCAAGCCGGTCATTGCACCACCGCAGCCGCCGCGCGAGACGGTGCAGGTCAAGGCCGTTCGCCCCGAGCGCGACGCCCTCGAAATCCGCTTTCCCCGGGTCGAGGGCTATCGCGTCGAGTTGCCGGAGGAACGGCTGACCGCCGCCTTCAACGACGACTCGATCCTGGAACTCAGCCCCGACCTGGTCGGCCCGTCGAGGACCCGCAATTCCGGCATCATCGGCGAAGGCGTGGACATGAGCCTGCAGCACCTCGGCGACATGCGACCGTCGACGCTCGTTTTCCAGGTAACCCAGCGACTGCTGTACACCAAATGGCGCGATCCCGGCGAGGAGCCCAGGCTCTACCTCTTCGGCCAGCTCAAGCGCATCACCAGACAATGGCTGGACACCTGCCTGGTCTGCAAGGGCGACACCTACCCCGCGCTGCTGATGTACCAGGAACTCGCCGACATGGCCTGCAACCGGATCACGGCGGCGATCACCCGGCAGTTCCTCGGCGAGCGCCCGATCAAGGCGCTGCTTGATCCCTACAATCCGATCGGCTCGACCAGGCACGTCCGCTTCAATACCTCGAAGACCGACCGCTGGCAGACGAGTTCGCAATCTTGCCACATCAACTGGGTGATCCTCGACAGCGACTGGGAGGGCGAATTCTGCCGCGTGGCCGAGTCGCACCCCAGGGTTCGCGCCTATGTGAAGAATCACAACCTCGGCCTCGAAGTCCCCTACCGCTACGGCTCCGAGACGCGCAAGTACCGGCCCGATTTCATCGTGCTGGTCGATGATGGCCACGGTCCCGATGACCTCTTGCACCTGGTGGTCGAGATCAAGGGGTACCGGCGCGAGGACGCCAAGGAGAAGAAATCGACGATGGACACCTACTGGGTGCCCGGCGTGAACCATCTCGGTAGCTATGGCCGCTGGGCGTTCGCCGAGTTTTGCGAGGTTTACCAGATCGAGTGCGATTTCAAGGCCAGGGTCGAGAGCGAGTTCGCCAGAATGATCCACACGCGGCTATGAGCCAACATCGCGCGTACTTCGCCCTTCTCGCCAGCACGCAAGGCGACCGGGTGCCACGCCGCTCGTTTCAGCCGCGGCCCATTCACGGGCTTCCCAGGCCGGGACCCACGCTTTCCCGGGATCGGCAAGGTAAAACTGCTGGTCGCTGTACACTTCGCTGGCAAATACCTCGCTGGCAACGTGGTGTGAAGTCCGGAGTCGCGAGCGTAATGCTTGACATACACACTTCAGTATGTATAGTCATGGTCCATGCGCTACACATGGGACGAAACCAAACGGCAGGCCAACCTGAAAAAGCACGGCCTGGATTTCTCCGATGCGGAAAAAGTCTTTGCCGGACCGTTGTTGCTGATCGATGATCAGCGAGCGGACTATGGCGAGCAGCGCATGATCGGCATCGGCCTTCTGGATTGCCTGGTAGTGCTGATCATGCATGTCGAATCTGACGAGGCAATCCGCATCATTTCCATACGCAGGGCGGACAGCGATGAAACAGACCTTTTCTACCGAAGCGCCGGATACTTCTGACGACGCGCCAAAGCTCACGCAGACGGACTTCGAGCGTGCTCGCCCGCGAATCGCTGGAAAGGATGCCAGCCACGCCGAATGGCAAGCGGCCGTACGGGCTCGCGTGGGCAAGCTGCGCATCAACATCATGCTCGACGCGCCGATCGTTGAACACTTCAAGGCGCTGGCCGGCAAGCGCGGCTACCAGACGATCATCAACGACACCCTGCGCCGGGTAATCGAGACCGGCCACCTCGAAGCCGATCTACGGCGGGTGATTCGCGAAGAGCTGGCACGCCGCTGAATTCACATTCCTGCCCAGCGAAGGATAAGAAATTCAACGGCATCATCGAGAGCATAGTAGGGCATGACCATGGCCAGACCCGGCAATACCAAGACCGTCGAAACGCTGACCCACGACGAGGCCCGGCGCAAGAACATCCCGACCGCGGAATACCAGTCGGTGCTGCCGACCGAGCAGCAGCAGCCGAAGCAGATCCGCTACCCGCGCCCCGACGCTGACAAGCTGGGCGAGGAGAAGTCGGCCAGAAATCGCGACCTCGACCCGCAGCTCGTCTGGCGCGGCAAGGACGAGCAGGACTGGAGCGACCTCGTCGTCTCCGCGCCACCGCTGTACATCCAGGAAAAGGTGCATCCCAAGGTGCTGATCGACGACCTGCTGCGCAGCACCAAGGAGCGCAAGCACGAGGCCGGCCAGATCACCGCCGACCTCTTCGCCGATTTCAACGGCATCCCCAAGGGCGCCGACAAGACCGACTTCTACCAGCACGACCAGAACTGGACCAACCGCATGATCCTGGGCGATTCGCTGCAGGTCATGGCCAGCCTCGCCGAGCGCGAGGGGCTGCGCGGCAAGGTGCAGTGCATCTACCTCGATCCGCCTTACGGCATCAAGTTCAACAGCAACTTCCAGTGGAGCACCACCAGCCGCGACGTCAAGGACGGCAATGCGAGCCACATCACGCGCGAGCCGGAGCAGGTCAAGGCGTTTCGCGATACCTGGCGGGACGGGATTCACAGCTACCTGACCTACCTGCGGGATCGGCTGACCGTGGCGCGGGATCTGCTGACCGAATCGGGGTCGATCTTCGTGCAAATCGGGGATGAGAATGTCCATCGGGTGCGGGCGGTGATGGATGAGGTGTTCGGGGAAGACAACAGCGTCTCGCAAATCAGTGTAATGAAGACTGCGACTCCAAGCGGGCTGTTGGACGACAACTTCTTCTATGTGCTGTGGTACGCGAAAGAGCGAAAGAACACCAAGTTCCGTCCGCTGTTGTTGGACAAGTTCGTCGAGGACTGGGTATCGGAAACGCGAGGCGGTTCATGGGGCCTAAAGTTCAGCCCAGTCGACTATCGACCTCTTGACCCATCGGAGCGCGACGATCCCAAGACGATCCCGAAAGGTGAGGTTTATGCGCTTTCAAAGACGAATTCGGCTGGCCCCGCCGCGACGGACAGGCCTTTCGTGTTTCACGCGAAGAGTTACTCGGCTGGTGTGAATGCGCACTGGAAAACAACCAGTGAAGGCATGGAGAGACTTGTGAAAGCAGACCGCATGGAGACACGCGGGGGTCCTCCTTGGATGCGAAAATTCCATGCCGATAGCCCATTTAAGCGAATGACAAACGCTTGGTTGGATACGTCGGGAAAATCTTCGCAAAGATGGTATGTCGTGCAGACGGATACTCCGGTCATTCAACGCTGCCTCCTGATGGCCACCGACCCCGGCGACCTCGTACTCGACCCGACCTGTGGTTCCGGCACCACCGCCTATGTCGCCGAGCAATGGGGCCGCCGCTGGATCACGATCGACACCTCGCGCGTTGCACTCGCGCTGGCCCGCGCCCGCATCATGGGCGCCCGCTATCCGTTCTACCTGCTCGCCGATTCCCGCGAGGGCCAGCTCAAGGAAGCCGAAGTCACCCGCAGCGCGCCGAGCACGCAGCCGGTGCAGGGCAACCTCCGCCACGGCTTCGTCTATGAGCGCGTGCCGCACATCACGCTCAAGTCGATCGCCAACAACGCCGAGATCGACGTCATCTGGGAGCAGTGGCAGGCGAAGCTCGAACCCCTCCGCGAGTCGCTGAATGCCGCCCTCAACAAGACTTGGCAGGAATGGGAGATCGCGCGCGACGCCGACCCCGGCTGGCCCGACACCGCGAAGATGCTGCACGCCGACTGGTGGCAGGCGCGCATCGCCCGGCAGAAGGAAATCGACGCCTCGATCGCCGCCAGGGCCGATTTCGAAACCCTCTACGACAAGCCCTACCAGAACACGAGGTGTGTCCGCGTCGCCGGTCCCTTCACCGTCGAAAGCCTCTCGCCGCACCGCATGCTCGGCGTCGACGAGGATGACGAGCTGATCGACGGTTTCCAGGAAGACCGCGCCGAGTACAGCGCCCGGCAGTCGTTCCCGCAGTTGATTCTCGAAAACCTCAGGACGGCCGGTGTGCAGCAGGCGCACCGGGAAGACCGGATCAGCTTCACCGCGCTGACCCCGTGGCCGGGCGAGGGAGCGATCTGCGCCGAAGGACGCTATTTCGAAGGCCAGGAAGGTGAAATGCGCGAGAAGCGTGCCGGCATCTTCATCGGCCCCGAGTTCGGCACCGTGCAGCGCAGCGACCTGGTCGAAGCCGCCCGCGAGTGCGGCGAAGCCGGTTTCGATGCGCTGATCGCCTGCGCCTTCAACTACGAGGCGCACGCCACCGAGTTCAGCAAACTCGGACGCATCCCGGTGCTCAAGGCGCGCATGAACGCTGACCTGCACATGGCCGCGGATCTCAAGAACACCGGCAAGGGCAATCTCTTCGTCATCTTCGGCGAGCCGGACATCAGCCTGCTGCCGCAGGACGACGGCAAGCTGTGCATCAAGGTGAACGGCGTCGATGTCTTCAAGCCGCAAACCGGCGAAGTGATCAGCGACAGCACCGACGGCATCGCCTGCTGGTTCATCGACACCGACTACAATCAGGAAAGCTTTTTCGTCCGCCACGCCTATTTTCTCGGCGCCAACGACCCCTACAGCGCCCTGAAAACCACGCTGAAGGCAGAGATCGACGCCGAAGCCTGGGCCAGCCTGAACAGCGACACGTCGCGTCCGTTCGAGAAGCCGAAGTCAGGGCGGATCGCGGTGAAGGTGATCAACCACCTGGGGGATGAAGTGATGAAGGTGTTCAGGGTCTAGCATCATGGCACGTGCTCGGCGGCTTGTCCGGAACATCGATTAGCCATGGTTAACCAACAGCTTGCCGCCATTTGTCAGTTAAGGTAAAAACTTTTATATTAGCCGGAACAACCCGATTGACATGACTGACATCGCTCCCTGGTCGTTTTACGGCCGTCGCTCCGAGCTGCAACAGATGCAGCGCATTCTGGAGCGGCGGCGGTGGTTTTTCCTGCAGATTTCAGGGCGGCGGCGCATCGGCAAGACCGCGCTGATCCAGGAGGCACTGCGCGACGCCGGGATCGACAAGACCCTCTACATACAGATCCCGGATTCCGACCCCGCCGGCGTCGTGGCCGCCTGCAACGGCTATCTGGAAACCTTCGGCATCGATGCGCGGGTAGCCAGCCTGGGCGAGCTGGCACAACTGATCGGCCGGCTGGCAAGCGCTGGTTACGTCGTCGCCCTCGACGAGTTTCAGTATTTCCATCGCAAACAACTGGCTGACTTCTGCTCGCTGCTGCAGGCCGAAGTCGATCGTCTCGCTGCGCGTGCAGCGGAGGTCGTCGGCGGCCTGATCGTCCTCGGCTCGCTGCATGCGGAAATGACGGCGGTGCTTGAGGACCGGGATGCCCCGTTGTTCAACCGCACCACGGATACGATCGAACTGGGACATCTCGACATCGCCTCAGTGCTGGAGATTCTGCGCGTCCATGCCGACGACGATCCGGCACGGCTGCTGTTTCTCTGGAATCTGTTCGAGGGGGTGCCGAAGTTTTACCGCGATGCCTACGAGCAGGGTGTGCTGAATGCGGAGCGCCGGTCCTTGCTGCGCAGCCTGTTCTTTTCCAGCTCGTCGCCCTTGCGTAACGAAGCCGACAACTGGTTTCTGCGCGAGCTGCGCGGGCGGTACGACATGGTGCTGCAATACCTGGCCCGACATCCGGGCTGCACCAACGCCGATATCGAAGCCACCATGGTCGAGCTTTCCGGCCCCGGCGAGGTACGCCAGGTGGGCGGCTATCTGAAAATCCTGTCCGAACGCTACCGCATGATCGAACGACGCTTGCCGATCTTCTCTCCGGCGCGGGCCCGCAGCGGCCGCTATTACATCCGTGACAATTTCCTGCGTGCCTGGCTGTCTGCCTTGCAGCGGCCTGTGTCGGCGGTCGCCTTCAGGCCGGTCGAGGTGCTGATCGACCAGGCAGATGGACGTTTGGCCGATGTCGAAGGGTATGCCCTGGAAGATCTGGCGGGCCAACTCTACGCCGAGCGCAGCCGTCTGGGAATTGGCGACTTCGCGCTCAGCGAGCGGATTCGCGGCTACTGGGATCGCGCCGATGTCGAGATCGACCTGGTAGCGGTAAATGAAGACGAAAAGCGAATTCGCTTCGGCACCTGCAAGCGCAATCCCGACCGGCTGCCTGGCGCTGCCGATGCGCTGAAGCGTAGTGCCGGGCGCTTCCTCGATGCGCATGCGAAGTTCAAAGGGTGGACGAGCGAGTATGTGGCCATCGCACCCGACATTGGCGAGAACGTCAGGGCGGCATTGCAGGAGCGTGACGTCCTGCCGCAGAGCCTCGTCGACCTGACGGCCGGGCTGTAATCCCTGCACGGGACAACCGATGGAATTCCGCATCGCCGACACCTTCACCGATAGCCTGGCGCGCCTGAGCGGCGACGAGCAGCGAGCGGTCAAGACCACGGCCTTCGACCTGCAGCTCAACCCGGCCAACCCCGGCATGAGCCTGCACAGGCTGGACCGGGCGAGGGACCGGAATTTCTGGTCGGTGCGTGTCAGCAGCGACATTCGCCTGATCGTGCACAAGAGCGATACGAGCTTCCTGCTCTGCTACGTCGACCACCACGACAGGGCCTATGACTGGGCGGAACGGCGCAGGCTGGAAACCCACCCAAGGACCGGCGCCGCGCAGTGGGTCGAAATCCGCGAGACGGTGCGGGAGGTGTTCGTTCCCGTGTATGTGCAGGCGGAACTGCCGCTCGCACCGCTGCCCGCCCCGCTGCTGAAGCCGCTGTTCGCCGGTCGCAGCAACGAGGAGTTGCTGGCCTACGGCGTGCCCGCCGAGTGGCTGAACGACGTCAGGCACGCGACCGAGGACACGCTGCTGGCCTTGTCCGACCACCTGCCGGCCGAGGCGACCGAGGCCCTGCTGGAACTGGCGACGGGCGGCAAACCGCGGGTGCCGACAGCACCGCCGGTAACCACCAACCCCTTCGACCATCCGGACGCGCAGCGCCGCTTCCGCGTCATGAGCAACATCGAGGAACTGCAGCGTGCTCTCGATTACCCGTGGGAAAAGTGGACGGTCTTTCTGCACCCCGAACAGCGGCAGTGGGTCGAGCGCGACTACGCCGGGCCGGCGCGCGTTTCCGGCTCGGCGGGAACGGGCAAGACGATCGTGGCCCTGCATCGGGCGGCGTTTCTCGCGCGCGCGCATCCCGATGCCCGGGTGCTGCTGACGACCTTCTCCGACGCGCTGGCCAGCGCCCTGCATAGCAAGCTGAGGCGGCTGCTGGATCACGAACCACGCCTTGCGGAACGTATCGACGTTCATTCGCTCAACAGCATCGGTCTTCGTCTCTACAGGGCGCACATCGGGCCGGCGACCATTGCCAGCCGCGAAATGGTCCGCGAAGTGGTGAGCGAGGCTGCCCGCACCGTGGCCGGCCAGCGCTTCAGCCTGCACTTCCTGCGGACGGAATGGGAGCAGGTGGTCGATGCCTGGCAATTGTCGACCTGGGGGGGAATACCGCGATGTGGCCCGGCTGGGCAGGAGGACCCGCCTGCCGGAGGCGCAGCGCGCGCTGCTGTGGTCGATCTTCGAGCGCGTTCGTTCGGCCTTGCACGAACGCAAGCTGGTCACCCACGCCGGATCAAGGCTTTGTTCAGATCCGATCGGAAATCATGCTGCCAGAGTTCCTGGACTCGGCGCCACTGGCCAGGTTTTTTGGAATCGAGCCAGAGAATCTGGGCTCCTGTTCGACGACGATGGAGTGAGGCCTACCTGCCGATGGCTCAGGAGCAAGTGGATGGCGGTTTGCGGCGACTGGTTCGTCACACTCTTTTCGAGGGTCAGGAGACTGAGCGGCTCGTTCGACAGGCGGGTGTCGAAATGGAAGTGGCCTTCGACGAATGGCAGGCCGAGTGGCAGGCGCTCATTGAGCAGGAATCCGGCTTGGGACCAGGGGCCACAACCGATCCGGCTGCGAAGGCCATCGGCTTCCAGAAAAAGCGGTTGGCCGAGGAGTATCTTCTACGCGAGCTGGCGACCCAGGGCTTCCTTCCAGGCTATGGATTCCCGACATCCATTGCCAGCTTTGACAACACGACAGTCACTGCTGCGAGGCGCCTACCGCCGCCTGACGGGCCTGCCAAACGTGGCCGCGACGACAATCGTTTTCAGAAGCGGGATCTCGCCAGCCGAGACCTGGTGACCGCTCTGCGTGAGTACGCTCCCGGTGCCGAACTGGTGATGGACGGTCTGGTGTATCGATCGGCGGGAATTACCCTGAACTGGCATATCCCGGCGGATCAGGAGGGCGCCAGGGAAACCCAGGCGATCAAGTTCGCGTGGCGGTGTCGAAGCTGTGGCGCGAGTGGCACGACGATGTCGCTGAAGCTTGCCTCGAACTGTGACGCTTGCGGTGCCGGGGTACAAGCCAACGATATCCAGCAGTTCCTTGAACCAGCCGGGTTTTCGGTTGACTTCTATGAAGAGCCGCACAACGACGTGACGAGGCAGCAGTTTGTCCCGGTCGAGCGTCTGTGGATCAGTGCAAGAGGGGAGTGGTCTCCCATGCCGAATCCGGCCTTGGGGCGGTTTCGGGTGACCACAGACGGGCGTGTGTATCACCATTCGGCCGGTCTTCATGGCAAAGGCTACGCTCTGTGCCTGAGTTGCGGACGTGCCGAGCCGATGCTTGCGGACGGGAAGCCGCCAAAGCCTCTCGCACCAGGTTCAGAACACAAGAAGCTGCGCAGCCGAGCCACGGACCGGGTGTGCGCCGGTAGCACCAATCAATATCAGATCAAGACTGGCATCGCGCTCGGCCATCAGGTGCGCACGGATGTTCTGGAGATTCAGCTTCGCGATCTCAATGGCCAGTGGGTCAGCCATCGTGGCATCGCCCTGACCATTGCCGTCGCTTTACGTGATGCACTTGCTGCATTGCTTGGTGTTCAGACGGGCGAGCTGGGATGCGACGTTCAGGAAACCCGCGCCGCGGACAACCAGCGCTGCCAGTCCGTTTTCGTCTTCGATCGGTATGCTGCAGGCTATTCGTCGAGCGCCGAACGTCTGATCAACGACATGTTCAGGGAAGCCGCCAAGCGTCTGGATTGCCCGAAGGCGTGCGACAGCAGTTGCCCACATTGCATCCTCGATTTCGATCAACGATTCGAGGCCGGTGTGCTCGACCGATTTGCGGCTTTGACTGTCGTGTCGGCCGACTGGCTGGACATGCTGAAGATTCCCGAATCGCTTCGCTACTTCGGGGACAGCTCCAAGGTCGAGATCTCGGGAATGGTGGCGGCGGTGTTGCGGGAAAGCAGCCATCCCGATGCGCTGCAAACACGCCTGTTCGCGGGCGGCTCGTCGGACAGCGTCGATCTTGCGGCTTCCTCGCTCAGGCTGGTCGCCTACCGCCTCGCGGCACTTGCCCGTCCGATCGAAATCGTGATCGAGAAGGCCTTGTTTGAGAGGCTTTCCGAAGCGAACCGGTTTGCTTTGTCGAGTCTGGCCGACCACCCCGGGATCAGCATTGGCTTGACGACCGCGCTACCGCGCGCTGCTGGCGCCTGCATCCTTGCCGAGGTCAGTCACGGGGCGTCTGGCGTGGCGTGGGCCAGTACGGACGGCGAGTCGATGGTACCGAATGAGGAATGGGGGGTTTCCAGGTCGCCATTGGTCATTGGCACGCTGGCGAGCGGAACCGACACCGTGAGCACAAGGGTTGAATCAGCCGAGATCAGGCCGCAGGTATTTGCAGCAGGCGACCGCGAGATCGTTCTGCATCATCAGGTAGATGGTCCGCTCCAGGGATTCGGGACGAGGCTGTGGCAGATCATCTCGGACGAACACCATGAGACGTTGCAGCAACTCCAGAACTCCAGCGCGGATGTGGTGGCGATCACCTACAGTGACCGCTACCTCTTTACTCCGTTGTCAATTGCGCTGCTGGTGGATCTGGTCAGCCGTCTCAAGGCGATCGTGGGACAGGCGCGATGGGACGACCCGGAGCTTACGATAACGACAACCGCCGTTCGCAGCGGTGGTGAGAGCCGCGTGTTCAACCGCGTCTTCGCAGATTGGCCTGACCTGAGTGTCCGCAACGCAGTGGCAAGAGGGGCGTTCGAGTACCTGGGGATGCGCACGACAGTCCTGGTGCCAAACAAGTTCTCGGTGCAGCATGGCCGCGTACTGGAAGCCAGGTTTTCTGATGGCAAGACGCTGACGGTTCGGCTGGACCAGGGAGTCAGCTACTGGCGTGTACCTGCCTTGTCAGGTGCAAGACAGCCTCCAGTGGCATTCGATTTCACCAAATCAGCAAACGCTCAAATCAGAGAGGTAGTGGAGATGCGCGTTGCCGTCGAAGGAGGTGCGTTGCCTACCGAATTGTTTGTGAAGCTTCGGTAGCTCCGCCGTGAACTGAGCTCCGGCCGGATTTCACGCCATGCCATGCAAGCGCATCCCATTTGATGGGATTCCCATTCGCATAAACCTGAAACCCTTGCTACGACTGGCTTTTCTGGCTATTTATGGCGGAGTGGACGGGACTCGAACCCGCGACCCCCGGCGTGACAGGCCGGTATTCTAACCAACTGAACTACCACTCCGTGCTGCTGAAAACATCCTGCGATGGTGCCGCGCTTCCCCTTTGGCTGGCGGAGGAAGCCCTCGCGCTGTGGAAGCTGCGCATTATAGCGAATTTCGGCGTGCGAGCAAGGGGGTGAGCGCATTTTTCCAGCGCGACGGCACTCTCGGCCTGCGCACCATCCGCCAGTGTAGATCTTGCGCACCGCCATCTGCTTCTCGGGCAGCGTGCCGGTCTTGTCCGAACGTAACTACTCAGGTACTGCATCTTGTTAAAAATCAACACGTTGCAAATATTGAAATAGCATAATGACGAATGGGACTGATTTAGAATCAAGTGGTTGCAAATTTATGCCATTGTTTTCATGTTTCTAACCAATTGTTTTTACATAACAATTTTACCTGAGTAGTTACGTCCGAACAAATAATGGAAATGCTGGTCGAGTGTCGGAAAATTTTACACTTGCCACCGGGCCGGCCATAATGTGTCCGACAGCCGATTGATTTAAGGCCTTCATTTAAGGTCTTCATCGAGGTCGGATCGATTCTTGCTTCTATTCCCGGATGGGCCAGATCTGTAGAATGATTTTGCGTCGGACAGGATACCGGGTGGTACTGGCGGTGATGACGGTCATCTGGCTTGCGACCAGCGCGCTGGCCTACCCCATTGGTGACGATGCTGGCAGCCTGTCGGCGGCAACCGGCAGCCGCCACCGGCATCCGCTGGACTCGGCAGCACTTGTGGGCGTGGATCATTCGCCGGAACATCTGCAAGCATCATTGCTGGCGACCGATCCACACTTCGTCTCACCCACCTGGTCCGCCAGCGGCATGGAGTCGCCAGATCTCCGGTTCGGACCGCTACAGCCCGCTGTGGATGGGAGTTCAGACCCGGCCGGCTTCGAGCAAGCGGATCCATGGTTCGCGGTACCGCCTGCCATGCTCGGAGGAAAACCCCGACAGCAGCCGGCAGCCGCGATACCGGGCCGGGCGCAGGCCGCCCATACCGCAGCCGCAGCACCCGCCGACGCAATCGCCACGGTGGTTAACGAGTTGCAGGAGTCGATGGCTGAAACGATCAGCACAGCATTCGATGCCAACAAGGATTCGCAAGGGCGGGTCACTTTCTCGCTGGCCGGCATCGAGGGGTTTCACTATTCCACCCAGGGTGGGGCGCTGACTTTGGGGCACGCTGACACCTCGCTGGCCATCGTCGAACGCGATGTCCGCCTGTCCGATCAGCAACAGCGCGCAGCCATTCGCAGTGCGCCCCCAGCGTCGCATGATCCTGAAACCATGCGCGAGTGGATCGAGTTCATCAAGGAAGTCCTTGGCTACCCCTTGTTCTGGGTAGTGATTTTTTTCCTGGTGATCGGCAAGATCGTACTGTATTTCGCCAGCCGCCGGCGCAGGAAGCAAAGGCACCGCATTCGCTCCGAAAGCAGCCAGCAGGCGAAAGTCCAGCGCATCCGCAAGCGCGTGCGCATCCGGATCAAGCGCTCGCCATCCAGGGTCGGCATCCAGGAATTCTAGCCACCCTTGCAACTCCAGCAAGCGCCCTTGGCGTCCCCTGGAAATATTTTGCAAGTACCCGTTTTCAAATGAGATTGTTTATCAAGCCAGGGAGCATGGCTTGCGGTATACTGGATCCGTTGCCGCTGATTTCCGATTCGTAGCGGCCTGTGCTCACACCTCTTTACTTCCCCAGGAATCCATCATGTTGCAGAAGTCCGCCTCTTTCCCTGGAATTCAGGGCCCGATCGTGACGATCGTCATGGACGGCTACGGCATCGCCAAATCCGATGTCGGCAGCGCCATTGCGGCTGCCAGAAAACCGACCCTCGATCGCCTTTTCGCCAACTACCCGAACATCACCTTGCGCGCCCATGGCGTCGCCGTCGGCATGCCTTCCGACGAAGACATGGGCAACTCCGAGGTCGGTCACAATGCCATCGGTGCCGGCCAGGTCTACAGCCAGGGCGCATCGCTGGTCGCCGACGCCATCGCTTCCGGCTCGATCTGGCAAGGCGCTGCCTGGCAGCAGATCGTCGCTGGCGCCCGGGCGGGCCGTGGCGTGATCCACTTCATCGGTCTGTTCTCCGATGGCAATGTGCACAGCCACATCGACCACTTGCGGGCAATGATCCTGCGCGCCAGGGAAGAAGGCGTGCCGGCCGTGCGGGTTCACATCCTGATCGATGGGCGTGACGTCCCCGAGACCAGTGCGCTCGAGTATGTGCTGCCTTTCGAGGCCTTCCTCGCCGAACTCTGCCGCGACGGTTTCGATGCCCGCATTGCCTCGGGCGGTGGCCGCATGAACATCACCATGGACCGCTATGAAGCGAACTGGAACATGGTCGAGAAAGGCTGGCACACGCATGTTCTCGGCGAAGGCGAGCAGTACGAGAGCGCGTCGGAAGCGGTCAAGGTGCTGCGCGTCAAGTTGCCGGGAACGATCGACCAGGATCTGCCGCCGTTCGTCATCGCCAGCGATGGCCGGCCCGTCGGCACCATCGAAGACGGCGATTCGGTAATTTTTTTCAACTTTCGCGGCGACCGCTCGATCGAGATCACGCGCGCTTTCGAAGAAAAAAGTTTCGACAAGTTCGATCGCATCCGCGTGCCCAGCGTGACCTATGCCGGGATGCTGCAGTACGACGGTGACCTCAAGCTTCCCAAGCGCTTCCTGGTCGATCCGCCGGCCATCCTCGACACCATGGGCGAATGGTTTGCCAAATCCGGCATTACCCAGTTTGCCTGTTCGGAAACACAGAAGTTCGGCCACGTGACCTATTTCTGGAATGGCAACCGCTCGAACAAGTTTGATGGCGAAACCTACCAGGAAGTGTTGAGTGACGTGGTGCCCTTCGAACAGCGGCCGTGGATGAAGGCCGCCGAGATCGCCGATGCGATGATCGAAGCCCTGAACAGCGGCCAGTACCGAACCTTGCGCTGCAATTTCGCGAATGGCGACATGGTCGGCCACACGGGCAGTTTCCGTGCCGCGACGATGGCCATCGAGGCGGTGGATCTGCAACTGGCGCGCATCCTGCCGGTGGTCCAGGCGCTCGGTGGCGTGGCGCTGATCACCGCCGACCACGGCAATGCCGACGAGATGTACGAAATCGACAAGAAAACCAAACAGCCGGCACAGAATCCGGACGGATCATTCAAGGCGAAGACCTCGCACACCCTCAATCCGGTGCCGTTCATCCTCTACGATGCGGTCACTGGCGGCAGGCTGGGTCTCAAGCAGTTGCCAAGCGCCGGTCTGTCGAACATCGCAGCGACGATCACCCATCTGCTTGGTTTCGAGAAGCATGCCAAGTGGGATGAGAGTTTGCTGGAGGTGAAATAGGGTTTTCTGCCGGAGCACTGCTTACGGCAGTTCCGTAAGCAGTGTTGCTGCGAAGCGGGCAAAGCTCGGCGAACGCCGCAAGCGTTTCAGGTCGGTTTCTGTGGCACAACACCTTGATGATCAGACAACCCCATCATGGTCAGCAAACCGATCGCCAGGTCGATCAGGATCATGCGGCTCTCCTTCTTCAGCCGTTATGGAAGAACAGGGCCTCGCGTCTTGAGGCGCGCCAGCGTTCGAGCAGCCAGACCGTCGCCCAGGCATAGAGCGCGACGCCGACGAACAGGCCGACACGGACCGCGGACGCCGCCAGTACCCCCGTGCCGCCAGCGCTGTCCTCGATCGCCGGACCGAGCAGGATCAGCATGGTCATCAGCGCATCGTTCCAGAACACGGGCGGGAAGCCCGTGCGCCTGACTCCGAAGAGTCGTGCGCCGGCCCAGAAGGCGGCCGCCATCATCCACAGCAGCAGCATCCACAGGTTGGGCCAGAGCGACAGGCCGCACCAGACGACCAGGGCCATCACCGCCCCCATCAGCGTCGACCCGACCAGTTCCTTGCCGGCCGAGCGGGTGTCGGTCGAACCCGCCTGCTGCCCGAGGGTGGCGGTCTTCATGATCGCCGCCAGATAGAACGAGGGGTCGGTCAGCGCCAGGATGAACACCGGCATCACCACCAACGTGCCGCGCAGCGCGATCCAGCTCGCCGTCTCGCGGCTGGGGGGCAGCGCCTTGGCGACCTTCGCTGCCGCACCGGGCGGGTCGGGAAAGAAGGCGTGCGACAGGCTGCCGACCAGGCCGCCAACGGCGATCCCGGCGGCGATCGTCACGCTGATGACCGTCACCAGTGCCTGCTCGGCAACACCGGCGACCGGGATCAGCGTGAAAACCACGACGAGGAGCATGGTCAGCGGGTTGCCGGTGCGGATGCCGAAGAAGAACAGCGCGTACAGGATCGCGCCGGTCAGCACGACCGCGGACAGCGCGTAGTTTTCCAGCAGGGGGACCATCAGCACCCCCATCACCAGCAGGCCGGCGAGCAGCAGGGCAAAGGCCGCCACCCTGAGCGGCGGAATCGGCGGGCCCGGCTTGCACAACACAATCATGGCCAAGAGGCAGACCACGTGCGGCATCTGCAGCGCGAACCCGTAGGCGACCAGCACGGCGAGGCCGAGGCCGACCGCCAGCCGCAGAACCGCCTTGTCCGCCGGAGCGATCATCGGTCGCTCAGTAGAGGTAGGAGAGCAGGCTCATCAGCCGGACGTAGGCCGCGCCGAGCAGGTTCATGACGACGTTGTCGCCGGTGAAGACCATCACCTCGGCCTGGCCACCGGGGCGGACCCTGCCCAGATGCTCCGCTTCCGCAGTGTCGAACTCGATCGCCACCGGGAAGCGCTGCGCCTGGCGCAGCCAGTCGCGGCTGTTCTGGATCGTCGGCAGCGTTCCCGGTGGCGCCTGCTGGCCGGAACTGACGCCGCCGCCGACACTGCGCACGCGGCCCTTGAGCACTTCGCCGGGCAGCACGTCGAGGACGATCGCCACCGCGTCGCCGGGATCGATATTGCCGAGGTTGTTCTCGGTCAGGTCGGCGTTGATCCACAGGTCGTGGATGGCGATCAGCGTCATCGCCGCCGCGCCCGCCTGGGCGAAATGGCCGACATCGGTGCGCAGGTCGGTGACGACGCCACGGCCGGGGGCGACCACCTGTGTGTGCGCCAGGTCCAACTCGGCCTTCTCGATCGCCGAGCGCGCGCTACGCAGTTGCGCGTTGTTGTCGCCGCTCTCGCCGGCGGCTTCCTGCGCCTTGCGCAGGTCGGCCTCGGCGGCCTTTTCCTGGCTGCGCGCCTGGATCCGGGTGGCCTGCGCGACCTCCAGCCGGCGCACCGAAATGGCGCCGGGATCCTCGGCGTAGAGCGTTTCCTGCCGCGTCGCATCCTTGTCGGCCTTGACGTGGTTGGCCTGCGCCGCCTGCAGCGAGGCGCGTGCCGCCTCGACGGTTGCCGCCGAGGCATTGACCGAGCGCTGCACCGACTCGTAGTCCGAGCGGCTGCGCTGCAGTGCGATCCGGTACTGGGTCGGATCGATGTCGAACAGCGGCTGCCCCGCCTGCACCTCGTCGTTGTTCCTGACGTGCACCGCCAGCACCTTGCCCGCCACTTCGGCCGCGACCGGCACGACGAAGGCCTGCACCCGCGCCTGCGTGGTGTGCGGCGTCAGCCGGTCGGCGGCGAAATACCAGAGCAGGCTGGCGGCGATCAGCGCCAGCACCACCGTTGCGCCGATCCGGGTCGCCTTGCCCGGCTGCGGTGCTTCGCCGCCGGTCGCGGTCGACGGGTTCTGGCTGGGCGATTCCTCGGTCATCGTTCTTCCCTCTCCGGTGTCATCTGGGACGGGGCGGCATCGGGCGACGGCAGCGGCACCGCCAGCAGGTCCCGCCAGTCGCTGCGCTCGGCCATCGTCTCGCGTGTCGCGTCGTCGACCAGCGGCCGGCCGCGCGCCTGCTGCCAGCCGCCGCCCATCGCCTTGTACAGCGTGATCAGGCTCTGCGCGACGTTGCCGAGGTTGTTTACCAGCCGTTCCTGCTGGTTGAACAGTGCCCGCTGCGAATCGAGCACGCGCTCGAAGCCGGCCATCCCTTCGCGGTACTGGATGGTGGCGATGTCGAGCGAGCGCTGCGCCGCCTTCACCGCTTCCTCGAGCAGCGGCACCTGTGCGCGGTTGGCGACGAAGCCGACGGCCGCGTCATCGACCTCGCGCGCCGCCTGCAGCACCGTTCCCTGGTACTGCTCGTAGAGCTGCTGGAAGCGGGCGTCCTGCACCAGCACCTCGTTGCTCAGGCGGCCGAAGTCGAAGACGTTCCACACCAGGCTGGGGCCGATCGCCCAGTCGAACTTCCTCGGTGCCCCGGACAGCGACGTCGACGAGACGCCGAGCGAGCCGAGCAGCGCAACCGATGGGTAGAGGTCGGCGACGCTGACCCCGATCAGCGCCGATTGCGCCGCCAGTTGCATCTCGGCGGCGCGCACGTCGGGGCGGCGGCGCAGCATCTCGGCCGGCATGTCGGCAACGATCGCCAGTTCGGTCCGCGGAATGCGCTCCTTGCCGGCCGCCATTTCAGGCAGCGGACCCGGCGGGCGGGCGAGCAGCACGGAGAGCGCGTTCTGCGTCTGGCGCAGGCTGCCCTCGATCTGCGGGATCGCGGCGAGGGTGCCGAGGTACTGCGACTTCGCCTGCTGCACGTCGAGTTCGGAGTCGTTGCCGTGCTTGAAGAGGCGTTCGGTGATCTCCAGGCTGCGCTTCTGCAGCGCGGCGTTTTGGTGCGCGATCGTCAGCCGCATTTCGAGGGTGCGGATCGACGCGTAGAGGGTCGCGACCTGCGCCGCGATCAGCACCTGCAGGTCGTCGTACTGCGCGATGGTGGCGAAGTAGCCGGCATCCGCGGCCTCGATGCTGCGCCGGAACTTGCCCCAGAAATCGATTTCCCAGCCGACGCCGAAGCCGATGTTGTACGCCGTCAGCGCGGTGTCCGGGCCGCTGCTCGCCTCGGTTCCCATGCGCACGAGCTTGCCGGTCACCTGCTGCTGCTGCGGGTAGAGCAGGCTGCCGGCGATCGCCAGTTGCGCGCGCGCCTCCATGATGCGCATGCCGGCCGTGCGCACGTTCGGGTTGACGCGCTGCGCCTCGGCGATCAGCGCGTCGAGTACGGAGTCGTCGAAATTGCGCCACCATTCCTCGGTCTGCGTCCGCGGCCTGCCGCGTTTTTCCTCGACCAGCGCCGTCAGCGAACCGCCCGACCAGTCGGCGAGCCAAGGCGTTTCGGGCCGCTTGAAATCCGGCCCGACGGCGGCGCAGCCGGCGAGCAGCAGCGCCGCGGCGAGGAAGGAAAGCGGACGGCCGGACGCCCCGGCAGGGCGTTTCCTCACCGGGTCAGAGTGTCATGGAACCCGGCCCGCCCGCGGCCGGTTGCCGCGCACGCTCCGGGTTGTCATCGACCCAGCGCATGAAGATCTGGTAGCCCAGCGCGAGTGCTGCGGCGCCGACGAACATGCCGAGGATGCCATCGGTCGCCATGCCGCCAAGCGCGCCGATCAGGATCACCGGCATCGGCGCATCGACGCCGCGGCCGAGCATCAACGGCTTCAGGACGTTGTCGACCGAGCCGGCGACCATGATCAACACGCTATAGACGATGGCCGGGGTCGTCGCGTAGTCGCCGCTCGTCCACATCCAGCCGATGACGGGCAGCGTCACGATGGCGGCAGGCACCTGCGCGACGCCGAGCAGGAGGACGACCAGCGCCAGCGCACCCGCGAACGGGACGTCCGCGATGATCAGCGAGATGCCGACCAACAGCGCCTGGATGCAGGCGATGCCGATGACCCCCGAGGCAACGGCGCGCACCGTCGAGGTCGCGAGCTGGGCAAACTCGGCGCCGCGGGCGACGCCGGCGAAGCGCTCGAAGATCGCCTGCATGGCGAGGCCTCCCGATTCACCGAAGGCCATCATGATGCCGGCGACGATGAACGAAAACATGAATTTGAGCAGGCCGCCGCCGAGGCTGGCAACGATGCCCAGCGCCTTGCCCGCCAATTCGCCGATCTTGGGTTGCATGTTCTTGACGAGTGTGGGCAGGTCGTTGTGAGCCTGCGACCAGGCGGCATGGGCCTTCTTGCCGATGATCGGCAGTTCCGCGACGCTTGCGGGCGGTGCGGGGAGACTGAGCGTGTTGTCCTTTACCCCGTTGATCAACTCATGCACCGAATCACCGAACGAACTGCCCAGGATCACGGTCGGCACGACGATCAGGCCGAGGCCGAGGACGACGATCAGCGTCGCCGCACGCCCCTGCCTGCCGCCGATCCAGTTCGCGAGTATCTGCTGCAGCGGATAGAGGGTGATCGCCAGGATCAGCGCCCACAGCATCATCGTCAGGAACGGCGAGAAGAAGTGGAAGCACAGCCACACGAGGGCAAAAACGAGGCCGACGCGGATGAAGACGTCGAGCAGGCGGCGCGCCACGCGGTCTTCCAGTTCGTGATCGGGTTCGCGGGGGGAATTCATCGGGCATCTCCTTCTGTTTGGGTAAGGCATCGGCAAGCATCTGCGCCGGCAGGGCTACCCACTTAAGCCGGGACAGATTCTAATTTCAATGGGTTACCACTCCGGACAACTCCGCAATCGGCGTCGACGGCCAGGTCTTTTCGAGAGTCGCGATCGGGATGAGTCTGGCCTCTTTGACGTGGGAGCAAACCAGATGCCTCAGGGGTATCAACGGTATGCTTTCTCCGAACGTGGTTCCCCGCCGCCCTGCTCACGGCAGCCGCTGTTCCAGCGCATACAGTTCCTCGACCGTTTCGCGGCGGCGGACGAGATGGGCAGCGGCGGCGTCGACCATCACTTCGGCCGCACGCGGTCGGGTGTTGTAATTCGAACTCATGACCATGCCGTAGGCGCCGGCCGACAGGATCGCCAGGAGATCACCGGCGGCGAGCGCCAGTTGGCGGCCGTGGCCGAGGAAATCGCCCGATTCGCAAACCGGGCCGACGATGTCCCACGACCTGGCGGTTTCGTTCCGAACGGCGACCGGAACAATGTCGTGCCAGGATCCGTACAGGGCCGGACGGGCGAGGTCGTTCATCGCCGCGTCGACGATCGCGAAATTCTTGATTTCGCCAGGTTTCAGATATTCCACACGGGTCAACAACAGACCCGCATTGCCGACCAGGCGGCGTCCGGGTTCGAGCAGAACCTGCAGCTGGCGCTCCTCGAGCTTCTCGAGCATCGGTTGCAGGTAGGCCTTGACGGTCGGCGCCTCTTCGTCACGATAGCGGATGCCGAGGCCGCCACCCAGATCGATGTGATGCAGCACGATGCCGTCCGCCGTGAGCTGATCGATCAACAGCAGCAGCTTGTCGAGCGCTTCCTCAAAGGGCGCTGCATGCAGCAACTGTGAACCGATATGGCAGTCGATACCGGTGATTTCGAGGTTCGCCAGGGTGGCGGCATGCCGGTACAACGCTCGCGCGTCGGCGCAAGCGACGCCGAACTTGTTTTCCTTGAGGCCGGTCGAGATATAGGGGTGAGTCTTTGCGTCGACGTCCGGATTGACGCGCAGGCTGATCGGTGCCTTCTTGCCGGCCCTTGCGGCGACCGCATCGAGGCGTTCGAGCTCGGCGGCGGATTCGACATTGAAGCAGAGGATGCCGGTGCCGAGCGCCAGTTCCATCTCGGCAGCCGTCTTGCCGACGCCCGAGAAGACGATTTTCCGGGGGTCGGCACCGGCAGTCAGCACCCGCTTGAGCTCACCGGCCGAAACGATGTCGAAGCCGGCACCACGGCGCGCAAAGACGTCCAGCACGGCGAGGTTGGAGTTGGCCTTGACGGCATAGCAGACCAGCGAATCGAGGCCGATCAGTTCCTGCTGGAACTCGTCGAAAGCCGTTTCGAGCGCGTGCCGCGAGTAGACCCAGCAGGGGGTGCCGAAGCGCTCGGCGATGTCGATCAGGGAGACGGATTCGGCGTGCAGTACGCCATCCTGACAGGTGAAGGCACTCATCGGGCTGGCTCCGCAGGCGTGTTAGAATCCTTTGCAGTCGTGGCGTCGCTTGCCGTGCTCGCTGCAGGTTTGGTAGTTGCCGCAGTAGTCGGCTTCGCCGGAAGCGGCGGGTAGGTCAGACTGCCCTTGGTGCCACAGGCGCCAAGCACGAGGGTTGCCAGCAAAGCCAGCGCAAGAGGTTGCCACATGGGTCGGTGTGAGAAATTGGGGATGGTAGCACAGGATGAATGACAAGGAATTCAACGCGCTCGCCGAGGCAACGTTCCAGCAGATCGAAGGCGCGCTGGAACGTAGCGGCGCCGATCTCGATTTTGCGATGGTCAGCGACAGCGTGCTCGAAATCGAGTGCTCCGACGGCAGCAAGATCATCGTCAATCGGCACGACGCTGCGCAGGAGATCTGGGTTGCCGCCAGAAGCGGCGGCTTCCATTACCACTGGGACGGCAGTCGCTGGCAAGACACGCGCCATGACGAGGAACTGATGGCGGCGCTGTCAAGGATCGTTTCGCAACAGACGGGGGAGATCGTTTCGCTGCTCTAGCCCCCCATGCTGCACTTGCGAAAGTAGCAGAACCAGCACGAAAAAAAAACGAAAAAAAATGTTGCAAAACAAAATACTTGTGCGAAAATGCGCGACTTCTTAAAAAAGAGACAACCAACGTGGGCAGTTTACCCAGATCAACCGACTCGACAACACGGCGTGGCTTGACCACGGCAGCGGTGTAACCAGCGATCACCCAGCGCGCAGCCCCGTAACGGGGAAACCGCGCCTCCAGCCTCCTGGCCTCCACACCTTTGCAGTGTTGGAGGTTTTTTTTATGCCGCTCTGGCGGCGAGAGGAGGCAAACAATGCTGTATCTTGCATCATTCCTGGACCAACCGGTCCGCGGCAAGACCAACGAAATCATCGGCCGGCTCGAAGACCTGATCGTCCGGGTTGGGGAAGATCGGCTTCCCACTTAAGCCGGGACAATCTCTAACTTCAATGGGTTATGCACAACCCGGTGGCGGGACTTCCTCGGTAAGGGAAGTTCCCCCATCTGGTTGAGCAGCCAATCGAAAAGATCAGGGAAAGAGGTGCTAAACAGACGTTCGGCTGCGATAGTGCCGTCACTACGTCTCACCCCATAGTTGTGGATAACCGTTAGCGCAGCCAGGCGGCATTTCGTCAGACCTCGCCCGTTATGATACAACTGGGACAAGCGGCCATTGCGCCCTTCGACGGCGGAGGAGCTGCGATGGAACTGTCGCACCATCCATTCCCCCCCATTCTAGCCAGCGCTGCAACTCACTCTCGGAGAATCCCGAATGGAAC
>NZ_SPMX01000072.1 GCF_012940005.1 Candidatus Accumulibacter contiguus | reverse complement strand
GGGCCAGGCTGCGAGTGTGCCCGGGCCGCTGGCCGGAGCGAATGGCGGCTCGGGCTGGTTCGACCCGGATCGTTTGGGGGAGGGCCAGGCTGCGAGTGTGCCCGGGCCGCTGGCCGGATTGCGCAGCTCGGGCGTGTTCCACCCCGATGGCTCGGCGGAAGGTACGGCGGAAGGTACGGCGAATTCGGCAACGGCAAATTTTGCCGGTTTGTCGTCAGAGGCCAATGGTGTCGATGCCGCAGGCTGCCGCTCATCGCCGGTCTGCGCTCTGATCTCCGGGGTCTCTGGAGCGATTCTGGTAGGGGTCGATGGCAGCAGTGCTTCTGTGCGAACCGACCGGGAAGGGTCGATCTCCGGGTTTGTTGCGAGCACCGAACTGCCTGGCTGTTGCGCTGGCGGGAAGCCGAGAGTCGCCAGGAATTGTGGATCGGTGGCAGTCGCAGCCGTGCCGGCGTCGGCAATGGCCAGCTCGCTGTTGTCTGGCTGATCGTCATCGGGCAAGGGTTTGGCGGCGACGAATGGCTGGCCGAGCAGCATGCTGGCAAAGTCGAGGCCGCTGTTCATGTGCTCAGTCGCAGGCGTGCCTGCGCTTCCGACGGACATTTCCTGGATGGGCGGCTTGACGAA
Source organism: Candidatus Accumulibacter contiguus (assembly GCF_012940005.1). Classification (GTDB taxonomy): domain Bacteria; phylum Pseudomonadota; class Gammaproteobacteria; order Burkholderiales; family Rhodocyclaceae; genus Accumulibacter; species Accumulibacter contiguus. The sequence goes on along the minus strand of NZ_SPMX01000072.1, from coordinate 32,846 downwards.
TGTTGAAACGACGGCAATGGTCATGATCAATCGCTTTACTGTAATAGTCGCGTCAGCGACTCACGAATCTTTCCTCCCCACTCGCGGGGGAGAGGGAAACAGCCATGAATTTCATGGTCGTTCGCAAGGTTCTGCAGCGCTGTAAAAGCAAATATCGTGCCAAAGTTGGGTCAACAATCCTCTTCGCGGTCGTTGCGGCGGGCGGCAAACTCGTCCTGAATCCTTTGCTCCTGACGAAATTCCTGCCGTGCTTCGCTGGCGCGATGACGTTCGGAGAGGGCGTCGAAAGCTTTCAGCCGTGTCCGCTGCCGTTGCCATTCTGCCTGGCCGGCGGCGGTGTGCATTTCCTGCTGGCTGACGGACTGGAGCTGCTGCTGGATGGCCTCGTCGAGACGGTTCAGAAATTCCTGGTAGTTGCGCCATTCGGGTTGTCCCAGTCCGTTCTGGGCAGCCTGCCGAAAGCGGGCCGTGTATTCCTCGCGATACTGCAGCAGCATTGCGAGCTTTTTCCTGGCGTCACGTTCCGCAGCAAGCAGGCGAGCGAGCGATTGCGTCGCCTCGTCGTTGCGATTGCGCATCAGCTCGAGTACCGTTTGCAGGGAGAAGGGTTTGGTCACGCGGAAATCACCGACTGGTCAATCGGAAGGTCGCTTCAATGAAATACCAAGGGAAGGCAGGAGGCTCACGCAGCCGGCTCGAACAAGGCGCGCAGACGCGCAACGCTGCTGCCGAAATCCGCGCGCTGGCTCAGGTTCTGCTGCAGCAATTCCTCGAATCGCGGATAGATGACGATCGCCTGGTCGAGCTGCGGGTCGGAACCGGCAGCGTAGGCTCCGACGCTGATCAGGTCGCGCGACCGCTGATAGCGTGAAAAGAGACCCTTGAATTTGCGGATGTACTGCAGATGCGCTGGACTGACCAGATTGACCATGGCGCGCGAGATCGATTGTTCGATGTCGATTGCCGGATAGTGACCCGCATCGGCGAGCGTCCGCGACAGCACGATGTGGCCGTCCAGGATTGCTCTTGCGGCATCGGCGATGGGATCCTGCTGGTCGTCACCTTCGGCCAGCACGGTGTAGAAGGCGGTGATCGAACCACCGCCTTCGAGGCCGTTGCCGGCGCGCTCGACGAGCTGCGGCAGGCGTGCGAAAACCGATGGTGGGTAGCCGCGAGTGACCGGGGGTTCGCCGATGGCCAGAGCAATCTCGCGCTGCGCCATCGCGTAGCGGGTCAGCGAGTCCATGATCAGCAGCACTTGCCGGCCACGATCCCGGAAGTATTCGGCGATACAGGTCGCGTAGGCCGCGCCTTGCAGGCGCATCAGCGGGCTGACGTCAGCCGGTGCGGCAACGACGACCGAACGGTGCAGGCCTTCCTCACCCAGGATCTGTTCGATGAACTCCTTGACTTCACGGCCGCGCTCACCGATCAGTCCGACGACAATCACCTCAGCCGCGGTATAGCGGGCCATCATTCCGAGCAGGACGCTCTTGCCTACCCCTGATCCGGCGAAAAGCCCCATCCGCTGGCCGCGGCCGACGCAGAGCAGGGCATTGATGGCGCGCACCCCGACATCGAGCGTCTCGTCGATCGGTGCTCTGGACATCGGATTGACGGGCCGACTCTGAAGTGGGCGCAGAGAGTCGGCGTGCAGGGGGCCGAGCCTGTCGAGCGGTCGGCCGGCACCATCGAGGACCCGGCCAAGCAGCGATTCGCCGACCGGAACCAGTTTGGCGCGGTCGATCCAGCGCCGGCGGGCGGGTGGTGGTCGACCGACCTGTGGGTGCTGGTGGGGGGTCTCGAGAGCGACTACCCTGGCTCCCGGTGAGAGACCGAAGACATCCTCCGATGGCATCAGGAAAAGTCGCTCGCCGTTGAAGCCGACCACTTCTGCCTCGATCGGCGAGCCACCCACCGACACGATCCGGCATGAACTGCCAAGCGGCAACTTGAGCCCCGAGGCCTCCATGACCAGGCCGTTGATCCGGGTCAGATGGCCGCTCGGCAACAGCGAACTGGCCTGACTGGCGGTTTGCCGGCAGCCATCGAGGAAGCCATGCCACGCCGCAAGGTGCCGGTTATCAGCAAGATCAGTCATCGTCATTCCAAACGGACTTCATTGTCGGGCCTTGAGCCATTCCTGGCTGACGCCGATGGCCTCGATGACGCGCCGCCAACGGGTTTCCAGGGTCGCGTCGACTTCGCTGGCACCCAGTTCGACTCGGCAACCGCCAGCAGTGAGCGTATTGTCGTCGATAATTCGCCAGTTGGCATGGGCGAGCTGCTCGCCCAGGTGGCTGCGAACCAGCGCCGCATCATCCGGGTGCACGAACAGCAGCGGCTGGCCATGATGGGGGTGCAGGGCGGTGACCGCTTCCCTGACCACCGACAAGAGCAGCTCCGGTTGCACGCGCAGGCTCTGACGCAAGACCTGACTGGCGATTTCGATCGCCAGGACCAGCAATTGATCGGCCACGCTCTGATCGATCACCGCCAGGGCCTGCTGCAGGTTGTCCATCAGCGAGGCCATGCCGGTTGCCACTGCCTGCGCTGCATTGATCCCCTCGGCATAGCCGGCGGCGTAGCCGGCGCTGTATCCCGCGGTATAGCCGGCGGTGTGTGCCTCGCGATGGATGCGCTCGATTTCCTCGGCGCTGGGCAGGGGCAGCGGCGGCTCCTGCGGCGGCGCTTCGACTTCGCAGGCCACCAGCACTTCCTCAGCCGGCGGACCGCCGGGCGCCGCCTCCAGCCCTTGTTCGGCATCGAAAGACGCCAGCTCCCAGCGCTGGTAGGCGGTCATCTTTTCTTTCGAAATCGGTTTGCTCATGTTTTGTTGCAGGCTCACACCATTTCCTCGCCACCCGCTGAGCCGAGTACGATCTGGCCTTCATCTGCGAGGCGGCGAACGACCTTGAGGATTTCCTTCTGCTCGGCTTCGACCTCCGAAAGGCGAACCGGGCCGCGCGAATCGAGATCTTCGCGCAACATCTCCGAAGCGCGCTGCGACATGTTCTTGAAAATCTTTTCACGCAGAGGATCGCTGGCACCCTTCATCGCCAGGATCAGCGATTCCGACTGAATTTCGCGCAACAGCAGCTGGATGCCCCGGTCGTCGAGATCGAGAAGATTCTCGAAGACGAACATCTCGTCGAGAATCTTCTGCGCCAGGTCAGGATCGTATTCGCGGATCGAGTCCATGACCGCGGTCTCATTGGCGCTGCCCATGAAATTGAGCATTTCGGCAACCGTGCGCACGCCACCCATGGCCGACTTCTTGATGCTGGCAGACCCCGAGAGCAGGCGCAACATCACGTCGTTCAGCTCCTTCAACGCTTCTGGCTGGATACCTTCGAGAGTGGCCACACGCAGAACCACGTCGTTGCGCAGCCTTTCCGAAAACTGGTTCAAGATGTCGCTGGCGTGATCATGGGCGAGATGGACGAGAATCGTGGCGATGATCTGTGGGTGCTCGTTGCGGATCAGATCGGCGACCGTCGGCGCATCCATCCACTTCAGGCCTTCAATCCCATTGGTGTCACCGGGTTGCAGGATGCGCGAGATCAGGTTGGACGCCTTGTCGTCACCCAGCGCCTTGGTGAGGACCGAACGTACATAGGCATCCGTATCGATGTGCACCGCGGCCGATTCTTCGGCCGATTGCTGAAACTCGGTCAGCACCTCATCGACGCGCACACGCGGGACCGATTTCAACGCCGCCATGGCGTGACCGAGCTTCTGCACCTCCTTCGGGGCCAGATGCTTGAGCACTTCAGCGGCATAATCCTCGCCGAGAGAGATCAGCAGTATGGCGCTCTTCTCAACGCCGTCGTCAGCTGCCATTGGCACCCATCCATTCCTTGATGATGTTGGCTACCAGTTGCGGGTCATCTTTCGCCAGTTCGCGTGCCTTGGCGAGCCTGGTCTCCAGCAATTCGGCGGCGGTCGGGACATGCTCCTGCTCGCGTTCTTCGCCTTCTTCCTCGGCAAGCACGTCAATCTTGCCGCCGACGGTGGCTTCTTCGGCAGGAGGTGGAAGCATGGTCTTGAGCAGTGGCCGCACGACGCCGAGCAGCAGATAGGCAAGGACGCCGGCCAGGACAAGGTACTTGATCAGATCCTTGGCCAGGGAAATCATTTCGGGGTCACGCCAGGCCGGCAGTCCTTCTTCCTTTTCGATGGCAGTAAACGGCGCATTGGCGACCGAGATGGTATCCCCGCGATCCTTGTTGAAGCCCATGGCTTCCTTGACCAGATCGCTGATCTGCTTCAGTTCGTTGTCCGGCAGTGGCTTGTTGGCCGGTTTGCCGTCCTTGCCGATTTCCTTGCGCTGATTGACCACTACCGCCGCCGACAGGCGTTTGACGGTGCCGACCGATTGCTTGACATGACGGATGGTCTTGTCGATCTCGTAGTTGATCGTCGAGTTCTTGCTGGTGCTGATGGGTTGGCCGACGTTGGCGATCGGTGCCTGCACGCCGGCCGCGTTGAGTTGCCCGGGCGCCGGCGGGGTGGGCGTGGCGGCGGCCCCGGCACCAGCCACCGCGGGTTGCGTCAATGGCGCAGTGGCCGGTACGGGGGGTTGGTTGCTGAGGGCGCCGGGAACCCCCTGCGCCGTCGGGCTGGTACTGGCGGTTTCGCTGGTCTGCTGGCTGCGAATGCTGATCTCCGGCGGCGTCGTGTTCGGCCGATGCGTCTCGGCAGTCTGTTCTGCCTGCGAAAAGTCGATGTCGGCGGCAATCTGGACGCGGGCGTTGCCGGGGCCGACGATCGGTGCCAGGATGTCTTCGACGCGCTTGATGATGCTCGCCTCGACTTCCTGGATGTACTTGACCTGTGTCGGGTCCAGGCCGGCCTCGAGCAGCTTGCTCTTCATCTGCGACAGCAGCGTGCCGCTCTGGTCGAGCAGGGTGACGCTGGCGGTTGCCAGTTGCGGAACGCTGGCCGCGACAAGATTCTGGATGCCGGCGATCTGGCCCGCATCGAGCGAACGCCCAGGGTAGAGATTGAGCATCACCGACGCCGATGGCTTCATCTCTTCGCGCATGAAAACACTCGGCTTCGGTATCGCCAGGTGCACGCGCGCGGCCTGAACCGCCGCAATCGATTGAATGGTGCGCGACAGCTCGCCTTCCAGACCACGCTGATAATTAACCTGTTCGGCAAACTGGCTGATGCCGAACTTCTGGCTTTCCATCAGCTCGAAACCGACCGCTCCGCCCCTGGGCAGTCCCTGTGAAGCCAGGCGCAGGCGCACATCATGGACGCGGCTGGCGGGTACGAGGATGGCGCTGCCCGAGTCGTTGAACTTGTAGGGAATGTTCATCTGCTCCAGGACAGCGATGATCGCGCCGCCGTCCCGCTCGCTGATGTTGGAGAACAATATCCTGAACTCGCTTTGCCTGAGCAGGGTTCCCGCCGCGACGAGCAGGGCGATGACAGCGGCGACCGAGACCATCAGCAGCACTTTCTGCTTGTTGCTCAGGCGCGCCAGTGCCTCGCGAACGCGATCCAGCGGATTGACCGCGTCTGCTGTCGGTGTGGTTTCGGCTGTCGCCATGCTTGTGATACGTTGATGAGCCTGCGATCAAGCAAGCAAAAAGCGAAAAAAAAGCTGATAATTGCATCGCTATTGTAGCTGTTTATTGCACGGGACCTTCCAACCGATGAGTGAAGTTGTACAAATGCCGGGTCATGAAGCCCAGGAACTGCAACGGGCTTTCGACGTTTTCAATCAGGTTTCACAGGCCCTGACGCAGGCGTATCAGGGGCTGCAGGGGCGTGTCGAGTCGCTGACTGCGGAGCTGGCGGTCGCCAATGGGGAATTGCGTCGGCAATACGAGGCGAAAGAAGCTCTTTCCGAACGTCTTTCGCTATTGCTCAACGCCTTGCCAGCCGGTGTGGTGGTGCTCGACAGCGCCGCCCGCGTCAGCGAGGCCAACCCGGCGGCCTGCCAGATGTTCGGTTCGTCGATCGTCGGTGATCTATGGCCGCGGGTGCAGGAGGCCAGACTGGTGGCGACCGAAGCGCCGGGAGAATGGCATCTGGATGGGCGTCGCCTGGCTGTCGTCGAGAGTCCGCTCGACTCGGCCGGTGGGCGAATCCTGCTGATGCATGATGTGACCGCGGCACACGGCCTCAAGGCCGAGCTGGCACGTCATCAGCGGCTGGTGGCCATGGGCGAGATGGCGGCTTCGCTGGCACACCAGTTGCGGACCCCGTTGGCAACGGCATTACTCTATAGCGCCAATCTCGGTCAAGCCGATCTCGCCGATGCGGCGCGCATCCGTTTTGCCAGCAAGACGACGGCACAACTGCAACGCCTCGAGCGCCTGATTCAGGAGGTGCTGTTGTTTGCGCGCGGGGAGAGCATCGGCTGCGATACCTTGCTCACCGGGGAACTGCTGGGCGACGCGGCGCAGACCGTGCAGCCTTTGTTTCTGGAGAAGAAGGTTGCCTTCCGGGTGATCTGTGGCGCCAGCGAGGTGATCGTCACCGGCAGCCGAAAAGCCTTGGCCGGTGCCCTGGTGAATCTGCTCGAGAACGCCCTGCAAGCCTGTACGGCCGGCGGGCAAGTCACCCTTTGGGCAAGCGAGTCCGGCCGGCAGTTGCGCATCGGCGTGCGCGATACCGGTGCCGGGATCGCTCCCGAGGTGCAACTGCGCGTTTTCGATCCATTCTTTACCACGCGGGCGCAGGGCACCGGGCTCGGTCTGGCGATCGCCCTCGGCGTCGTGCGCGCACACGGGGGGAGCATCAGCGTCAGTTCGGTACCGGGAGAGGGCTCGGAATTCGTGATCCTGTTGCCGATCGAAGAGGCGGCAGCGGAAACGCACTGAGGAACAGAAACGAATGGTACAGGGATTGCCGATTCTGGTGGTTGAAGACGACGCCGCACTGCGTGAGGCGATCTGCGATACCCTTGAGCTGGCAGGGCAGACGGTAGTGTCTGCTGGCGGCGGCGAAGAGGCGCTGCAATTGCTCGTCAGGAATGCCGTGTCGCTGGTGGTCAGCGACGTGCGCATGCTGCCGATCGATGGCATTGCCCTGCTCAAGGAAATCCGCAACCGCTTTCCGTACCTGCCTGTGGTCCTGATGACGGCATTCGCCGATGTCGACCGCGCGGTCGAAGCCATGCGGGCAGGCGCTTGTGACTTCCTGCTCAAGCCCTTCGAGCCAAAGGCACTGCTCGAACATGTGCTGCGCTATCGCCTGCCGGAAGCGCCCGATGACGATCGGGTGATCGCCATCGATCCGGTGACCAGCAATCTCTTTGCCCTGGCCAGGCGAGTCGCGCAGACCGACGCCACGGTTCTGCTGAGTGGCGAGAGCGGTGTGGGCAAGGAAGTGGTGGCGCGCTATATTCACCAGCACTCGGCGCGCAGCAAGGGTCCATTCGTCGCCATCAATTGTGCGGCGATTCCGGACAGTCTGCTCGAAGCCACGCTTTTCGGTTATGAAAAGGGGGCTTTCAGTGGCGCTCAGCACGCCCAGGCCGGCAAGTTTGAACAGGCGCAGCATGGAACCCTGTTGCTCGACGAAATCACCGAAATGCCGCTGGCTCTGCAGGCCAAGCTGCTGCGCGTTCTCCAGGAGCGTGAAGTCGAGCGGGTGGGGGGCAGCAAGCCGGTAAGCCTCGATCTGCGTGTCGTTGCCACCTCCAATCGGGACATCGCCGACAGCGTGGCGAGGGGCCTGTTTCGCGAGGATCTGTTCTATCGGCTCAACGTCTTTCCACTGATGATCCCGGCCCTGCGGCAACGCAGTCAGGATATCGCTCCCCTGGCGCGTCATTTTCTGGCTACACACGGCGGCCGCTCCGGTCGTCCGCGCTTGCGCCTGTCCGCCGCCGCCGAGACTGCCCTGCAGTGCAGGGCCTGGCCAGGCAATGTCCGCGAACTGGAAAACATTATCCAGCGAGCGGTCATTCTTGCCGCTGGCGACATCGTCGACGTCGATGCCCTGCATCTTGCACTCGAGCGACGCGTCGATCCGACGGCTGGACAAGCGCCGGAAATCGCCACCCCGGAGGGTGCCACACCCTGCCGGGCCCGATCAACCGACGACATGCGCGACGTGGAGCGCGAACATATCCTGCAAACGCTCGAGGCTGTGGGTGGTTCGCGCAAACTGGCCGGGCAGCGTCTCGGTATGCCCGAGAGAACCCTGCGTTACAAGTTGCGACAGTATCGCCTGGAGGGATTTCTCAAGGACTGATGTGTGCTTGCCGGGTTATCATGACCGTAGATGAAGGAGTTGGCGCAGTTCTTGCTGCGAGATCTTCAACAGCGTTTGGAGAAGCAAATGGATACCCAGGGTATTGATCAGATGTTGAGCATGTTGCGTACGAACTCGGCGGCGGCCGGCGGTCGTGCCGCCGAGGCGCAGAGCGCCGCCGCCGGCGGGTCGGACTTCGCCCAGGTATTGCAGGCTTCGATTGCCGAGGTCAATCAGACGCAGCAGCAGGCAGATGCGATGGCGGCAAATTTTGCCGCCGGCAACAGTAGCGAGAACCTGCACGAGGTGATGATCGCGCTGCAAAAGGCCAATATCTCTTTCCAGGAAATGATTCAGGTACGCAACAAGCTCGTCTCGGCCTACCATGACGTAATGAACATGCAGGTCTGACCCGGGACACGAGGCGCTTGTGTTTACGGGTCACTGCCCCCATAATGTCAGGCATGGTTGTAATTCCGGCAACCCGGAAGCGTTCTGGACGCGGGTTCGATTCCCGCCACCTCCACCACTACGGGGGTGCACTGGTCTCGACAGGGTGACAGATGGTGAGCAGGCAACCCGAAAGGCGACGGACGTAATCCGAGCAAAACCACAAACGCCAACGATGAGCGTTTCGCACTGGCCGCTTAGGCCTGCTGAGGACGTAGCCGTCCAATAAACAGAATGGCTATCGGCGGGGGCTTCGGCCCCCGCCGTCATTCCTGCCGGGGATTCTGCGATCCCTTTCTGATGCAATCAGCCAAAAACTCGCCGGATTCGGCTGCTTCAGGCTTCCTTCTCGGTCTCCTCGTGTTCGCTGAGATCGGTCAACTGCGTTTCCAGAGAGTCGAAACCTGGTGCTGCGGTTTGTTGCAGGCGTAACAGACGCCGAATGAGCCGTTGTTGAGCAAAAGTCTGTGATGGATCAGGTTTGCCGAGCAGGTATTCCGAGCCACGTTTGGTCATGATCACCATCGAGTTTGCATCAACACGGTAGCCCGTGACCGGTGAGGTCCTGATGCACGAGGAAGTCGGGAAGCGTGGATTGCTGCCATATACGCGTCCTTCGACGCACACCAGAGACTCGCCATCACGGGTGATCAGGTCCAGCATCTTCCAGTTGTTAAGAATATTCATTGCGCTGCTCCACCCTGTGCGAGACGCGAAATGCCGAAGAGGCCTTCGATTCTAAGCCATAAGTCTAATTTGAGGGGCTTTATGGGCCCTGGTGTCTGCCGAAGCAAACCGAATCCGATGGTGCCGAGCAGACAGCAATGTGTGAAGCAAAAACCATGCTAAAGAATCTGAGTCACATCTTTGCGTATTAAAACAGTACACTTCTTGCGAACTCCAGGTCCTGCCACGATTGCAGTGTAAAATTTTCCGACACCCATTCAGGCAGGGCAGGGCAGGGCGCTCGCGTCAAGCGGTGACGGCAAGAAGCGTGCTCGGGAAAGCCGCTGATCGGTTCAAGAGCAGGTGCAACCGTATTTCGCAAGGATCGAGTTTGGCCCTCACAGCAGGCTCCCAAGTTCGTCAGCACACAAGGGTTCAAGCTGCGCCATCTGTCGCTTGAGCACTTCGAGGGTCGCTTCGGACGCGTCGTGACCTTTTGCCAGCCGGCCGCTAACGCGTGCGCGCAATTGTGTCGGCGTGGCCTGCGGGGCGACGATGAAGAAAGCCACTCCGGAACATTGCGCCAGAGCGCGAAAGGTCTCGCGCCGCGAGCGCTCGAGGAAAGCGGCGTCGACGATCACCGACCAGCCGGCGGCGAGCAACTCGCTGGCCAGCTCATGCAGCCGTTGGTAGGTGAGATCACTGGCGTTTCTGGTGTAGATGCCATTGCCCGGCGCTGACTTGCTGCTGGCGGTTGGCGCGATGCCGAACAGGCGCTTGCGCTCGACGTCGGAGCGCAGGCGCAGCGTCGCTGCCGCCTGATCACCCAGCAACAAGCGTCTGGATGCGCGGCTTTTCCCGCAGCCGGTGACGCCGTGGGTGATGATCAGCCGCGCGGGCGGCGGCTTCACCAGGCGCTCGGCGAGTGCCAGGTAGGCGAGCGCCTGTCCGAGATCGGCGTTCGTCTGGCTGGCCTGGATGGCCGCCACCTTGGCCCGCACCAGCGCGCGATAAACGGCATAGAAGCGCAGCACCTGTACCGCGTTGTAGTCACCGCTGCAACTGAGCCACTCATTCACCAGCCAGCCGGCGAGGCCAGCCCGGCCCTGGTCGTACAGATCGATGTAGGTGAAGGCGATTTCACTGGCGACGTCGATCCAGCGCAGGTCTTCGCTGAACTCGATGCAGTCGAAGATCTGCACCTGACCGTCGATCAACACCAGGTTGCGAAGATGCAGGTCGCCGTGACACTCGCGTACCCGCCCGGCCGCCTTGCGAGTGGCAAAATGCGGCGCCAGGCGCGCGAACTCGGTGCGTGTCCAGGTCGCCAGTCGCGTCAGTCGCGTCTGCAGCTCGTCGCCGGGCAGTAGCCTCAGCAGTTCGTCAAAGTTCTCGAGTGCTGGAGCCAGCACCTGTTCCGGTTCGCCGAAGCGTGTCGATAGGGGTGCCGAGTCCGCACGCTCGTGAAATTCGACAAGCGTAGCGGCGAGTTCGGAGATCTGTCGCGCCTGCAGTTGGCCGCGTCTACAGAGGTGGTCCAGGCGGCCGGCTTCGGCGAAGCGGCGCATCCGTACCGCGAACTCGATGGCCGTGCCGGTGCCACCGATCTGCGGGTTTTCCGGGGAGCCGACGATGGGAACGACTGCCAGGTAGATCTGCGTGGAAAAGCGGCGGTTCAGGCGCAATTCGGCTTCACAGCAGACGCGCCGCTGCTCTAGCGTGCCGTAGTCGAGAAAGGGCAGAACCACCGGCTTCTTGATCTTGTACACGTAATCACCCGCCAGCAGCAGCCACGAGGCATGCGTCTCGATCAGCTCGACCTGCTGTGCCGGGTCGGGATAGCGTGCCGGATCGAGCAGCGCGTGGATCAGCGGGGGCAGGGGTTGGCGCATCATTCAAGCTCTGCAGGGTCTGTCGTGGCAAGTCAGGCGGGTCAGCGCCTGCTCGATGCTTGGAGAATGAATACGCAAGATTCGGGATGATCCTTTCCGTCCACTCCAGGGTCCGGGGAGCCTGTCTGGTTCGCCCAGCTTGCGCCAGTGTTGCGCAAGCCGACAATCTACACTCTTGCTCGGCACTCTGCCAACAGTACGCTGCTTCGCCGGTGCGCCGACATTTGACGCCCATTCGGGTAGCGCGGATACTTGGCGTGAGAGGGGCGATACCGCTCGCCAATGGGTAAGCACAGATGCGCAGAGTAAGTCAGGGCTTGCAACGTTCCACATGGCGTCTGCTCGGGCTGCTGATCAGCATGCCGGCAGCGGTCGTGCTCTTCGGCAGCGTCTTCATGGTTGCTTCGGAGTATCTCGAGGGCAAGCCGATGGGCTTCTGGTCGAGTCTCGAATGGGCTTCGGAGACGCTGACCACCACAGGTTATGGCGCTTACGCGCCGTGGCAACACCCGCTGATGATCGTCTTCGTCATTCTGACGCAATTCGTCGGGATGTTCTTCCTGGTCCTGGTTTTTCCCTTCTACGTGATGCCTTACATCGAGGAGCGTTTCGAAGTGCGCCTGCCGCACCGCTTGCCGGAGATGAACTGACGCATCCTGTTCTATCGCTACGGTGCCGCGATCGAATCACTGCTCGACGAGTTTCAGCAGACCGAAACCCCCTTCGTCGTTTTCGAAGAAGACCTGGAACTCGCCCGCAACCTGCGCAATCGCAGCTACGATGTGGTTTTCGGCAAGCTCGACGAAGAACCCGAGGTGCTCTCGGGCGTCGAAAATGCACGTGCCGTGGTCGCCAACGCCGACGATCACGCCAATGCAATTTGTATTCTGATCGCTCGTGAGCGCGGCTTTTCCGGACCCATCTATGCACTTGCGGGTGATCCTCTGTATCGGCCACCGATGCTGCAGGTGGGGGCAACCGAGGTGTTTACGCCGTCGCACGTGCTTGCTGCGGCCTTGGCCGCCCGGGCCAGTACCCGCATCAGCCCGCCAGCCGATGGCATGCACCTGCTGGGCAGCCAGGTCGGGCTGGCCGAATTTCGCGTGCGTGCGGGCAGTCCGCTGGCCGGCAAGCGGCTCGGTGATCTGCAGTTGCGCGTGCGCTACGGCGTGACGGTGATCGGACAATGGGTCTGTGGTGCCTTCAACACGGCCAACGGCCCGGATACGTGCATCGAAGCGGGCGCCATTCTGGTCATCGTCGGCGCGCAGGCGAATCTGGAGAAAGTCGAACGTCTGGCCCTGCCGATCCGCCGCAGCGGCCCGATCGTGCTCGCCGGTTACGGCGAGGTGGGCAGAAAATTCGTCGAGATGCTCAACGATGCCGGCGAAATGGTGATCGTGATCGATCGGGATGTGGCTCCAGGCATCGACATCGCCGGCAACGTGCTCGAACACCGAACCATGGAGCGTGCCAGGATGCGTGAGGCGAGCGCCGTGGTCCTGGCTTTGAGCAACGACAGCGAAGGCGTGTTCGCCACCGCAGTGGTGCGGGATTATGCGCCGCAAGTGCCGCTGATCGTGCGCGCCAACCGGGCACAGAATATTCCTCGTCTGTACCAGGCTGGTGCCGATTTCGCCCTCTCGGTAGGCCAGGTCGCCGGGCAGATCCTGGCTTATCATTTGCGTGGCGAACAGGCGGTCGCCGTTGAACATCGACTGAAGTTCATTCGCGTCGTCGCCGGCCTGCTGGCCGGGGGGCATCCATGGCGCGATCAGGTGCGCGAGCGAACGGGGGCGGTGGTGGTCGCGGTCGAACGCGGCGACCGCGTGCTGGTCGAGTTCGACGACGCATTCATGGTCCGTCCCGACGACACGCTGTTTGTCTGCGGAACACCCGACAGTTTGGAACGTTATCTGCGCGAGTTCGAGGCCACCCTGGCCGACAGCCAATACTAAAGCCAGGCCGTAGCCCATGCAGGCTACGCTCGCGGTGGCCGTTTCCTGCGCCAGACGGGGAGCAAGGCAGCGAGCTTGTCGCGATGCGACAGGCGTTCGTCGGAGAGCGCCTCGAGGAAGTCCGAGAGTGGTTTCGACTTGACAACCGCAAAACCCGTAAGCAGCACCGACGGGATGGCCACCAGGGCGAAGAAGAGGATCCGGTCGATCAGCTCATCGTGGGCGGCGTCGATCAGATTGATGCCGAGGAAGCCGGTGGTGATCGTCGCCACCAGACCGGCGGTCGTCACCACGGTGAGCCGGACGACCGTATTGGCCTGCCGGCGCAGGCTGTCGCTGTCGAGGTACTGGCTCATGTCCTGGATCTCCTCGCGTAGCTCGGTGTAGAGACTTTCCGTGCCGAGATGGTCGCCGGTGATCCTGAACAGGGCGCGCGCCTGCATCTGGTCCGAGACCTCGTGGAACCAGTAGCGATGGCTGAAGCGCAGGAAGACCTCGAGGATCTGCCGGATCGCGCGCTTGAACTGTTTGACCGATTCGGCGTGACCGATCTCGAGCCGGTTGAGCGCGGAGACCAGCCGATCCGAGAGCATCAGCAGCGCTGCCTTGTGGAAGTGGGGAATCAGAAAGAGCAGGAAGAACTGGTGGCGAAACTGGCCGAGGAGGCCGTTTTCCAGACCGGTGAAATAGGCTTCGCGTGCGCTGCCGACCATCACGAATGCGTGCCCGCAGGACATCAGCCGGGTTCCCGCTGGCTCGGCTTGCGGATGCCAGTAGCGATCGTAACAATAGCGCGATTCGAAGCCTTCGAGGTGCTGGTCGGAGTAGGGCAGCGAACCGGGCTTTCCGGGGCCGGCAACCAGCACCAGGCGGGCAAAGTCGCCGCGCGTCAGGGCGCGGGGATCGTCCACGGCCAGGTAGGCGAGCAGGGGCATGCGGTGATACTCGATCTGTCGGTAGCGCACCAGGCCAATCTCGCCCGAGTGGTGCTGCACCAGCGGGCGGAGCAGGAATTCCCAGTGCGAGGAGATGCACGGCGCCCGGCAGCGAGAAACGAATGACAGGTATTTGCTGCGCTTCTCGTAGTCGGAAACGGACAGCACCTGGCCGGCGGAATCGATCCACTCTGCACGCTTGAGGCAGTGGCCGCCACTGCCATCCTCGTCCCAGTACGGCGGGTACGCGCGACCGAAGCGGTACAGCGTGTCCTGTACCTGTCGTAGTTCGAGGTCATCGGCGGCAATCTCGACGACCAGGATGACGACATCGATGTCGTAGAAGAAATAGAGATCGAGATGCACGATGTCGAAGTCGATCGGCTGATCGCTCTCCTTGAAGGTCATGCGCACTTTTGCCACGTCGTGGCGGCGGAAGACGCGGATCGGCGATTCGCCAGCGTGCGACGAGGCTTCTTGACCAACCCCCTCACCGTACAGAAAACGCTGAACATAGGGCAGGAAGGTGACGAATTCGCTGTAATGGCGCTCGTGGAATTGCTCCGGGTCGCCGCAGAATTCGTCCGCGAGTTCGCGCCACGGGTTGTCGGCCGAAACCTGCTCCAGCAACTGGCTGTGGTTCTGCAACGGGCCATCGTCGGGCAGGGGCATCAGCTGCAGCGGCCACAGCAGGATCTGGCGGAAATGCCTGACTCGCAGCTTGGCAGGATTCGTTGCAATTTCCATTGGCACCTCCGGAATCAGATCAACCTGCCGGATTCCGGCTTTCGCCGGAATGCGTGCAGGGATTGCAGTCAGCAAGGAAAAATGTACAAGCTCCTAGGCTTCAACCAGCGATTTCTGCCAATAGCCTGGCGATCATGCGCTCGGCCTGGTGCAGATAGCCGCTGCCAAACAGATTCAGGTGATTGAGTACGTGGTAGAGGTTGTAGAGCGTCTTGCGCTGTTCGAAACCGTCGTCGAGTGGCCAGGCTTCGCGGTAGGCGGCGTAGAAGCTGTCCGGAAAGCCTCCGAACAGCTCGCTCATCGCCAGGTCAGCCTCGCGGTCGCCGAAATAGACCGCCGGATCGAATAATGCCAGCTTGCCCGACGCGTCGGTGGCGGCGTTGCCATGCCACAGATCCCCATGCAGCAGACTCGGCTGCGGCTGATGATCGACGAACAGCGCCGCCAGTTTTTCGCTCAGGCGTTCGCCGCTGCGGATCAGTTGGTTGTGCTGGGTGTGTCGCTTTGCCCGTTCGAGCTGCGGCAGCAGACGCTGGCGGGCGAAGAAGAAAGGCCAGTTGCGATGCCAGGTATTCGACTGTGGCGTACTGCCGATGAAATTGTCACGGTGCCAGCCATACTGTGCGCCCTGGATGCGGTGCATGGTCGCCAGTGCATGCCCGGCTGCGCTACCCTGGGTTCTTTCGCGCAAGGCTTGCAGGGGCAGGTATTCGAGCACCAGGTAGGCTTGCCGGGCAGCGACGCCGTGCCCGAAAACATGTGGCACCCGCACTGCCGGGCAGCCGGCCAGCGCGCTCAGGCCGTCGGCTTCGGCGGCGAACATCTCGGCCAGACCGGCGTCGTTCAGTTTGACGAAATAGCGCTGCCTGCCGCTCTCGACCAGGAGAGCGCGCGAGATCGAACCGCCGCCGATGTCGCTGACAGAGTCGATGCCCGGCGGCGATCCGTTGTCGCTGCCGATCACCTCGCTCAAGGCTTTTTGCAGCGCGCTGTCCAGATGGCAATGAAGCGGAATCATGGTGTCCTGACTGCCGCCGGCTGGCGATCTATTGGACCCCGGCAGACTGTGGTCGTGGCGCCAGCACGACGCGATTGCGTCCCTGTGCCTTGGCCATATAAAGGGCTCGATCGGCGCGGCTAACGAACTCGGTGGCGGACTCGCCGGCAATATAGTCGGCGACACCGATCGAGACGGAGATATTGCCGATCAAGGCTTCCTTGTCGCCACTGCGCCTGACCCGGCTGGCAAAGACTAACGCGCGCAGCGCCTCGGCCAGGCCAATGGCTCCGCCGCGAGGCGTTTGCGGCAGGATGACTGCGAACTCTTCGCCACCATAGCGGGTCGCGGTGTCCTTGCCCTTGACGTTTGCGCGCAGGATCTGGCCGACACTGGTCAGTACCTGGTCACCGAAGACATGTCCCAGGGTATCGTTGAGCCGCTTGAAATGGTCCAGATCGATCATCAGCAGGCATGGCCCTTGCGCCTCTCGAGTCGCCTCCTTGAGGCAGGCGTCGAGTGCCAGATCGAAGCCCTTGCGATTGGTCAGGCCGGTCAGCGCATCGATCAGCGCTTCCTCACGGGCGCGAGCCACTTCCTGCCGCAGTTGCTGGGCTTCGCGTCTGCTCTCCTCGAGTCGTATCTGCAGCGTGCTGATCGCCTCCTGCATTTCCCGAGTACCGCGCAGGATGTCCTCAACACCGCTTGCCAACGACCCGCTGCCCCCTGGCAGGTGTAGTGCGTCGGTCCAGCTTTCCAGTGAACCGCCAAAGCGGGACGCCTGTTCGCCGGCGGTTGTCGCCGACTCCGAGATCTGCTCGACAATATGGTTGACGCTGTCGCCGATGCGCAAGGCGGTTTTCGCATCGAAGTCGGCCACATGCCTGGCATAGAGCGCATAGGTGGTGGCCTCGTTCAGTCGCCCGTCCCGTTCGATCTGCGCGTCGACCGCTGCCTTCAGCTCCGGATTGGTGCCTGCCACGTACTCGTACCAGATGGTATAGCTTGCCGGGTGCAGGCCGGCATCCTGCTGGCTCATGCGCTTGAGTGCGAGTCGCAGGTAATCTGCACTCTGCGCGGTACTGTGACGATACTTCATGGTGCACTGGTCTCCGGGATCTATTGTGGGTTGCAGGCTCGGCCTGAGAGAGTCTGGCTTGTGGTATGGTCACCAGGCAGGGGGATGCTGCCACGACGCAAGAGGATTTCGACCTCGTCGGGCGGCAGTGGACGACTGAACAGATAGCCCTGCAGCTTCGGACATTTCGCCTGCTGAAGAAACTCGCATTGCTGGCGAGTTTCGACGCCCTCGGCGATCACGTCCAGATCCAGGCTGCGCGCCATGGCGATGATCGCTGTGGCGATCCCCGCATCGTTGGCACCGTCAGGCAATCCACGAACGAAGCTCTGGTCGATCTTGAGCATGCCGATCGGGAAGCGCTTGATGTACGAAAGCGACGAGTAGCCGGTGCCGAAATCGTCGATCGCAAAATGCACCCCCAGTGCCCGCAGGCGATACAGTCCCTGAACCTGCCTGGACTCCGGATCCATCAGGATGCTCTCGGTCAATTCCAGTTCGAGCTGCTCGGCGCTGATGCCGGTTTCGGCAATGATTGCCGCGACCCGGTCGAGGAAACTGGGCGAGCGCAACTGGCGCGCCGACACATTGACCGCCACCCGCGCGGTACACACCCCGCGCTGCTGCCATTCCAGCAACTGGCGGCAGGCGGCATTGAGCACCCACTCCCCCATCGGAACGATCAGACCGCTTTCTTCGGCTACCGGGATGAACTGCGCCGGTGAAACCATCCCGTGCTGCGGATGTTGCCAGCGAATCAGCGCTTCGATGCCGACGATCGTGCCGTCTGCGGCGCTCACCTGTGGTTGATAGAGAAGGCGGAATTCGTCTCGTTCAAGACCCTTGCGAATATCGCTTTCGAGCGCCATGCGCGCCGTCGTCTGCGTCGTCAGTGACTGGTGATACAACTGCCAGTTGTTGCGTCCCTGATCCTTGGCGTGGTACATCGCCGTATCGGCATGCTTGAGCAGCGTCGCGGCATCGTCCCCGTCAGCGGGGAAGAGGGCGATGCCGATGCTCGAAGTCACCGTGATTTCCTGTGTGCCGATCAGGAAAGGCCTTGCGAGCAGCGCCTGCAGTCGCGTCGCGACCATGCTGACGGTCTGGGTCTCGTCGACATCGGGCAGGACGACGGTGAACTCGTCACCGCCCAGACGGGCAAAGTGCAGACCGGATTCGTCCAGCGCCGGCCGAGCGACGAAATCACCGGCGCGCAGCTTTTCCTTCATCCGGTCGGCGACGGCCTGCAGCAGGTAGTCACCGGCACTGTGGCCGAGCGTATCGTTGATGCGCTTGAAGCCGTCGAGATCGAGGAACAGCAGCGCCACCTGGTGATGGTTTCGGCGTGCGCGCAATAACTCATGGTCGAGGCGTTCGAGGAAGTTCTGGCGATTCGGCATGCCGGTCAGCGTGTCGAAGTAGGCCAGACGGCGGATTTTGTCCTCGTTGAGTTTCTGGGTGGTGATGTCACGCACCACGATCACCACCTTGTCCACTCCGTTTGGCGCGATGCGTGCTTCGTAGTAGTGGCTGCCGTCCGGCATCGGCAGCTTATAGAGCACCGTTTGCAGATGGCCTCGCAACAGAGCCAGTTCGATACCCTGCTGGATCGGCATTGCCACATCGGCTGGCAGGACTGCCGCCATGTTCTTGCCGAGCAACTCGTTGGCGGAAACGAAGGCCGTTGTGGCGTAGCCCTGCTTGTAATCGAGATAGGTGCCTTGCCAATCCATGACGAAGATCATGTCGGGAATCGCTCGCATGATCGCCGCCTGCTTTTCCTTGAGTTCGCTCAACTGGCGCGCCGCTTGCGCCGAGCGCAACACGTAGCGCGCCCGATGACCGAGGATCGGCCAGTTGATCGGCTTGGCGACGAAATCGTTGGCGCCTGACTCATAGGCCTGGTTGATCGACGCCAGATCGTCCATGCCGGTGACCACGATCACCGGCACCCGCGCCATGTCCCAGCGCTGGCGGAGGCGACGGCAGACCTCGAAACCATCGATGCCTGGCATCTCGACATCGAGCAGCAGCAGGTCTGGCGGCGGATCGTCGAGCATATCGAGGGCCTGTTCGCCATCCGCTGCCTCGAGCACGTCGAATCCGAACTGGGCCAGCGTCTCCCTTTCCAGCATCCGCATCACATAATCGTCGTCGACGATCAGCGCCGTTGGCAGTGCGTGCTCTGCATTCGAGAGCATGGTCGATTCTCCTCTTGGTCGAGACGATCCGCTGGCGGCGTGGCCATGATCGGGTCACTTTGCGGCAGCCATCGCAGGAGGATAGACCGAAGCCGCTCGCATGGGAAGGGTTTACTCGGCATGTAATTCTGCCAGCGCCGCAAGGACACGCGGCAGCTCTTCCTCGGCGCTCGCCAGCAGAGGCCTGGCGCCTTCGACGGTGCTGCTGCGGCCGATCATCTCCAGTGCCTTGCACAGTGCCGCCAGCGTATCGGCACCGACATTGGCGCTGCTCGACTTCATGCCGTGCGCCGCCTTGCGCAGCGCTTCGGCGTCGCCGGCGTCGGCCGCCGCGCGTATCTGTGCCAGACGCGCCGGCGCATCGGCGAGGTAGGCATCGATCACCTTGTTCACCAGCAGCGCACCGTTGGCTCCCGGCAGGTGGCGGATGCTATCGAGGGCGCGTGGATTGATGACGATCGGGGCTACGCTGGGTTCTGCTTCACCATGTTCCACTGGCGGCAGAGCGGCAAGCGCGGCGTCGCCTTGCGGCAGCCAGCGCAGGAGGGTAGAGCGAAGCCGCTCGCAGGTGAAGGGTTTGCTCAGATAATCATCCATGCCCGCGGCGAGACAGCGTTCGCGGTCGCCCTCGACGGCGTTCGCGGTCAGCGCGACGATCGGCAGGTGGGTGGACAGCAGGCCCTGCTGTTGCCGGGAACGGATTTCCCGGGTCGCTGCGAAGCCGTCCATTTCCGGCATCTGGCAATCCATCAGCACTAGGTCGAAGGATTCCCGCGACAAGCGTTCGATCGCCACTCGACCATTCTCGGCCAGGCTACAGGTCACCCCGAGCGATTCGAGCATGGCGCTGGCGACCGCCTGGTTGACCGGGTTGTCCTCGGCGACCAGCACCCGCCCGCCGAGCGCCGCGGCGTTTGCCGCGGCCGGTGACGGGGAATGTTGCCGCTCGCCGGCGTTGATCGACAGGGCGGTGGCGATGGCATCGTAGAGGTCGGACTGGCGTGCCGGCTTGGTCAGGTAGCAGTCGATCGCCGCCGCCCGGCGATCCGGATGCTTGGCGCCGATGCTGACCGAAGAGAGCATCACCAGCGGCAGCGCGGCGTAGCGCGGTTCTGCGCGAATCGCTCGCGCCACTTCAAAGCCATCCATGCCCGGCATGTGCAGATCGAGGATCGCCAGGTCAAAGCGCTGGCTGCTCGTCTGCGCGAGTGCCTGCAAGGCCTCTTGTCCACTTGCGGCACCGCTGTAGTGCATCGACCAGCCCTGCAACTGGTGCGCAAGGATTTCGCGATTGGTGGCATTGTCATCAACGACGAGGACCGCGAGTCCGTTCAGGCGCTCGGCAATAGGGATCACGGTGCGCGCATCGGCGTTCTGCTTGGCGAGTGACAACTCGAACCAGAACAGCGTGCCGTGCCCGACCTGGCTGACCAGGCCGATCTGACCACCCATGATTTCGACCAGTCGCTTGGTGATCGCCAGACCGAGGCCGGTGCCACCGAAATGCCGGGTGGTCGAACTGTCGGCCTGGACAAAGGCGCCGAACAGGCGGCTTTGCGCTTCTGCGGGGATGCCGACGCCGCTGTCCTCGACTTCGAAACGCAAACGTGCTTGCTGCGGGTTCTCGTCCAGCAGCCTGACGCGGATGACGATCATGCCCTGAGAGGTGAACTTGACGGCGTTGCTGACCAGATTGGTCACGATCTGGCGCAGACGCACCGGATCTCCCAGCAGTGCCACCGGCAGGTCGTGCGGCACGCTGCAGATCATTTCCACCCCTGCGGCTTCGGCAGGCTGGGCGAACAGATCGCCGACGTCTTCGACGAGTTGCCGGAGGTTGAATTGGATATTCTCGATCTCGAGCTTGCCGGCTTCGATTTTCGAGAAATCGAGGATGTCGTTGATGATGCTCAGCAAATGCTCGCCGGACTGGTACACGGCATCGGTGAAGCGCCACTGCTGCGGGCTGAGCTGCGTGGCACGCAGCAATTCGGTCATGCCGAGAATGCCGTTCATCGGCGTGCGGATTTCGTGGCTCATGGTGGCCAGAAACTGGCTCTTGGCGCGGTTGGCGGACTCGGCGGCCTCCTTGGCCAGGGAAAGCGCGAGCGTGCGTTCGGCAACGACCTCTTCAAGATGGCTGCGGTGGCTGCGCAGTTCCGCATTGGACTGGTCGAGTTCGGCGGACTTTTGCTGCAGGACTGCTTCCACCTGACGGCGCCGGGCAATCTCCTCGGAAAGCGCCTGGTTGCGTTGCTCCAGCGCAGCCAGGTGACGACCCGATGCCGCGTTCTCGTCCTGCAATTGCAATGCTCGTCGTCGCATCCGGCCAAAGCCGAGAGCAGCCAGCAGCAGTGCAGCCGAGAAGACGCCCAGAACATAGAGGTAAGTCGGTGAGGCCATGGCGCCGTAGACCTCGGCTTCCGGGCCGAGCGTGAGCATCGACAGGGTAGTGCCCGCGATCGCGGTGCGCAAGGCCAGGAGAGTACTGAACGCTTCGCCCCCCGGGATTTCCGCGACGGGAACCAAGCCGGTTCTCCGGCAGCCCGGCAAAGGCGCGCCCGAGAGCCCTGGACAATTCCGTCAACTCGCCGGCGGAGGGGATGTTCGTCCCCTCATCCGTCAGCAGAAACTCCTGGTAGTTGTCGGCAGCAGCCTCATCGTCACGGCGACCGATCAGCAGCCGCGACAGCAGACGCAGGTCGCTGATGGTCACGATGGTGCCGCTGAAGACCCCTTTATGGAGCACCGGCGAACTGGCGATGAGCAAGCAGTTGCGGGTGTCGATCTGCAGTTGTGGAATGTTCCCGGGAATGGACGGTACTGCGGGCAGTTCTGCGGCGTCTGGTTCTTGCTGGCCCGCTTCGGCAAGGATTGTTCCCTCCTTGCCACGAAAGACGATACGCGTATAGATCGCCTGTCCGCGCAGGGTTTTCTGTTCGATCTGTCGGCGGAAGCGCTGCTCGATGGCATCAAGGCTTGCATTCAGGCCGTATTGCGGGGACATGTCGAGCGCTCGATTGACCAGATAGGCGTCGATTTCGTGGCTGCCAGCCAATTCGAGAACGGATTGCCGCCGCTCGGCCACAAAGTCTGCAAGCGCGGCTGCTCTGCGCTGGCTGTCCGCCACCAGGCGGGCCGTCGTGGCGGCTCGCAGTTGCGATTGCGAGGAATACAGGCCCCACAGCAGAACCGCCATGAATGCAGCAAAGCTTACGGCCATGATCCATGGCCAGTGCAGGATGAGGCGGCGGTGAAGGGACATCGTCAAGCGCGTCAGTGCTTCTCGGCAAAAAATCCCGGGAAGTAGCGACGGATACCAGGGTAATACTTGTCCACCAGTTTGTCGTAGGTTCCGTTGGCCTTGATCTGACGAAGATAGGTGTTGAAGGCCTCACGCAACATGGGCGCATCCTTGGGAAATGCCGTGGCGAGATCCTGATGCTCGGAGATCGGCCCCAGGATCTTGATCTGGCCCGCCCATTTCTTCAGGTCAAGAATGGCGTCCGGCACGTCGAGGAGGGTCAGTTCCGCCTCGCGATTGAGCAGGGCCGGGACCATTTCATTCAGGTTCGTACTCTTGGTATAGGCCTTGAGGTCAAATCCGCCCGTCTTCAGACCATAGTTGCCGGGGTCAAGGCAGGTTCGCTCCATGATCAGCAGACTCTTCTTGCCGATCAGCGCCTTGGTCTCGCGAATGTCGGCCAGCAAGTCCTTGCTTCCCTTGATCGGCTGTAGCGGAGACTGCGCCGGCGCGACCAGGAGGACCTGCGACGGGAAGGTCGGATCCGAATACAAGAGCACCGCCTCGCGCCACGGCAGGATCGTAAAGCCGGTGGCGATGACATCACCGCGGATCGGATAATTGCCGGCAAGCGAGACCTCGGACCCTTTGCGGACGACGTCCTTGCCAAGCAGATCGCGAATGACGGTGTAAAAATCGCTATATACCAGCTGGTAGCTGACGCCAAGATGCCGGGCAAAGCCCTGCATCAACTCGACGTCGAAACCGTCACCGGCACCAGTGACAAAATTTGCGTACTTGATGCCCAGGTGGCGCAACTCGCCACGGGCCCTGATTTCAGGGAGGTCGGCCGCCATTGCCGAGGTGCAGAACGCCATCGCCAGAGCGATCGCACGCACCAGCTTCAACACAAAAATCGTCATCACAGTCCTCACTTTCGGGAAGTCGTTGCGTGTTCGTCCATCAGCGCCTGCAGGACGCGCAGCAGTTCCTGGTCAGCGCTTTTCAGCAGGGGCCTGGCGCCTTCGATGGTGCCGCTGCGGCCGATCATCTCCAGCTCCTTGCACAGTGCCGCCAGACGCTCTGCGCCGACGTTGGCGCTGCTCGACTTCATGCCATGCGCCGCTTTGCGCAATGCGTCGGCGTCGGTTGCCGCATGCATCTGTGCCAGGCGCGCCGGCGCATCGGCGAGGTAGGCGTCGATCACCTTGTTGACCAGCAGCGCGCCATTGGCTCCCGGTAGTTGACGGATGCTGTCGAGGGCGCGTGGATTGATGGCCGGCTCAGTGTCGGCAGTCTCTGCCTGGCCGTGCAGTGCTGGTGGCGGAAGCGCTGCCGGGGTGGACGTCGCCGCCCCCGTGTCCGCACGCGGAAGCCAGCGCAGAAGGATCGACGACAGGCTCTGGGCGGTGAAGGGTTTGCTCAGATAATCGTCCATGCCCGCGGCGAGACAGCGCTCGCGGTCGCCCTCGACGGCGTTGGCGGTCAGTGCGACGATCGGCAGCTGGCGGCGCAGCCGGCCCTGCTGCTGCCGCAAACGGATCTCGGCAGTCGCCGCGAAGCCATCCATTTCGGGCATCTGGCAATCCATCAGAACGAGGTCGAAGGATTCCTGCGACAAGCGTTCGATCGCCACCCGACCATTCTCGGCCAGGCTGCAGCTTATCCCGAGCGATTCGAGCATGGCGGCGGCGACCATCTGGTTCACCGGGTTGTCCTCGGCGATCAGCACCCGCCCAGCGAGTGGTACCGTGCTGGCAGCGGCGACCGGCGGCGAGGACTCACGCTGCGGCTCGCCGGTACGCAGCGACAGCGTGGTGGCGATGGCGTCATAGAGGTCGGACTGGCGCACCGGCTTGGTCAGGTAGCAGTCGATTGGCGCCGCCTGGCGCTCCGGATTGTCGGCGCCGACGCTGACCGAAGAGAGCATGATCAGCGGCAACGCGGTGTAGCGCTGGTCGGCACGAATCGCGCGCGCCACTTCGAAGCCATCCATGCCCGGCATGTGCAGATCGAGAATCACCAGATCGCAGCGCTCGCTGCCCATCCGGTCGAGGGCCTGCAGGGCATCGTGCCCACTCGCGGTGCCGACGCAGCGCATCGACCAGCCCTGCAACTGATGGGCGAGGATTTCGCGGTTGGTGGCGTGGTCATCGACGACCAGAACCGAGCGTCCGCTGAGCTGCCCGGTGAGGTCGAGTACCGTTCTCGCATTGGCGTCCTGTTTGGGGAGCGCCAGCTCGAACCAGAACAGTGAGCCCTTGCCGACTTGACTGACCAGGCCGATCTGGCCGTGCATCATCTCGACCAGGAGCCTGGCGATCGCCAGACCGAGGCCGCTGCCACCGAAACTCCGGGTCGTCGAACTGTCGGCCTGGACGAAGGCGCTGAACAGGCGGCTCTGCGCTTCTTCGCCGATGCCGACGCCGCTGTCCTCGACTTCGAAGCGGAAATGGGCCTGCTGCGGGTCCTCGTGCAGCAGTTTGACGCGGATGACGACTTCGCCCTGGCGGGTGAATTTGACGGCGTTGCCGACCAGATTGGTCAGGATCTGGCGCAAGCGCATCGGGTCGCCCTCGACCGCCACCGGCAGATCGTGCGGCACGCTGCAGACCATTTCCAGCCCTTTCCCCTCGGCGGGCTGGGCGAACAGGTAAGCGGCGTCCTCGACGAGTTGCCGCAGGTTGAAGTGAATGTTCTCGATCTCGAGCCTGCCGGCTTCGATCTTCGAGAAATCGAGAATGTCGTTGATGATGCCGAGCAGATGCTCACCGGACTGATACACGGCATCGCTGAAGCGCCGTTGCTGTGGGCTCAACGTGGTGCTGCGCAGCAATTCGGTCATGCCGAGAATGCCGTTCATCGGCGTGCGGATCTCGTGGCTCATGGTCGCCAGGAAATCGCTCTTGGCGCGGCTGGCCGCTTCGGCGGCGTCCTTGGCGACGCGCAATTCCGCCGCTTGCTGCTCAACCTGGTCGAGTGCCCGGCGCAAGGCTCGCAGCGGCAACACGCGCAGCGCAATGAATACGCCGACACCGAGCAGCATGGCAAATGCCGCCGCTGCCAGCGTGCCGAGCAGGGTGGGCCGGAGCGAGCGCGCAATCTCCAGGCGGCCGACCGGGTGACCGCTGTCGAATACCGTCGTCGCGTGCGTGACCAGCGGCGAAGGAAGCGGATCGTCGCTGGCGGCAATCAGCTTGTCGTCGCTGCCGAACACCCGGCGGGTTTCTTGGCTGCCGTCGGTGGGGCGGCGATCGAGCACCATCAGCAGGCGATCGGGCTGGAATTTCCAGAAATCGGGATTGCCATTGATCAGCCCGGTGACCAGGCGGCCGTTGATCTCGCTCTCGGCGGCGAGAGTCGCGTCGAGGTTGGAGCGCGCGAAGACGTAGTATGCCGTGGGCAGCGACAGCACGATGGCCAGACTGACACTGGCGGCAATGCCGGTAAGCAGGCGCTCCATGGTGAATGGTCTCGTCGCTTTCATCGTTTGTACGACACCAGATGGCCGTTGGCTTCCAGGATGGCGCGTCCCTGTGGCGACCTGACGAACTCGATGAACTGCAGCGCAGCACCGCTGGGCGCCCCCCGCGTGACCATCGCCAGCGACTTGAAGTGCCGGTAGGAACCGTCGGCGAGGGCGGCCACCGACGGCGCCACGCCGTCGAAAGAAAGCATGTTCAGTTTACGGTGCTCCGAGAGGATCAGCGCCAGGGTGCTCACCGCCAGTGATCCCGGCAGCCGCTCGGCGTGCTCGGCGGCTTCCTGGTCGGTCGCAGCCATCACCATGCCCTGCCGCTTGGAGGCGATCGTCAGCGCTTCGGCGATCCCCCGGGACAAGGACGCGAGGAGCTCGCTATCGATGTCGGCCTTCGGCCGCAGTACGAGGCGTACCGGCTGGCCATCGGACCAGGTGAGTGTACGACCGGCAAGCAGGTCGGCCAGCGCCGCTGGCGTCAGATTCCCGATTCCCGGCTTGCTGGTGACCAGCACGAATGGCGAACGCCCGTATTCGAATGCCACCAGTCCCGCCGCATGGTGTGCATCGCTCAGCGGACGACTGAGCAGTGCGATGTCGATCGCTCCGGCCTGCAGTGCGCGCAAAGCGCCCGAACTGCCAAGGTCGGGCATGATCGTCAGCTCGAATTTCGACGCGGCCTGCCTGGTGAAAGCCTCGCCGAGGAGCTTCATGGTGCCCAGCGCGCTACCGGTGCCGCCGACCCGGATTGGCTCGCCGCTGGCGCTGCGGACGACGCCGAGCAAGATCAACAGTACGGCTAGCCATAGAGCGCAATGCCTGCGTATGCCGATGCTCATGCCGAGCTTGAAAGCGAGGCCAGGCATCAACGGACACGCAAATGACCAAGCGCCTGGTCGAGGTGTTCTGCCAGGTCACGCAGGGCCTGTGCCGACTGCGCCGTGCCCTGGGACGCCGAGTAGCTGGTTTCGGCCATCTGGGCGATCTGCTCGACCCCCTGGGCAATGGTCTGGCTGGCGAGGCTTTGTTCCCGGATGGCGCCCGAAATGCTGCCGACCGTAGTGATCACCTCGTTGGTGCGGCCTTCGATTTCACCGATCGCCTGACCCGCCCGGTCAGCCAGGACACCGCCCTGCGCGACCTGGGCAACGCCGTCTTCCATCTGGTGGACAGCCGCCTTGGCGCCGTCCTGAATGTGGCCGATCATCTCGCCGATCGAGTGCGTGGACGTCGCCGTCCTTTCGGCGAGCTTGCGCACTTCGTCGGCGACGACCGCAAAACCGCGCCCCTGTTCCCCCGCCCGTGCCGCCTCGATGGCGGCGTTGAGGGCGAGCAGATTGGTCTGATCAGCGATCTCGCGGATCACTTGAACGACCGCCGAAATGTCCTGCGAGCGGCGTCCGAGTTCGCTCACCGTCGTCGACGCCTGGCGAACGAAACCGGTGATCTGGTTCATCGCCCCCACCGCCTGGTGAATCACCTCGGCGCCCTGGCTCGCTGCCTGCCCGGAGGCGATCGAGAGCCCTTGCGCAGCGTGTGCGTGCTCGGCCACCTGATCGATGCTGACGCTCATTTCCTCGACCGAAGCCGCCATTCCGGTCGCCGCATCGCGCTGCACCTGTGCGCTGCCGCTGACCTGTTCGGCCGCAGTCACCAGCGCGAGCGACTGTTCGAGCATCGTTGCCGAGGCCTTGCGGACGCTGCCGACGGTCGTTTGCAGATTCTCCGACATCTTGCCGATGGCCTGCTTCAGACGGCCGACCTCGTCGACACTGTCGCCCGTCAGCCTGCCCGTCAGGTCACCAGCGGCAATCCGGTCGGCCACCAGGGCGATTTCCTGCAGCGGCCGCGTGATCCAGTGCCGGGCCACCACGAAGCCGCTGAGCAGGGCAGCGACGATGATCAGCAGCGCCATCCAGGCGATGTCACGGACGGCGGTGTCGGCGCTGCTCCTGATTTCCTCGAGGTAGCTGGTAGACACGACCACCCAGTCCCAGCCCGGAAAATGATCAAAAACCGCGACCTTCTCGCGCGCGCTGGTCTCGCCGGGATTTGCCCACTCGTAGCGGATGCTTCCTGACTTCTTGTCGACCATCTCGCGAACGAACTCGAAACCCCGACTGTCCTTGGCTGCCAGCAGGTTGGCCCCTTCCTTGGTTGGGTGGATGGTCGCGACACCTTTCTGCTTGCCGGCGTCGAGTGCGGCGACATAACCCGTAGAACCGACCTGGATCGCCAGGATGCTCTTCTTCAAAGCCTGCAGCCCTGCGGTAAATTCCAGCCCGACGAAAAAGGCGCCGACCACCTTGCCCGAGGCGTCGCGTACCGGAACGTAGTGGGTCATGAAATCCCTGCCGAATAGCGAGGCCTTGCCGGTATGGGGCTGACCGGCAAGCAAGGACTGGCGCGCAGGATGGTCAGTGCCCAGCAGGGTTCCCGTCGCCCGCGCGCCATCCTCCTTCTTCAATGAAGTGGCGGTGCGCAGGAAATCGTCGCCCTGGCGAATGAATATCGTTGCCACGGTTCCGGCCTTTGCCGTGAAGGTGTCGGTGAGCTCGATGCGATCATCGATCCGCATTCCGCCATGCAGCAGTTGCGGCACTGCACCTGCTTCGACCAGTTCAAACGGCTTGTCGAAGCTGCCCGAGAAAATCCGGCCGCTGCGCTCGATGTCGTTGCGCAGACTGCGGTCGTAGGTATCGAGCATCGACACGGCCAGGCGATTGATCTGCCTGAGTTCGTCCAGCGCCGTGTGGGTCAGTTGTTCGCGCAGATGCGAAGCGGTCCACCCCGTGGCGGCGAGAATGATGGTCAGCAGAACCAGACCCTGCACCAGATTGAGTTTCAGTGCGATGCTAAGATCGCGGAAGCGATGCGGCATTGGAATTCCTTTTCCCCTGGGGGTGGCAATGATAGCCATATTGGTTGGGTAACGGCAGCCGGGGGCGGATCCTTGAGGCGAAAATGTCGGGTTAGGCTGCACTAACCCGACCGGCATTCACGGCAAGCGGAGCAGCGCCGGGATCTCATCCGCTGGCAGCGGGCGGCTCAAGTGGTAGCCCTGGATTTCGTCGCAGTGATTGGCGCGCAGAAACGCTCCTTGCGCTTCGCTTTCCACGCCCTCGGCGATCACGGTCAGCGACATGCTGTGCGCCATGGCGATGATCGCCAGCGTGATCGCGGCGTCATCCTTGCCGACGACCAGGTCGTGTACAAAGGACTTGTCGATTTTCAACTGGTCGATGGGGAATTGCTTCAGATAATTGAGTGAAGAATAACCGGTGCCGAAATCGTCGATCGACAAGCGGACGCCGATGGCCTTGAGCGCATGCATGGTCATGATGCTGCCCTGTACGTCCTTCATCAGCAGGCTCTCGGTGATCTCGAGATCCAGATAGCGGGGTTCCAGATCGGTTTCCCGCAGGATCTGCGCCACCATGCTGACCATGCCGGGACGCAGGAACTGGCGGGGCGAAAGGTTCACCGCCATGCGCAGCGTCGGCAGGATACTCTGCTGCCAAGCTTTCGCCTGTTTGCAGGCGGTTCTGAGTACCCACTCGCCGATACTTTCGATCAGGCCGGTTTCCTCCGCCAGGGGAACGAAATCGAGCGGCGAGATCAGCCCGCGCTGGGGATGCTGCCAGCGCAACAGGGCCTCGACACCGATGATGCGGCCCTGGCGCAGATCCAGCTGCGGCTGGTAATAGATCTCCAGTTCCTGACGCGCCAGGGCATGGCGCAGGCCCTGTTCCATGGTCAGCCGTTCCAGGCTGCGGGCGTGCATGTCGTGGGCGTAGAACTGGATATTGTTGCGGCCGCTCTCCTTGGCCCGATACATCGCCGTGTCGGCGTTTCGCAGCAAGGTTTCGACATCGCCGCCATCCTTGGGAAACAGGCAGATGCCGATGCTCGCGGTGACCACACACTCATTGTTGCCAATCTGAAACGGTGTTTCGAGCATCGTCAACAGCTTGTGCGCGAAGTCCACGACGCGGTCTTCCTGACGCAAGTCCTCCAGCATGCAGATGAATTCGTCACTACCGACGCGGACGATGGTGTCGTCCTTGCGACCACAGACCAGCAGCCGCTCGGCGACGGCTCGCAGCAGGGCATCTCCGGCGCTATGGCCCAGGCCCTCGTTGATTTTCTTGAACTGATCCAGGTCGACGAACAACAGCGCCAGGCTCTGGCCGGTTCGGCGCGCGCGCGCGATGGCATGCCTGAGGCGGTCGCGCAGCAGGCCGAGGTTGGGCAGACGGGTCAGCGCGTCATGGTTGGCCTGATAAATCATCTGCTCGGTCAAACGGCGCGTTTCGGTGATGTTGCTGAAGGCGATGACGACACCGACGACCCGCATCTGCCGGTCGTGGATCGGGGCCGCCGAAGCACGGATGGCGTATTCCTGGCCAGCGAGGTTGCGCAGGATCGAGGGCTCGGGCAGCCTCACCAGCGCACCTGCTTCCAGGCACAAGGCAACCAGATTCACCGCGCTGTAGCGCTCGTGCTCGCGGACGACCTGGAACATGCTGCCCAGCTCCTGCCCACGCAAAGCGCCTGGCGCAGCGCCGAGCAGACTTTCGGCGACCGGATTCAGGTACTGCACGGCCCCCTTCGCATCGGTGGTGATCACGGCATCGCCGATCGAGTGCAGAGTGACCTGGGTACGTTCCTCCTGTTCGAACAGCGAACGGATGAGCAGGAGCAGGCGTTGCCAGCTCCACAAGGGACAGCTCAAGCCCTGCACGAGTAGCGCTGCCGCCGGCGGGAACCAGAGCTGCGTGGCATAGAGCAGGACGAAGCTGCTGATGAGGGTCAGCAGCAGCGACAAAACCGCCACTGGCAGGGTCCAGCGCGCCGGGCAAGCGCTTTGGAGCAGCATCGGGAAGAACACCAGGACTCCGCTCAGCAGCAGCGTCCATTGGCCAGGCAAAGGCTGGATGGTCAAGCCTTGCCGCAGCGCATCGAGAACATTGGCATTGTATTCGACGCCCGGCATCAGCCGCGAGTAAGCGGAAAGTGGTGTGGGCAGCGCATCGGCCATGCCGCTGGCCGTCGCGCCGACCAGCACAAATTTGCCACGAAAGATTGCCGGCGGGTAATCCCCGTGCAGGACGTCGCGGTAGGAAAAATGCGGAAAACTCCCCGGCGGGCCGACAAACGGAATCAGGATGCGATAATCGCGGCGCCAGGCGCCAGGCGATGGTGGATCGGTGTGTGGGGCGCGCTCGCCGGGGAGCACCCGCCCGGCAGTGGGATCGCCCAGCTCGAGCATGGCCAGGGCCAGCGTCGACCAGCACGACGATCCCAGGCCGGCCTTGAGGAAAACGCTGCGGGCAATGCCGTCGAGGTCGAGTTCGACATCGACGTGGCCGATGCCGGCGGCCGCTGTTCGCAGCGGCGGGATCGGCAAGGTTTCCCGCAACTCGTCACCGATGCGGTGCTGTTCATTGAGCAGCGGCAGGACGACGTGGCCGTTGGCCGCCAGGGCGCTGGCCAGTTCCGCATCGGCGCCAGGATCGCTGGTCTCGGGTTCGGCGAAGACGATATCCAGACCGATTACCCTCGCCTCGGCCGCAGAGAGCTGGCGGATCAGTTGCGCATGGATACGCCGCGACCACGGCCAGCGTCCGATTTCCCGCAGGCTTTGCTCGTCAATGGCGACGATCACGATGTCCTCGGCCGGCGCGCGCGACCAGGCCGTCCGATTCCAGTCGTAGAGGAAGAGGTCCCAGCGATACAGGGCGTTCGTATCGCTGAGGAGCAGCGCGGCAGCCGTCAATAACAGCGAGACAAGGATCCGTTTGGACCAGCCAGAACGGGCCTTGAACGTTGCAATCACGACATCCGGATCAAAAGATCAACACCAGCGCGAGCAGGATCACCAGTGCTGCCGGCCAGTAGTTGCGCGAGGGAAGCTCGATCCGCTGCACCGGACCATACGGTCCCACGTAACCGTCGGCCTCGATGGTGCGTACGCGCAGGTAATAGACGCCGGAATCCGGGCGAGGCAAGCTCACCTGCGCTTCGGATACCCGGCTTTCCAGTTCGAGAATCGTGAAATCGACATCCCTGGCCAGTTGAAAGTCGTATTGCAGGCCGGGCGCAGCCGTGCCCCAGCGGAAGGTCAGGCGGTCGGCAGCCAGTTCGGGGGGCTGCATCTGCGCTGCGGCCTGCAGCCGGAACGCTTGCGGGTCGCTGAACGGACCCTCTCGTCCGGTCGGGTCGCGGACAGCGACCCGCCAGAAGTACTGCCCGGGTTCGAGCGGCTGTTCGACGGTCAGGCGCGATTGGCGATGATCGTCCTGCTTGAGCAGCGGGGTCAGGAAGCGTTCGTCATCGGCCAGCTGAAAGAGGTAGCTGGCGGCGCCTTGCGGTTCCGACCACTCGAAGAGCAGCGGTTTTTCGACTACGCCGCCCTGGTGGGGGGGGGCGGACGAGGAGCGGTGGTTCGGGCCGGGCATGCAGGCGGAAACGGTGTTCGGCGTCGCTTCCCTCGAGACCTCTGGTGTCGATACTGCGAATCCGGAGTACGTAATTTCCATCCGGCAGGTCCGGCCCACGCATGCTCGAAGTCGACGAGACGGCGTCGAACACGAGGAGGTCGAATTGTTGGCTTCCCACTTAAGCCGGGACAATCTCTAACTTCAATGGGTTATGCACAACCCGGTGGCGGGACTTCCTCGGTAAGGGAAGTTCCCCCATCTGGTTGAGCAGCCAATCGAAAAGATCAGGGAAAGAGGTGCTAAACAGACGTTCGGCTGCGATAGTGCCGTCACTACGTCTCACCCCATAGTTGTGGATAACCGTTAGCGCAGCCAGGCGGCATTTCGTCAGACCTCGCCCGTTATGATACAACTGGGACAAGCGGCCATTGCGCCCTTCGACGGCGGAGGAGCTGCGATGGAACTGTCGCACCATCCATTCCCCCCATTCTAGCCAGCGCTGCAACTCACTCTCGGAGAATCCCGAATGGAACGGGTCTG
>NZ_SPMX01000071.1 GCF_012940005.1 Candidatus Accumulibacter contiguus | reverse complement strand
GAGAGTACGGTTATGGAAGGTCGCTTTACAGCGTCTGGCCGACCAAACCGGCCTATGCATCTCGATCTGCCATTTTCCACCGGGAACTAGCAAATGGAATAAGATCGAACATCGGATGTTCAGCTACATCAGTATGAATTGGCGAGGAAAGCCTCTGGTCAGCCATGAGGTCATCGTCAATTTGATTGCTGCCACCACCACACAAGCAGGCCTAAAAATTGAGGCGGAGATGGATACCAACACCTACGCGAAAGGCATACACGTGACTGATGATGAACTCGATAAAGTTCACATAGAACGCTCCGAGTTTCATGGTGAATGGAACTACACCATCCGGCCATCGGTTTGAACTTGTACAACTTATTTCTGGACAGATACTTATCACCTCCCTCGAAGTCCGGCCGTTGAGCCCCGATCCACATGCGCGTCGATTCACGGACTTCCGTTTGTTGCGCTGCCACATGCGAAGAGAGCATTTGCATCTCGGAACTGGCGATTTTCATGGTGGCTGCCTGAGTAGATTGGGGGGTACTCCCTAGAACGGCAGACTGCGGGTTTTCTTAAGCAGAGATTCAGTTCAGATCGATCGCATAACGCTTGAGGTCATCGAGGCCGACGATCAGGAGTGCGGCTTCGTTGGTGGCGTTGAGAACGACGCGCGGCGCCTTGCCGGCGTGCAGGGCTTCGCGCCAACGGGCGGCACAGAGGCACCAGCGGTCGCCGGGGTGCAAGCCGGGAAAGCCGAATTCTGGCCGCGGCGTCGACAGGTCGTTGCCACGCGCCTTCGAGAATTCGAGGAAGTCGGCGGTCAGCAGCACGCAAATGGTATGGCTGCCGAAGTCTTCGTCGCTGGTATTGCAGCAACCGTCCCGAAAAAATCCGGTCACCGGCTTCTCGCTGCAGGATCCCAGAGGCCCGCCGAGAACGTTGCGCTGGCCGCCGCCCATGTCGTCGGGCTTCATGCCAGTTCGTCGATCCAGGCTTGCTGGATGGCCTCAAGGATTTTCTCGCCACAATGTCTGAAATCATCGTCAAAGCCGGGCAAGGCCAGCACCCAATTCATCAGGTCGACAAAGTTGATCTTCAGCGGGTCGAGCTCTGGATGCGCTTCGGCGAGTTCGATGGCTATTTCGTTGATGTCGGTCCATTTCATCGATGGCCCTCCTTGGTCATGTTGATCGAGTAACGCGGGATCTCGATCAGCAGCGGCGTTGCGTTGACGATCGCCTGACACGACAGGCGTGAATTCGGTTCGAGACCCCAGGCCTTGTCGAGCAGGTCGTCCTCGACCTCGTCGGAAGGTTCAAGCGCGGCAAAGCCTTCACGGACGATGACGTGACAGGTGGTACAGGCGCAGGACATCTCGCAGGCATGTTCGATGGCGATGCCGTTCTCGAGCAGGTTCTGACACAGCGATTCACCGGGTCGCGCGTCGATCACCGCGCCATCAGGACAGAGTTCGATATGCGGCAGAACGACGACCTGGGTCATACGGTCTCTTCCGTCTTCGCCACGACTGCTTCGCTGTCCAGCTCGCTGATGTTGCGACCGGCGAAAGCACGCCGGATCGATTTGTCCATGCGCCGTGCCGCGAAATCCTTGGTGTCGGCTTCGAGGTCGTCGATCGCCAGCATGATCTGGCGGCGCTTGTCGCCGCGTGCGGCTGCTTGCAGCTTGACGATGTCGCTGTCGATGCGTGCCAGTTCGTCGGCACTGAGCAATTCCCGGTCGTTGGTCAAGGCGGAACGTACCGCTTCGATCAGCCGTTCGGCATCGACCTGCATTTCCTTGAGCGCGCGCTGCAGCGCGTCGTCCTTGACGTGCAGCAGCGAGTCCTTGAGCATGCCGGCGATCTCGTCATCGGTCAGTCCGTAGGAAGGCTTGACGACGATACTGGCTTCGACGCCGGAAGTCTGTTCGCGAGCAGTCACTCCCAGCAGGCCGTCGGCGTCGACCTGAAAAGTGACGCGAATGCGGGCGGCGCCCGCGACCAGTGGCGGAATACCGCGCAGTTCAAAGCGCGCCAGCGAACGGCAATCGCTGACCAGTTCGCGTTCTCCCTGCACGACATGCACGGCGAGCGCCGTCTGGCCGTCGCGGAAGGTGGTGAACTCCTGCGCGCGCGCCGTCGGAATCGTCGAATTGCGGGGAATGATCTTTTCGACCAGACCGCCCATGGTTTCGAGACCCAACGATAGCGGTATCACGTCGAGCAGCAGCCAGTCTTCGCCGGCCAGGCCGTTGCCGGCCAACAGATTGGCCTGTTTGGCCGCTCCGATGGCGACGACCTTGTCGGGATCGAGATTGTTCAGCGGATCCTGGCGGAAGAAGTCACCAACGGCGCGCTGCACCTGCGGCATGCGCGTGGCGCCGCCGACCATCACCACGCCCTTGACCTCGGTAACCGACAGACCAGCGTCACGCAGCGCTTTTTTTGACCGGCTGCATGGTCTTGGCGACCAGGGTCTGGGTGATCTCGGCAAAGATTTCGGTGGTGAGCGTCAGATCGACCTGCTCGCCACTGTTTAAGCGCGCGTTGATCTGGGCAAGGCCGTGAAAGGTCAGGTATTCCTTGGCTTCACGAGCGCGTGTCAGGAGCATCCGGGCATCCTCGACCGACAGGGGTTTGAGTCTGGCTTCTTCGAGGATCCAGCAGAAGATGCGATGGTCGAAATCGTCACCGCCGAGCGCCGAGTCGCCGCCCGTCGCCAGCACCTCGAAAATGCCGCGCGACAGTCTGAGGATCGAGATGTCGAAAGTGCCACCGCCGAGGTCATAGACCGCATAGACGCCTTCGGCAGCGTTGTCCAGCCCATAGGCAATCGCTGCCGCGGTCGGCTCGTTGAGCAGGCGCAGTACCGGCAGTCCGGCGAGTCTGGCGGCGTCCTTGGTGGCCTGGCGCTGCGCATCGTCGAAGTAGGCGGGAACGGTGATTACCGCGCCAACGATAGATCCGCCCAGTGAGGCCTCGGCGCGCAGACGCAAGGTGTGCAGGATCTCGGCCGAAACTTCGACCGGACTCTTCAACCCGGCAGCGGTGTGCAGGCGCAGCATGCCCGGTGTGTCGTCGAAAACATAGGGCATGCTCTTGTGATGAGCGACGTCCGCCAGCCCGCGACCCATGAAGCGCTTGACCGAGACGATGGTGTTGCGCGGATCGACGGCCTGCCTGGCCGCGGCTTCGTAACCGACTTCACTGCTGCCGTCCGGCCGATAGTGCACCACCGAAGGCAGCAGGGGACGCCCGAGTTCGTCGCTGAGGACGATGGCCAGGCCGCTGCGCACCGTCGCAACCAGGGAGTTGGTCGTCCCCAGGTCGATGCCGACAGCCAGCCGGTGCTGGTGCGGCACTGTGGATTCGCCTGGTTCCGCAATCTGTAATAAAGCCATGAAAAAGTCCTGGTACGTGTTGCTGGTGATTTGGCGCAGCAGTCTGGATGACGAACTACTCCTCGCAAGCCGCCATCGCGTCGTCGATCTCGCCGAGCAGCTTCTCCAGGAACATCAGTCGCCGCACGCGGTCGGCGGCCTGCTCCAGATCATGCTGATCGTCCAGTAGCCGGGCGACTTCCTCGTAACGTTCAAGCAGATCCCGCTGCAGACGATGGTGCAGATGCTCGAGTTCATGGTGTTCGCCAGCGCTGCGCGCTTCGGCAACCGCCTCGCGCCATTCCATCTGTTCGACCAGGAAATCGGCGGGCATCAGGGCATTGTTCTCGCTGCCGAGATCATGCGCCGCCAGATGCAACAGGTATCTGGCCCGCGGCAAGGGCTTCTTGAGCGTCTGGTAGGCTTCATTGACGCGCGTCGCCCATTGCAGCGACAGCCGTCGCTCGGCGTCACCGGCACTTGCAAAGCGATCCGGATGCACTCTCGTCTGCATCTCGATATAACGGCGGTCGAGCAGTGCCGCATCCAGCCGGAAGGCAGGCGGCAACTCGAACAAGGAAAAGTGGTCGGCGTTGAAGTCCATTATTTTCGGCGGCGCGTCTTCGCACAGGTAGCTGGCCGTCAAGCCTGTCGCATGCCCGGCTTGCCCAAGCTCAGACGTTGAAACTTTCGCCGCAGCCGCAGGCGTCCTTGACATTCGGGTTGTTGAAGCGGAACCCCTCGTTCAGCCCCTCACGTGCAAAGTCGAGTTCGGTACCGTCGAGGTAGGGCAGACTTTTCGGATCAATCAGAACCTTTACACCATGCGACTCGAACTCGATGTCGTCCGGGTGCGCGACATCGGCAAACTCGAGTTTGTAAGCCATTCCCGAGCAGCCACTGGTACGCACGCCGACACGCAGCCCGATCCCCTTGCCGCGCTTGAGCATGAAATTCGCAACGTGGCTCGCTGCCCGTTCAGAAAGCGTCACTGCCATGCAAAAACCTCCTGCTGTACTGTGGTCTGTCAAGCCGAAACCTGTTCGCTGTGCTTTTTCTTGTAATCGGCGACTGCCGCCTTGATCGCATCCTCGGCAAGAATCGAGCAGTGGATCTTGACCGGCGGCAAAGCCAGCTCGTCGGCGATCTGGGTGTTCTTGATGTCCAGCGCCTGATCGATGGTCTTGCCCTTGACCCACTCGGTCACCAGCGAAGACGAAGCGATCGCCGAGCCGCAACCGTAGGTCTTGAACTTGGCGTCTTCGATGACGCCGCCCTTGCCGACCTTGATCTGCAGCTTCATCACGTCGCCGCAGGCGGGTGCGCCGACCATGCCGGTGGCCACGCCCTCCTCTTCCTTGCCGAACGATCCGACATTACGTGGATTTTCGTAGTGATCCAGAACCTTGACACTGTACGACATGTTGTTTCTCCTTCAATACATTCATCAATGAGCGGCCCACTGAACCGAACTCAGGTCAACACCGTCCTGCACCATTTCCCACAGCGGCGAGAGTTCGCGCAAGCGGCCAATCTTGTCGTGCAGGAGCTTGATCGCATAGTCGATGTCCTCCGACGCTGGTGAAACGGCCGAGGGTAAACCGGATCGAGCTGTGCGCGAGTTCATCCTCACGGCCAAGCGCACGCAGGACGTACGACGGTTCGAGCGAGGCTGATGTACAAGCCGATCCCGACGATACCGCGAGATCCTTGATCGCCATCAGCAACGATTCGCCTTCGACGTAGGCGAAACTGATATTCAGGTTGTGCGGCACCCGCCGTTCCATGTCGCCATTGACATAGACATGCTCGATGTCCGACAGCCCTTTGAGCAGGCGATCGCGCAGCATGCGGATCCGCTCGTTCTCGGCGCCCATCTCCAGGCGTGCCAAGCGGAAAGCCTCACCCATGCCGACGATCTGATGCGTCGGCAGCGTGCCGGAACGGAAGCCACGTTCGTGGCCACCGCCATGCATCTGCGCATTCAGGCGAACGCGCGGTTTCCGCCGCACGTACAGCGCGCCGATCCCTTTCGGGCCGTAAGTCTTGTGCGCCGAGAAACTCATCAGATCGACCTTGAGTGCCGCGAGATCGATCGCCACCTTGCCGGTCGCCTGCGCCGCATCGACATGAAAGAGGATTCCCCTGGCACGGCAGATCTCGCCGATCTCGGCGATCGGCTGGATGACCCCGATCTCGTTATTGACCAACATCACCGAGACGACGATCGTATCCGGGCGCAGTGCCGCCTGGAACATATCCAGGTCGAGCAGGCCGTCGTCCCTGACGTCGAGGTAGCTGACTTCAAAGCCCTGCCGCTCGAGTTCGCGGCAAGTATCGAGAACCGCCTTGTGCTCGGTCTTGACCGTCACCAGATGCTTGCCCTTGCCGGCGTAGAACTGTGCCGCGCCCTTCAGCGCCAGGTTGTTCGACTCGGTCGCGCCCGAGGTCCAGACGATCTCCTTGGTGTCGGCATTGACCAGCCTGGCCACTTCTTCTCGTGCTTCCTCGACCGCAGCTTCGGCCTCCCAGCCGAAGGAGTGCGAGCGTGAGGCAGGGTTGCCGAATTTCTCGACCAGATAAGGAATCATCTTCTCCGCCACGCGCGGATCGACCGGCGTCGTGGCCGAATAATCGAGATAGATGGGCAGTTTCAGCATTGCTCTTGCTCCGGGTTGTCCATGTTCTTGCAGATCATCAGTTGGTCTTCGGGCGCTCTCAGGCGCTCATCGCACTCAGCCGCTGCAAGCCCGCGATGGTGGCCTGCAGCGTATTCAGAAAGCCGGCGACCTGTTCCTTGCTGTTGCCGCGACCGAGGCTGACACGCACTGCGCCACGCGCCAGTTCGGGATCGACCCCCATCGCCCGCAGCACATGCGAGGGCTCGGGGTTGGCACTCGAACAGGCTGCACCGCTGGCTACCGCGTAGCCGGCACGGTCCAGATGTCCGACCAGAGTTTCACCATCGAGTTCAGGGAACGAGAAATAAACGGTGTTCGGCAGGCGTTCGGCAGCCTGGCCGAAGAGCGTCGCACCGAGGCCGAGGAGGCCGGCTTCGAGCTGCCCGCGCAATTCGAGCAGACGCTGTGCCAGCCTTACCCGGCGCTCTGTGGCGAGAGTACAGGCGACGCCGAAACCGACGATTGACGCGACGTTCTCGGTTCCCGAACGTAATCCGCGCTCGTGGCCACCGCCGGCAATCAGTGGCTCCAGTTCGACACGCTTGTCGAGCACCAGGGCCGCCGCACCCTTGGGGCCGCCGATCTTGTGCGCCGACAAGGTCAGCGCATGCACTCCGGCAGCATTGAGACGACGAAAATCGACAGCCAGCTTGCCGACCGCCTGCACCGCATCGGTATGAAACCAGGCGCCGGCCATGCGCGCGCAATCGGCGAGCGATTCGACATCCTGCAACACGCCGGTTTCGTTGTTGGCCAGGATCACCGAAACGATCTTCGGTTTTCGGGCCATCACCTCCGCGAAGTGGCCGACATCGACTCGGCCGTCGGCGTCGACCGCCAGTTTCTCAAGCATCCAGCCGCGTTTGCACAATTGCTCGGCGGGCTTGATCACACACGGGTGCTCAATCGCGCTGACGGCCAACAAGCCAGGCTTCAGACAAGCGGCGGCGCCCTTGATCAGCAGATTGTTGGCTTCCGAACCGCCACTGGTAAACACCACTTCACTGGCATGCGCACCGACCGCCGCAGCGACCTGACTGCGCGCCTCGTCGATCGCCCGCCGCGCCGCCCGACCATACTCGTGCCGGCTCGAGGCATTGCCGAACTGCGCCGAAAGATAGGGCAGCATCGCCTCGAGCACCGCCGGATCAGTCGGGGTACTGGCATTGTGGTCGAAATACACGGGCGCGAACATGGCGGTCGACACTCAACTTTCGAGGGCCACGGCCTTGGCACGTGCCCGCGGCCTGTTGCGGCGCGCATCATGGACCACAGCGACCTGGCCGCCGGTTTTCTGGAGTTGCTGATTGACCAGCTCGGCCAGCGTCACCGAACTGAGAAACTCGTACATCTTGTCGTTCAGCGTCGACCACAACTCGTGGGTCATGCAGCGCTCGTCGTCGCGGCAGTTCTCGCGGCCACCGCATTGCGTTGCATCGAGTGGCTCATCGACGGCACGAATGATGTCGGTGACCGTCATTTCACTGGTTGGCCGCGCCAGACAGTAGCCGCCACCGGGGCCACGCACGCTTTCGACGAGGCCGTAGCGGCGCAGCTTGCCGAACAACTGCTCCAGATAGGAAAGGGAAATTTTCTGACGATCGCTGATTCCGGCCAGAGACACCGGCCCTTCACTGCAGCGCAATGCCAGGTCGATCATCGCAGTCACTGCGAAACGTCCTTTGGTGGTTAGTCGCATGGCTCCTCCACGGGTATTAGTAGTTGATCAAGTTTGTACACTATAGAGACCATTCGAAAATTAGTCAACTATTTTACTCAAGTATTGGGGGTCAAACTGGTCTGTCGTGACCAATTCGCCCTTGACCTCGATGCCGGCCTCATCGAGTTTCCTGAGCAACAGCTCAAAACGCCGGTCAAGCTCGACCGCATGGTCGAGAAGTCCATGAATCGCCTTGGCCAGCGGGTCATCCTGATCGCCAGCCAGGGCATAAGCCGAGAAACCGAGTTGCCCGGCCATCTGCTCGCGCTTCTGTGCCTGCACGCTGTCGATGATACGCGCCGGATTGCCCACCGCGGTGGCTCCTGCCGGCACGTTCTTGACAACCACGGCATTCGAGCCGACCTTGGCCGACGCACCGATGATGATTGGTCCGAGCACCTTGGCGCCGGCGCCGATCACCACGCCGTTCTCCAGCGTCGGATGCCGCCGGCCCTTGTTCCATGAAGTGCCACCCAGGGTGACGCCGTGGTAGAGGGTGACATCGTCGCCGATGACGGCGGTTTCGCCGATCACCACACCCATGCCGTGATCGATGAACAGACGCCGCCCGACCGTTGCTCCGGGATGGATTTCGATACCGGTAAAAAAACGCCCGAGGTGCGAAACCGCGCGACCCAGCCAGCGCAAGCGGTGCACCCATAACCAGTTGGCCAGACGATGCGCGACCATCGCATGCACACCCGGATAACAGGTCAGCACTTCCCAGGAGGTACGGGCAGCAGGGTCACGGTCGAATACCGATTGAATGTCTTCGCGCAGGCGGCTGAACATGAGAGGGAAGTCCTTGAGCGAAAATCCTTGAGGGCAAGATGTAATCATACAATACCCTACTGATTTTATCTACTATTATGCGCGCAGCCGCTGGTACTGCCGGCCGTCCTGCGCTCCTCGGCGACCTGTCGTTCGATTGCATCGAGCAGTCCGCGCAGGATGTTGATCTCGTCGCGTTCAAGCTCGGCGCGTCCGAACAGGCGCCGCAACTTGGGCAGCAGCCGTCGTGGTCGCAAGGGGTCGAGAAAACCGCTGCTCACCATTACCCGCTGGAGATGCTCATAAAAGCGTTCGACTTCCTGATGGCTTGCCGGTGGCGAGGCAAAAGGAACCGCTTTGCTGAGCACCGGTGGACAGCCGTCGAAAGCCGCCAGGCGCAGCTCGTAACACAGCAGTTGCACCGCCGAAGCCAGGTTGAGTGAGGTGTACTCCGGGTTCGCCGGGATGAACACCGTACGCTGACAGCGTTGCACCTCGGCGTTGGACAGCCCGGCGGTTTCATTGCCGAACAACAGTGCCACTTCGCCCTCGGCGGCCCTGGCAAAAATCTCTGCCCCGGCCAGGCGCGCCGGCAAAGGCGGTGGCCCGAGGTTGCGATGCCGCGCCGAGATCGCACAGGCAAACACGCAATCGGCCAGTGCTGCGTCGATGCCTGTACACACCTCGGCAGACACGAGAATGTCTTCGGCGCCAGCGGCGCGGGCCACTGCCTGGTCGTCCGGAAAGCGCTTCGGATTGACCAGCAGCAGACGCGAGAGGCCCATCGTTTTCATTGCTCGTGCGGCGGCACCGATATTGCCGGGATGGCTGGTGTGCGACAGGACGACGCGGACCCGATCGAGTGGCGAGACCGAAGATTGAGACCTGGCAGGCCGGTTCATATTAGAATCGGGACTCCTCCACACCAATCGGGCCGCAGCAGCCACCCGTCAGGTTCTTCAAAAGCCATCCATGCATCCAGTTCTCAACATCCTCATCAAGGCGGCGCGCCGTGCCAGCAAAATCATCAATCAGGCATCAATGGACCTTGAGCACCTGCAGATCACCACCAAGCGCCAGAGCGATTTCGTCACCGAAGTGGACAAGAAAGCCGAAGCGGCGATCATCGAAGTGCTGCGCGAGGCGTATCCGGAATACGGCATTCTAGCAGAAGAGTCCGGCCAGACCGCCGGCATCGCCGCTGGCAGCGAGTATCAGTGGATCATCGATCCGCTTGACGGCACCACCAACTTCATCCACGGTCTTCCGCAATATGCGGTTTCGATTGCGCTCGCACACCGCGGCCAGATCACCCAGTCGGTGGTGTATGACACGGCCAGGAACGAGATGTTCACCGCCAGCAGAGGCGGCGGCGCCTTCCTCAACGAACGCCGCATCCGCGTCAGCAAGTGCCTGAGACTCGAAGACGCGCTGATTGGCACCGGTTTCCCCTACCGTATCTACGATCACATCGACGCCTACCTGGCGATCTTCAAGGAACTGGCACGCAAAACCGCCGGCATGCGCCGCCCCGGCGCTGCTTCCCTCGATCTGGCCTATGTGGCCTGTGGTCGATTCGACGGTTTCTGGGAATTCGGCCTCTCGCCCTG
The DNA here is from genome assembly GCF_012940005.1 of Candidatus Accumulibacter contiguus. Taxonomy (GTDB): domain Bacteria; phylum Pseudomonadota; class Gammaproteobacteria; order Burkholderiales; family Rhodocyclaceae; genus Accumulibacter; species Accumulibacter contiguus. The sequence continues at coordinate 39,295 of NZ_SPMX01000071.1, read as the reverse complement.
GGACATGGCCGGTGGTGCGCTGTTGATTTCCGAAGCTGGCGGTTTGATCAGCGATCTCGCCGGTAATGAAAACTACCTGCAAACCGGCAACATCATCGCCGGCACGCCAAAGGTCTTCGCGCAGTTGCTACAGGTGATCGACAGCCATCGGACGGCGGGTCTGGCGGCGTGATGCACGATATTACCCGATATAGCAGACGACTTCGCCAGGTTCGTCGATGTCGCGCGCCCTCAACGGTCTGCCACTGATCATTCGTACCCTCGACTTTTCCAGGCACCCCCGATCACGACCTCGGCCGATCCGATTTTTGCCGGCCTCGGAGCAACGATTTCGCTTTCAAACCCCGGCTGGGGGATTTTCTCGCAAGGATGGAATCCGACCGGCGGCGCGAGTTGCTTGGGGGGCCTGAGCAGCGGAGGTTGCGCAGTGATCCGGGGTAACTGTGGGAATACTTACCTCAATGGGCCATTGAACGACACCTACCTTCCCACTGCCGATGGCGAGCGCCTGCTGGCGAACGAACTCTTGCAGCTTACGCAAGTGCCCGAACCAGCATCTCTGGCTCTCTTTGGCCTCGGCCTCGCTGGCCTCGGCTGCAGCCGCCGCAAGAAGGCGTAAGGCCGCAACACGCTGAGCAAACCCCGCTTCGGCGGGGTTTGTCTTTTGTGAGCCCGGTGGCCTGCGCCCGACCCTTCAACGCCGCAGATACGACAGCGCCTTCGGCAGCACCACGTTGTTGCCGAAGCCATCCTCGCCGTAGCCAACCCTGGCCAGGGCGTCCACATCGGCCAGGACGCGCTTGTCGCCGATGAAGGTGACGGTCAGGTCGGTGCGGATGTCGAGTTGTCCCGTGGCCTGCAGGCGTGCGATCTCGGCGACGGTGTTTTCGAGGACGCCGCCCTCACGGCGACCGATCTCTTCGGAGATCTCAAGCGGCTGGCGGTAGAGAATCACCTTGCCCTCCCCGGCCAGCCGATGCACGATGGCCAGCACGGCGGCAGCGATGGCCGAAGGTTCCAGAGCGCCGTCCTGGTCGGGAGGGACGCGGGCGATTTCCGCCGCCAGCCAGCGCCGCTTGCGCGCATTGATGGTTTCGTTGGCGCGGAAAAGGTCGAGCGGCGAGCCGGCGTCAAACAATTTGCCGTCCAGATCCATCTGCACCTCGCTGCCGTAATGCGCGACGATGCGCGCCACCAGATTCGATGGCCGCACGTGGAAGCCCCGGTAGCTGGGCACCGGAACCTCCAGCCGCCCCGGCTCGGCGTAGCGGCGCAGGATGTTCTGGCTGAGGCGCTGGCCGCCGTCGAGAAAATCGCTCGAGAAAGCCATGGCGTAGGCGAACAGGGTGGCCATGATGGCGTCGGTATCGACCACCGGCCGTTCGCACAGCAGACCGTCGCCGGTCTGCGGGCTGACGTGCCGTTCGTAGTAGTGGGCCAGGTCAGTGGCGATCTTGAGCAGATGATAGATGACGCTGGCGTGGCCGCGCAGGAACGACAGATCCGGGTCCAAGGTCTCGACCCAGGTTCTGGAAACGTGGGTATCGTACAGTGACTGCAGATTGTGGAAACGGAAGCCGAGCTGGCGCAGACGTTCCTCGCTGACCGGATCCGGAAAACAGTGCGCATAGTCCTGCGGCGGCACGCGGGCCGAAGTGCGCAACAGCTCGCTTTCCGCCGCCAGATTGAGGAACTCCGTTGCCAGGTAGGTGACGGTGATGCTCACGTCGGCGGTGATGCGGTCGTCGCGGTTGCGGGCCAGGCGACCAGAAGGCAACTGTTCGGCAAAATCCTCTGGCGTCGGAGCGATGTCGGCGATGTCGACGCCGAGCAGCCGCGCTTCCTCCAGCAGACCGGCAGCGACCGCAATGACGACGCCACCGACCAGGCGCAAGCGTTCGCCAGTCGCCGCGTGGAAATCGGCGTCCACCGTCAGCAAGCTGTAGGTCGGCAGGCGACGCTGCACGTGGGCCAATACCCGGCCGATGCGCGCGAAGTTGCGCAGCGCCGCGACGATGGCCCGCAAGCGGCTCCAACGGAGGTTCTGGGAAGCACCGTACTCGTCGAGCAGCTCTTCCATCTGGCCCGATTCGAGCAGCAGCCGACCACTCAGCAGCCGCGTCAGGGCGACCTCGCCGACACCCCTGGCAGTCAGGCCGCGGGCGAGTTCGAGCAGTGTCCGGCCGCGTGCGCGGATCAGCTCGCAAAACTGCTGGTCGTCGATCAGCCGCTCTCCCGTCTCCGCGGCGGAGAAGTCGCGACCGCTTGCATCGTTCATGATGAGCTTTCCCTCTGCTGGCGCGGGAGTACGCGCGAATGTTCGGCATTTTCCGGGTTTCGCGCCAATGGGCAAGTCGCTTCAGCGCCTTGGGTGTGTCAGCGAGAGGAAGGGAAAATTCAACTACCGCTGACGCGACTTTCACAGGAAGGCTCATCACTTTTCCAGGCATTGCTGCGGCACGCCGTCGCAGTCCCTGGTCAATTCCTCGGATGGCGGGAACAACCGTTTGAGTCCGCTGATCATCAGCTTTGCGTCGCCTGTGTTTGACGTCTCGTACATCTACGACAACTATGGAGACTCCGGCGTAACAGGGTTCGCGAGTGCCTTTGACAGCAGCCACACGCTTCTGGAAACGATTGCATCGCCGGACAATGGATACGGGAACGATCTCGTTTCGTTCTCGGCATCCGGCATTTCGTCGATCGAGATTACCAACCCCTTCGATGGATGGTTATTCGCCATCGACGATCTGAAGTTCAGCGTTCCGGAGCCAGGATCGTTGGCCCTTCTGGGCTTGGCCCTGGTCGGGATCGCCGGTTCACGCAAGCGCAAGGCCGCTTGAGCTGTTTTCGCCCATTTCGCCCCGGTCTTGTGCCGGGGTTTTTCTGTGCCGGGAACTGACTCTGCACGCAAAGCAGTCAGGCAGCCACCTTACGCTGCCTCCGGCAACTTCGAGCAGCGACGCCACTGCAGTCGGCGTGCGCGCCTCATAGACCGGACGTACCCGGAAGAGCAGGTTCGTCAGCGCTGTCTGGTGTGCCAGGTCTTCTCTGGCGCTGCACGGCAGGCTCGTCACGCGCCCGGACGGCGCCAGCCAGCCGGCAGCCCTGTACTCTTCGCCCACTGTCGTCGCCGATGCCAGGGCCAAGGGTGCCGAGAACCCGATCATCCTCGTTTTTCTGCCGAAGGGACATAGCTACGCGCTCGGCAATGCCATCGTGAACCTTGAAGCGGCCAAGAACACCTTCAACCGCAAAGGGACGTCGAACACCGAAGAAGGACGCGACGTTCGATGGAAAGACGTCAGCGCAACGCCAAGAAAGAAATATTGCCCCGTGAACCCGTACGGCCGGCCCACAGAATCGCAACGCGACACTCGATAGCCTGATAATTGACGCTGGATTACGCGCGGCACATAATCCATAATGAATTCATTGCGGGTCGTCGCCCGACAGAATCGGCAGGCAATGGCTCTCCACGGTTGATCATTTGTTTGCACCACGATGGCGCGACTCTCCCATTCATCAACACCAGCCACACCCATTTTCGTCCAGCAGGAGCCGCCATGAGGCCTACCCCATCCCCCTTCACCTCTGCAGATCGGGCTTTCAGGTACACACTCGCCGGGCTGGCCGGAGCGCTGCTTCTGGTCAGCACGGCATGCGAGAAGGAAAAGGCGGCGCCGCCAGCGGCGCCGGCCGTAGAGATCGTCACCGTCTCGCAAAGGGACGTACCGATCTACCTGGAATGGATCGGCTCACTCGACGGCAACGTCAATGCCGTCATCCGTCCGCAGGTCACCGGCTACCTGATCAGGCAGAACTACCGCGAAGGAGAGCTGGTGAAGCAGGGACAGCCGCTCTTCGAGATCGACCCGCGCACTTTCGAGGCTGCCGTCGAAGAGGCGAAGGGACTGCGTGCCCAGCAGGCGGCGCGTTATGAAACGACGCGGGCGAACCTGGCCCGCATCAAGCCCCTGGCGGCGATGAACGCCGTCAGCCAGAAGGATCTCGATGACGCCACCGGCGCCGACCTCTCGGCCAAAGCCTCGCTTGAAGCCGCCGAGGCATCGCTCAAGACGGCCAGGCTGAACCTCGGTTTCACCCGAATCACTTCGCCAGTCACCGGCATCGCCGGCATCGCCAAGGCCCAGATCGGCGACCTCCTGAGCCCGAGCATGACGACGGAGCTGACGACGGTGTCGACCGTCGATCCGATCAAGGTCTACTTCAACATCAGCGAACGCGAATACCTCAAGGTCGCCGCCGCCGCAGCCGCTTCCGGCAAGAAGACGGAGCATGTCCCCTTGCAGCTCATCCTTGTGGATGGATCGATCTACCCGCATCAGGGCAAGGTCGCGGTGCTCAACCGGCAGGTCGATCCGACGACGGGCACCTTCAAGGTCGCAGCCCTGTTTGCCAATCCGGACAACCTGCTTCGTCCTGGCCAGTACGGCAAGGTCCGCGCCACGATGTCGGTGGACAAGGGCGCGCTGCTGGTTCCCCAGCGGGCCGTCACCGAAATGCAGGGCAAGTACCTGGTGGCGGTCGTCGGCGCCGACAACAAGGCCGATGTCCGGCCGGTGACGGTCGGTGAACGGATTGCTTCGGAGTGGATCATCAGCAAGGGCCTGCAGCCAGGCGACAAGGTGATCGCCGAAGGTACCCAGAAAGTCAGGCCGGGGATGACCGTGAATCCGAAGCCCTTTGTCCCGGCAGCGCCAACGGCCGCAGCAGACCCGGCCAAGCCCACCGAGAAACCGGCAGCCCCTGCGCCAGCCGCCAAGGATTAAGCGACCATGTCCAAGTTCTTCATCAACCGGCCGATCGTCGCCATGGTCATTTCGATCCTGATGACCATCATCGGCCTGGTCGCCATGGCGGGCCTGCCGATCGCGCAGTTCCCGAACATCGTTCCACCGACGATCCAGGTCAACAGCACCTACACCGGCGCCGACGCGCTGACCGTCGAGCAGGCGGTCGCCACGCCGATCGAGCAGCAGATGTCGGGCGTCGACAACATGGACTTCATGTACTCGATCAACGCCAACAACGGCCAATCGACCCTGTATGTCACCTTCGACGTGGCGACCGACGCCAATACCGACCAGCTCCTGGCCCAGATGCGGGAGGGCCAGGCCGAGTCACAACTGCCATCCGACGTGCGCAACTACGGCGTCACGGTACAGAAGTCGACCTCGTCGCCGCTGATCATGTTCGCGCTCTATTCGCCGAACGGCACCTACGACAACGTTTTCCTGGCCAACTATTCGTACATCAACATCAACGACCAGATGACGCGCGTCAAGGGGATCGCCAGCGTCACGGTCTTCGGCGCCGGCCAGTACGCGATGCGCCTGTGGGTGCGGCCCGATGTCCTCGCCAAGCTGAACATCACGATTCCCGAGATCGTCAACGCCATCAACGCCCAGAACACCGTCAATCCGGCAGGCCAGGTCGGTGCCGAGCCGGTACCGGCAGGTCAGGAGTTCACCTACGCGGTGCGTGCGCAAGGACGCCTGGTCAGCGAAGAGGACTTCGGCAAGGTCGTGCTGCGCGCCAACCCCGACGGCTCGATCGTTCGCGTCGCCGATGTCGCGCGTATCGAGCTCGGCGCGCAGACCTACAATATGCAGGGCCGCCTCAACGGCAAGCCGGCCGCCCTGGTGGCGCTGTACCAGATACCGGGCGCCAACGCGCTCGACGCGGCGAACGGCGCCAAGGCTCTGATGGAGAAGATCAAGCAGGGCTTCCCACCCGACCTGGACTACGTTATCGCTCTCGACACGACGCTCGCCGTCACGGAAGGCATCAAGGAAATCGAGCACACGCTGTTCGAGGCGCTGGTCCTGGTCATCATCGTCGTCTTCATCTTCCTCCAGGGCTGGCGTGCGACGCTGATCCCGCTGCTCGCCGTGCCGGTCTCGCTGGTCGGTACCTTCATGCTCTTCCCGATGTTCGGCTTCTCGATCAACACGCTGTCACTATTCGGTCTGGTGCTGGCGATCGGCCTCGTCGTCGATGACGCCATCGTCGTCGTCGAGGCGGTCGAGCACCACATCGAGCACGGCCTTTCAGCCAAGGACGCGACGCTCAAGGCAATGGACGAAGTCACCGGGCCGGTGATCGCCATCGCCGTCATCCTCGCCGCGGTTTTCGTGCCGACCGCCTTCATTCCCGGTATCACCGGCCAGCTCTACCAGCAGTTCGCGGTGACCATCGCCATTTCGGTGATCATCTCGGCGTTCAACGCACTGACCTTGAGTCCCGCCCTGTGCGCGCTGCTGCTCAGGCCGAAAGTCAAGGGCAGCGGTCCGTTACAGAAATTCTACGACGGGTTCAACCGCGTCTTCGGACGAATCACTAACGGCTACGTGGGGACCTGCCGGATCGCGATACGCAAGAGCCTGGTCAGCCTGATTTTCCTGGTCGGCGTCGCCGCAGTCGCCGGACTGTTCGGGAAGACCCTGCCGACCGGCTTCCTGCCCGACGAGGACCAGGGCTATGTCTTCGCTGGCGTCCAGTTGCCCGACGCCAGCTCGCTGCAGCGCACGTCCGAGATCGCCCGTCAGGCCGAGGAGATGATCATGGGCGTACCCGGGGTCAAGTACGTGACGACGGTCGTCGGCTACAGTATGCTGAGTCAGGTGCAGAACACCTATAGTGCCTTCTTCTTCATCACCTTCGAGGATTGGGCGCTGCGCAAGAAGCCCGAGGAACAGTACGCGGCGATCAAGGCCGAACTGACGAAACGACTGTCGGGCATCAGCGGCGCGATCGGCTTTGCCTTCCCGCCGCCGGCGATCCCGGGCGTCGGCGTCTCCGGTGGTGCGACCTTCGTCCTTCAGGATCGTGCCGGCAAGGATCTTGCTTTCCTCGCCGAGAACACGACCAAGTTCCTGGAAGCCGCGCGTAAGCGCCCCGAACTTGCTGGCGCAACGACCACCTTCCGCCCGGTCGTGCCACAGCTATTCATCGAAGTCGACCGCGACAAAGTCCTCAAACAAGGGGTCAACATCAGCGACGTGTACAAGACGCTGCAAAGCTTCCTGGGCAGCGGCTTCATCAATTACTTCAACCGCTTTGGACGCCAGTGGCAGGTCTACGTCCAGGCTGAAGGCGAATACCGTACCAACATCGAGAATATCGGTCAGTTTTACGTGCGCAACAAGGACGGCCAGCCGGTCCCGCTATCGGCGCTGACCTCGGTGCGCAGCATTGCCGGACCCGAGTTCACGATGCGCTACAATCTCTATCGGAGCGCCCAGATCAACGCCTCGGCGGCGCCCGGTTACAGTTCGGTGCAGGTGATGCGCGCACTTGAGGAGGTCTTCGCCGAAACCATGCCGAGTGAAATGGGCTACGACTACATGGGTATGTCGTTCCAGGAGCAGAAGGCGCAGAAAGGCATTTCGCCGGTCGTCATCTTCGCTTTCTCGCTGCTCTGCGTCTTCCTGATCCTGGCGGCGCAGTACGAGAGCTGGTCGCTGCCGTTCTCGGTCCTGCTGGGCACCCCGATCGCCATCGCCGGCGCTTTCGCCGCGCTGCTCTTGCGTGGCCAGGAGCTCAACGTCTATGCGCAGATTGGCCTGGTAATGCTGATCGGCCTTGCCGCCAAGAACGCCATCCTGATCGTCGAGTTTGCCAAGATGGAGTACGAGAAAGGTGAGCTGTCACTGGCCGATGCGACGCTCAAGGGTGCGCAGTTGCGCTTGCGACCAATTCTGATGACTTCTTTCGCCTTCATCCTCGGCTGTGTGCCATTGGCGATTGCCAGCGGTGCCGGCGCCATTTCGCGGCAAGTGATGGGCGGCGCGGTGATCGGCGGCATGCTGGCAGCGACCGGCATCGCGATCTTCCTGGTCCCGGTGACCTTCTACGTCGTCGAGAAACTCGGCCACAAGGGGGAAACCAATGTCTCTCACGCCGAGAGTGGAGAAGCCACTGCCCCGCACGCGGCCACAGAAGAACAGCCAGCCAGCACCGGCAAGGAGGGTAAGGACCATGCGTAACATCGTGATTGCCCTGCTGGCGCTGTCTGCCAGTGGCTGCATGGTCGGACCCGATTACCTGCGCCCGGCCGTAGACACCCCCACCGCCTGGCGCCTGAGCGATCAGACGGCTCTTGATCTGGCCAATACCGCCTGGTGGGAACAGTTCGGCGATCCGGTGCTCAATGATCTGGTCGGCACGAGCCTGCGTGAAAACAAGGACCTGCTGATCGCCAGCGCGCGCATCGACGAGTTCGTCGGTCGCTACGGCATCGTTCGTGCGCCGCTGTTCCCGCAGGTCGGCGCCAGCTTCGAAGCCAGTCGGCAGCGGAGTTCGATCTCGGCCCTGGACGCCGGCAGCAGCACCTACAACAGCTACCAGGCGGTATTCACTGCCAGTTGGGAAATCGACATCTGGGGCCGTATCCGCCGCCAGAGCGAAGCCGCGCGGGCACAGCTCCTGGCCAGCGAGGACGCACGGCGTGCCGTCATCCTTTCGCTGGTCGGCAGCGTGGCCGGCGCCTACGTCAACCTGCGCGACCTCGATCGCCAACTGGAAATCGCCAGGGCGACCGCGAAAAGTCGCGGCGATTCCTACGACATCTTCAAGCAGCGCTACGCCGGAGGCGTCATCTCGCTGCTCGAACTGAGCCAGAACCAGTCCCAGTACGAGGAAGCCCTGGCCACCATCCCGAGCATCGAAAAGTCGATCGCCCAGCAGGAAAACGGCCTCTGCGTGCTGCTGGGTCGCAACCCTGGACCGATCGCCCGCGGCAGGAACATCGATCAACTGAGCGTGCCTGCCATCCCGGCCGGTCTGCCATCCGATCTGCTCGAGCGCCGCCCTGACCTGCAGCAGGCCGAACAGAACCTGATTGCCGCCAATGCCCTGATTGGCGCCGCCAAAGCGGCCTATTTTCCGACGATCTCGCTGACCGGCCTGTTCGGTTATGCCAGCAGCAGTCTTGGCAAGCTGTTCGACAGCGAGTCGAAGGTCTGGCAGTACGCCGCGCCGATCAGCATGCCGATCTTCACCGCCGGGGCCATTGCCGGTCAGGTGCAGGCCGCGGAAGCGCAACAGCAGCAAGCACTGTTTGCGTATCAGAAAGCCATTCAGCAAGCGTTTCGCGAGGTCAATGACGCGCTCGTTGATCAGGACCGGACCGGTGTGCAGTTACAGGCGCAGAAACGCCAGGTAGGCGCGCTGCAAGAGTATGCGGGAACGGCCCGGCTGCGCTACGAGAATGGCTACACCAGCTACATCGAGGTTCTCGACGCCGAACGCAGCCTGTTCAATGCCCAGCTACAATACACGCAGACGCAGCAGACCCGTTTGCAGGCAATGATCAACCTCTACAAGGCCATGGGCGGCGGCTGGGTGGTCGAGGCGGACAGGATGGCCAGCGTGGGCAAGGCACAATGAAACGGCACCCCGGGGTAAGTGTTCACCGAGCAGCAGGCCGATTGCCTCGTGATTGGCATCTTGCGGAACCGTGAACGGTATTGCAGGGCTCGACCGAACGTTTGGGGATTCTCCGGCGCAGTGAAAGCAGATATCTCGAAAGGAATGCGAAATGGGCAAAAAAGGCAAGTCGGCAAAGAAAAGCAGGACCGAGCGGGTCGTCAATCCGGACATGCCGTCCGGGACGGTGGCGGAAGAAACGCCAGAAACGACCGAGACCCCGGAAAAACCGGTGAAGAGGATGTCCAACAAGATTTACCTCAAGGAACTCGAAAAGCTCGAGGCCGAACTGGCCCATCTCCAGTCGTGGGTGATCAAGCAAGGCCTCAAGGTGGTGATCGTCTTCGAAGGCCGTGACGGCGCCGGCAAGGGTGGCACGATCAAGGCCATCACCGGCCGCGTCAGCCCGCGCGTCTTCCGGGTTGTCGCCCTGCCGGCGCCGACCGAGCGCGAAAAGAGTCAGATGTACGTGCAGCGCTACCTGCCGCACCTGCCGGCCGCCGGCGAGGTCGTGATCTTCGACCGCAGCTGGTACAACCGCGCCGGTGTCGAGCGCGTCATGGGCTTCGCCAGCGAAGAACAGGTGGAGGCTTTCCTCAAGGGGGCACCACTGTTCGAAAAGCTGATGGCTTCGGGGCTCAACAATATCCTCCTGCTCAAGTACTGGCTGGAAGTCGATATGGACGAGCAAACACGCCGCCTCGAAGCGCGTATCACCGATCCGCGCAAGCAATGGAAGCTCTCGCCGATGGACCTCAAGTCCTACAGCCACTGGTACGACTACTCGCGCGCCCGTGACGAGATGTTCAGGGCGACCGATACGGAGTGGGCACCGTGGTTCGTTGCACGCTCCAACGACAAGAAGCGTGTGCGCCTGAACATCATCAAGCACATCCTGAGCAGCATTCCCTACGAAGTGGTCAAGCAGCCGAAGATCACCCTGCCCAAACGGCAGAAACCGGGCGATTACCAGGAAGTCAAGCTGCCGCTCAAGTATGTCCCGGAGGTTTACTGACGCCGGCCTGAGGGGTCAGAGAAGGACAAACATCGAAGGAACTCATCCATCCCCAGTATCGACAGGAGATAGCCATGACCGAACCACTCAACGATCCCGATGGCCCGGCGCTACAGCCGATCGGGATTCCTCAACAGCCGCTCGCCGGCAGGAAAGCGCTTGTCATCGGCATCGCCAACAAGGACTCAATCGCCTATGGCTGCGCACGCGCCTTCCGCGCCTGCGGGGCGGATCTGTCGATTACCTACCTCAACGACAAAACGAAGCGCTACACCGGCGAACTCGCTCAGGCACTGGGCGTTGACGACGCGCTTTACTTGCCGTGCGACGTGCGTCAGCCGGGCCAGCTCGAGGCAGTTTTCGAGACCATTGAGCGGAAATGGGGCAAGCTGCACGTCGTTTTGCATTCAATCGCCTTTGCACCCATGGAAGACCTGCATGGCCGGGTCGTCGACTGCTCGCGTGACGGTTTCCTGATGGCGATGGACGTCTCGGTGCACTCGCTGCTGCGCGTTGCGCATCTGGCCGAGCCGCTGATGGAGAAGGAAGGTGGCAGCATTTTCACGATGAGTTACTTCGGTGGCGAGAAGGTCGTCCCGCACTACGGGATCATGGGGCCGGCGAAGGCAGCGCTGGAGTCGGCTGCACGGTACCTGGCTGCAGAGTTGGGACCGAAAGGCATCCGCGTCAACGTCATCTCGCCGGGACCGGTGATGACCCGGGCGGCATCAGGAATCGATCGCTTCGACGAACTCCTGGCCAAGACCAAAGAAAAGGCGCCGACCGGAAAACTGGTTACCCCCGATCAGGTTGGCCTTGCGACGGCCGCTCTGGCGTGCGACTTCGCCTCGATCGTCACCGGCGAGGTTCTCTATATGGACGGCGGTTACAACATCATGGGTTAGTCGTTTCGCCCCTCCCGCCTCCACCCTCCAGCGCAAAGAGCACACAGATGAGCCCGGAAACCCTCCAGAACCGCTGCTTCGACGAAATTCACATCGGCGATACGGCGAGTATCAGCCATACGCTGACCTTGCAGGACGTGCAGCTTTTCGCTGCGGTTTCAGGCGAGATCAGTCCGACCCACCTCGACTCCGAACTGGACAAACAGCTCGGCCCCGGCGATCTGAGCGCGCACAGCATGTGGCTGGGCGCCCAGGTTTCCGGACTGCTCGGTAATCAGCTTCCCGGCCCGGGCACAGTGTACGCCGGGCAGGATCTCGAGTTCCACGCGCCAGTCACCATCGGCGAACAGATCACGCTGAGCATCACGGTGCGTGAGAAGCATGCCGAAACCCGTCGCGTCACTTTTGACTGCCGCTGCGTCAATGCCCGCGGCGAGACGGTGATGACCGGCTCTGCCCGCGTCATCGCGCCCAAGGTGAAAATCACCATGGAACGCCCGGACGCTGCACAGGTATCGATCCAGAGCCACGACAACCTGGAGAATTTTGTCGGGCGCTGCCGGCAACTGCCGCCGGTAGCCGTCGCGGTGGCACATCCCTGTGACGAATCTTCTCTTGGCGCCGCCCTCGAAGCCAGCCGCGAGGGCCTGATCGAGGCCATCCTGGTGGGTCCGCTGGCGCGCATCCGTACGCTTGCCGAACAACAGGGTTTCGACCTCACCGGCATCCGCCTCGAAGACGTGCCGCACAGCCATGCCGCGGCCTTCCGTGCCGTTGAACTGGTCCGCCTCGGACAGGCTGCAGCGTTGATGAAAGGCAGCCTGCATACCGACGAACTGATGGCCGAAGTGGTCAGCAGGGAAACCGGCCTGCGTACCGAACGGCGCATCACGCACGCCTTCCTGATGGACGTGCCGACCTACCACAAGCCATTGATCGTCACCGATGCGGCGATCAACATTTCTCCCGATCTCGACACCAAGCGCGACATCTGCCAGAACGCGATCGATCTGGCGCATGTCCTCGGCATCGCCCGCCCCAAGGTGGCGATCATCTGCGCGGTCGAAACGATCAATTCCCGGATGGCGTGCACCACCGACGCCGCCTCGCTGTGCAAGATGGCCGACCGCGGCCAGATCTCCGGTGCCATTCTCGATGGGCCGCTGGCACTCGACAACGCAATCAGCAAGGAAGCTGCACGGATGAAGAAAATCGATTCCCCGGTTGCTGGCGATCCGGATATCCTGGTCGTCCCTGATCTCGCGGCCGGCAACATCCTCGCCAAGCAACTGACCTTCATGAGTCATGCCGACGGCGCCGGCATCGTTCTCGGCGCGCGTGTGCCGATCATCCTGACCAGCCGTGCCGACAACAAGCGGACCAAGCTGGCTTCCTGCGCGGTTGCCTGCCTGATGGCCAGCGTGCCGATGGTGGATGGCTTGACGAAGGGCGGAGGCTGAAATGGAACAGGTGATTCTGGTCATCAACGCCGGCTCGTCAAGCCTGAAGTTCTCGGTTTTCGAGCTGCCGGACACGGGTGAGATGCGCGTCAGGGCGGTCGGCCAGGTAGAAGGTCTCGGCACGGCCCCGCGCCTGAAAGCGAAAGATGGCAGTGGCCGGAGCATCGCCGATGTGCGCTGGCCAAACAGCGAAATCACGAACCATGAAGAGGCTCTGCAGGAAATCGCCACGCTCCTGCGTTCACGCTTCGCGGGACAGGTTCTGGCCGGTGTCGGCCACCGCGTGGTGCATGGTGGGCCGGATTATTCGGCACCGCTCCTGATCACGCCACAGGCGATGGACGCGCTCGCGGCTTTCGTGCCGCTCGCGCCCTTGCACCAGCCGCACAATCTCGCCGCGATCCGCGCGGTGCAGGCCGTGCAGCCGGAGTTGCCACAGGTGGCCTGCTTCGATACCGCCTTTCACCGCACACAGGATATGGTCGGACAGTTGTATGGTCTGCCCTACGAATACTACGAGCGGGGTATCCGGCGTTACGGCTTTCATGGTTTGTCCTACGAATACATTGCGGCAACCCTGCCGACGATCGCGCCTGAAATCGCCAGCGGGCGGGTCGTGGTGGCGCATCTCGGCAGCGGTGCGAGCATGTGCGCGCTGCTCAACGGTCGCAGCGTCGGCAGTTCGATGGGCTTCACCGCGCTCGACGGCCTGATGATGGGTACTCGACCGGGCAACATGGACCCCGGAATCGTCCTCTACCTTCTACAGCAGGAGGGTCTCTCCGCCAGACAGATCGAAGACCTGCTCTACAAGCGCTCCGGCCTGCTCGGCCTGTCCGGCATCGGTAATGACATGCGCGTTCTGCTGGCCAGTGAGGAACCGCGCGCCAGATTGGCGATCGACCACTTCATCTACCGCATCAAGCGCGAACTCGGCGCGCTTGCAGCGGTGCTCGGCGGCCTCGACGCCCTGGTGTTTACCGCCGGCATCGGCGAGAACAGCGCCCGCATCCGGCAACTCGTCTGTGAGCAGGCGCAATGGCTGGGAATCGACCTCGACCCGGCAGCCAATGAACGGGGAAGCGCACGTATCAGCAGCGCCGGCAGCAGGGTATCGGCATGGGTGGTACCAACCAACGAGGAACTGATGATCGCGCGCCATACCCGCAAGCTCCTCGAACTGTGATCCACCTTCGCCAGGCAAGCACGAAGTAACGTCATTTTTGACCCCCACGCACTCAGTCGAGACAAAGGACTCGCATGACCACCTCACTTCCCCGACATAACGGTATTCTCTTGCATCCCACCTCGCTGCCCGGACCGCATGGCTCTGGCGACCTCGGCCCGGCGGCGTATCATTTCGTCGACTGGCTGGTTGGCGCCGGCCAGTCGGTATGGCAGGTACTGCCACTCGGCAGTGTCGGGCCAGGCAACTCGCCGTACATCAGCCCTTCAGCTTTTGCTGGCAATGAACTGCTGATCGATCTGTGCCAGTTGCGCGACGCCGGCTGGATCAGCGAGGCCGATCTCAGGTCGCTCCCCGCTTTTTCTACAGGGCGGGTCGATTACGACGCGGTACGGCACTTCCGGATTGCCCACCTGCGACGTGCCGCCAAACACTTCTTCAGCCACCAGAGCGTTGGTCAGCGCCTGGCCTTCGAAGGCTTCTGTGCCGCTGCGCGTGGCTGGCTTGACGACTATGCGCTGTTCATGGCACTCGACATCGCCCACGGCGGTGATGACCGGATGTGGCAGGATTGGCCTGCGCCGCTGGCTCAACGCCAGCCGGCAGCGCTCATTGAAGCCCGGCGCCAGCATGCCGAAGAAATCGACTTCTGGAAGTTCTGCCAGTGGCGCTTCTTCGAGCAATGGTCGGCGCTCAAGCACTACGCCAATGCTCGCCACATCGAACTCGTCGGCGACCTGCCGATCTTCGTCGCCGCGCACAGCGCCGATGTGTGGGCGAATCCACAGCTATTCGACCTCGACAAGAAAGGACATCCACGCGTGGTGGCTGGCGTGCCCCCGGATTACTTCAGCGCCACCGGGCAGCGCTGGGGCAACCCGCTGTACCGCTGGTCGGCACACGCGGCTGAAGATTATCGCTGGTGGGTCGAGCGGATGCGGCAAACGATGAGGCTTTGCGACGTCGTGCGCATCGATCATTTTCGCGGTTTCGAGTCATTCTGGGAAATTCCTGCCGCGGCCAAGACAGCCGTCAACGGGATCTGGCGGCCCGGCCCGGGCGAAGCCGTGTTCAACGCCATGCGCCGCGAGCTGAGCGACGCGCAAGGTCGGCTGCGCATCATCGCCGAGGATCTCGGCATCATCACCCCCGCAGTCAATGCCCTGCGCCTGGCCATCGGTCTGCCCGGCATGCGCATCCTGCAGTTTGCTTTCGACGGCGACGCCAAAAACCCCTACCTACCGCACAACTACGAAGCCAACACGGTGGTCTATACAGGCACCCATGACAACGACACCAGCCGCGGCTGGTGGGAGTCGCTCAGCCACCCGGAGCAGGATTATGTGCGCTCCTACCTGGGTGTCGGCGACGAAAGCAGCGAAGAAATACACTGGCAACTGATCCGCCTCGCCTGTTCCTCGGTCGCCTCGCTGTGCGTCATTCCCATGCAGGACGTGCTCGGCCTCGATTCGACACACCGCATGAACGCGCCGGGCCTCGGCGAGGGATCCTGGGAGTGGCGCTTCAGCTGGCAGCAGGTCGATGATACGCACTCCAGACGCCTTGCTGAACTGGCGCGGCTATACGGGCGACGGCGAGCTTGAGTGCTCCTCAACGACCTTCTTTTCATGCCGGCCGCATCGAAACGCTTGCCGATATCATCCGCCGGAAAGCCGCGTCCCCCGGACTTTTTGAGAAGTCAGCTCGTGCTCACAACGAGATGGGGAATGTTAGTCCAGTCTCGCCAGCGTCGACTTGGCCAGAGGGGGATTCTTGGCGAAATATTTCTTGATCCCCGAGAAAATCGCTTCGGCCATCTTGTCCTGGTAGGAGTCATCGTTCAGCCGCTTCTCTTCTTCGGGATTCGAGATGAAAGCGGTCTCGACGAGGATCGAGGGAATGTCGGGGGCCTTGAGAACGGCGAAGCCGGCCTGCTCGACGCTGGCCTTGTGCAGCCGGTTGATGCCGCCGATCTCGCCAAGAACGGCCTTGCCCAGCTTGAGGCTGTCGTTGATCGTTGCGGTTTGCGAGAGGTCGAGCAGCGTACGGGCCAGGACGGGATCCTTGACGTCGATATTCACGCCGCCGATCAGATCGGCAGCGTTTTCCTTCTGCGCCAGATAGCGTGCAGCGGAACTCGAAGCGCCACTCTCCGAGAGAACGAAGACCGACGAGCCGTTGGCATCCGGGCGGACGAAAGCGTCGGCATGAATCGAAACGAACAGGTCGGACTGAATTCGCCTGGCTTTCTGCACCCGTGCATGCAATGGAACGAAGAAATCCGAGTCGCGCGTGAGCACCGCGCGCATGTTGGGTTCGGACTCGATCTTGGCCCGCAAGCGCTTGGCCACCGCCAGTGTGACGTTCTTTTCCAGGCTGCCGCCGCTCCCGACGGCTCCCGGATCCTCGCCGCCATGTCCCGGATCCAGGGTGATGGTTACCAGGCGATCGACCACCGGCCGGCCATGACGCCTGGACGCAGCTTTCTGCTCGGCAACTGGCTGTGGCTCGGATTTCAACTCTGGTTTCAACTCGGATTTCAACTCGGATTTCAACTCGGATTTCGTTTCCGCCCTGGCTTCTGCAGGTAGCTCCGGACGGGTATCCGGTTTGCTGGTGGGCCGACTTTCGAGCGCTGCGGGTCGAGGCTCCTTGTTGTCAAGCAGCGAAAGCAGCGGATCGGGCGGGTTCAGGGGATACACGTCGACAACCAGTCGATGCCCGTACCCCCCCACCGGCGGCAGGACGAAAACCTGCGGATTGACCTCGCCTTTGAGTTCCATGACCAGGCGGACGACGCCGGGCTTGTAACGCCCGGCCCGCAACAGCTTGATGTTGGGATCGTTGGCAGCGACCTTGTTTCCCAGGCTTTCGAGCACATTGTTCAACTCGATGCCTTCGAGGTCGACGACCAGGCGCTCCGGGTCCTTGACGATGAAATGGGTATATTTCAGGGGGGATCCGTGTTCGATCGCCACCCGCGTATAGTCTGGTGCCGGCCAGATGCGTACCGCCAGAACGCCCGGGTTGCGGTTGGCAGCGGCGGTCGACAGCGGACTGACCGTCAGCAGTAAGGACGCACCGGTAAACTTGATCAGCTTGCGGCGTCCGGCCAGCCGCTCTGCAGCGCTTTCAGACATTCTTTTCCCTCCACGCTAGACGCAAAGACACCGAGCAGCCGCCCACGCTCGGCAAACTGGAAGCGAACGACCAGATCGGGGAGCGGTACGTAGCCAGCAGCCTTTTCAGGCCACTCGACCAAGCATATGGCATCGTCGCGGAAGTACTCGGCAAGCCCTGCATCCAAAAACTCTTCTGGAAAGTTGAAACGATAGAAATCAAAGTGATACCAGTATATCCTCGAAATCACATAAATTTCAACCAATGTATAGGTCGGACTTCTGACCGGCCCTGCATGATGGCGTGCACGCAACAGTGCGCGCACCAGCGTCGTCTTGCCGGCGCCGAGGTCGCCATCGAGCCAGACCACCATGCCAGGATGGAGCAGCGGTGCCAGTTGGCGGCCAAAGGCAGCGGTCGCCACCTCATCTGGCAGGTGCAGGGTCAGCGTAGATTGCTTATCATCCGGATCATGCACGCAGGGAACTCCCAAACAGGCGCGAGTCTGGCAGAAGGCCAGACCGATTATGCCCAGGTCGTCAGACGGATCAGGCAATGCGCACAGGAACTCGGCTTTGCCTCGATCGGCATTGCCCGCGCTCAGGTTGCCACGGCCACGCCGTGGCTGATGCGCTGGCTGGCACTCGGCCGCCACGGCGAGATGGATTATATGGCCAAACACGCCGCCTTGCGCGCCGCGCCAGAGCTCTTGTTGCCGGAGGTGCTATCGGTCATTTCGGTCCGCCTGCCCTACTGGCCTGCAGCCGCCGATGCGCAGGTGCAACTCGCCGACGGCGAACTCGCCTACGTCTCGCGCTATGCGCTGGGGCGCGACTATCACAGAACGGTTCGCAGCCGACTACAGAAGCTCATCGACCGCCTCCGTCACGAAGCCGCGTCGCTGGGACTGGCCGCGCCTTTTGCCTGCCGTGCGTTTTCCGATTCGGCCCCGGTCATGGAGACCGAGTTCGCAGTGCAGGCGGGCATCGCCTGGCGCGGCAAGCATACGCTGTCGTTGACGCGCGAGGGATCTTGGCATTTTCTCGGCGAGATCTACACCACCCTGCCGCTGCCACCCGACCAGGCGATCCATGATCACTGCGGTGACTGCCGGCGTTGCCTCGATGCCTGCCCCACCGCGGCGATCGTCGCACCCTACGAAGTCGACGCGCGCTTGTGCATTTCCTACCTGACGATCGAATTGCCGGGAGCCATCCCGGTAGCGCTGCGTCCCTTGATCGGCAACCGTATCTACGGCTGCGACGACTGCCAGTTATGTTGCCCGTGGAACCGCTTCGCCCGGATTGGCGATGCCGATTTTGCAGTTCGCAATGGTCTCGATGCGACGCCACTGACCACCCTCTTCGCCTGGAGCGAAGACGAATTCAACACGCGCCTGGCGGGCAGCGCGATTCGCAGGATCGGACACCAGCGCTGGCTGCGCAATATCGCCGTCGCGCTCGGCAACGCCCGCAGCTCGCCGGCGATCGTCGCGGCTCTGGCAGCGCGCCAGAACGACCCATCACCGCTGCTGCGCGAGCATGTCGCCTGGGCACTGGCCGAGCAGGCCGGTCGGCATCGTGAGCCGCTCGACGACGTTCACGGTCACGGCTGATTCGCACAGGCAGCGTCCTCACCGACCCATCCCAGCACTCACATATTGGGATAGTTGGGCCCGCCGCCGCCTTCAGGAGCTACCCAACGGATGTTCTGCGTCGGGTCCTTGATGTCACAGGTCTTGCAGTGCAGGCAATTGGACGCGTTGATCTGCAGGCGCGCGCCCCCGGCCTCCTCGACGATCTCATACACGCCCGCCGGGCAGTAACGCTGCTCCGGTGAAGCATATTCCTTGTAATTGATCGAGATGGCCTTGGTACTGTCGAGCAACTGCAAATGTATGGGCTGTTCTTCCTCGTGCGCCGTGTTGGAGACGAAGACCGATGACAGCCGGTCGAAAGTCAGCTGGCCGTCCGGTTTGGCGTACGGGATGGGCTGATAGCGGGCAGCCGGGGCGAGTTGCTCATGGTCGCTGGTCTTGTCCTTGAGTGTAAAGAACATGCGGCCACCGAAAAGATTCTGCTGAATCCAGTTGAATGCGCCGCCCATGAAAGTGCCGAACTTGTGCAGGGCCGGACCGAAATTGCGTGCCCGGTAGAGTTCGGCATACAGCCAGCTGTCCTTGAAGGCCTGCTCGTAAGCCACGAGATCGCTGCGCCCCTGGTCTCCGGTCTGCAGCGCCGCATGGACCGTCTCGGCGGCCAGCATTCCCGACTTCATTGCGGTGTGCACCCCCTTGATCTTGGCGAAATTCAGCGTACCAGCATCACAGCCGAGCAGCAACCCGCCAGGGAAAGTCTGTTTCGGCAGGCTGTTCAGCCCGCCCTTGGTAATCGCCCGCGCTCCGTAGCAAAGGCGCTTTCCCCCTTCGAGATACGGTCTGATCTTGGCCTGCGACTTGAAGCGTTGAAATTCCTCGAAGGGTGAGAGATAGGGGTTGGCGTAATTGAGATCAACGATCAGGCCCACCACGACCTGATGATCTTCCATGTGGTAGAGGAATGAACCCCCGGTCGCGCCGTGCTCGCTGAGCGGCCAGCCGGCGCCATGGACCACCAGCCCGGCTGGTGTTTCGCGGGATCGATCTGCCAGAGTTCCTTGATCCCCAGACCATAGTGCTGGGCGGTTGCGTTGGCGGCAAGATCGTAGCGGGCGAGCAGCTCCTTGCCGAGCTGGCCGCGTGCCCCCTCGGCAAACAGCGTGTATTTGGCGTGCAACTCGAGGCCAGGCTGGAAACTGTCCTTCTCTGCGCCGTGCTTGTCACGGCCCATGTCGCCGGTAGCCACGCCTTTGACCGAACCGTCGTCGTGGTAGAGAATCTCGGCCGCGGCAAAACCTGGGAAAATCTCGACCCCCAGCGCCTCGGCCTGCCCGGCGAGCCAGCGACAGAGACTGCCGAGACTGATGATCCAGTTGCCGTTGTTGTGCATCGGTGCCGGGACGGCAAAATTGGGCAGCTTCACTGCCGAGGTCTCGCTGCGATAGAGATAGACCTGATCCTCGCTGACCGGGGTCTTCAGCGGGGCTCCTCTGTCCTGCCAGTCGGGCAGCAGTTCATCGAGCGGCCGGCTCTCGAAGAGGGCGCCCGAAAGGATGTGGGCACCGACCTCCGACCCCTTCTCCAGCACCATCACCGCCAGGTCTGGATTCAGCTGTTTGAGGCGAATCGCTGCGCTCAAACCCGCCGGACCCGCGCCGACAATCACTACATCATAGTCCATTGCTTCACGTTCCATCACCACTCCTCCAGGTTTCTCAATCGCTCCGGGCCTGACCGAAGGCCCCCCGATACCGGCTTGGTCGCTGGTCCGATGCACTCTCATCAGCCGGCGCACACCCCCTTGTATCGTATACCCCAGTCCGGGTATGTGGTCAACGTCTGGGCAGTGCAAGGAAAGGAATCGGCCTGGGGAAGCGGGAAACGGTCATGACTTTCATGATCGGGGAGCCTGGAAAAGTCATCACCGTCAGGCCAACGGCGGCAACCGCCAGGCCGGAAACTCGGCGCGGAAAGTGCTGCCCTCGCCGACCCTCGACTCGATCTGCAGGGCTGCCTGATGACGTAGCAGGATGTGTTTGACGATGGCCAGACCGAGACCGGTGCCGCCGGTATCGCGCGAGCGACCCCGGTCGACGCGGTAGAAGCGTTCGGTCAGGCGAGGCAGATGTTCGGCGGGAATGCCGACGCCGGAGTCATGCACGGAAAAGACGCCGACCCGATCGCGGGTTCCCCATTCGATGCGAATCTTGCCGCCGGCCGGCGTGTAGCGAATGGCGTTGGAAACCAGATTGCCGAAAGCGCTGTGCAATTCCTTGCGGTTTCCCCGCAAGGCCGGACCGTCGCAACGAACTTCGAGGCCATGCCGGCCTTCGCTGAGGCTCTGCGCTTCGGACAGCAACTGGGCCAGCAGTTCGTGCATGTCGACATTCTCTTCACTTGCTGGTGCATCCTCCGCTTCGAGCCTGGACAAAGTCAGCAGATCATCGACCAGACTCAGCATGCGTTTTGTCTGGTCACTCATGATGCGCGCGAAGTGCAGCCGCTGCTCGGCACTCATCGCGCCATCGTCGGTGAAGTGTTCCAGAAAACCACTGACCACGGTCAGGGGCGTCCGCAGTTCGTGCGACACATTGGCGACGAAGGTGCTGCGCATCGCTTCGACGCGGCGAGCATCGGTCACATCGAGGCTGATCAGCAGATGGCTGTGCTCCCCCAGGGGTACGGCCCGGATGGCATAGACGCGGCTGCGCACCGCCGGCGACTGGAGGATGAAGGGAGAATGGCCGTCGGGGCTATCGAGGTAATCGGCGAAGCCTGGTGTGCGCACCAGTTGCTCGATGATCGCGCCGCCATCGCGCGGCAGCTGAACCCCCAGATGTTCGCCGGCGGTACGATTGCTCCACTGGATCTGGTGACTGGCGTTGAGGATCACCAGGCCATCAGGAACGGCGTCCATGGCCTCCTGGAACGATCGCAGTCCGGCCTCGACCTCCTCGACCCGGCAGGCGTCCTGGTGCAACCTGTGCGACAGCTTGACGAAGACCTCGCCCCAGGCACCACCGGCGTCTGGCACATTGGCGTGCTCCGGGGCATCGAGCCACGCCGCCAGTATCGTCAGCCGCCGGGTCTGCATCAGAACGATCAGCAGCAGGCCGAGCGCCGCTGTCGCCCAGCCCCAGGTTGCACCATTGATCACCCCGAGCAGCAGCGCCAGGCCAACGATCGGCAGAACACCGGTCAGCAGGATCTTCGAGAAACCCGATCCGGCAGCTCTCACGGCACCTGTGGCTGGGATGCGGGCGAGGTGCTGAGCTTGTAACCGGTACCGCGCACGGTCTCGACCATCTGCTCGGCGGCTGGCCCGAGGGCGACACGTAGCCGCCGGATGTGGATGTCGACCGTGCGGTCTTCGATATAGACGTGATCGCCCCAGACGTTGTCGAGCAGTTGCTGGCGCGTGTAGACGCGTCCGGCATTGGCCATCAGGAAACGCAGCAGCCGGAATTCGGTCGGGGTCAGGGTGATCCGCCGGCCCGTAACGCGCGCTTCGTGGCTGACCGTGTCCAGCTCGATCGGACCAGCACTCAGCGTGCCCTTGACAAACTCTGGGGCGCAGCGGCGCAGTACCGCCTGCACGCGCGCCAGCAGTTCCTTCGGGCTGAAGGGCTTGACGATGTAATCGTCGGCGCCGCCTTCCAGCCCGGCAACACGATCTGCTTCCTCGCCACGTGCGGTCAACAGGATGATCGGCATGCTGCGCGTTCGTCGTTCGTTGCGGAGCTTGCCAATCAGCGCCAGCCCGGACTTACCGGGCAACATCCAGTCGATCAGCGCAATGTCGGGCAATGTTTCACGCAACACCGTTTCGGCCTCTTCGGCGGTGTCGGCACAGACCGGCTGGTAGCTGCCGCAGACGAGCGTGAAGCGCAGAAGCTCCTGAATGCCTTTGTCGTCCTCGACGACGAGCACCATTGGCAGGCTGGAAACCGAGGTGTTCATGCCTTCTCCGCTTTCCTGGCGGCGCTGCCGGTGTGCCGAACGTCGATGCCGCTGACGGTGTAGATGACGTTTTCGGCGATATTGGTCGCGTGATCGCCAACCCGTTCGATGGCCTTGGCGATCCAGATGATGTCGAGCGCTTCGCCGATCGTGCGCGGGTCTTCCATCATGTAGGTGACCAGTTGCCGCAGGATCGAGTTGAAGACGGCGTCGATTTCCTTGTCCGCCTGGATCACCTGGCGGGCAGCATCGACATCCATGCGGGCCAGCGAGTCGAGCGCACCCTGGAGCATCGTGGTGACCAGACCCCCGCAATGATGCAGGTCGGTCAGTCGCGGGATGCGCTGGCTGCCGGCGCGATGCAGCTTGCGCGACTTGTTGGCGATTTTGGCCGCCTTGTCACCACTACGTTCGAGGTCGGTCACGATTCGCGAGATGGCCATCACCAGCCGCAGATCGCGAGCGGTGGGTTGCCGGCGTGCGATCAGCAGCGTGCAGTCCTCGTCGATGTCGACTTCAAAAGCATCCACCTCACTATCGGTGCGGATGATCTCCTGCATCGCCTCGATATTGCCGGTGTTGAAGGCATCGATCGCTGCCATCAACTGCCTCTCGACCAGACCACCCATCTGCAGGATGCGGGTACGGATGCTTTCCAGTTCGAGATCGAACTGCTTGCTGAGATGACTGCTCATGGAACTGGCCTCATATTTTGAAAAAGTGGAGTCACGCATGCGGGATACGAAAAGCATGTGGCTGCAGGAAGGCAGGTCCGGCCTGGCGGCATCAACCAAAGCGCCCGGTAATGTAATCCTCGGTGTGCTGCTGTTTTGGCTTGACGAACAACTCCCGGGTATTGCCAAACTCGATCAATTCACCGATATACATGAATGCCGTGTAATCGGAGATGCGCGCCGCCTGCTGCATGTTGTGGGTGACGATCGCGATCGAGTATTCGGACTTGAGTTCGTTGATCAACTCCTCGATCTTGGCAGTGGACAGCGGATCCAGTGCGGAGGTCGGTTCGTCCAGCAGCACGACATCGGGTTTGACCGCAATGGTGCGAGCGATACACAAGCGCTGCTGCTGGCCACCCGACAGCGACAGGCCGCTCTGTTGCAACTTGTTCCTGGTTTCTTCCCACAGCGCCGCTTTGCGTAAGGCCCATTCGACGCGCTCGTCCATGTCGGATTTTGCCAGAGGTTCGTAAAGCCGCACACCGAAAGCGATGTTTTCGTAGATGGTCATCGGGAACGGCGTCGGCTTCTGGAACACCATGCCAATCCTGGCACGCAGCAGATTCACATCCTGCTTCCTGTCCAGCAGGTTACTGCCATGGAAGATGATCTGCCCTTCCGCGCGCTGGCCCGGATAGAGATCGTACATGCGGTTGAAGGTCCGCAACAGGGTGGACTTGCCGCAACCGGAAGGACCGATGAACGCCGTGACTTTGTTTTTCAGAATATCCAGGGAAACCTGGTTCAGACCACGGAAGTCGCCGTAATAGAAACTCAGGTCACGGACGGCCAGAATGGCTTCGCCGTCGACAGCTTGTTGAAGGGCGGACATTGATTGGAAACTCCGGGTCTAGTCTGAGGATTTCTTGCGGAACAGGACGCGTGCGACGATGTTGATCGCGAGCACCATCAGGGCAATCAGCAGCGCACCGCCCCAAGCCAGGTTCACCCAGTTGTCGTAGGGGCTCATCGCGAACTGGAAGATCACCACCGGCAGATTGCCCATCGGTTGTGACATGTCGGTACTGTAGAACTGGTTGTTCAGCGCGGTAAACAAGAGCGGCGCGGTTTCTCCGGTGACACGGGCGATGGCCAGCAGGATACCGGTCAGCACACCCGCCTTGACCGCGGGCAGGGTGACTTTCAAGGACACCTGCCAGTGCGGCGCGCCGACCGCGAACGCCGCCTCGCGCAGGCTGCCGGGGACCAGCAGCAGCATGTTCTCGGTCGTTCGCACCACCACCGGAATGGCGATCAGCGACAAGGCCAGCGACCCCGCCCAGCCGGAGAAGCCGCCCAGGGTCGCCACCGCCAAGGCATAGACGAACAGTCCGACGACGATCGAAGGCGCCGACAGCATGATGTCGGTCACGAAACGGGTGGTGGCGGCGAATCGGGATCTACTGCCGAATTCGGCCAGGTAAATGCCGGCGAGAATACCGATCGGTGTGGAGACCAGGGTGGTGACGCCAACGATCAGCAGGCTGCCGACGATGGCATTACGCAAACCGCCGCCTTCACTGCCGGGTGCCGGAGTGTCCTGGGTGAACAAATCCCAGCTCAGCGCCGCGAAGCCGTTATAGAACAGGGTCCACAGGATCCACAGCAGAGCGAGCAGGCCGAAGGTCATCGCCGCCATCGACAGGCCAATGCCGATGCGGTTGGTCAGGATGCGACGGGAATAGCGATTCATGGCAGGGCTCCTTGCTACCTTCTCATATCCCTTGCCTGGCAATGCCGCGCCGAACCAACCAGCGGGAGATTGCCAGCACGACAAAGGTGATGACGAAAAGGACCAGACCAAGGGCGAACAAGGCGGAAATATGCAGGCCAGGGTTGGCTTCTCCGAATTCATTAGCCAGCGTCGAGGCGATCGAGGTTCCCGGTGCGAACAGGCTGCCGACGATGCGGTTGGCGTTGCCGATCACGAAGGTGACGGCCATCGTTTCTCCGAGTGCCCGGCCCAGGCCCAGCATGATGCCGCCAATGACGCCGACGCGGGTGTAGGGCAAGACCACACCGGTGACGACTTCCCAGGTGGTGCAACCGATGCCGTACGCCGATTCCTTGAGTTGTGCCGGCACGGTTTCAAAGACGTCACGCATCACCGAGGCCACGAACGGAATCACCATCAGCGACAGTACGATGCCGGCGGTGAGAATACCGACGCCGATCGGCGGACCGGCAAACCAGCCGCCGATCACCGGCAGGTCGCCGAAGAGCGTTTGCAGATACGGTTGCACATGTCTGGCGAACAGCGGCGCAAAAACGAACAGCCCCCAGATGCCATAGATGATCGAAGGCACCCCGGCCAGCAGTTCGATGGCCGTGCCGAGCGGACGGCGCAGCCAAACCGGGCAGGTTTCGGTGAGGAACAGGGCAATGCCGAAACTCACCGGCACGGCGATGAACAGCGCAATGACCGAGCTCACCACGGTGCCGTAAATGGCGCTGAGCGCGCCGAACTGCTCTTCCGGCACGTTCCAGACATTGGTCCACAGGAAAGCTGCGCCGAATTCCCTGAACGCCGGTAGCGCTTCGAGAGCCAGGGCGATCAATATGCCTGCGAGTGCGGCCAACACAATCATTGCGAACAGCAGCGTCACCTGATGGAAGATCGTGTCCTGCAGCTTGAACTTCCTGACCTGTCGGGCCTGAAGATCAAGGCTTACTGGCTGGCTGGTCATCATCACGGCGCTCATGGCGATCATTCCTCACGTGGAGAGGCGGTTTCCAAAGGTCGCCGCCGCAACAGTTTGCGGGCAGGTTTCGCCCGACAACCTTATTTGATGTTCTTCATCTCGGTTTCGACCATCTTTACCACGCTCGCAGGTAGCGGCACGAAACCCAGATCCTCGGCCATCTTCTGGCCGTTGTTCAGTGCCCAGCCAAAGAAGTCGACCACGCCTTTTTGCTTGGCAGCATCGGCACCCTTCTCGTAGGCAAGAATGTAGGTGGCGCTGGTGATCGGCCAGGCGTCCTTGTGAGCCTGGTCAAGCAGGTCGGGAGCCATGCCCTTGACCTTGAAGTTGGCGCCGGCGGCAGCCGCCTCGATGGCGTCCTGGGTTGGGACGATGTAGTGGCCGGACTTGTTCTTCAGGGCCACGAAGTTCATCTTGTTCTTGGTGGCATCGGCGATGTCGACATAGCCAATGGCACCGGCAATCTTCTGCACGTTGGCAGCGACACCGGGGTTGCCCTTGCCGCCGACGCCGTTGGCAGGCCAGTTCACCGTATTGCCGGCACCGACCTCGCTCTTGAACGACGCTGACTGCCTGGCCAGGTAATTGGAAAAAACGTAGGTGGTGCCGGAGCCGTCGGAACGGAAAGCCACGGTAATGGCCAGATCAGGCAGTTTGAGACCAGGGTTCTGACTGGCAATGGCCGGATCGTTCCATTTCCTGATGGCACCGCGGAAGATCTCGGCGGCCAAGGGACCATCGAGTTTCAGTTTGCCAGACTCTATACCGGGAACATGGATCACGATGGTCACGCCGCCCATCACGGTCGGGACCTGTACCAGACCGGCAGCGTCAAGATCAGGCTCGCTCAGCGGGGCGTCGGTGCCGCCGAAGTCCACGGTCCTGGCCTTGATCTGCTTGACGCCGCCGGAAGAACCGATGCCCTGATAGTTCACCCGGTTTTTGGTGGCAGTCTGATAGGCCTCGGCCCACTTGGTGTACACGGCATAAGGGAAGGTGGCGCCGGCGCCGGTAATGTCGGCAGCCAGCGCGGAAAAGCTCAGAGACAGAGCTGCGGCCAGGGTAGACAGCTTGCACAGGGTGCGATGGGATTTCATTTTTCAATCTCCAGACAGTAAGGTCGTCAGTTGGGTATTGCGGCAGTCTATCGGTCGATCATTGCGGGATTGTGACGACGGCGATCAGCGGCAAACCCGAAACCAGCCGGTGTCATGCCTCGTCCGCTTGCCTGGGAGTCGTGTGCCGAATGTCGATGCCGCTGACGATATAGACGACATCCTCGGCGATGTTGGTTGCGTGATCGCCAACCCGTTCGATGGCCTTGGCGATCCAGATGACGTCGAGCGCTTCAGCAATCGTGCGCGGCTCTTCGAGCATATAGGTCAGCAGTTGCCGCAGGATGGCGTCGAAAGAGGTATCGACCGCCACGTCCATGCCGATGACCTGGCGAGCAGCATCGACGTCCCGCCGAGCCAAGGAGTCGAGCGCTGCCCGCAGCATGTCAGTGGCGAGCCGTCCGCAATGGTCCAGGTCGGACAGTCGCGGGATGCGTCGATCACCGGCCAGACGCAGCGCCCGCGACATGGTGGCAATCTCGCAGGCCTTGTCGCCGATCCGCTCGAGGTCGGTCACGATCCGTAAAATGGCCAGAATCAGGCGTAAATCGCCCGCCGCGGGTTGCCGGCGGGCGATCAGCAGTGTGCAGTCCTCGTCGATACCGACTTCATCGGCGTTCACCTGGCGCTCATCGTCAATCACCTGCTGCAGGGCCTCGAGATTTCCGCTGCTGAAGGCCTCGATCGCCGTCAGCACCTGTCTTTCGACCAGGCTCCCCATCTGCAGGATGCGGCTACCAATGTTTTCAAGTTCGAGGTCGAACTGTTTGCTGAGGTGATCACTCATGGGTCTGGGCTCGTGTTCGTGGGCGGGGTGAACGGCCAGAGAATAGGTCTGTCATGTTACGAAAAGATGACAGCCGCCCGAGGGAGCAGCAGAACGCTGGCGTGAGCCCTAGCTCATGTCTTGCCGCGTCGAGCACCGGCGTGCCATGGCGGCACGCGTAAGTGTCAGTCGTGCTTGAAGTCGAATTTGGCCTCGATCGCCTGCGAACTGCCTGGCTTGCGAACCTGCACCATGATCGTGTAGGGAGTTTTCTCTGGCATCCGGAAATAGTTGCCGTAACTTATGGCACTGCCGATCTCCATGAGTTCGAGTTTCTTCGTTTCGACCCCGGTTACCGGATTGGCGACGCGCGCCTCGACTTCGGCATCCTTGATGGCGGCTTTGTTATCGCTGTTACGCAACGAAATGTTCAAGTGGTAATAGGCCTTGCCGCTGGGGATACCCCCATGCATCGAACTCTCGTAGTCCGGAGTCGGATGCCGTGCGCGTATCGATTCCGCGGACACAATGCCCAGATCGATTTCGGTCCCCGCGATGACCTTGTGCATGCCATCGGCTCTCATCGCCGGCGCAGCCGCCACAGCCGCCGCAGTGCTCCCTGTTTGCACGGTGCCCTTGTTGAACATGTAGACGATCGCGCTGCGTATTTCGGCGTCGGTAAGGTCGGCCTGGCCGCCGCGGGCAGGCATGCCGCCATGCCCCTGGATCGCCGACCGCACGACGACATCGAGCCCCTCTTTGACGCGTGGTATCCAGGCTTCCCGATCGCCGATCCTTGGAGCGCCGCCCTCGCCCGTCTGGTGGCATTTGACACACCGTGCCTGCACGATCTGCTCGCCGGTACGCTCGGGTACCCGGGCCGTTCTGCTGACTGGCTCCGTCCAGTTGCCGCCCGATTGATTCACCATGTAGGTAATCGCGCGCTCGATTTCGGTATCCGTGAGATTGGTATTTCCGCCATGCGGCGGCATCTGCCGGATGCCATTGAGCGCATTTTTTGTGAGCCCGGTCAGGCCCTGGGATGCACGTTTTGCCCAAGCCTGCTTGTCACCGATCTTCGGCGCGCCATTCGCGCCACTGCCGTGGCAGGCGAAGCAGGATTCCTCCACCACATCCTTGCCACTGCGCTCGACGCCCTGCGCCGCAGCCGTGACGGGCGCGATGCTCGTAGTCAACGCGAAGATGGTGGGTATCGCAAATCGCTTCAGTACCGAGTCGAGCGTGCGATCAATTACCGCGTGAGTCCTGTGCGTCATGAGCATTCCCCTTTTCTTGACGATGCCCACCGGCCGCACTGCGATCCGGAGGACGAAAAATTAATCTGAAAGTCGTGTCAGCGACTCACAAATCCTGCCCTGAGCTTTGTCGAAGGGCTCCCCTCCCCCTCACGGGGGAGGGGAAAACGGCCATGACTTTCATGATCGGGGTGCCTGGAAAAGTCATGACCGCCAAGAATAACAACGCCAATTTCAAAAGTATAGCCAAGGGAAGACGGAAAATCCAACCGCATCGGGGATGCGAATCAAGGAAGGGTCGCGAGCAGCCGGGACCGCTATAATCGCGCTTCCGGCGGATCAGCCTCACGAACCGGACAAGCATAGGACAGTTTCTGTCTGGATTACACCGGACGGAAATTTCACCTTGACCTTGCCGCGCATGGCGCCGGGTCACGAGGTTCTGGCCTGAATGGTCCTGGTGCGGGCGGAATCTCTGGTGAAGATGCGGCATGCCGGCAGGCGGCGATTGACTTCGCTTGCCCGATGCGAGGATACTCTCAATGGCATCATTGAATTTCCGGATCCTGCCGCAGGGCAGTATCGGCCACGGCCCTCCGGCCGACATGCTGCCCATCTGGCATGGGATCAGGGAGTTACAAGTTTCGATCCAAATCACTGAACGACATCGGGGCTCAATCATGGCAATACTCAAGGAATTCGAAGAACTGGTGGTGACCTCACGGCCCGGCCAGGCGGCCGGCGGTCGTCTGCACGAGATGCGTGAGGCTTCGGTGTGCTGCCTGGGACCACATGGCCTGCACCGCATGGCGTACGTCGAGTGGGGCGACCCGGCGAATCCACGCGTGTTGATCTGCGTACACGGCCTGACCCGCAACGGCCGCGATTTTGACGTACTGGCCAACGCCCTGGCCAACGATTACCGGGTCGTCTGCCCGGATGTCGTCGGGCGTGGGCGCAGCGATCGCCTGTTCGTCGCCGACGACTACGGCCTGCCCATCTACGCCAACGACATGATGACGCTGATCGCCCGCCTTGCTGTCGACTCGGTGCACTGGTTGGGAACTTCGATGGGCGGCCTGATCGGCATGTTTCTTTCGAGCCTGCCGGGTTCGCCAATCAGCCGACTGGTGCTCAACGACGTCGGACCGACGATCGGTATCGACGCCCTGCAGCGCATTGGCGAATATCTCGGCAAGGCCCCGGATTTCGCCGATCTGGCCACAGCCGAAGCCTACGTGCGCACTGTTTGTGCGCCGTTTGGCGCCCTCACCGACGCGCAGTGGCGCTTCATGACCGTCGTCGGCACACGTGCGAAACCTGACGGTGGCTTCGAGATGAACTATGACCGCGCTATCGCCCAGCCCTATCAGAAGGCCTTCCTCGAAGCCAAGGAAATCAACCTCTGGCCGATGTACGACGCGATCCGCTGCCCAACGCTGGTGTTGCGCGGCGCGCAATCGGACATCCTGCTGCACGATACCGCCGCCGAGATGACGACCCGCGGGCCGCAGGCCCAGCTCGTCGAAGTGCCGGCGGTCGGGCATGCGCCGATGTTCCTCGAGGAATCACAGGTGCGCATCGTCCAGAACTTCCTGCTCGCCGATCCGGGCTGAGCGCAGACCTTGCCGTATACAGGGCGCCACCTACTTCCCATGAAAGTCGCGTCAGCGACTCACGAATCTCCCCTCTCCACTCGCAGGAGAGGGGTCGGGGGAGAGGGAAACGGTCAGGCTTTCATCATCCGGGGTGTCTCACCAAGCCATGACCGTTTGGGTATGGTGGCGCGCTTGTTCCCTGTGGTCTTCCCGCCATGAATCTCGCGCATCTGCTCGCCCGCACCGCCCGGGTCTTCCCGGAGCAGCCGGCGGTCGCGCTCGGCAAGAGCGAACTGTACTCGTACGGCGAATGGTTTCGCCGTGCAGCGACGATCGCCGGCGGTCTGCGCGCTTTGCCGGGTTTGCAGACTGGCGATCGGGTCGCGCTGTTCATGGCCAATTGCCCGCAGTACCTCGAACTGCTCTACGGCATCTGGCATGCCGGCCTGGTGGCCGTGCCGATCAACCACAAGTTGCACGCGCGTGAAGTCGCCTTCATCGTCGACGATTCGGCGGCTGCGTTGCTGTTCGTTGCTGGCGATCTGGGCGAAGAGGAGCGCATTTGGCGCGAGAAAAATCCGGACCTGCGCATCGTTTCGGTTGACGACGCCGCCTATCGGCGACTGACCAGCACCGACCCGATCGCCATCGTAGCGCGCGCACCCGACGATCTGGCCTGGCTTTTCTATACCTCGGGAACCACTGGCCAGCCGAAGGGCGTGATGCTCTCGCAGCGCAACCTGCTGGCAATGACCCTGACCTACTTCCCGGACGTAGACCAGGCCACGCCATCCAACAGCATCCTCTACGCCGCGCCGATGTCGCACGGCGCCGGCATGTATAACTTCGCGCATGTGCTGGTCGGCGCGCGCCATGTTGTCCCCGAATCGGGCGGCTTCGACGCGCAAGAGATCCTGTCGCTGTCGCGTCACTTCGGCCAGGTGTCGCTGTTTGCCGCACCAACGATGGTCCGCCGCCTGGTCGACCATGTCGCCGACCAGGACGCCGACTGCAGCGGCATCAAGACCATCGTCTATGGTGGCGGACCGATGTATCTCGAGGACATCCGGCGTGCGCTCGATGTTCTTGGCGACCGTCTGGTGCAGATCTACGGACAGGGCGAAAGCCCGATGACGATCACCGCGCTGTCGCGCCGGCACCTGGCAGATCGCGCTCACCCGCGCCATCGCGAACGCATCGCTTCGGTCGGTGTCGCGCATAGCGTCGTCGAGGTCGTCATCGCCGATACCGACGACCAGCCCTTGCCTGCCGGCACCACCGGCGAGGTACTCGTACGCGGCGAAACCGTGATGCAGGGCTACTGGCGCAACCCGGAAGCGACGGCAGCGACGCTGCGCAATGGCTGGCTGCATACCGGCGACATCGGCAGCCTCGATGCCGACGGCTTCCTGACGCTGAAGGACCGCTCCAAGGACGTAATCATCAGCGGCGGCGCCAACATTTATCCGCGCGAAGTCGAGGAAGTACTGCTGCGGCACGCAGCAGTGGCCGAGGTCTCGGTGGTCGGCCGGCCCAACGCCGAGTGGGGCGAGGAAGTGGTCGCCTTCATCGTTTGCCAGCCGGGCGTCTCGGCACCGATCGCCGAACTCGATCGCCTGTGCCTGGATTCGATTGCCCGCTTCAAACGGCCAAAAGACTACATATTTGTCGCAGCGCTACCCAGGAACAACTACGGCAAGGTGCTGAAGACCGCATTGCGGCGCCACTGGACTCAGCAAGGAGGAAACGGATCATGAGCGGACGCCTGCAGGACAAGGTGGCCATCGTCACCGGCAGCGGCTCGATCGGGCCGGGATGGGGCAACGGCAAGGCAATGTCGGTATTGTTCGCGCGCGAGGGCGCCAGGGTCGTCGGCGCAGACATCGATGCCGAAGCGGGCGCAGCGACGCAGCAAATCATCGACGATGAAGGGGGAACCGGCATTTGCGTCGTCGCCGATGTGGCTCGCGCCGCCGATGTCGAGCGCCTGGTGGCGACGGCACTCGACACCTACGGGCGCATCGACATCCTGGTCAACAACGTCGGTATTGCCGTCGTCGGCGGTCCGGCGGAACTCGACGAGGCGACCTGGGACCGGCTGATGAGCATCAACCTCAAGAGTGCCTACCTGACCTGTCACCACGTGCTGCCGGTGATGATCCGCCAGCACGCCGGCGCGATCGTCAACAATGCCTCGGTGGCCGTTCTCGGCTGGGCCGGCGTCAACTACGGCTTCTACGCAGCCAGCAAGGGGGCGATGGTGGCGATGACGCGGACCATGGCCATCCGGCACGCACCCGATGGCATCCGCGCCAACTGCGTCCTGCCCGGACTGATGAACACGCCGCTGGTACATGCCGCGCTCACCCGCGTCTATGGCGAGGAAGGCGACATCGCCAACCTGATCCGCACGCGCGACGCCCAGTGTCCGCTCGGCCACATGGGCGACGCCTGGGATACCGCGCATGCGACGTTGTTCCTGGCCTCCGACGAAGCCAAGTATATCACCGCCACCGAACTCGTCGTCGATGGCGGTCTGTCGGCGAGATTCGCTTAGCCGATGCTTCATCAGGACGTCCGAGGAGCGGTACAGGCACCTATGCGACATCGCGGCGAGGTCGACGTCGAGCAATTCGCCCAAGGCACTGTGCCACACCAGCCAGTTCCAGGTCGCCAGTTCAGAGCCGGGCCGCCCCATTCTCCCGATGTGATTGCAGGCGCGCGCTACTGCGCGACATGAACATGATCGAGCTGACGGCTGCGCTGCGGCGCAGCGGCGGCCAGCGCCTTTTGCAACAACTCTTTGCCCGCCGCATCCAAGCGGCTCTGCTGCCGGTAGGCCAGGAAAAAGCGCAGTCGTTGCGGGCGGGAAAAATAATACGGCGCTGCCGCATCCAGACACGCGAGGTCAGCGGCGCGTTCGGCCACGCTCAGCGGACGGACTAGCAGGCGGCCACGTGGGGCGTCAATGACTGAAAGCTGGGCGAGAGCATTGTTCGCGATGACGAGGTTGCGCCAGAACAGATCACGGTGGAGAAAATTTCGTGCGTGCATCGCGCCTACCAGCCGGGCGGTCTCCATCAATAGATCGCGTGTAGCGCGGTGCTTTTCGGCGATTGGCAAGAGAGGCAGTTGATCACGGATAAAAGTGTCGAGCCCGGTCGGTTCAGGAATGCCTGCCGTGATAAGAAACGAGCGCCACAGCCATCCCCAGCGGCGCTCTTCGCCGAAAGCGACAGGGTAGGCCCGGCTCAAGCCCCATTCGCACAAGCGGGACAGGTTGCGGAATTCGCGCTCGACCATGGACTCGCCAAACAGCATCCCGCGGAAAACCCGGCTGCGAAGCTGCGCCCAGCGAGTGACCCAATATTTCTTGAGGAACAAGAATTCCGGGCCGGAGGAGCTGGGGGCCTTTATTCGCCGCACTTCGCTGCTGCCGCTCGTGCGGACGATCGTGCCGGCGGTCAGGGCAAATATCGCCTCCACCGAGTATAAGTCGGCGGCGCGCAATGCTTCCTCCCACCCGGGTGCGAGGTAGGTGCGTTGGGTGCGAAGCATGGCGCGCTGGCTTCAGCGCGGCGCGCGCTCGAAGACGGCCAGATGCAGGTTGTTGATGAGGTCGAGCCGGAAATTTTTCACCAGCCGGAAACCATATTCCGCAAAGTAGGCGGACACCTCGGCGAGCGACGTGTTGAAGACCGTCAGTTTCCTTCCGCGCAACTTGCGGATTTCTTGCTCCAAGGCGCGCAAGGTCCTGGGATTGAAATACGACATCGCCACATGCCGGCGTGCGACCCGACACAGTTCGCCGACGACCTTACGGCGCAGTTCCGCGTTGGGCAGGTGATGAAAGAAACGGAAGCAGACGATGGCGTCGAAACTTTGATCCCGCTGCGAGAGTTGTTCGATATCCTCCTTGAAGATCTCGACCTTCAATCCGTTGGCAGCCGTGGTTTCGCGGGTGATCTGGCGCATCGGATCGGAGTAATCCCCCGCGCTCATTTCGTAACCGAGCTGGCCGAGCAACACCGTCACGCGTCCACCGCCACAGGGCACGTCTAGTACCTGGCGGGTTTCGGAATCAGCTGGAAGGCGCGAGCGACGAGTCTTAATTCGGGGATATTGCGCCGCGCGTCCCGGTTGGCGTAGGCACGGGCCTTGACTTCGGTGTACTTGGACTTGGCGCCGTAGGCAACGTCGGATTCGGTCATGGAATTTCCAGCAACAATTCGTCGCGCTGGCATAGGACACCCCGCAGCACCCGCGGAGTATAGCTTCCCTCATCAACTGCGGTCAATCCAGGATTTGGCCGCTGGGCCGCGGCGAACCCTGACCTGGCAAGGACGGCTATAATCGTGCCTCCGGCAATTCTGCTTCATGAACCCGACAACCCACACCTTGCCAAGGCGCCTGCGAAATCGATTCTGCTGCTGTGCATGGCGGTGATACTCCGCATCGTGCTTTCGGAATAGTCCGCCGCCGATGAGATGACATGATTGACTGGACTCTGAATCCCGACTACGCGACAGGCGAAGCCGTCTGCCCGTTCAGCGACATCGATCGCGTCTTTGCGCTCGACGGCGAGCTGATTACCCACGATTCGTTGAGCCGCGTGCTGCGCGTCTCGATTGATGGGAAGCGCTACTACGTCAAGCGCTACACCGGCTCCGGCAAAAACCGCACACGCCGCTGGTTCGGCCTGCGTCGTTGGCTGGGCCCACCGCGCGTACGTGCCGAATGGCAGAACCTGCTGACCTTTCGGGCCTGGGGAATCCCCACGGCAACGGTGGTGGCCTATGGGCTGGAGCGTCGCTGCGGTGCTTTTACACGCGGCGCGGTGGTGACCGAGGAAATTCCCGACACCATGGATCTGGCACAGATGAACTATCGGAACGATCCTCGCCTGTCTGACCGACGCTGGGTTGCAGAGGTCTCCAGGCAGATCGCTGACATCGCGCGAACGCTGCACGCAGCGCGCTTCGCACACAATGATCTCAAGTGGCGCAACCTTCTGGTGGATGGCAGATCGACGGTCTATCTGATCGACTGTCCGAGCGGTGGCTACTACCGCGGCGTTGTTCTTGACTACCGGATCATCAAGGATCTGGCCTGCCTGGACAGGCCGGCCAGGCAGCGATTGTCGCGCACCCAGCGCTTGCGTTTCTATCTGGCCTATACGCAGAAGCCGCGCTTGACCGATCAGGATCGCAAGCGAATCCAGCGAATCGTCCAGTTTTTCGATGGCCGGGAGCAATTCCGCTGGCCGGCCGGCTCCGCAGATCGCTGATCAAACAACGATCGAGCCAGCCGCACCAACGGTCACGGCGAACGCAAAAAGGCCACTCCGAAGAGCGGCCTATGTGTTTGATTCGATTGGTCGGGGCGCCGGGATTCGAACTCGGGACCCCTTGCACCCCATAAAACACGTTTCCCGTTTCTTCCGGTTTCTGTACGTTCGCACATAACCTAGATTATCTATTCAAATCAACCTACAAGCGTTAGACTTGTGCGCACCGTGTTTCGCATGGTTTCACCGCTTGCCGGTGGGAAACCGTACCGCAAACCGTACCGCTGATCCTGGAACCGTACCGCGACCAAGCAGCCAAGGAGTCCAAATTTGACAGGAGTATCACCATGGTTGAAAACAAGCTCACCGACAAACATCTGAGGGTCGTAAAGCCTGGAGACACCGAGCAACTGTTCGGCGACGGTGGCGGCCTCTGGATTCGCGTTCTTCCCCACTCGAAGGGTGGCGCCATCAATTTCTACTATCGCTTCCTGTTCAACGGCAAGGAACGGCGCTACAACTGCGGCACCTACCCGGCCACCAGCCTGGCCAAAGCCAGGGAAAACCGGAACGCAGCCCGCAACCTGGTGAGGTCCGGCCTCGACCCCGTCGTCAAGGAGGAGCATGAGCGCTCCGCGCGCTCAGCAACACAGGCGATGGAAAGCATGGAAAAGACCATCACAGCGCTCTTCGAAGACTGGAAGCGAGTGTACCTCTGCGCTCACCGAAAGGACGGTGGCCGTGCGGTCGAAGCCGCCATCCGCCGCGATGTGCTACCGGTCATCGGAAACATGCGGGCCAAGGATGTCCACCTTCCCCACATCGTTCAGGTCATTGACCGGATTCTTGCGCGCGGCGCTCGGCGCACGGCCAATGTGGCCTTGTCCCTGATGCGCCAGATGTTCCGGCATGGCATGGGCCGCGGCATTGTCACCACGGACCCCACGCTCGCCCTTTCCAAGAAGCAGGCCGGCGGCAAGGAAACGCCTTCTGATCGGAACCTGTCTCCAGGCGAGATCCAGGAACTGGCGCACAAACTCCAAGAGTCTGACCTGCACCCGCGCATGCAAGCGGCGGTCTGGCTACTCCTGGCCACCGGGGCTCGCGTCGGAGAATTGCACAAGGCCCGCTGGACGGATATAAACGAGACGCAAGGGCTCTGGGTCATACCCAAGGAGAACTCGAAGAACGGCATCAGCCACACCATTCACCTGTCTCAATTCGCGACGGAGCAACTCAACACTCTCAAGAAGGTCAGCGCCGGTCCCTACCTCCTGACCGGCCGAAATACCG
Organism: Candidatus Accumulibacter contiguus; assembly: GCF_012940005.1. GTDB lineage: Bacteria > Pseudomonadota > Gammaproteobacteria > Burkholderiales > Rhodocyclaceae > Accumulibacter > Accumulibacter contiguus. Next base: position 1,845 of record NZ_SPMX01000071.1, on the reverse strand, counting down.
AGAATCCCCTGTCGGACAAGACCATCTCAAGGGCGATCCGCGACCGGATCGGCGCTGACTCGCTCAAGAATCGAAAGCCGAGGACTGCAAGCTTGTTGCTCGCAGGGGGTGAATGGTCGCCACACGACCTCCGCAGGACCATGGCATCCCGCATGGGCGATCTTGGTGTCGAGCCTCACGTCATCGAGCGCTGCTTGAACCATGTTCAGCAAGGCATTGTTGGCGTATATCAACGCCAGGAATACATGCAGGAACGGAAGGCTGCTTTTGAGCAGTGGGGTGGGCAATTGATAGAACTCACCCAAACTCTGGTGAGGGAACAGAAATGACGACACCAACAGATTCGTTGTCAACAGATCGCTTTCCAAGCAGCCTGCCAACATGGATAAAGAATTGGGCAAGACAGTGCCGGGACGGTGAGAAACCGGAGAACGATGATTTCCCCAAACTGATGGAGGATGACATCGGAAACCTTTGGCGACTCCTAAGCAACCCCGCAGTAGCCCTTGGTTTGGAGAAGTTGGACCGCGGTAAATCGGCTGACGATAGCAAATACCAGAGCCGCGTTATTGAGCTTCTAGAGGAAACCTTGCACTTCCACTGGGTATCCAAGCGACGTGTTGTCGAAAGCCCGAGCAGACAGAGAGAGAAGTTGACGCGCTTGGCCCAAGATGTCGACCACATCGCAGAAATGATCGAGAGCTTCAAGGATTTTCTAGGGCCAGCGCTGAACATTCGGTACTTGCTAAAGCGCTTCTCAATGGAGCAAGCAACTGGCTTTGTTAGGAAGCGAATGGGCCTTGGAGCACCCGCGTTATTCCCGACAGACGGCAGCCAGGTTCTGCTAACCGACCTTCTGGTTACGTTTTCCGAGGATGTGAGAGATGAACTTTCTTTTTGGCCAAGACGCATCAATGGCCTGGACGGCGGTAGAGATGCCCCAGTTCGCTACCAAGTCAAGCGGATAAAAAAGATTGTACAGAGACCTCTTCGGTGGCGACAACAACGCGCTGATTGCAAGCATGCTCAGCGCCATAAACGATAAAGATATCGAGGAGGAGCGAGTCAAGAAAACAGCAATCTGAGAGGGAAAAATCTGCGCTGAGTAAGACAGGTTTTTCCCTGACCAGCGCGGCGCGTGTCAATAGTATTCCTACTGTTCAATCTCTTGGAGAACAGTGATGACCCACGAATACTGGCGCGAGCGTCAAGTCCGAGACGCTACCAAACTTTCTCGATCGACCCGTTGGCGGCTTGAAAGCCAGGGCAAGTTCCCCCGCCGACGCCAACTTTCCGCAAACGCGGTAGGCTGGCTCCGCTCCGAGGTCGAAGCCTGGGTGGTTTCCAGGGAGCCTGTGTGTGGGAGGCGGTCATGAGCCCATTGAACCCCACACGGCGCTATGCCGCTCAAGCGCATGTCAACACTCCCGTGCACCGCGCCTGCCGCATTAACCGCCACCTCGCCTGGCGCGTCAGCGATTTCCAGACGGACCTTCCCGGAGCCCTTGAGGTAAGTCGTTGATTCATGGCAAGAAACCAGAAAATCGGCAAAAATGTAGGCATGTAAATATAATAATAGCTATTTACAAACAATGTGCTATTGGCTATTATTGTCGGCATGTACATCGCCCGCGTCCCCAACCGAAAGTCCAGGCCGGCCATCCTGCTTCGCGAGTCCTATCGCGAGGGAGGCAAAGTCTGCACACGAACCATCGCCAATCTGACGAACTGGGCACCGGAACGAATCGTCGCCATGGAACGTCTGGTGAAGGGCGAATTCGACGACTGGTCGGGAGAGATGACCAGCGGCGAGATTTTTGGGGTGCTGTTTGCCCTCAAGCAGTT
>NZ_SPMX01000070.1 GCF_012940005.1 Candidatus Accumulibacter contiguus | reverse complement strand
GGTGCGGCAAACGCTTTACCGGGAGCGGGTCACCTTGCCCGTACGCAAGGGTGCGCCGGTCGTGACCGTGACCGCGATCCTGGCGCGAGAAGAAAACCCGCCGGTTGGGGAGGAGCCCATTGAATGGAAATTGCTGACCAATCGGACGGCGGAAACGCTCGAAGACATCGTACAACTCATTGATTGGTATCGCCGCCGCTGGCTGATAGAAATTCTTTTCCGCATTTGGAAATCAGGCTGCAAGATAGAATCCCTGCAGTTGGGCAGCATGGAGCGACTGGAACGCGCCTTGGTCATTTACCTGATTATCGCCTGGCGCATCCTGTCCTTGGTTACCTGGGGCCGGGACTGCCCCGATTTGCCCTGTGACGTGGTGTTTGATATCAAGCCGCCTGGATCGTCGCCCATCGCTCACCACCGCCGGATGCTCCCCCGCCCCTGGGTCAGATGGTGCGGCTGATTGCCGGCTTTGGCGGCTTTCTCGGGCGAAAACACGACGGGCATCCCGGCCCCAAGGCGATCTGGGAAGGGATGCAGAAGGTCAGGGCATTTGCCATTGCCCTGGAGGCTGGCCGTGCCGCCTATTTCAATGACGGATGAGTTGTGGGTAATCGGGTGCTATAAAAAGTGAACGCAACTGCCCCTCCGTCGCCGTTAAACCCCGCAATATCTATCGAGTAAAAATTAAACGGCTTCGTGTCGGTTCGGCTGAGTTTTAATACAATATCAGTGTACTGAGCAGGGATGAGCGTAGCGCCTCCAACATCGGCTTGGTATATGTTATTTTTTCCGGCCACCATAAGGTTGCCACTGCCACAACGGCCACTATATCCACAGGTTTCAATTAAGAACCCACCACCTAAATTGAGGCTCGGGCCTATAGGATAAATGTCTTGCCATATAAACCCATTAGAGTCTCTGGCCATATTGTTGAAGTCCACCACAATTAAGGCTTTGGCAACGAGGGGATGGCAGAACCAAAGGGCAAAAACCAATACGAAACGCACGAAGTTCATAGGTTGATCCTTGGCAGGTCGCAATACATAACACATACCTCCTTGGTAGCAACGCCGCTCACCGGAGGCAAACCGTCCGGCCAGTGACCCATAACCGCGCTACTGATTCTTCCAGCACAGCGCTTCGGCTGCCGCCATCAGCGGTCGGTCTTGCGCCTGAAGATGTATCTGCAGAGGTCGAGAAGTACACCCAGAAAAGTGGTCGGCGGCCGGTAGTACGCATCCTTGGACAGACGGCCGAGTTCCCGTACGCGGAGAAGATCCCCCCCAGCACCATGGGTGCGGTCAAGGACAACACTATCTGGCTCTTTACTGCCAACCTCAAAACGCGTGTGATTACTCACGAGAATGCCAGTATTGAAGTTATCCTCACGCTCCACCGAACCGCTGTGACTCCTGAACTGTTTTCAATGGGGGAAAATTCGCAGGTTTGTTTTTCCTCTAAGCCCTTTCTACAACCTCGACTGGCCACCCGTGATAGGAATAAAGAAATTCCCCTCCACCTAGCTTGTCAGTCAGCTTCACCTTCATGCGGAATTTTGTACCAACGGGAAAATCGGTAACTAGGCGACGAGAGCACTCGACAAACAAGTGCTGCGGATAGAACTGCCCCTCGGCAGGCCGAATATGGACTTCGCCATGTCTGCCAGCGGTAGAGTGCGGACTGAAACTCTCAACAATGATGGTATGGTATGCAAACTTCTTGTCCATAGCCCTTCCCCCTCGGTCCAAAGAAAGACGCCAACAGCATAGAAACCCCTTCCCGCGAGAAGATGGTCAGCTACCACTTTTCCTCAGCCCCGGTGAACCAGCTTGAACGAAGCGTACATACTGGCTATTAGGCGCGTGACCCACAGTGGAGCTTGAAAAGGCTTCCCCATGCACGTCATGCTTGTGCACAAGCATCTGCCCCGGTTTGATGATCTGACCGCACAAAATGCACCAAGCCGGCTTGTGTCGCTGCAAACAGCGGTTCCTAGATGCAGTGCTAGCAATCACCTTCCGACTTTTCTTCGCCACCGGCTGTATCTGCTTCATGTCAGCCCTCGCTTTCGGTACTGAAGCCTTCCAGGGTCTAGGGATTTGACCTCGCCTTGGCGCTGGATGAGGCGGGGTGTCGTTGCCAGAATGACCGCATCATCTACAAGGATATGTAACGATCTTAACATATAGGGCCAAAAATTGGGGGCGCTCTGAACGACCTACTTATATGCCCCACCACCCTGCCACCCCCCTTGGGTCCGATATACCCCCCGTACCACCGTACCCCCCGTACCACCGTACCCCTATGGCATTTATTCTGTGTCGTCGATAGCCGTACATCATGCATGCACTGGCGCACTATTTCCACGCAATGCCTTGTTTTTGTTGTGCATTAGCGTACCATGTGGTATCATAGCGTTGTGCTAGACGCACAAACGCCAAGGTTCGAGGTTAGCGCCTCTCGCCTTGGCTAACCACAACTTACTGACTTGGAGTAGATCATGGCTAATGCACATTTTACCCTCATGAGCGACGCGCAGTTTGACATTTTCTGGAAAGCACTATCCTCGGTAACCTATGCCCAATTGCAAGCTTCGTTGGCGCGTAGGGCGCGCCACCTTACCGATACTGAACTGCTCTACATCAGAACGGCGCACAAAGCCATACATGCAGACAGCATCGAAGAGAAAGAAGACTTAGCAGAGGCGTGGCTGGAAAGTGAGGCGATACATTCAACCCCCCACCTTACAGCACGTAGCTACGCGCTTTATCAGTTCGCCGATGTTGTTGTAGAGTCGATGGTATACACTGGCGTGTAGTCGCTAGCAGCGCAGCACGCGAAGCCGGGGAAACCCCCGGCTTTTTCTTTTTGGGGTAGCAGAATTGCGACTGGCCGGGGAAACCCGGCTTTGTCTTTTGGTGCTCGCAACTATCATACAGACCGCGGACTTTTTCACCGCGGTGCGCTTACCTTGCGGGGGCGTGCCTGCCCCAGGGGCTAGGGCGTGTTCTTTGGCACAGGGGTAATCAAGGGTATCGGCGCACAGCAGAACGAGGCGTACAGGGCCAGCGTGCAGGCTTGCCAGGGGCATTGCCTCTGCGTCGCCAATGGGGCGCCCCTCAACTATCATACGGACCGCGGACTTTTTCACTTGCTGCGCCGCGTGCCACCTTGCCCCCCCTGCTTGATCGCACCGCGCCATGCTAATGGCAAGTTCAAGCGAGAATCGAGCCAAGCCATGCACAGCCTGAACTTATAGGGTGCTGTCAGATGACTGGCACACCACTTGCTAGCGGTGCACTGCGCAATGATGGCGTCAAGGCTTGCAGGAGATGGCCCAGGGGGCGCTCAGGCTTGCGGGGGGGTACGAAGGTGTCGACTGACTGTAGATCGCGCCTTGTGGAGGCACAGTGACGAACTGAGGGGCGCAGTTGCTGAATGAGTCGCCGGCAAGCAGCCTATCGTCAGCCAGGGAGCTAGCCAGACCGTAGCCCCAACCATCGGACAAGGGCAGCGCTACAAAAAGCGGGTAGGAATGCGGGTAGGATCAGGAACGCAATCACCCGGAACCCTCTGAAACCCGCTTGAATGCTGGGGATGAAGAAAGCACTTGCGAATGTGTTGCACGCGACCGAGCCGCCCCTGAAAAGAAAGGGTGCCGGCGGCGGGCACCCTGGGTCGAACTGCCTGAAGGCGCGGATTCTAGCGGATTTCGCTCAAATAATCACGGACTTTGCTGGCATCGAGAAAGTAATGGCAAAGCTCGTGACCATCATGCAGGAGGACCGGGACGAGTTCGTCGTAGAGTGCTTCGAGCGCCGCGTCGGCGTCGACGTCGACTACCTCGATAGCCACGCCGAAGTCGGCCGCCAATGTTTCGAGTGCTGCTGCCATTTCCGTACAGAGATGACAGTAGCGACGCGAGACCAGCGTCAGCTTCGTCACCGGCCTCATTCGGTGCGGCGTTCGGGCAGACCCTTGATGGTGACGAAGGTCTGCAACTCGCCGCGGCGGACCAGCAAGGTCACGTTGGCCGACTTGTCGAACTGCGCGAGCAAACGGTTGAACTGTTCGCCGCTCTTGATTTCGACATTCTCGCCACGCGTGATCAGCGCCAGGATGACGTCACCCGGCCGCAGATCGACGCGCGCCGCATTGTTGCGGACATCCTCGATCAGTAATCCGCCATTGACCTTGAGTTCGCGCTTCTGCTCCGCAGTCAACTCGGACACCACCAAGCCGAGGCGATTGGCCGTTCGCTCGGCTGGCTTCGCTCCTCTGCTGCTGCGGGAAGCGACTTTCTCTTCAGCGATTTCCCCGATCACTACCGGAATATCCCGTGTAGTTCCCTTGCGCCACACCTGAATCGTCACTTTGCTTCCCGGCTTGGTACTGCCGACGATGCGTGGCAAATCGCTGGAACTGCCGATCGTCCTGCCGTCGAATCTGAGGATGACATCACCCGGTTCGATGCCCGCTTTCTCTGCCGGCCCACCCTTTTCGACGGCATTGACCGCTGCACCCTGGGCTTTGCTCAAACCGAAGGATTCGGCCAATTCCTTGGTCACCTCCTGGATGACAACACCGATTCGACCGCGGCTGACCTTGCCGGTGGCGCGCAGTTGCGCCTGCACTTCCATCGCCACATCGATCGGGATGGCAAAGGAGATCCCCATGAAACCGCCCGACCGGCTGTATATCTGCGAGTTGATTCCGACCACTTCGCCCTTCATGTTGAACAAGGGTCCGCCTGAATTGCCCGGATTGACCGCCGTATCGGTCTGGATGAAGGGGACGTAGTTCTCCTGCGGAAGAGAGCGTCCCTTGGCACTGACGATGCCGGCCGTCACGCTGTTCTCGAAACCGAACGGTGAGCCAATCGCGATCACCCATTCGCCGACCTTGAGGACACCCGGATCCCCCAGACGAACGGTCGGCAAACCGGTCGCTTCGATCTTGATCAGCGCTACGTCGGTGCGCTTGTCCGTGCCAATGACCCGCGCCTTGAACTCACGCTTGTCGGTCAGCCGAACGAGAATTTCGTCTGCTGCGTCCACGACGTGTGCATTGGTCAGCAGATAACCGTCGGAACTGATGACGAACCCGGAACCAAGAGATCGGCTTTCATAGTCGCGCGGGACGCCGGGAATTCCCGGCATTCCCGGCTGGCGGGGAATGAAGCGCCGAAAGAACTCGAACATCGGATCATTTTCATCGAAGGGGAACGGCTGTGCATTCCGCCCATTGCTGCGCAGCGACTGGGTGGTACTGATATTGACGACTGCCGGCCCCTGCTTCTCCACGAGTTCGGTGAAGTCAGGCAGTCCTCGGCTGTCGGCTTGCGCCAATACCGAGAAGACCGTAAAAAAGAAAGCCACAAGCAATTGTTTCATGGCAGCAAAAGCCTCCTGAACGTCATTGAATGGCAAGAAATATGCGGGCATCCTGGGCAAAATCAAGGCCGGATCGAAGGCTGCCAACGGGGATCACGCAGGATCTGCCGCTGCGCTCGCCGCAAGCCCAGCCAGCCGACCAGCAGACCGACGACGGCACCGCCGATTGCCGCCAGTTCGCCGCCGCAGGCCGACCCCGACAGCGCCCCGGCAAACAGCGCCAGCAGAGGAAGAGCATAGGCATACAGCGCACTGCGACCAAGCGAACCCTCGGCCACCGCCACCCGCACGCGCGCACCGACTCCACAATGATCAGGATTCCGTACCCGGACGGTGCGCGGCGTGCCGCACAACAGCTTGCCAAGATGCTTGCCCCCGCACCCTCCCGGCTCCCCGCAGCGACCACAACCAATTTCGTCCATGTGGATGCTTGCATGCTGATCATCCACGGCAGTCACCGTTCCCCAGGCATCCGTCATCATCAGTCCTCTCTCTCGCCGATATACCCTTGAATCCTTGATCGAGTTACCACCGCTGATCCGGCGAGGTGTCGAGAAGCGGTCGCAACTTTTCGGCTACCGCCTCACGGGCGCGGAAGATCCGCGAACGCACCGTGCCAATCGGACAACTCATGGCCTCGGCAATTTCCTCATAACTCAAGCCCTCGATCTCGCGCAGGAGGATCGCACTACGTAATTCCTCCGGCAGGGCGGCCATCGCCGCGTTGATCGTAGCACCAGTCTGTTTGGATTGCAGCAGACTCTCCGGCGTGTTGATGTCGCGCAACTGCGTGGCATCCTCGAAACCCTCGGCTTCTTCCGCGTCAAATTCGGTCGAAGTCGGGGCGCGGCGTCCCTGCGCAACGAGATAGTTCTTGGCCGTATTGATGGCAATCCGGTACAACCAGGTGTAGAACGCACTGTCACCGCGAAACAAGGGCAGCGCCCGATAGGCCTTGATGAATGCCTCCTGGGCAACATCCTCGATCTCGGCCTGATCGCGAATGAAGCGCGACAACAGGCGCGCCATCTTGCGCTGGTATTTCGCAACCAGTACCTCGAACGCGTGTTTGTCACCGCCCTGGGCGCGCTCGACCAGTTGCTGGTCAATTTCGCGTTCGCTCATGCTCTGTGCTTTTCCTTTGACATACGAATATCCGCGCGCAAGTATAGCGCAAGCATCGCAACGCCATCGTAACAGTGCATGACCGGCAATCATCAGCAAACGGGCCCGTGCATGCACCAGAAAAGCCGGAATGCGCTAGCCCATTCCGGCTTCGTCAGCCGCTGGCCGGAGGGTTTTCCGTCCTTGCCGCCAGATCCCAGATCCTATGCAGCATCGGCAAGCCAGGCATCGCGCGGCAGGTCGGGCACGCCGGGGGTGATCACAAAGCGAGTCATGGCCTGCGGATTCATCAGGCCGATGCCACCTTGCGCCAGGCGATAGGTGATTATCGGACGCGCAAAGAGACTGGTCAGGTTCATCAAGCGCTCGGCAAGCGCTGGCTTGCGAACGCCTTCGGCGAGGGTAAACAAGACATGACCGCCAGTAAAGAAAAACTCGATCCGCCGCGTGAAATGCTCTCCTTCGAGATAGCCTGCGAACGGTTCGGCACGCTGTTCGGGCGTCAGTGCCGTCAGCGTCAGGTTGCCGGGGCTGGGCAGGTAGCCGCTGAGGTCGCGAGCCGTTTCGATCTCCAGGCAAGCGATCGCCGCTGCGGCAAACACTTCGGTCCGACCCGCAGAGCCAATGATCAGCGGAGTGCCGGAGAAGAGCTGAGCGCTGCGTTGGAGGCTCGATAAAATCTGCTCGAGACTAGCCGCGTCGGTCTGGAAAAAGCGCCGCGCGCGGTTGGCCGTGGTGATGACCGTAATGCCGATCGCCATGCTGAGATACTCCATGAAAGATGTATTGCCTCCGATGACGAGCTAACGCCAGCGCAGGCGCGCCCTCAGTCGCTGTCGCGATTCCTCGCCTGCACCCACAACACGTCTGCCCGCCCGCCGGCCTTGTTGAGAGAGCGGCCCAGAACAAACATCAGGTCCGAGAGGCGATTGAGATACTTGCGAGCAAAATCGGAAACCGTTTCGGCATCTGCCAGGCGCACGATGCAACGCTCGGCGCGGCGGCAGACGGTACGTGCAAGATGCGCGACGGCAGCGGCGCGGGTACCACCGGGCAGGATGAATTCCTTGAGCGGCGAAAGATCGGCGTTGAACTGCTCGACCAGGTCTTCGAGTCGATCGATATGTGCCTCGCCGATGACGTTCATTCCCGGCATGCACAATTCCCCTCCGAGATCAAAGAGGTCATGCTGGACGCGAAGCATGGCCTGCCGGATGTCGTCCGGCATTTCTTCGGTCAGTAACAGGCCGATCATCGAGTTGAGTTCATCCACCTGCCCCATCGTCTCGATGCGCAGGCTGTCCTTGCCAATCCGGGTGCCGTCACCGAGGCCGGTGGTACCCGCATCGCCGGTGCGAGTCACGATTTTGGAGAGACGATTGCCCATGCCGGTTTTCCTGATCAAATAAAGATGATTATAGCGGAAGGCGTATGCGTGCCTCAGCCCGCAGCAAAAGCCTTGCAGAAACGCAGATCTTCGGGATAGGGGAAGAAATCCTCGAGATGACCGGCGCGAATCTTGTCTTGCGCGCTCTTCCAGAACTTCACGTTCAGCAAAGCGCGATGGTATTTGAGGAAAGCCGAACGCACCTTCGGCGAACCGAGCAGGAAGCTGGCAAATTCCTCGGGAAAGACATCATTTCGGCCAACCGAATACCAGGGTTCACCGGACATCTCCATTTCCGGGTACGGTGCTTCCGGAATGACCCGGAAGTTGATATCGGTCATGTATTCGATCTCGTCGTAGTCGTAGAAAACGACGCGGTTGTAGCGGGTCACGCCAAAATTCTTCCAGAGCATGTCGCCCGGGAAGATGTTGGCGATGGCCAGTTCCTTGATGGCGTTACCGTATTCGAGCACGGCGTGGTCGATCTGCGCCGGCGTCGCCGAGTCCAGATAGATGTTGAGTGGAGTCAGGCGGCGTTCGATGTAGAGGTGCTTGATCACCAGGTCTTCGCCCTCTTCCTCGAGCAGGGACGGCGCCAGGGTATGCAGCGCTTCGAGCAGTTCCGTCGAGAAACGTTTCTTTGGCAGCGCCACATGCGAAAACTCCAGCGTGTCCGACATGCGACCGACCCGGTCCACCTGCTTGACCAACAGATATTTCCGCTTGACGGTTGCCCGGTCCATTTCCTTCGAAGCCCCGAAGACGTCCTTGATCATCTTGAACACATAGGGATACGACGGCAAGGTGAACACCAGCATGACCAGGCCGGCAATCCCCGGTGCAATGATGAACTGATCTTCGGAATGACGAAGGTGCTGCTTCAGGTCGCGGAAGAAAAGCGTCTTGCCTTGTTTGCCCAGGCCCAGCATGGTGTAAATCTCCGACGGCGGCTTGTTCGGCATGATGCTGCGCAGGAAGGCCACGTAGCCCGAAGGAACTTCCATATCCACCATGAAATAGGCGCGCGACAGGGAGAACAGGACGCTGATCAGCCAGCCGTCGAGGAGGATCGTGTCCACCACCAGTTGGCCTTCCGGCGAGTGCACGACCGCGATGGCAAAGGGAAAATCGTCATGGCCGTTGATCGCCTTGCCGAAGAGATAGGCCGCCTTGTTGCGGTAGAAAGCCGAGTGCAGAACCTGGATCTGCGCGTTGGCCTCGGCGTTTGGCCAGTCGCCGAGACGCTTCCGAGCGGTGCGCAGGATGTAATCGACGTCCCGGTCGAGATTCTCGAAGGGCCTTTGCCAGTCGAAGTCGACGATGATCTGTCTGACCGTGTTGCGCAGGCCGGACTGCGTCGGGTAGTAGCTCCGGTAGGTCGGCGGGTAGGACTGGATATACTCCGTCGAAACTGCCGGCCGGGCAAAGATGTAGTCGTTGTTGAAATACGTGCGGTGCAGGATCTTCGAGCACACCGAGTTGAAGAAGGTCTCCGCGAGTTCGGGCTGCTTGTGGTTGATCAGTTGTCCGATGTAGAGCAGTTTGAGCTGCTGCCAGGTGGCATCGTCGAGCGAAGCGGCACCAAAGTTGGCACACAGCAGCTCGGCGGTCTCGCTGACACGGTCGTCGTAGGAACGAATCCGTTCGCGAACGGCGTCATGAACGCCCTTCCAGTCGGCACTTTCGAACAGCAGCTTGGCTTGCTGACCGTAGAGACGGATCAGTCGATAGTGCCGGTTGAAGCCATCGATCATCGCCTCGGCGATGCGTTGGGCAAGCACGTTTGCAACAGTCGATATGTCCATGAATTGAGCTCGATGGTCTGATGTGGAACGATTGTAGCATCCGCTGTGCTGCGCCGCACCAAGCCGCGGACGATGGCGGCAGGCGGGCAGTTCGGGCGCTCTCCTGGTCCGGAATATGCTGGCAGATCGTCTGCATTTGCGACATAATTGCGAGTGGTGCCGCCGGCGAATTTGCTTCAGACAGATCCAGCGTGCCCACGTACGCAGCATCGTCCGATCTGCGGGTTCCGAGTCACCGCGGGGAGCTGCACGGCGCCGCTGTCGGCACCCGCATCGGCCACAAGCAAACCACACTATATGGAGTTGGCATGAGTGCAAGTCTGATCACAATCCCGCAGGGCGGCCAGAAAATCATTCCGGGGGAAGCCATTCCCGACAACCCGATCATCCCCTTCATCGAAGGCGACGGCATTGGCATCGACATTACACCGGTGATGATCAAGGTCGTCGATGCGGCGGTTGCTAAGGCCTACGGCGGCGTCAAGAAGATCCACTGGATGGAAGTGTACGCTGGCGAAAAATCGACCCAGATGTACGGTTCCGATGTCTGGTTGTCGACCGAGACCCTCGACACGCTCAAGGAATACTCGGTTTCAATCAAGGGGCCGATGACTACCCCGGTCGGTGGCGGCATCCGTTCGCTGAATGTGGCACTGCGCCAGGAACTCGACCTCTACCAGTGCGTCCGTCCGATCCAGTACTTCCGCGGCGTCCCCTCGCCACTCAAGGATCCCTCGAAGACCAATATGGTGATCTTCCGCGAAAACACCGAGGACATCTACGCCGGCATCGAATGGGAAGCTGGTTCGGATGGCTGCAGCAAGGTCATCAAGTTCCTGCAGGAAGAGATGGGGGTCAAGAAGATCCGCTTCCCGGCAACTTCCGGCATCGGCATCAAGCCGATTTCGAAGGACGGTACCGAGCGCCTGGTGCGCGCTGCGATCAAGTACGCGATTGCCAACAAGCGCCGCTCGGTGACCATTGTGCACAAGGGCAACATCATGAAGTTCACCGAAGGTGCCTTCCGTGACTGGTCCTACGCGCTGGCCAAGAACGAGTTCGGCGGTGTCGAGATCGACGGTGGACCCTGGCTCAAGCTCCCGAACGGCATCATCATCAAGGACTCGATCGCCGATGCCTTCCTGCAGCAAATCCTGCTGCGCCCGGCGGAATACGACGTGATCTGTACCACCAACCTGAACGGTGATTACATTTCCGACGCACTGGCAGCACAGGTCGGCGGTATCGGCATCGCTCCGGGCGCCAACATCTCCGACCAGTACGCCTGCTTTGAAGCCACGCACGGCACGGCACCGAAATACGCCGGCCTCGACAAGGTGAACCCGGGTTCGCTGATCCTCTCTGCCGAAATGATGCTGCGTCATCTCGGCTGGACCGAAGCTGCCGACCTGATCATCACGGCGATGGAAGCGGCGATTGGCGACAAGGTCGTGACCTACGACTTCGCACGTCTGATGGAAGGTGCCACCGAGGTGTCCTGCTCCGAATTCGGCGACGCGATGATTGCCCGCATGTAGGCCAGTACTATTACTGCCATACTGACAAGGCCCCCGCAAGGGGGCTTTGTTCTTCCAGGACTGATCCCTCATGAATCCATCGAACAAACCACTCGCCGGTCTGACGGTCATCGAACTCGGCAGCCTGATTGCCGGCCCTTTCGCCGCGCGTATCCTCGCCGAATTCGGCGCCGCAGTGATCAAGATCGAATCGCCCGATGGCGGTGACCCCCTGCGCATGTGGCGCAAACTCTACGAAGGCACATCCCTGTGGTGGTATGTGCAATCGCGCAACAAGAAATCGCTGACGGTGAATCTCAAGCATGCGGCGGGGCGCGAGATTGTCCATAAGCTCGTCGCCGAGGCCGACATCGTCGTCGAGAACTTCCGCCCCGGCGTGCTCGAAAAGCTCGGGCTCGGCTGGGATGCCCTGTCGGCAATCAACCCCGGCCTGGTGATGCTGCGTCTCTCGGGGTTCGGCCAGACTGGCCCGATGGCGCAGCAACCCGGTTTCGGAGCGATTGGCGAATCGATGGGCGGACTGCGTTACGTGACCGGTTTTCCCGATCGGCCACCGGTCAAGACCGGAATCTCGATTGGCGATTCGATTGCCGCACTATGGGGAGTGATCGGCACCTTGATGGCCCTGCGCCACAAGGAGCGGGGCGACACCGATGGCAAAGGCGGGCGTGGGCAGGTGGTCGATGTCGCGCTGTACGAAGCGGTATTCGCGATGATGGAATCGCTGGTGCCCGAGTTCGACGTCTGCGGCTTCGTTCGCGAACGTACCGGCAACATCATGCCCGGCATCACCCCTTCGAACACGCACAGCACCCGCGACGGCAAGCATGTCACGATTGGTGCCAATGGCGACGCGATCTTCAAGCGCCTGATGGAGGCGATCGGTCGCGAAGATCTGGCCAAGGACCCGGAACTCACCGATAACGCCGGTCGTGATGCCCGCCGCAGCGAGCTCTACGCGGCCATCGACACCTGGACGACAGCGCACGACGAATCGGAAGTACTCGCCGTCCTCACCGCTGCCGAAGTCCCGGCCTCGCGCGTCTACTCGGTCGCCGACATCTTCGCCGACCCGCAGTATCTGGCCAGGCAGATGATCGAATCGGCCACCCTGCCCGATGGCAGGCCTTTCAAGATCCCGGGCATCGTACCCAAGCTGTCGGAGACGCCGGGCAGCACCGAATGGTTGGGACCGACGCTCGGCGAACATACCGACGAAACGCTCCTGCGACTCGGCTACTCAACCGCCGAAATCAGCGCCTTGCGCGACGCCGGCAGCATATGAATCACCAGAACAGGAGACCCGCATGAACCGGCGATTTGCCACAGCCGAACCATCGCGTTCGCAGATCGATTCGCTGCCAGGCCCGACGCTCATCGAATTCGGAGCCCCGTGGTGTGGTTACTGTCTCGCAGCGCAGCCCCTGCTTGAAACCGCATTGGCGGCCTACCCGAAGCTGCAGCATGTCAAGATCGAGGATGGTCCGGGACGCCGTCTTGGCCGTTCCTTTCGGGTCAAGCTGTGGCCGACGCTGATTTTCATGGCACAGGGACAGGAAGTGGCACGCTTGGTCAGACCGACGACTGCCGACGAAATCGTCCAGGCGCTGCGCCACTTTCCCAGTCAGTTTTGAAGAGGAGTGGCATCATGCACACCCGATTGCGTGTAGCCTGTTCAACGCTGCCATGAATGACGATCCGATCCGCAGTCCGCAAAGCGGTCGCCGGAAGATGCTGGCAAGCCTCTGTGTCGTCGGTGCGAGCGTCGGTGTCGCCCGTTATCTCGGGGAAAGACCACAGCCTCCGAGCGGCAGCCCGGTTGCTGCAGACTTTTCGGACCTGCCGCCAGGAAAGCTGCGCGTCCTCGATTGGCAGGGTCGCACGCTCTGGATTCTGCGGCGAACGGCCGAAGAGGTGTCAGCGCTGGCCGATCAAGAAAATGAACTCATCGACCCGCATGGCGAGCATTCGCTGCAACCCGAAAACTGCCGCAACCGCCATCGCTCGCTGCACCCCGACGTCTTCGTCGCCATCGGGCAATGCACCCATCAGGGCTGCACGCCGCAATTGCGCCGCGGGTCGGGCGTCCGCGGCCAGTTCCTGTGCCCCTGCCATGCTTCGAAGTTTGATCTGGCCGGACGCGTCTTCCGCAGCGGACCGGCGCCAGCCAACCTGGTCATTCCGGTGTATCGGCTCGACGGCGATCACCGCGTCGTGGTCGGAGAGGCGTAAGCCGCGCTGGCACTGGGACGGCATGCTATGCTGCCGGTCGGTATTTTCAGCGCAACTTTTGAGGAATAGCTCATGTCGCAGGTCGATGATGGACACCTCCCGGGCTTGAACCCGATCATGGACGGCGAGCACCGCGTCCAGCTTGGCCTGATCGATGCCTTGTGCGCTGCCGTCGAGGCACGTGCCGGCAGCGAGGAAATCGGCCAGATCCTGGAAACCCTGCTGGAGTACAGCAAAACACATTTCCTGTCGGAAGAACTGCTGATGCGGCTCGACAGTTATGAGGGCTTCGACGAGCATGTCGAAGACCACGCAGAAATGCTGGACACGCTGGCGGCCATGGTCGACACCTACCGGATAGGCGAAAAGGAACTGATCCCCGGACAGACGCGCAAACTGTTGGCTTTTCTGATCCACCACATCGAAACTCGCGATGCACGCTACGTGAGTGCCCCGCGCATTTGAATCAACGAAAAAACAAGCAAACGAAACAAGGAACCATGCATGCAAGCCGACCGTACTGCCGAACTGACAACCCGCCTCGAACAGCACATCCTGATTCTCGACGGCGCGATGGGAACGATGATTCAGCGCCAGGGTCTGCAGGAGGCGGATTATCGTGGCAGTCGCTTCGCGACGCATGCGCATGATCTCAAGGGCAATAACGACCTGTTACTGCTGACTCGACCAGAGGTCATCCGCGCGATCCATGCCGAGTATCTGGCTGCCGGCGCGGACATCATCGAAACCAACACCTTCAATTCGACCCGCGTCTCGCAGGCCGATTACCATCTCGAAGCCATCGTATATGAGCTGAACGTGGCCGGCGCGCAACTGGCACGGGCGGTGTGCGACGAATTCACCGCCAGGGATCCGGCCAGGCCCCGCTTTGTCGCCGGCGTCATCGGGCCGACCTCGCGCACCGCTTCGATCTCGCCGGACGTCAATGACCCCGGCTACCGCAATACCAGCTTCGACGAACTGGTCGGCACCTACGCCGAAGCCATCCGCGGACTCTGCGATGGCGGTGCCGACCTCCTGCTGGTCGAGACCGTTTTCGACACGCTGAACGCCAAGGCGGCGTTGTTTGCCATCGAACGACACTTCGATGAGACCGGTCGCCGCTGGCCGGTGATGATTTCCGGAACGATCACCGACGCCTCGGGACGGACCCTCTCGGGGCAGACCGCCGAAGCATTCTGGAACTCGCTGAAGCATGTCCGCCCGCTGAGCTTCGGGCTCAACTGCGCCCTCGGTGCCGGCGAGTTGCGCCAGTACGTCGAGGAATTGTCACAGCTCTGCGACTGCTTCGTTTCGGCGCACCCGAACGCCGGCCTGCCGAATGCTTTCGGCGGCTACGACGAAACACCTGCACAACTGGCCGCCGAAATCGCCGACTGGGCAAGGAAAGGTTTCGTCAATATCGTCGGTGGCTGCTGCGGCACCACGCCCGAACATATCGCGGCGATCGCCAGCCGTGTTGCTGGTGTCAAGCCGCGCGCCATCCCGCAGATCGAAAGAAAACTGCGCCTGTCCGGTCTCGAGCCCTTCAACGTCGGCAAAGAGTCGCTGT
This sequence comes from Candidatus Accumulibacter contiguus, assembly GCF_012940005.1. Classification (GTDB taxonomy): domain Bacteria; phylum Pseudomonadota; class Gammaproteobacteria; order Burkholderiales; family Rhodocyclaceae; genus Accumulibacter; species Accumulibacter contiguus. The sequence continues at coordinate 14,657 of NZ_SPMX01000070.1, read as the reverse complement.
TCGTCAATGTCGGCGAGCGGACCAACGTCACCGGCTCGCGTGCCTTCGCCCGCATGATTCTCGAAGGCCGCTTCGACGCTGCGCTGGCGGTTGCCCGCCAGCAGGTCGAAAACGGCGCGCAGGTGATCGACATCAACATGGACGAAGCGATGCTCGATTCGCAAGCGGCCATGGATCGCTTCCTCAAGCTGATCGCCAGCGAACCGGACATCGCACGCGTACCGATCATGATCGACTCGTCGAAATGGGAGGTCATCGAGGCGGGTCTCAAGTGCATTCAGGGCAAGGGCATCGTCAACTCGATCTCGATGAAGGAGGGCGAGGCCGAATTCCTGCGCCAGGCCAGGCTGGCGCGCCGTTACGGTGCGGCGGTGGTGGTCATGGCTTTCGATGAGAGCGGACAGGCCGACACCTACACGCGCAAGACCGAAATCTGCGCGCGCGCCTATCAGCTGCTCACCGAACAGGCGGCTTTCCCACCCGAGGACATCATCTTCGACCCGAACATCTTCGCCATCGCCACCGGCATCGAAGAGCACAACCACTACGCCGTCGACTTCATCGAGGCCTGTTCCTGGATTCGCGCGCACCTGCCGGGTGCGCAGATTTCCGGAGGGGTATCCAATGTCTCCTTCTCGTTTCGCGGCAACGATCCGGTCCGCGAAGCGATCCACACCGTCTTCCTCTACCACGCGATCCAGGCCGGACTGTCAATGGGCATCGTCAACGCCGGCATGCTCGGAGTCTATGACGAACTCGACCCGGTGCTGCGCGAGAAGGTCGAGGACGTGGTCCTGAACCGCCGCCCCGATGCCGGCGAGGCGCTGGTCGAATTTGCCCAGACGGTGCGCGAAGGCCAGGCCAGGGACAGCGGCCCCGACCTCGCCTGGCGCGAACTGCCGGTCGAAGAGCGTCTCTCGCATGCCCTGGTCAAGGGAATCACCGATTTCGTCGTCGCCGACACCGAGGAATGCCGCGCCGCGCTGGAAGCTGAAGGCAAGCCACCACTGTCGGTGATCGAAGGTCCATTGATGAATGGCATGAACGTCGTTGGCGACCTCTTTGGCGCCGGCAAGATGTTCCTGCCGCAGGTGGTCAAGTCGGCACGAGTGATGAAACAGGCGGTCGCGCACCTGATTCCCTTCATCGAGGCCGAAAAACTGCGCACCGGTGTCCGCAGCAAGGGCCGGATCGTGATGGCCACGGTCAAGGGCGACGTACACGACATCGGCAAGAACATCGTCGGCGTGGTGCTGAGCTGCAATGGCTACGAGGTCATCGACCTCGGCGTCATGGTCTCCTGCGACAAGATCCTGCACGCTGCCAGGGAGCATGCTGCACAGGCCGTCGGCCTGTCCGGCCTGATCACCCCGTCGCTCGAGGAAATGAGCCATGTCGCGGCCGAGATGGAGCGTCTCGGATTTGCCGCCGTGGTCGATGGTGGCTCGCCGGTACCGCTCCTGATCGGTGGAGCAACGACCAGCCGTGCGCACACGGCGATCAAGATCGCGCCGAACTATTCCGGACCGGTGGTCTATGTCCCCGATGCCTCACGCGCGGTCGGTGTTGTCACCCGCCTCCTTTCGATCGACCATGCTGCTGCTTTTCGGGACGAGATCGTTGCCGACTACGCCAAGGTGCGCGCACAGCACGCCAACAAGAAGGGCATCCCGCTGGTGACGCTGCAAACGGCACGCAGCAAGCGCTTCGTGTGGAACAACGATCCCAGCTATCGACCGGCGGTGCCGAAAAAGCCGGGGCTGCACGTGCTGCGCAATGTCGACCTCGCGATCCTCGCCGATTTCATCGACTGGGGACCTTTTTTTTCAGACCTGGGATCTTGCCGGCAGCTACCCGAAGATCCTCGACGATGCCGTGGTCGGCCCGACCGCCCGCGCCGTTTTCAGTGACGCGCAGGCGATGCTGGAAAGAGTCGTCAGCGAGAAGTGGTTGAGTGCCAACGCCGTCTTTGGCCTCTTCCCGGCCAATGCCGTCGGTGACGACATCGAAATCTATGCCGACGAATCACGCAGCGAGAAATTGCTGAGCTGGCACAACCTGCGCCAGCAGCACGAGCGCCCGGCGGGCAAGCCGCACTACTGCCTGAGCGACTATGTGGCCGAGCGCGGCACGCCGGACTGGATCGGCGCCTTTGCCGTCGGCGCGGGTTTCGGCATCGAGGAAAAGCTCGCCGAATTCGCCGCCGCCCACGACGATTACCGTTCGATTCTGCTGAAGGCGATCGCCGACCGCTTGGCCGAAGCCTGTGCCGAATGGTTGCACGCAGAAGTACGGCGCGACTACTGGGGCTACGCCAGTGACGAAATTCTCGACTGCCAAGCGCTGATCCGTGAGGACTATCGCGGTATTCGGCCGGCGCCCGGCTATCCGGCCTGCCCCGATCATACCGCCAAGGGTCCGCTCTTCGAGCTGCTCGATGCACCGCGCAATGCCGGCATGGGTTTGACCGAATCCTTCGCCATGACGCCCGCGGCAGCAGTTTCCGGTTTCTATCTGGCGCACCCGCAGGCGCGTTATTTTGCGGTCAGCAAGATCGCCCATGACCAGCTCGAAGACTGGGCGCAGCGCGCCGGCTTCAGCGTCAGCGAAGCGCAACGCTGGCTGGCACCGCTGCTCTGAGCACAGGCGCCGCAGAACGTCATTCATGAGTGACCGACAACTGCCGGATTTCGTGAAGCGTGACGTCGATCTGGCAAAGCGGACGACGCTGGCCTTGCCCGGCCGGGCCGCGTTCTATGCCGAGATCACCGCTGCCGGTCAACTGGCACGACTCACCGGCAGCAGCGTGCCTCGCCGCTTCGTTCTCGGGGCGGGCAGCAACCTGGTGCTCTCCGGCGACTTTGACGGTCTGCTGCTGCACATGGCGATCGGTGGCCGACAACTGCTCGCCGAAGATGACGACGCCTGGTATGTGCGCGCCGGTGCCGGCGAGAACTGGCATCAACTGGTACGCTGGACCCTAGAGCAGGGCTGGCCGGGACTCGAAAATCTGGCATTGATCCCCGGCACGGTCGGCGCAGCACCGATCCAGAACATCGGTGCCTACGGGCTGGAAATCGCCGATCGCTTCCTGTCGCTCGAAGCCTGCGACATGCAAAGCGGCAAGACGCTGCACATCGATCGCGCAGCCTGTCGCTTTGCCTACCGCGACAGCGTCTTCAAACAACAGGGCTGGCACCTCGACGCTGGTCGGGTGGTCACGCACGTGACTCTCCGCCTGCCGAAAGCCTGGCAGCCACTGACCGGTTACGCCGACCTGGCTGCCGAGCTCGATCAACAACAGATCGCCAACCCGAATGCCCGGCAAATCGCTGCAGCAGTGACCCATGTCCGCCGCCGCAAACTTCCCGATCCGGCGGTTCTGCCCAACGCTGGCAGCTTCTTCCACAACCCACTGGTGGACGCGGCGGCCGGTGAGCGACTGGCCAACCGGTTTCCGGGTCTGCCACGTTACCCGCAGGTCGATGGCCGCGTCAAACTCGCCGCCGGCTGGTTGATCGAACAGAGCGGCTGGAAAGGCCGCAACCTCGGCCCGGTGGGGATGTACGAGAAGCAGGCGCTGGTGCTGGTCAATCGCGGCGGCGCTTCGGGAGCCGAGGTGATCGCTCTGGCGAAGGCCGTGCAGGCCGCTGTGCGCGAGCGTTTTGGCGTTGAACTGACGCCCGAGCCGGTCTTTCTCTGAACGATCGGCAGACCAGATGCGTTCCGTCAGAACCCATCAGAACCTTTCGTCGGGGCGCAGGAAGCGCCATTGACCGAGCGGCAGGTCGCCGAGTCTGACTGCCCCGACGCGCACGCGCTTGAGGCCGGTCACGTGCAGCCCGACCAGCTCGCACATCCGCCGGATCTGTCGTTTGCGCCCCTCATGGAGAACGAAGCGAAGCTGATCGTCGTTGAGCCATGCGACCTGGGCCGGCTTCAGCTTGCGGTCGTCGAGGCTGAGCCCGTGCTGCAGCAGGGCCAGGCCTCCGGCATCGAGATGGCCTTCGACGCGTACCAGATACTCCTTGTCGATCATCGAGTTTTCGCCAATCAACTGGCGTGCCACTCGCCCGTCCTGAGTCAGGATGAGCAGGCCGGTCGAATCAATGTCCAGCCTGCCTGCAGGTGCCAGTCCCTTCAGGCAGGCCGGATGGAAGGCCGGCGTGTCCGGCATGCGATACTGTGTTTCTGGTCGAATCAATGTCACCGCCGGCTTGCAGCCAGGTTCCGGCTGACCCGAGACATAACCTATCGGCTTGTTCAGCAGAATCGTCAGCCGGCTTTGCTGATTCGCCTGCGCTTGCCGGTTGAGGGTGATGACGGCACCTGGAGCCGCGCGCGTCCCGAGTTCGCTGACCTGCCGTCCATCCACGTAAACCCAGCCACGCGCAATGTATTCATCGGCATCGCGGCGCGAACACAGGCCTCGCTCGGCCATCAGCTTGGAGATGCGTACGCCGTCAGGCAGCACCCTACCCGCCGGAACCGGGGCAGCCGTGGAGCGCTTTGCGCCGGCGCTGACCTGGTGCTGCGCTTCGTTCCTGTCCGGCGCGCCGGCGGCAAGGGCTGCCGCCGGTTTTTGCCTGGTCGTGCCGCCGTGTGGCAAGGGGCGGCCGAAGGCTGCCGAAGCGCTTGTCCCTGGTAGCAGACTGGACGTCCTGCGTGGCCTGTCGGCCATCCTCAGGCGATGTCGAGCAGTTCGATCTCGAATACCAGCTTCGCGTTTGGCGGTATCAATTTTCCAGCGCCACGGGCACCGTAAGCGAGATCGGCGGGAATGGTAAGTTTACGGATGCCGCCGACGCTCATCCCCGGCACACCTTCTTCCCAGCCGGCAATGACGTGTTTCCCGTCGAGCGGAAAGCGGAAGGGTTCGTTGCGATCGACGCTCGAATCGAATTTCTTGCCATCGGCCAGCCAGCCCGTGTAATGCACGATGACGTGCTGACCGGCGCTGGCGGTGGGACCGCTGCCAACAATGATCTCTTCGATCTGTAAGCCACTGGGTGTGGTGACAATGGGCATGTAAACTCCTGATCAAAAAAACCGCAAGTTTAGCCCAGCATGGCCTCTTGCGGCGAGTTGAATTCGGACAATTACACCACGATCTGCATGCGCACAAACCGCTGCCGGAACGTGCCTGACTGCCTACCGCGAGGGTTGCCATATTGCCCTGGGCGGCATGCACTTGCACCCCGGCTTTCGGTTACACTCGGCAGTACCATTTGCCGGAAATACGCCCCATGCACAGCCAGACCAGTAACGCCGCTTGCCGACAGCAAGGTACGCGCGAATCGATCGAGCCATGCCAGTGGAGCATCCGGCGAACCCCGGAGACGCAATGAGCGAAACACCTGTCGATCGCTTGCGCCGCTTCGGCGGCATCGCCCGCCTCTATGGTGCGGATGCCTTGCAGCGTTTCGAGAAAGCGCATATCGCGGTCGTCGGCATCGGTGGCGTCGGTTCATGGGCGGCAGAGGGACTGGCGCGTTCGGCGGTCGGCAGGATCACACTGATCGATCTCGACATGATCGTCGAATCCAATGTCAACCGTCAGGTGCACGCACTCGACGGCGAATTCGGCAAGGCCAAGGTTAGTGCCATGGCGCAACGGATCCGAGCCATCAACCCGGACTGCGTGCTCAGAGAAATCGAGGATTTCGTGACGCCGGAGAATGTTGACGCACTGCTTGACGGAGACTTCGATTACCTCATCGATGCCATTGATCAAGTGCGCACCAAGGCAGCGATGATCGCCTGGGCAAAACGCAGTGGTGTGCCGCTGATCACCACCGGCGCTGCCGGCGGCCAGATCGATCCAACGCGCATCCAGATTGCCGATCTTGCGGTCACCATCCAGGATCCGCTGCTCTGCAAAGTACGTTCGCTCCTGCGGAAAGAGTATGGATTTACCCGCGAGGCGAAGAAGAAATTCGGGGTTCCGGCCATATTTTCCAGCGAACCATTATGCTACCCCGAGCGCAGCAACTCCTGCGAGCAGCCACAGACGCTGAGCGGCCTGAGTTGTGCCGGCTTTGGTTCATCGGTTTGCGTGACCGCTCCTTTCGGGCTGCTGGCCGCCGGAGAAGTACTCAAGTATCTGGCTGGCAGACCATCGCCGGTAGCCTGTGAACTAACCTGAGGAGCCTGTTCCACGGCTGAGCACGCTGCCGGCGCTTTCCCATCAGCCGATCATTACCCGGTTTTTTCCTGACTGTTTGGCCATATACATGGCTTCGTCTGCTCGCTTGGTGACCGAAACCTGGGTATCACCGGGCTGCAGGTCAGTCACCCCGGCACTGAAGGTGATCAGTCGGCGGTCGTTGTTATGCAGAAAAATGCGTCGGGTCAGTTCACGCTGCAGGCGGACAATGGCTGTCTGCGCATCCCCGACCGACGTATCCGGCAGTACGATGATGAACTCCTCGCCACCAAAGCGGGCGACCGTGTCCTGCGGACGCATCGTCTCCCGAATCACGGTGGCAAGGTGTATCAGGGCCGCGTCGCCGGCGTCGTGGCCGAGCGAATCGTTGAGTTTCTTGAAGTTGTCAATGTCGAGCAGGGCCACGCAGAGGGTCGACTGGCGACGCTGCGCACGCGCGACTTCCTTCTCGAATGCTTCCTCAAGACCGCGGCGGTTGAGTGCACCGGTCAGCTGGTCATGACGAACCAGTGTGCTGGCGCGGTCGAGCTCCACCTGCAGTTCGCCGATGCGCGCCTCGGCTTCGCTGACGCGCTGTTTCGCGGCGCGCAGCTCGTCACGCGAGCGCTGAGCGTTGAGCTGGATGATGCGCGTCTCACGAATCACTTCGGCGAGCACATCTTCGAGTTGCGTGATGTCCTCGGCCATGCTGATCCGGTGCGCACAATATTCGATCTTGTCGTGATAGTCAGAGGTCGAATCAGCAAATTCTGCCAGATGGTCGACAAACCCGGCCAGCATCTGCTTGAGGCTTTCCCTGGCTTCGTTGAGGCTGCGTTTGAGCTGGCTCTGCTTGTAGATGACCTCCTTGAGCCGGCCCTCGGCATCGCCAATGGAACGGATGTTCAAAGGGCTGGCAACGATGTCGCGGACGATGTCGATCTGCCCCGCCAGCCAGCGGTCTTCAGTGACCAGTTCGCCCACGTTTTCGATCAGCAATTGCAATAGATTGAGCAAGCCCGCACGCAGTTCGGCACGGTCTTCGGCCAGGATCTCCAGACGGAATGCAAAGCGCTTGATGCCAGCCAGCAAGCCTTGCTGCGCGGAAGGGGAAGTGGCGCAGCGAACTTTGTGCGCCAGCATGCGGGCATCGGCCGCCAGCTCCGGTTCATCCACGAGTTGTGTCGTGACCAGATCTTCGAAGGTATACGCGAAAAGATCGCGCAGATCGCTCGACAATTCGCTCGTACGCGTGGCACTGTCTGCGACGATGTCGCCGACGAGCGGCAAACTGGCCTCAGGCATCGCGATGGTTCCGGGATCCACCAGAGGGATGTCCCCGTCTGCCGGTGCACTGCCTGCCCACGACTTCACCAGACCCTGCAGGCGTCCGAACAGCAGCTCACTATTGCCTGCAGCGGCCACCAGCACTCGCTCGATCGCCTCCCGCTTGCGCGCCACGGTCAGTCCTGCTTGCTTGTTTTCCCACTGGCGCAGGAAGTCGCGGAACAAATCACTCCAGGGCAACTCGTGCTCATTGGCAAGTTGCTTGACCAACTCGGCAATACCGTCGCGAAGCTCATCCCAGTTCCTGCCCTTGAGTGCCTGTTCGAATCGCTTCACCAGCTTTTGCTGAACGGCGGTCTCTTTGGGTAGGGCGGTCTGTAGCGCCTGCAGCTCGCGTTTGGGGAAATTTTCTGCGAGATTGCCGGAGGTGCCCGCAATCTCGTTATAGATGTCCCGATAGTTCTCGGGAGAGGGAGAAATGCGCCTGGAAGCCAGCAGACGAAGGGTTTCGCGAGCAATTTCCGAGGGGTTCGAGGGGGATGGCATAGCATTCTACCGAATAATCAGTCAGGGCATTCTAACAGTGGATTGCGACGCAAAGAACAGCTGCTCGTGCCTGACCGAGAAGCTCAAAATGATCCAGCAAGCATCAAGGTCGGCTATAATTCGCACCAGTGACACTCTCTGTGCCCCCGTAGCATGAAGGTCGTGCAGTTGATTTGTAATCATCAGGTCGTGGTTCGATTCCGCGTGGGGGCACCAAAAAATCAAGTAATTAGTGAGTGTCAGCAAGAATGCCAGCGTAAATGCCGGCTTCGTGTAAGCGGTTAGCACCCCGTTGGTCACTTCAAACTCCCCCACTTATGGCCACCCAAACTCCCCCAGGCAGGACCGTAGAAATTGTAATGCAGTCGATGGCGGCGGGCCGGTTTTTTACCCGCCGTTGTTGGTGAATTAGGAGTCCGTTACTGCGTAACGGAAGCGGCGGTGAAGTACTGATCCCACTCGGGTGCATCGATATCGAGGGTGGCGATGATGCGATCATCCACGGCGATGACCAAGCGCTCGACGATCTCGCGTTTCGTTACGCAGTAACGGCGAGCCAATCGTTCGATGGCCAAATCGGTGTGCGTACTGACCCACAGATTGAGGCGGCGTTCGCCGTTGCCGTCCTCGCCGGCATGAGGGCGACGGGCGCGGTAGGCGGCTTGTCTTTGAGCGGCGGTCTTGGCCATATTTGTCTCCGGAGATTGCGTTACGCAGTAACGGGCTTGTGCGCTCGTTACTGCGTAACGCTGGGGTGAGTTCAAGGGGAACGAGTTTGCTGTGGCAGTGCTGATCCTGGCCGGAGGGAGCGAAGCGCTGTCAAGTGGACCGTGGAATAAATGGGCGGCGTTGTTTGCCGCCCGTTTATGCCGCGAAAGCCGCTTGACAGCGCGTAGCGACCCCACGCTCCTGGCGGCTGCCACGTGGCGAACGCGGGGTTTGGGGCCGCGCCCCAAAGCGTGGTGGATGAGCGCAAGAGGTCGCCAAAGCAAGCGCCGGCCGTGGGTTCGAAGCGGCGCATCAGCGATCTGAGGGCTGCTGTGCGAAGCGCGTCGCCGCCTCTTTAAGCCGATAGCTGTGGCCTTCAAACTCGAGCAGATGCGAGCGATGCATCAGCCGGTCGAGAATCGTGCTGGCCATCGTATTGTCGCCCAGGTATTTGCCCCAGTCCTGGACCACCCGGTTGGAGGTCACCACCAGGCTGCGGCGCGCCTTGTAACGCTGATGAACCAACGTTTGCAGCAACTCGCCCGCACTGTCGCTGATGCGCCGGGCCAGGAAGAGATCGTCCAGTACCAGCAGGTCGGCGTCGAGCCAGGGACGCAGTTGCCGCTGCTGATCGGCGCCACTGCACAGCGCGTAGCTGGCAAAGACACTGTCGGCCTCGAGCACCCGCACATCCAGGCCCTGCAGGGTCGCCTGGTAAGCCACCGCCTTGGCGATCCGGCTTTTGCCCGTGCCCGGCTTGCCGATGATCAGCGCGTTCTGGCCTTCGGCGACGAATTTCAGCGTATGCAGCTCGAAGCACGCCTGCCGCGGCAGCTTCGGATTGAAGCGCCAGTCGAAGTCCGTCAAGGTCGCGCGCTCGTCCAGACCCGACTGCTGGTAACGGCGATCCAGCAAACGCGAACGGCGCCGGTCCAGTTCATCCTGCAGAATCATCGAGAAGGTTTCCAGGAAAGGCGCCTGATTCGCTTGTGCTTGCAGCACGCGGGTTTCCAGGGTGGCGCGAATGCCGGACAGGCGAAGGTCGCGCAGCGCACGTTCGATCTCGTTCAGGGTCATGCTCATTTGGAATCCTCCAGGGGAAGTGACAAAGCGGCGCTCTTTTGAGCGCCAAGGGAGAACAGGTCGCCGTAGTCCTCGGCGGCGCGAATCAAACGGTCGTCCTGGGTCAACGCCAGCTCCCCCTGCACCGGGGTATCGATATCGGCCAGAGCTTCGTTGAGCAGGCGCTCGGTGAGCGCCTGGATCTGTGGATAGCTGCGCACGCCGTCGTGCAGGGCCATCGCGCAGGCACGGTCGATCAGCGTGCGGGGGTAACGCTTGGCCAGGCTGACGATGCCCCACAGGCGGCGCTGACCAACGCGCCCCTCTTGCTCAAAGAGGCACTGGCACAACTGCTCGGTGGCCGGGCCGATGGTCTTGGCCTGGGTCAAGATGCGACGCGTTTCCCGCGACGGATTGAAAGGGCGCTCCTCGTCGGGCAAGATCACGCTGCCCGGTTGCGTCGCCCGGGGGTGGGTACGCAGCAAGGCCTGTGACTGGAAATCGCGGATCTCGAGGTGCTGCTCGAACAGGCGGACCAGCACACGGCTGCCGATAGGCGCCGGACGGGCGGCATAGCTGCTGTGCTCGACGCGTACACAGCTGTCGTCGCAGACCGTGCGTAGCGACTCGGTGAAATACGCGAAGCCCTGCAAAGGCAAGGGCTTGAGCAGCGGACGTTCCTCCTGGAACATCGCCTCGACCTGGCGCTTGGCGCTGCCGTGAATGCGTTGCGCTGCCCAGCGCGTCTCCCACTGTTCGAGGAAGGCGTTCTGCTCCTCGATCGAGGCGAAGCGTCGGCCTTTGAGCGCCGTGTTCTGGGTATGCTGAATGGCGTTCTCGACGCTGCCTTTGCGATTCGGATCCCGGACCCGTGCGGGGTCGGCCACGACGCCGTAATGCGCGAGTACGGCCGCGTAGACCGGGTTGAGCTGCGGCTCGTACAAGTCGGGCTTGATGACCCCTTCCTTCAGGTTGTCGAGTACCACGTACTGGCTGCTGCCGCCGAAATACCGCCAGGCCTGCTCGTGCAGTCTGGCCCAGGCTTCCTGGCTGGACTTCCAGACCACCCGCCGAAAGCTACGCCGGGAATAGCGCAGGGTCATGACAAACAGACGCGGCCGGCGATAGCGCTCGGTACCGGGGTGAAGCGTCAGCGCCCCTTCGCCATAGTCGACCTGCGCCTCTTCGCCGGGGGCGAATTCCAGTCGGTCAAACTGGGCCGGCTCGCGTGCGATCAGCGTCCCGGCAAAGCGCTTGACGCTGTTATAGCTGGCGGCAAAGCCGAACTGATCGACCAGGTCCTGGTAGATCGCCGTGAAGTTGCGGCGAAGCGATAACTGCGCTTCGATGAAGGCGCGATGAGGCTCGCAGGCGGAAGTCGATGGCCGGCTCGGCGCCGGTGGTCGGGGTGGGGGAATTTGACCGAGAGGGCCGGTGGCCACCCCGGGGGAATTTGCCTCTTCGCTCGAAAAACGCCGCGCCAGGCAGCGGATCGTCTTGCGATCGATTTCGGTGATGCGGGCAATTTCGTGCTGGCTCTTCCCGGCGGCCAGCAGGGTGAAGACCGTGGTTTGCAGATGTGGCTTCAAGACGTTCACTCCAGACTCCCTTCAATAATCGAAGGGGGAAGATTACGTCCTGCCGGGCGGTACTCCGAAAGCGCCAAAAACGGGGCCTTATTGCTCCGTCACGCGACCTTCAGGGTGGGGGATTTTGAAGTGACCAAAGGTGGGGGAATTTGACCGGCCAACGGGGGGTTAGCAAAAAGTCATCCGACAATCAGAGCCAAAGCCGTCCAGGATTTTACCGACATCTGCCTCAAGCATCTCGGCGGTCCGGTTTTTGAAGGTCATCCACTCATGCTTCATTTTGTGCCATAGCAACCGTCGTTCCAACGGGCGGCTCTTTTCCCGTGATGACGTTCCTCATCAGCCAGCCAGCTTTTGTCCTTCGTCCGAGGTGAGCTTCTGCCCAAGTTCTTTGCGCGGCTCCTCAGTCAGTTTCGTTACTTCATAGCTCTTGGGATCGGAACAACCAGAAAGGAGAACCGACGCCAGTAGCATGACCGAAGAAATAATCCTGACGGTACCGAAACCGAAACTTGTACTTCTCATTTGAGGCTTCTCATTGGTGGAAGAAAGGCCGAACGTTCGACGTAACCTGCCGGCGGAGGCCGAAGGCCGGAGTGAACCTGCAAGCGCAGCTTGCAGGCGGTCCGGTTGCCGGAGGGGTTGGGGGTCTGGGCGAAAACAGTCATGGGTTTTTCACTTCGTCTCGATCGGGAAGGCGTGGGAGACTGTTGTAGTGCCGCAGAAGCAACCTGATGGTAACAACCGACACCACTCCAAAGACGCAGAAGAAGGCGAACGCAACGCCAGACCAGAGGGAAGCGCGCTCGGCGGACCAAGAACCAGTGGCGTTAAGCCAAGCATAGAAGTAGACGGACAGCAGACCGTAGCTGGCAGCAAGCGGAGAAAGAAGTGCCATTACCCAAAGGAGCCGCAACTTCGTGCGCGGAGACAGCAGCGGTGCTCTTGTTGGGACATGCGTTTGGCGCCATGCCTCCCAACGGGCGTTGGCCTCGGCAACAACCGTCCACTGGCCTGTGCCGATGAGACCGGCAGCCAGAACGCCCAAGACGGTGCCGTTCGGGAGATACCACGAGAGAAGAGAGAGCGGGAGGCCAGTGATCGTAAGCCAGAGATGAGTGGAGATACCGTATTCGCCGTGACCACTGAAGGAGTTGCCGAGAGCCGCGATAGTGACCAAGGCGAGCGCCCAGGCTCCGTACCACTTGGCAACCTTCTTCGTGGCGCGATGCACTCAAGACCCCCAACGCTCCGGTTCAGCAGCGGGCCGCGCAGCGGACCGTCCGCTGCAACCGGTTGTTGGACGAAGCCGCTGTGCGGAGGATCCGGTGGCGACGCACTCGCATCACAATGTGACCTCCCCCTCAACCGAGGGACTCTCCCCTAACGAAACTGGAGGTCATCTTACGATGAGCACATCAACGGAAGCAACGTTTGCCCGCAACTACGAATGGCATCTACAACACCTGACGCTCAAGGGTCTGCAGCCGAAGACGATCGAGGCCTACTCGCGCGCCATCCGGCGGATTGGCGAGCGCTTTGATCATCAAATCGATGCACTGTCCGAGCAGCAGTTGCTGGACTACTTCACCGAGTTGGTGGCGTCGCACTCGTGGAGTTCCGTCAAGCTGGATCTGTATGGCTTGAAGTTCTACGACGAGCACGTCTTGCGTCAGCCTTGGGCGATGCCCGGTCTGATCAAGTGAGCACGGTCATCTCCATTGAGGGGAAATCGTCCCACTTTGGTCAGGCAAGTTGATGGCCTTGTCGATAACTCCATGGTTTGTCGACAAATCACGATGTGTGATGGATGTTCAAAGTACCATCACGATGATGATCAGGATTTGGTCGACAAAAGTGATGTGTTGTAATGGTTTGACTTTGTTTGTCTTTTTCTTCTTTTCGTGTCATAAATAATCACGAGCGTGAGGGGCTTGCTGACTCGGAGACGGGTCAAGGGCAGGCTGCGGCACTATGCAGCCTGGCGGAGCGCACCCTGGTAGCGCCAGGCTAAGCCTGGGAACGGAGGAAGTGAAAAAACGGAAACCGTTCGTAGTAGTCCAGCGGGTTCGACTCCCGCCCGGTAAAGGCTAACCACCAGCCGGAAGCGAGCCTTGCATGCGAGTGTGGTAACGCACTACTTGAAGCGTAGGCAGCAGATATCAAAGCCGCGTGATTGAGTCTCGAAATCGCTAATGTTGGCGTCTTCAGTGTCAAGGGCCTGGGGACAGCACCACGTTGCCGTCAAGGTAAGGCAACGGCGGGCCGGCCGGGATCTGAGAGCGGGGCAGAGGTATGGGATGGATTGCCCAGGAACCTGGGAGATCCTGTGTATTCGACCAACTCAAGCAGCCCTGAGCACGGGGCTGGGCCAGGCCCTGGTGGGTGTCTTCACTGCCAAGGGAGCGAACGACGAAGACAAGAGTTGGAGCGGGGAAGCGAATCCATAAGTGACCCCGTATTCGGCACAGGAAGTCTTAGTGCCTTGATAGTACTGATGACGTCGGGGAACGCGGCTCGCGCGAACCCGACCGAGAAAAGCGGGGCACTGTCGTACAGAATCGCTTTTGAGAAGCATGGAGGGTGCTTTGAAACCTGACAACGTGTCAACGAAACAGGAGCGAATAGCCAGCTTGGCGAGAAGCACCCGCGAAATGGCATTGACTTCCTTAAACCATTACATTGACTACGAGTGGATGCACTATGCCTATGAATGCACGCGCAAAGATGGCGCGGTGGGAGTTGATGGTCAGACGGCGCAGGAGTATGAAGTGAAGTTGCAGGAAAACCTGCTCAGTCTGATAGACCGACTCAAATCGGGCCGTTACCAAGCGCCACCAGTCCGTCGGCACTATATTGCCAAAGCGGATGGCGGCCAGCGCGGGTTGGGCATTCCTTCCTTCCTTCGAAGACAAGGTGGCGCAGCGGGCCATTGTGATGCTGCTGGAACCTATTTACTTCTACATTAACAGATTCTAATGGCATTTTTGGGTGCTGGCGGCTGCCTTCGGTAGGCGCTGTCGCGGGCGCTTTGTCGCCGTGCATGACGCTCGGCGATGATTCGCACGAGGTCTTCGCGACCGTGAATCTTCACCGGGAGCTGCGCCACGAGCATGTCGACGACATCGGCACAGGACAGTAACTCGGCGTAGGGTGAGTGTTGCCGCCGCTCCTTGACGAGAAAGAGTAGTGCAACGCAGACGAGCGCCATGTGGTTGTACCAAGCCCGCCACTTGCGTACCTGGTAGTCGGCCATCCCACAGCAACCTTTCGCATTCTCGAAGGCGCGCTCGATGAAGTGGCGCTGTGCCTGCATGCGT
>NZ_SPMX01000007.1 GCF_012940005.1 Candidatus Accumulibacter contiguus | reverse complement strand
ATGCTCAAGCTGATGCGCGGCCCCTCGTACCTGGNNGGANTCGGCCCCGGCGACAGATTCAATGCTATAGATAAAAATGCCGCGGATCTGTGTGGTATTTGTCGTTTTGTGTCACAAAGTGTACGAATCGACCATGACGAACCGGAGTGCGCAGGGTGGATCCTCGCGCGCGCCAGCGTCGGGGGAGCAGCTTGTCCTGGATCAGGAAAATGGACTGGCAACACCGGCAAAGAGCTTGCTCAGCAGTTTCTGCTCCTTGCATTCGATCGAGTCGAGAAACTCGGTGGCCGAACCCATGCTGCGAAAGGCATTGAAGCCGCGTTCGAGGAACTCGTGCAGGTCGCCGAGTCCGGCCAGGTACGAGGGGCCGCGCATCAGCTTGAGCATGCCGTGCAACAGCGGCTTCCTGGCCAGCCTGTCGAGCGCTTCACCGATCTCGCGAATCAGCTCGATCTGACGCTGGCGCTGCGGCTGGCAGGCAACCGCCCGGTAGGCAGCAGCATAGGCGTCTTCGTCGATGCAGTTGATCTGCCCGATCCGGCAAAGAATGGCGACCATCGCCGAATCAAGCTGTTCGGAGAGCGCGTCGAGTTCGACGGCCAGAGCGATGGTGCGCAGCGCCGAGCCCGGCAACATCTTGATCAATAGCGGCAAAATGCGCTCGACCTCTTCGTCGCGGCTGCTGAAGTCCTTTGGGCCGTAGAGATCGGAGAGAAAGAACTGCGCTGCCTGTCCGAAACGCGCGCTGGCCAGCAGGTCGGCATGCGTACGGGCCAGTCGCCCGGCCTGCCATTCGCGCAGGCGCAAACGATCCTGCGCTGCCGCAGACTCGCGGTTGGCTTGCTGGCGCAGGTGCTTCGCCGTTTGCAGATGTTGCCGTAGGGCCGCGGCGCTCTGCTGTTTTTCGATCGAGACGGTCGAATTGTCCATGGCCAAGGATTATGCATCGTCAGGCAGAATCTGTTTAGAGGGCTTCCCCTAACGGGTATCGCTTGCAGAGCTTAGACTGTGATCCGACAGAACCCTGGAAAGGAGCGGCAAATGCCTCATCCCGATACCCTGGCAAGGCGCTTTTCCCTTTTGCAGGCGGCGGCACGCAGCGATCCACATCCGGATCGGGCCTTGCGCGATCGCCGCCTGCTGGCACTCGATCGGCTGTTGCTCGACAACGAGCAGGCGATCGCCGACGCGATAGGCCGCGATTTTGGCCATCGTTCGGCTGCCGAAACACGCCTGCTCGAGCTTTTTCCGAGTCACGAAGCGATCCGCCATGCGCGCCGCAACCTGCGGCGCTGGATGCAGCCACAGGCGCGTTCGGTTTCGCTGTGGTTTCAGCCGGGCCGGGCGGAAGTGCGTCATCAGCCGCTTGGCGCCGTCGGCATCATGGTGCCCTGGAACTACCCGATTTTCCTCGCCGCGGCACCGCTCGCAGCAGCACTGGCCGCCGGCAATCGGGCGCTGGTCAAGATGTCGGAGATCACCCCGGCGACCGCGTCGCTGTTCGCCGAGCTGGTTGGCAGATACTTCGCTGAAGACGAGTTGTCGGTGGTCGAGGGCGACGTCAAGGTGGCCAGGGAATTTTCGCAGCTTCCCTTCGACCATCTGTTGTTCACTGGTTCGACTTCGGTCGGCCGCCAGGTGATGCGTGCCGCGGCAGAAAACCTGACACCGGTGACGCTCGAACTCGGCGGCAAGTCACCGGCGATCATCGGTCCCGCGCTGTCCCCAGCCCACTTCGCTCGTGCCGTCGAGCGCATCATCGTCGGCAAGTGCCTCAACGCCGGACAGACCTGCATCGCTCCCGACTACGTGCTGCTGCCGGCCGGACAGGAGCAGGCATTCATCGATCAGGCACGCAGCGTCGTCGCCGCCTGCTATCCCGACATCGAGAAAACCGCAGACTATTCGACGATCGTCGATCAGCGCCAGTATGCGCGCCTCTCGGCCTGCCTTGAAGAGGCCAGAATGGCCGGAGCGAAGATTGTCGACCTGGCAGCAGCTGCCGTTGCCGACCCACTCAGGCGGCGCCTGCCGCCGGTAGTGCTGCTTGACGCCGGTGACGAGTTGCGCGTGATGCAAGAGGAAATCTTCGGCCCGCTGCTGCCGCTGCGGCCGTACCGCGATCTCGACGAGGCAATAGCCTTCGTCAACGGCCGGCCGCGCCCGCTGGCGCTGTATTACTTCGACAACGATCGTGCCGCGATCGAGCGCATCCTCGATGAAACGGTTTGCGGCGGAGTGACGATCAACGACACCATTCTGCACATCGCACAGGACGACCTGCCCTTCGGTGGTGTGGGTCCGAGCGGCATGGGTTGCTATCACGGTTTCGCCGGTTTCGAGACCTTCTCGGTCAGGAAAGGGGTTTTTCGGCAGTCCCGGCTGTCCGGCATCGGCCTGTTCAAGCCGCCTTACCGGGGCCTGTTCGAGCGCTTGACGAGGATCCTTCTGCGATGATTCCGTCCCGTCGCCAATTCATCAAGACTGGTATTGCCGGAAGTCTCCTGCTCTCGTTCTGTGGCTGGCTCAATGCCGCCGGAGCACGCCGCCTGAGCAACAGCGAGCGCGAGATGCTCGGCGCGCTATGCAACGCGATGCTCGAAGGTGCGCTGCCAAGAGACCATGAGCAACGCCGCCAGCAGGTGGCCCTGACCGTCGATGGCATCGCCGTTGAGGTCGCCGGCCTGCCGCTGGCCGCCCAGAAGGAGATCGGCGAGTTGTTCGGCCTGCTGGTGCTGGCGCCGGCGCGCTTCATGCTTGCCGGTGTCGGCAAGCCATGGCGAGAAGCCAGCGTCGCCGAGGTTGGCGAATTCCTGCAATCCTGGCGAGCGAGCCGCCTCAACCTGCTGCAGACCGCCTATGGAGCGCTGCACGACCTGACTTTCGGAGCCTGGTACGCACGTCCCGAAACCTGGGATGCCATCGGCTATCCCGGTCCACCAAAAGGGTATTTCTGATGCTCGATCCGATCAAGACCGGTCTGGCTTCCGGCTGGAAGCACATTGACGCATCGACGCTCCCCAGGGGCCAGACGCACGAGTTCGATGTGGTCATCGTCGGTACCGGCGCCGGTGGCGGAGTGACTGCCGACATCCTCAGCGACGCCGGTCTGCGCGTCGTTCTCGTCGAGGAAGGGCCGCTACGCTCGTCGACCGACTTCAAGATGCGCGAAGCCGATGCCTATCCCGAGCTGTATCAGGAATCGGCTTCGCGCAAGACTGCCGACAAGGCGATCAACATTCTGCAGGGGCGCTGCGTCGGTGGTTCGACGACGGTAAACTGGACCAGCAGCTTCCGCACGCCGCCCGAGGTCTTCGACTTCTGGCAACGCCAGTTCGGCTTGCGGCAACTCAGCGCCCACTCGATGAGTTCCTGGTTCGCCGTGATGGAGCACAAGCTGTGGGTGCGCCCCTGGGATACGCCGCCGAACCCGAACAACCAGGTGCTGGTGGTCGGTGGCGAGAAGCTCGCCATCCCGGTCGGGGTCATCAAGCGCAACGTCAAGGGTTGCTGGAACCTCGGTTACTGCGGCATGGGCTGCCCGACCAACGCCAAGCAGTCGATGCTGCTGACCACCATCCCGGCAGCGCTCAACCGTGGTGCGACCTTGTACACCCGCCTGCGCGCCGAACGTCTACGTTTCAATGGCAGCCGGGTCAGCGCCCTCGACTGCATGGCGCTGCAGCCCGACGGCATTCATCCGTCCGGCAAGCGGGTGCAGTTGCGCGCCCGCCATTTCGTGATCGCCGGCGGCGCCATCGGCAGCCCGGCGCTGTTGCTGCGCAGCGGCGTTCCCGACCCCTTCCGCTTGCTGGGCAAGCGCACTTTCCTGCACCCGGTGGTGATTTCGTCGGCACTGATGCCAGAGCGCGTCGATGCTTACGCCGGCGCGCCGCAATCGATCTACTCCGATCATTTTCTGCACCAGGCGCCGATCGACGGTCCGCTCGGCTTCAAGATCGAGACGCCGCCCTTGCATCCGGTGCTCTTTTCGACCACCCTGCAGGGCTTTGGCGAGGCACACGCCAGACTGATGCGCGAGTTCACGCAGGTCAACGCGCTGCTGGCGCTGCTGCGCGATGGTTTTCATCCCGAAAGCCGCGGCGGCCAGGTTCGTCTCGGCAGTGACGGTCTGCCGGTGCTCGATTATCCGCTCGGCGACGTGATCTGGGAAGCCACGCGTCGCGCCCTGTTGGCAATGGCCGAAATCCAGTTTGCCGCCGGCGCGCGCTGGGTTTCGCCAGCGCACGAAACGGCTCCGGGCTATGCAAGCTGGGCCGAAGCCAGGAAAGGGATCAATGAACTGCCGCTCAAGCCATTCGTCTGCCGGGTCGTCAGCGCGCACGTGATGGGCGGTTGCGGGATGGCCGACGGGCCACAGCGTGGCGTCGTCGATCATCGCGGCCGGCACTTCTGGCTCGCCAATCTGTCGATACACGACGGATCGCTCTTTCCGACCAGCCTGGGGGTCAATCCGCAGCTCTCGATCTACGGACTGGTGGCACGCAACGCCAGCCTGCTGGCCGCCGAATTGTCCGGCAGGCCAAGTCCGCTCATCCCCTGACGGAGATTTACCGTCATGCTCGCACGTGCTCTTCGCCTTTCCCTGCTCCTCGAAGTGGCGCTCTACGTGGCGATTGCCAGGTACGGCTTCGATGCTTCGCCGTTTCAGGCGGCACTGCTGACACTAGCCGGCATTCTTTCGCTGCGCGCCGTGCTGACCCTCATCACCTACGCCTATGCCTGGGCCTGGCATTCACCGGCGCCGACCCTATCGCTGTGGCAGGCGCTGCGCATGGTTCTCGGCGAGTATGCAGCGCATCTGCTCTGCTTCGTGCTCCTCTTCCCTTTCGAACGCTGGTGGATGCGCCCCGACCTTCTGCCCGCAGGCAGCCGCCCGCCGGTGCTGCTGGTGCACGGCTACGGCTGCTCGCGCGCGGCCTGGTGGTGGCTGCGCCGTCGTTTGCAGGCAGCCGGCTGGACGGTGGCGACGATCAACCTCGAACCGGTCTTCGGCAGCATCGACGATTACGTCGATCCCCTGGAGCAACGAATCGCTGCGGTTCTCGCCGAGACCGGTGCCGAACATCTGTTGCTGGTCGGCCACAGCATGGGCGGGCTGGTCGCGCGCGCCTATCTGCAGCATTATGGCAAATCGCGAGTCGTCGGTCTGGTGACTCTCGGAACTCCGCATCAGGGCAGTCGGATCGCGCCGCTCGGTTTCGGCGCCAACGCGCGTCAGATGCGGATCGGTAGCGCCTGGCTGCAGGCGCTTGCCAGTCCGGCGCCGATGCTTGATACTCTGGTCATCTACAGTCCGCACGACAATTATGTGATGCCACAAAGCAACTTGCAATTGCCGGGTACCGCCAGCCACTCGATCGAAGGGCTCGGTCATCTGACGATGCTCTATTCGCCACGCGTAGCGCAGGTGTTGTTGGCCGCGCTTGACCAGACTTGCGCACGCAGTGCCTGAGCCGGCGATCCAGTTCCTCGTGCTGCTCTCACTGCTGCTGTCCGTTCAGGCAGCGGCGCAGGAGGTCTTTGTCACTCGCGGCGCTGGCAGCCCGATGTATTCCGACAAACCGCAAGCAGGTGCCCAGCCGGTAAGCCTGCCGGAACTCAATATCAGCAAACCGGTTCCGGTCGTCCCCAAAGCGCCTGTCCCGGCCACCCGCCGAACAGCGGAGGAAAGCGGCCCAGCCGCGGCGCCACCACCTGCCTACCGCAAATTCAGCATCGTCGTCCCCGCAAACGACGGCAGTGTCGCCGCCAACAGCGCATTGTTCGAGGTGCGGGTGGCGGTGGAACCGGCACTGCAACTTGGCGAAGGGCATGCCATCACCGTCAGCATCAACGGTCGCCCCGTCGGCCAGCGCTTCACCGCCCATGAATTCATGATTCCACCCGAGTTCTGGGGAGACACGCTGCCACCCGTAAACCAGCATTACCAGCTGGATGCCGCGATCGTCGATGGCAACGGCGGCTTGCTCAAGCTGGCGGAACCGGTGACCTTCTATCTGCGCCATGTCGCCGGCTGGCATCAGCGTCCGCACCAGCGGCCTTTGCTGCGACCATTGCCCGTTCAGAAGCCACCACCCGCACAGCCGAGCTGGAAGTTCGAGCAGCCGGGCAAGCCTTCTTCGAGCGTCAAGCCTCCCGTCCGGCCAGAGCCATAAGGTGGAAGCCACCAAGGGGCGTGCCGCCACACCCATCCACCCTTACGGCTTGTCAGCACCGAGTCCCAATGATCGCCAGGCCAGGCCGTGCATCATGGCTGTACGCACTCGTAGCGGATCAGATCAGGGTCATTTTCGGCGGCCACCTGTCCGAGGCAGATGATCCCCCGGTCGTGCAGGGTAAACTCCTCGCGCTGCACGAAGAAACGCGAGCCGTTCTCCAGCAATAGATGGGTACCGTTGGTACTGCCATCGACCAGGATGAATTTGCCCTGACGGAACTCGATATCGGCATGTGTGCGGGACACTCGATCCTGATCTACCACCAGATTGTTCCTGTCGCCGCGCCCGATGGTGAAAATATGGGAGTCGGGCATCACCTCGAAGGTTCTGTCACGATATTTGAGAATCAGGCGGGCGAACAGCAGGCTGCGTATTTCATCCTGTTGCTCGATGCTGACGAGTTGCGTCAGGCTGGATGACTCCTGCCAGATCACCTCGACGATTTCCATCTCCTCCTGCTTGCCCCGGACGCGCGACCAACCGAGACTGCGGGACATCAGTTCGAGATTGTCCGGCAACTGGCGAACCGTCTCGCGGGTGGTGATGATCTGGTCGGCCTTGGCCAGGGCGACCATGCGAGCAGCCACATTAACCGCGTCTCCGAACAGGTCGCTTTGCTCGACCAGAACGGGCCCGTGCTGCAGACCGATCCGGACGGCGATGTTGAATTCCAGCAAGGGTGGATCGTCCTTGATCACGGAGTGCATTTCACAGGCAGCCTGCAAGGCCCGTGCCGCGTCCGGAAAGCGGCTCATGATCTCATCGCCGATGGTTTTGACCACCGTACCGTCGAACTCTGCGGTTTTTGCCTGGAGCAACTCGAGAACCCGGCTCTCGATCTGTCGCGCCTGCCAATCACCATATTTTTCGAACAAGCGGGTACTGCCGCAGATATCGGCGAACAGCACGGTTGCCGATACCTGTTGGCGCACTGCCGTCCGGTGGCCGCCCGCTGCGGACATCTGCTTGGGCAATTTCATGTTGATCTTCCGAGTTCCCGTAGGCCAGAGCGTCAGGTACCCATCTCCCCGAGCTCGTGAATTTTCCATCAACCGCTGCGTCTTCGGGTACGCAGCAGCTTCGTATCCTTACTGAAGATCGTTCGTGCAAAACCTGCCGATTCTGCAAGAATCACAGAAACCGCAACCTGCCCGGATGATACTCCTCATCGGTCATCTCGGCCATTTCAGTGCCCATTGGCCCATTGGCAGCAGAACGGATCGGGACCGCTGTTGCAGACAGTCTCCGGCCAGTCCGTCGATCATCGCTGCTCAAGAGGGCTCGGTACTGCGCTTGTCATCGAGGGAAATCCCGCCTTTTGCCGACAGCCTGTTGGTGGATGACTCCTGGCGTTCAATGACATCTCTGTAATAGCTGATTTCTAGAAGTTCGGGGATGCGCAGCGCCTGACCATCAGGGATGCGCACAACGGCCTGTCGATTGATGATTGCAGGTTCATACTCCGGATCGAGTTCAATCGCCTTGTCCAGGCACTCCAGGGCTTTCTGCCTGTTGCCGAGGCTGGCATAGGCAAGACCCATGTTGCCGTACGATTGCACATGATTCTTGTCCACTTTCAGAACCTGCTCGAACAATTCGATGGACAATGGGTACTGGCCGTCGCGCAGGGCGGCAAACGCCTTGTCGAAGGTCCGTGAATTGTTGAGGTATTGCGCCAGGCTGATGCCAGAGTGGCTGCGCACCAGGACTTCCAGCTCGTCGAGATGCTTGCGGGCCAGTCTTCCCACCTCACCATCGCGGCGATCGACTGCGATGGCATTCTCGTAAGCACTGACGGCTTTCTGGAAATCGACCTTTTGCATATAGGCTGTGCCCAGATTGTAGTGCGCTTGCGCCAGCAGCGGGAAAATCTCTACTGCCCGCTCGAAGCAATGGATGGCCTCATCGAGGTCGCCACGCAGGGCATGGCAGGCGCCTATTCCATAGATCACCATATGATAATTCGGATGCTGCTGGCGGAGTTCTTCGAGAATGGCCATCGCTTGTGCAAGCTTGCCCTTCTCGGCCAGTTCCAGAGCGACGTCACAGCGTTCGTCGATCTCGGGCAGGATCTCGACGAGAAAGTCTTTCTTGTGGTTGAGCTGCTTTTCGCGCTGATAGGCAAGACACGGACCGTAATAGGAACAGCCCTCGCAGACCTCTGTCCGCAGGCTTGCACAGCAAGTCGGGCAGATCAACTGGGCCGCTTTGATCTTGCAGACCCGCTTGCCTTTTCTCTCCTGGCATAATGAGCATTTCATGGTTGGACTTTCCTGGCGCGAATGAAGACCAAATAGTCTAGGACAAGTCAGTTGCATTCGCCACCGTTTCGGTAATCGGCACGACAAAAGAACTGCACCCGACGCCATCCCGGCAATCCTATTGACCACTCAGAGTCCCTTGGCCGTCTCGGTGATTCGTGGCGTGCTCTTGGAATCCTTCATCGGATCCGGTGTTTCAGAAGAGAGTAGACTAGATGGTGGCTCGCTTGGCTCCGGCAGGATGGACTCGAGCGAAAAACTGCCCGGCTTGCGCCTGCACACCGCCCATCTCCACCAACCGCCTTGACTGGCAAAGATTTCATCCATGCAGCGTACGATTTTCGCTACCCCGCTGATCAATACCCTCATGCACTGGCTGTCCCGGCTGCTGTTGCACTTGCTGGGATGGCGAGTGAAAGGCGGCGCGCCGGATGCACCAAAATATGTGTTGATTGCCGCGCCGCACACCAGTAATTGGGACTTTCCCTTCACCCTGATGGTCTGTTTTGCCCTGCAGCTGCGGGTGTACTGGATGGGAAAATCGACGCTCTTTCCGCCCCTGATCGGTGGCGTGATGGGTTGGCTGGGCGGGATTCCGGTGAACCGCGAGCGCGTAGGAAATCTCGTACAAAGCACGGTCGATGCCTTTGACAACAATTCTGGAATGGTCATCATTGTTTCCCCGGAGGGGACTCGAAGCCGAGTGACTCGCTGGAAAACGGGTTTCTATTACATCGCCGCAGGTGCTGGTGTCCCGATCGCCCTGGGTTATCTGGATTTCAAGGAAAAAGTGGCTGGCGTGAGCCGCCTGTTTCAACCGACAGGCGACCTTTCAGCCGACATGCTGGAGATCCAGGCATTCTACGCAGGCATCACCGGCAAGAACCCTTAGCAGAGCCGACTCGCTGCCTGTTCCTCGGTAAGGATAGAGATGAAACTTGTTCCTGCGTTAGCCGGCTGGTTTGGCTACGATGCAATCTCCCGCCGCAAGAATCACCTGCAACTCGACAGGCATCTGTTGCAGATCCTCGACAAGCACGCGATTGATACGGTCATCGATGTGGGCGCCAATGCCGGGCAATTTTCATCGCGGTTGCGCGCTGCCGGATTTGCCGGGCGTATCGAGGCATTCGAGCCCATTCCGGCGATGGCCCGTGAGCTTGCCGAGCGATTCGCTGCAGATCGTTTGTTCACGACTCACCATTGCGGGCTGGCCGAACAGGATGGGGCGATGGAACTCAACGTCCTTGCCGGCAGCGATTTTTCATCCTTCCTGAAAACCAACGAGAATTCCGAGCAATATTTCCCTGAACGCACCGGTCTGAAAGAAATCATCAAGGTACCGGTGAAACGTCTCGATGGCATCGAGGGCATTGCCCAACAGGAGAGCCGCCTGCTTCTCAAACTCGACACCCAGGGATTCGATCTGCAGGTTTTCTCGGGGGCAACGGCCTTGCTGCCACGGATCAAGGCAGTTCTGATCGAGTGTTCGGTCATCCCGCTCTACCAAGGAACCCCCGGTTTCATTGAATCACTGACGGTTTTCCAGGCGGCCGGA
This sequence comes from Candidatus Accumulibacter contiguus, assembly GCF_012940005.1. GTDB lineage: Bacteria > Pseudomonadota > Gammaproteobacteria > Burkholderiales > Rhodocyclaceae > Accumulibacter > Accumulibacter contiguus. Next base: position 153,558 of record NZ_SPMX01000007.1, on the reverse strand, counting down.
TTCCTGCCGTCCGGTTTTTTTCCGGTATCTCGCGACAAGACCACTCTGGCGATCATCGAGTTCGACTGCATGCTGGTTCGTGGACAAGCGGCTACGTAGCTCACCCGTGACCCGGGTCGCTTACCGTCCATCGGGATCTGCCGCCCGGATCCTCCTTGCCAGACACCGCGCCCTGTCGGGCGCGGCCTCGCTTCAATGGAGCGTAGTCAGAAACTGGAGAGTATTGGCACGTCCAAATTCCATCTTGTCGAGCAGAAAGCTCGGCGTGTTGACCAGGCGCGCGCCGGCAGTCAGGGACTGCATTTCCGGCGGCAGCTGGATGCAGCGCGTCTCGACGTATCGGTAGGGCTTGAGGATCGCATCGACGATTTTCTCGTCTTCGTTGATCTTGTCCTCCCAATCATCCTCGCTGTTCCTGAACGCCGCCAGCAAGCGCTGACATTCTGGGCTTGTCCGGTCCTTGAGTTTCGCCAGCAGACTGGTTTTCAGGCCCGCCAGCAAGGTTGCGTCGGATACCAGCCGGCCGCTCTCGATCCACAGGTTGACCTTGTTGATGAAGGTGCGCTGCTGCTCGACCACCGCGTTCTGCCACAGTTCCTCGCGCCGGTCCTCGCGCTCTGCAAAAGTATCGGGAATCTCGGCGCAGCGCCTGGGAAACACCTCGACCATCCAGATCTGGTCAAGCCTGGCACTGAGCAGCCCCTTCAGCGGCGGGTTCTCCGACCAGGCGCCGTCGAGGTAAGTCCCGGCGTGGCGACCCTCCTTGATGGTGGTCATGCCGTTGATAAAGTCGATCGAGCCGGATGCCATGATTCCGTGGCGCATGTAGTCGGCAGCGACGCGGATCGCTGTGGCGTGGTCGCCCGGGTGGCCTTTCAACGCCTTGACGAGTTCGGCGAAGAAGTCTTCGTCGGTAATGTTGACATCCTCGCTGTCCTTCACGCGCGTGGCGCCAACCAGCAAGCGTGGCCGCGTCCCGTCCTTCGTATCCCTGTCGAAAGCGAGTTGCGCCGCAGCCAGATCACCCGGCGGCTGCGTGGAAGCCACGTAACGCTGGTAGAGCAAGTCCATGCAGGTCTCCGGTTCGACATAGGCATTCAGCCAGTCCTGAAAACGACCGTGCAGCCATTCCACCGCGACCTTGTCCTTCCACCAGAAATAGGCCGGGTTGGTCGACGACCACAAATGATCGACCGCCTTCACCCCGTCGCCCACTGCCTGGTTGAAAATCATCCCGTTTGCATTGTGCAGCCACTGCTTGCGGAGCGCCTCGGGAGCGGTCGCCATGCGCTCCTGCATCGTCCCATGCGCATGCTGCAGCGCATGACGCCAGCACACCGCGGCAACCAGGGCGCCCGCAGAGGTGCCGGAATACGCGCTGATGTCGTATTTTTCGAAGGCGCGCGCCTCGACCAGGCCGCTGACGACGCCAGCGTCGATCGCTCCGGCGAGAAATGACCCTCCCTGAAACGCCAGTCCAATCCTTTGCAACATGGTTTTCTCCTTCAAGAGAGTGGTGACGCTGCCTGGCGGTGGCCCGACGGGCGGTACCGGCNGAGCCAAAAGATTACCCAATCGACGACCAGCAGCCGGTTCTGGAATGGTGCGCCGACGACCAGCTGCCGGCGACCGCCGGTCTCGTGATATGCCCCGACACTCGCTGCCGAAATCAGTTGCCCGTCGTCGGTGAAGACCGGCTCGACACGCGCGGCGCCACTCGGATCGACGATCCGGACCACCTCGGACGGGCAGTCTTCCCGTTGACCGACCGTATAGAACATCAGTGCAGCCAGATCAGGGCTGCCGGCGACCCAGAGGTTGCCGGCAGCGTCCCAGGTCAGATTGTCGGCAGCAACGGGTACTGCGATCTCAGCAAGCGGAACGAGTCTCGGCTTGCTCGCTGCGCCGACGACCCCATAGACCATGATTTTCTTCGCCATCGACGCAGCGACATACAGCCGCTTGGTGGCGGATTCGTAGGCAACACCGTTGGGAAAGTGCTTGAATGCATCGTCGACGTGAAACACCGGCCCATCAGTCATCAGTCGGCAGGAAACGATCGAACCGAAGCCGATCGGAACGACAGTCTCGATCAACTGCTGCCATTGAAAGCGACTTTCCTGAGTATTGGTGAAATAGAAGGCATCGGTACTGACCGCAGCGATCTCGTTCGGCGCGCGGATGAAAGACTCATTCTCGATGAACTGCGGCCTGGAAAGCGCTCCGCTCGCCCGCTCGACGTCGAAAATGACTACGCGGGCGCGCCCATCCGCCGGACGGTCGGTTACGAAAAGGCGTGCCTGCGCGCTGTCGATCGGCAAGAAGTCGATGCCGACCGGGCGAAAAGCGCCAAGTTCACTCAACTCGGCGGTCTGGTTGACCACCGGCGCATCGAGATTGCTGAGAGTCAGCGTCAGGATCGCGCCGTTGACCAGGCTGGCGCTTGCCGGTTTGAAGGGGTTGGGGAAATCCGGTAAGCCGGTTTGAAACCCGAAGGCGACCGTCGACGTCGGGCGGCGCAAACGCGGACGCGAACACGACGAGATGTAGACACGCTCATACTCATGATCAATCGTCACGTCCTCGGGGCATGGCATGACCAGGCTGCGGCAGCTTTTCTGCGCCAGCGAAAGCATGGCCTGGGCAGTTGCCGCGCCAGGCACCGACCCCACTACTGGTGAAACAGGACTTGCTAACATTGTGAATCTCCTTCATTCAGAACGTCGATACATCAAACGCTTGTCTTGGTGGCAAACGCTTGCGTAGCCGAACCAGGCCCGGTGGATTCAAGCACTTCCCGAAGTGCCAGGCGACACTCCAGAACCTCCCGTACGCCATCTGCAGAACTCTTCTCAACGGCTGGTTCAGCATTAAATGATCAGCTTATCCTTACCATAGACCTTGCTTTGAAAAGTTCAAGGAGATTTTGCAAGGCCAGTAGCGCTTCGCCGATGATGGGCCTGCTGCAGCTTGCCAAGAGCCCGCGCAGCGTAGCAATTCGGGCCAAGCGAAAAGGCGCGGCTGCGCCGTCCGGGGCGGCTCTACGAGAAGATCCTGGCGGCCAACGTAGTTAAAGAACATAACCCGGATTGTGCATAGAGCGGGCGGAAAATACGATAAAAATACGATAAAAATATGATATAATGCCCGTTTTATGTCAACCGGTCTGTAAAAAATCGCTCTCGACACCCGCCCTGCTGTTAATTTTTCCCCGGAACCCTTCCGATTCCGCCCGAAACCCCTCCCATTTCCGCCTGCTGGAGGCTTGGGGTGCGTACAGCGCTTTACAGCGGGGAGCCTACTCCCTATAATTCCGGCTTCTTTCGGGCGGGGGTATAGCTCAGCTGGGAGAGCGCTTGCATGGCATGCAAGAGGTCCGCGGTTCGATCCCGCGTACCTCCACCACAAGCCGAAAGAGTTCCGGGTCCCCATCGTCTAGAGGCCCAGGACACTACCCTTTCACGGTAGGTACCGGGGTTCGAATCCCCGTGGGGACGCCAGCGATGGCAGCAAGGGCACACCTGAAAAAAGTTGTGCCATTCGTGTTTTCAGCCGACGCGTTGTGCCGAGCTATTCTGGCTGACGCGAATCGATGCTGATTGTCACCGGCCCGTCGTTGATCAGGTGTACCCGCATGTCGGCACCGAAGACACCGGTTTGCACGCGACGCCCGCTGGCGCTTTCGAGCTGCTCGACAAAGCTTTGGAACAGCGCTTGCGCGAGTTCAGGACGAGCTGCACGACTCCACGATGGACGATTGCCTTTCCGGGTCGACGCGAAGAGTGTGAACTGGCTGACTGCGAGAAGCTCACCCTTGGCGTCGATGACGCTGCGGTTCATTATCCCGGCCGCATCGGGGAAGATGCGCAGTCGGGCCAGCTTGGCGGACATCCAGGCCAGATCAGAGCTGGCATCGATCTCCTCGAAAGCGGCCAGGATCAGCAGACCCGCTCCGATCGAGCCAGCGACTTCTCCTTCGACTTCGACCCGTGCCGCGGCGACGCGCTGCACGAGCACCCTCATCGGGAGGCCCCGGCATTCTGCTGACGGAGTTTCTCGGGGATCGGCAGCCAGCGCACGGTATTGGTCAAGGGTTCCGGCTGCAGCGTCACGTGTGCAATTCCCTGCGCGGCCAGCGCATGCCGACTGGCGGCGAGGACTGTCGGCCATTGTTCTAGTGACTCGACGATGAGATGTGCCGAAAGGGCGACGCGCTTCGACGACAAGGTCCAGATATGCAGGTCGTGCACCGAGGCAACTCCCGCGATGCCAGCCAGTACGCATCCGATCTGCTCGGTTGACAGGCTCGGCGGTACGCCTTCCATCAATGCCTGCAGGACTTCGCGCAACAGACGCAGGCTCGACGCCAGCATCAGCGCGCAGATCAGAATCGAGAGCAGGGGGTCGATGGTGGTCCAGCCGGTCCACATCACCACCGCGCCGGAGACCAGCGCCGCCACCGAACCGAGCAGATCGCCGAGGACGTGCAGCAGGGCGCCGCGCGTATTCATCGTCTGCTCGCCGTGCATCAGCAACCATGCGACGGCGATGTTGAGGACCAGGCCGAGCGCCGCAACCAGGGTGACCGCTGCGCCATTGACCGCGGCAGGATCGAGAATGCGACCGACTGCGGCGACCGAGATCCCGACCACCACCAGTACCATGAAAACGACATTGAGCAGCGCCGCCAGCGTCTCGACCCGACCATATCCGTAGGTGTGTCGTTGCGTCGGCGGGCGTTGCGCGAGCCAGGCCGCAAAGGCCGCGAGCCCGAGTGAGGCGCTGTCGGTGACCATATGCCCGGCATCACTCAGCAATGCCAGCGATCCCGACCAGAAGCCGGTCGCTGCCTCGACCCCGGCAAAGCCGAGCGTCAGCAGCAAGGCCCAGAGCAGGCGTGGGCCGGTGTCCACATGATGATGCGCATGCTCGCCATGCTCATGGTGATCGTGCTGATGGTGCTGGTGCGCGTGCTGGAGGTGTGGATCGCTCATGATCCGGGCATTGTACCCGAGATCGCTGTTTCCATTGGAGATGACTTGGCCAGGCCACGCCTCCTGCAGCGCGTGCTGGGCGCCATCGCTTCAGCCCGGCTTAATGTTTATCCGCTAAAATAGCCTCTTACGCCGAAGGATGCCGATGACCCCAATGCCCCAATTGCCCACTCGCGACAGCATCAAGCGCTTTTTTCTCCTGACTGGACTGTGGGTGCTGCTGCACGTCAGCGCCTTCACCAATGACCAGGGCTACAGCACGCTCGCGGTAGCACTGTGGACGCTGGCAACCACGGTCAGTTACACCTTCCTGTACCTGCTGCCGGCACTGATTCCGGGCTACCTGCTGCACCGGCTGCTGCTGCGGCGCCCGGTGACGCGCGTCGGAGTGGCCTCTCTGGCGCTGCTGCTGATCGGCCTGACTGGAATGATTCACGTGCTCCTGTTCGCCGATCGGGTGATTTATGGAATGTACGGGTTTCACATCAACGGCTTTGTCCTCGATCTGGTGTTCACACCCGGCGGAATTGCCTCGCTCGGGGCCAGTCGCAGTACCGAACTGACCGCAAGCCTGGTGGTCATCGCACTGCTGGCGTTGCAGGCGGCAACCTATTACTGGGTGACGCGTCGCGCAGCCCTGTCGCGTCCGTCTCGCTGGACTCCGCGTGCGGGCTGGGTGCTGCTGGCCATTCTGAGCTTCGCGGTCGGCGAGCGTGTCGCCTATGGTTTCAGCGCTGCCGCCAACTACCAGCCGATTCTTTTTGCCAGCGAGCGCTACCCGCTGTACCTGCCGACCACCTTTCGCAAGCTGGCATCCCGGTTGGGCTTCAGCGGCGCTCCCGAGGGGGAAGGCGGGGTGCATATCAAGAACGGCGTCCTGAGTTATCCGCTGCTGCCACTACGCGTCGAGCCGCCTGCACGCCCGCTCAACATCGTCTGGCTGGCCGTCGAATCGCTGCGCTACGACATGCTGGACCGTTCGATCATGCCGCAGCTCTGGGATTTTTCCGAGCATTCGCTGCGCCTCGAGAACCACTACAGCGGTGGCAATACCACCCAGATGGGCATCTTCTCGATGTTTTACGGATTGTATGGCAACTACTGGTTTCCGATGCAGGCGGCGCGCCGATCGCCTCTGCTGATGGATGTGCTGCAGCAACAGAACTATCAGTTCAGCCTGCATACCAGCCAGAGTTTTACCTATCCGCCGTTTCAGGAGACGGTTTTCGCGAAAATGAACCCGGCCGACATGCATGCGCTGTCCGATGGTCCGCCGCCGTGGCAGCGTGACCGGCAGAACATCGACGACATCCTCCGGTTCATCGATGCTCGCGACAAGGCGCGGCCATTCATGACCTACATGTTCTTCGAGGGCACGCACGCCAACTACACCTTCCCGCCCGAGAGCGTCATCGCGCGCCCCTATCTCGAGGATTTCAACTATCTGTCCGCCGACTTCGCGCAGCAGATGGTGCCGATCAAGAACCGCTACATCAACGCTGCCCACCATGTCGACCAGTTGATCGGGCGTGTCATCGCGCATCTGCGTGCAAGGAAACTGCTCGACGAGACGATCATTATCGTTCTTGGCGATCACGGTGAGGAATTCATGGAACGCAAGCGCTGGGGGCACGCTGCCGACTTCAATCGTTTTCAGACCAGCACACCGGGTGTTCTTTGGATTCCGGGTCAGCAGGCACGCACCATCAGCGGCATCAGCAGCCACCTCGATATCCCGGCGACGCTGATGCCCTTGCTCGGTGTCAGGAACCCGCCGGCCGATTACTCGCTCGGGCAGGATCTGTTGGCACCCGGATTCCATCGCGATTACGCCGTTGCGGCAGGCTGGAACCGCATCGCCTACCTCGGCGAAAAGTTCAAGATCTCGTTCCCGGTGAATGCAGCGGGTGCGGTTCGCGACGAGGTGCTCGATGACGATGACCGTCCGGTCAGCGATCGCGAGCACGCCAAGAGCGAAATCCGACCGGCGATGGTCGAGATGATGAACAACCTGACACGCTTCAGTCGTCCGAAAGGGTAGGGGTAAAGCGCCGGCCTTACGGCGGTTCTGGTGATCGTACTGGCGAGAGCACGCCAGGATCCAGCCAGCGAAACAGCAAACGGGAGGGGCATGGCAACCCATCGTGAGAGCCGCGCCATTGCGCTGCCACCGGAGTGGCTTTTCGATATCGTTGCCGATGTCGAGCGGTATCCCGAGTTCCTGCCGCTGATGCGTGCAGCGAGGATTGTCAGGCGTTATCCGAAGGCTTACGAAACCGAGCAGACTCTGGCCCTGGGGTTGTTGTTGCATCGCTTCCGCACGCGCACCGAACTCGACCGCCCGAGCAGCATCGCCATCGTTTCCGACGATCGCTCGTTCTGCCGCTTCGACGTTCGCTGGGCATTTGCACCGCTTGCTGACGATCATTGCCACGTCGACTTCGCGCTCGACTGCGCGACCCGCTCCTTGTTCCTCCGACCGGTCGTCGAAATGCTGATCCTGCCGATGGCCGCCAGCATGGTCACCGCTTTCGAGGCCAGGGCACATGCGCTGGCTGCGAAGGCCGGCTCGGCTCCCGCGGCGACGGCGGGGAATACCAGTCAGCAGGCGTCGGGTAGTGTCGATGGCCGGTCGATACCCTGAGCAAGGCATGAATTCTCGCGGATTTGTACCCCCGGCCGGTTAAAATGCGAGCCTTCTCGAATCAAGGATTGCATCGTGAGCCAGGAGCCAAAAAACCAGGCGGTGAGCCCAGCAGCACTCGCCAGCAGCAATTTCATCCGCAACCTCATCGAAGCCGATCTCGCTGCCGGTAAATACGCGGCGCGCCGATGGTCGGGCCGTCCCGGTCCCGCCGTTCAGCAGCTTGCCGGCCCGCTCGACACTGCGAAAATCCGCACGCGCTTTCCGCCAGAACCCAACGGCTATCTGCACTTCGGCCATGCCAAATCGATCTGCCTCAATTTCGGATTGGCACAGGATTTCGGTGGTCGTTGCCACCTTCGTTTCGACGATACCAATCCGGAAAAGGAAGAACAGGAATACGTCGATTCGATCATCGATTCGGTACGCTGGCTTGGCTATTCCTGGGAAGACCCGATCCGCGAAGGCCCGTCGGACGCGGAGTGCAACCTGTATTTCGCCTCCAACTACTTTGACTGGATGGTCGAGTTCGCCGAATACCTGATCAGTAGCGGCCATGCCTATGTCGAGAGCCAGAGCGCAGAAGAGATGCGCGACAGTCGCGGCACGCTCACGGTAGCGGGGACCAACTCGCCTTTTCGTGAACGCAGCGTCGAAGAGAACCTGGACCTCTTCAAGCGCATGCAGAATGGCGAGTTCCCGGACGGCGCACACATTCTGCGCGCGAAGATCGACATGGCGGCAGCGAACATCAACCTGCGCGATCCGGCGATCTATCGCATTCGCCACGCCAGCCATCACAACACCGGCAACCGCTGGTGCGTCTATCCCATGTACACCTACGCCCACCCCATCGAAGACGCGTTGGAGAACATCACCCATTCGATTTGTACGCTCGAATTTGCCGATCAGCGCCCGTTCTACGACTGGCTGCTCGAGCGCCTGGCGGAAGGCGGGCTGCTGCAGTGCCCGCTGCCGCAGCAGATCGAATTCTCGCGCCTCAACCTGACGTACATCGTACTCTCGAAGCGAAAACTGATTCAGCTCGTCGAGGAGCAGCATGTCGCCGGCTGGGACGATCCACGTCTGCCGACCCTCGTCGCGCGCGCCGCCGCGGCTACCCGGCGGCAGGTTTTCGCCTGTTTGCCGAGCGCCTCGGCGCATCACGCTCCGATTCGCTGATCGAGTACTCACAACTCGAAGACACCATGCGCGAGGTGCTCAACGAGTCGGCCGAGCGCCGCATCGCCGTGCTCGATCCGCTCAAGCTGATCATCGACAACTATCCGGCCGGCCAGAGCGAGGACTGTTTTGCCCCCAAGCATCCGCTCAAACCCGAATTGGGCAGGCGCGCGATGCCCTTTGGCCGGGAACTGTGGATCGAGCGCGAAGACTTCATGGAACAGCCGAGCAAGGGCTATCATCGCCTTTACCCAGGCAACCTCGCGCGTCTGCGCTACGGCTACGTGCTCCGGTGCATCGGCTGCGACCGCGATGAAAACGGCGCAGTCAGCGCCGTGCACTGCGAATACCTGCCGGATTCGAAGAGCGGCACACCCGGCGCCGACCACTACAAGGTCAAGGGCAATCTGCACTGGGTTGCGGTCGCCGAGGCCTGTCCTGCCGAGGTGCGGCTCTACGATCGGCTATTCACCGTTCCCTCTCCAGGTGCCAGACGCGAAGGAGATCCCGAAGACTTCGAGCGCGACTTCCGCGATGATCTCAATCCGAACAGCATTCGGGTCATTCGCGCCTGGCTCGAACCCGCGCTGCAGTACGCCAGGCCGGAAGAGAGTTTTCAGTTCGAACGCCATGGTTATTTCGTAGTCGATCGAGTCGACTCCAGGGAAGGCGCGCTGGTCTTCAACCGAACGCTGACGCTCAAGGACTCATGGTCCAGCAAACCCGCTCAGCGAAGCTAACGGTCATTGCCGTTGCCGCCACCCCCGATCATGAAAGCCATGACCGTTCTTGCAGGGCACATTCCGGCTGGCATGCCGGCATCGCTCGATGGGCACGGAGGATGCTCCGTGAATTCCCCATCCCGCCCCCCCGACCCCTCCTGCGCAAGCAGGAAGGGGAGATATTAGTGATGGACAGCAGTCTGTCAAATCGGCAATAATGGCCTGATCTGTCTACCTCGTCCGCCATGAAGTTCCTTTTCGACTTACTTCCTGTCATCCTTTTCTTTGTCGCCTACAAGGTTTTCGACATCTATGTCGCAACCGGTGTGGCCATGGCTGCGAGCTTTGCGCAGATCGGCTGGCTATGGTTCAAGGGACGCAAGATTGACACCATGCTCTGGGTGAGCCTGGTGGTGATCACAGTTTTTGGTGGCATGACCTTGCTCCTGCAGGACGAAACCTTCATCAAATGGAAGCCGACGGTGCTCTACTGGGCTTTCGCAGCGGCGCTGCTCGGAGGCACGCTTTTCTTCAGGAAGAACCTGATGCGGACGCTGCTTGCCGAGCAGATGGATTTGCCGGAAGCCGCCTGGACCAGGCTCAACTGGTCATGGGTCGGTTTCTTCATTTTCATGGGGATCGCCAACCTTTTCGTGGCTTTCAACTTTTCGACCGACGACTGGGTCAACTTCAAACTGTTCGGTGCCACCGGGCTGATGCTGGTTTTTGTGGTCGCTCAGGGGCTACTGCTGTCGAAGTACATCGAGGAGACTAAATGATGTTCTACGCCATCGTTGGCGAAGATCGTCCGGACTCACTGGCCGAACGTCTCGCCGCCCGGCCAGCGCATGTCGAGCGTCTCAAGGCGCTGCAGGACGAAGGTCGCTTGCTGCTGGCCGGTCCCTTCCCTGCCATCGATTCCCCCGACCCGGGACCGTCTGGCTTCTCGGGTAGCCTGATCGTCGCCGAGTTCGCCTCGCTCGAAGCAGCCAGAAACTGGGCTGACGCCGACCCTTATGTCGTCAGCGGGGTGTACAGCGCCGTGACCGTCAAGCCATTCAAGAAAGTGTTGCCGGCGTGACTGACGTGCAAGTCGTCGATGTTCCTGGCGTGGTCACGATCATTCGCCAACGACTCGCAGCGCTGCTGCCGAATCGCCTGCAGGTGATCGATGATTCGGCGCGGCACGCCGGGCATGCCGGTGCCAAGGGCGGGGGGGGGCACTACCGCCTGCTGATCGTCTCGGACGCTTTCGCAGGCCTCGGCCGACTGGCGCGTCATCGCTTGGTGCATGCGGCGCTTGGCGATCTGATGCACACCCGGATTCACGCCCTGAGCATACAGGCTCTGACCCCTGCGGAGTATTCGGCGACGGCGTCGATCGCTTCCTGAGTCAACTCGCTTTACTTCAACCAAACCCAACCGAAGGAACATCAGACATGCACAAGCTCTCCCAACTCGCCGGCGCATTGCTGCTCGGTGCGCTCATTTCGCTCCCGGCGGCAGCCCAGAAGGCCGCGAGCGGCGCCGTTGTCACCGTCAATGGTGTCGCCATTCCGCAGACCGTCGCCAATGCCTTCGTCGCCGAACAGAGAGCCCAGGGCGCCCCAGATACCCCAGAGCTGAAGAACGCGGTCCGTGAAGAGTTGATCCGTCGCGAGTTGCTGGTCCAGGAAGCGAAGAAGCTGAACCTCGACAAGCAATCCGATGTGTCGGCGCAAGCCGATCTGGCACGGCAGGCGATCTACATCCGTGCCTTCGTTCAGGATTTCGTCAAGAAGCACCCGATCAGCGACCAGGATCTCAAGGCCGCGTACGACAAGATGAAGACCCAGATGGGCAACACCGAGTACAAGGTTCGTCACATCCTGGTTGAGCAGGAAGACGAGGCCAAAACGATCATCGCCAACCTGAAGAAGGGTGCCAAGTTTGACGAGTTGGCCAAGCAGTCCAAGGATCCCGGCTCCAAGGACAAAGGCGGCGACCTCGGCTGGAACAGCACGGCCAGTTATGTAAAACCGTTTGGCGATGCGGTCGGCAGCCTGGGCAAGGGCAAGTACACCGAAACCCCGGTCAAGACCGATTTCGGTTATCACGTGATCCTGCTCGAAGACAGTCGTCCGCTGACCGCCCCCCCCGTTCGACCAGATCAAGCCGCAACTGACGCAGCGCCTGCAACAGGAACAGATCCAGAAATACGTTAACGACCTGCGTTCCAAGGCGAAGATCCAGTAGCGCTTCTCTCGCAGAAGGGCGCCGGAAATCCGGCGCTTCGCCAGCTTTCCCGAGAAGGACCGAAGAACCAGGCCAGCCCGCTATTGCACGCGATCCTTTGCGGTTTGCCACGATGGCATGGCCGGTTCGCTATGCTTGTTGGCCGGAGCACTTGATCACAGGTCGATTTGAGGAGGACGCCTCGCCATGATTTTGAAACCATATGTTTCGGCGCTTTTCGCCATTGCCCTGTCTGGCGCAGCCATTGCCTCTGACGATCATGGTGGCCCGGTAGAAGCCAGGCCTTTCAAGCCCGGCATCACGATGACCAGGGCGGTCCAGGCGGGCATTACGCCGGATGGCGCGATCACTATCCTCAAGGCGGGTAACCAGCGCTTCCTGGCAAACAAGCCCTTGCTCCACAACCTCAGGCGGCGCGTGACGCAGACTGCGCTTGGTCAGTTTCCCTTTGCCAGCGTTCTTGCCTGTATCGATTCGCGAGCCGCACCCGAGGTAGTGTTTGATCAAAGCGTCGGCGACATCTTCACCGCTCGAGTCGCCGGGAATATCGTTAACGAGGACATTCTTGGTAGCCTCGAATACACCGCCAAAGTAGCCGGCTCACGCTTGATCGTGGTGCTGGGTCATTCCAATTGCGGAGCCATCAAGGGGGCCTGCGATGGGGTCAGGATGGGCAACTTGACGTCATTACTGGACAAAATCTCGCCGGCGGTCGCGGCGGTCCGGACAGAAGGCGAGCGCAGTTCGAAAAAACCACCAGTTCGTCGACGATGTCAGCGAAATGAATGTGCAACTGGTCATCCAGACCATCCGCGAAAAAAAGTCCTGTGCTCAAGGACTTGGAGGACAACGGCAAAATCAGGATCGTCGGGGCGTTGTACGATACTGCCAACGGAAAAGTGACCTGGTATTGATGGAGAGCACTCGCCAGAAAGCTCCTGGAGTCAGGTCTGGATGACCGGGAAGCTGACCAGGCAGTGCTCCTGGGAGCAGGGCAACGATGAATGGCGTCAGGCTGTGCCGGCGTTCTCATCATGAAACCGAATCACATTGCGCCCCGCTGCTTTGGCTTGATACATCCCCGTATCAGCCCTCTTGAGGATGTCGTCCCGGCTGACTTCATGATCGAGAAACAGCGTCACGCCGATGCTCGCCGTGCAATGATGTTCGATTGTCGTGTCTGTCCTGCCTTCGAGCCTGATGGTCAGCAGGTAGGGTTCCGATAAGCGGATACGAATTTTGTCTGCGACGACCGCGGCCTGCGCACTCGATTCAATTCTATCCGTATGCAGATCGCCCAGCATCACGACAAACTCATCGCCGCCGAAACGCGCCACGGTGTCTGCCTCGCGAACACAGGTTTTCAGGCGATTCGCCGCTTCGATCAGCAGTAAATCGCCCACTTCATGGCCGTGCCGGTCATTCACCGGCTTGAAGTTGTCGAGATCGATGAACATCAGCGCGCCATAACAAGCACTGCGCTTGCTGGCTGCCATGGTCTGCTGCAGGCGGTCGTTGAGCAGCAGGCGGTTGGGCAGTTGGGTGAGTGCGTCATAGAAAGCCAGATGGTGGATTTTTTCTTCGGCGGCCTTGCGCTCGGTGATGTCATGGGAAACGACGACCACGCGTTTGATGCGGCCTTCATTGTCCCTGATGACCCCACCGCGAGATTCGATCAGGCGGATGCCGCCGCCGGCCGTCACAAAGCGGTATTCGAGATGGTGCCCGATACCCGTGGCGACGGTCTCGCGAAACGCGCGGACGACTCGTTCGCGGTCGGCCGGATGGATGTCTTCGAATGAAGATGTGCCGCAAAGATTCCGGTCACCGAGCAGACGTGCGTAGGACGGACTGTTGTATACCCGCCGCCCTTCGATGTCGAGAACCGCGACGAAGCCTTGGAGGTTTTCGGCGATCAAGCGGAAGAATGCTTCCTGCTCGCGCAAGGCGTTTTCCGCACGCTTGCGCGGGGTAATGTCTTCGTGGGCCACTACGGCGCCTGCGCAGGGCGCAAGCATCGGATAGACGCGCATGCGAAACCAGCGTGCTTGATCAGGAGAGTCACAGGAATATTCGAGACTGAATTGCGCTTGTGTCTTGCTCAGTACCGCCGCTATACCGGCCCAGGCCTGCAAGGCTTCCTCTTGACCCGTCTGTCCGGCGGCAGCCATGCAGACGCTTCGATAGCTGAGGCCCACGGAGTTTGCCGCCAGAGCAGGCGCACCGTTATTTTCGGCAAAGCACTGCCACGCCCTATTGACCGAAACGATGACGCCCTGAGTATCGAGAACGGCGAGATTCTCCGTCAGCGAATCGAGAATGGTGCGGGTGAATGCCTCACTTTCCAGCAATGCCTGTTCCCGCATGGCAAGTTGCTTGCGGTAGGTTTCGGCTGCCCTGCGTAACTGTTCCCGGTGCAGCAGATTACGGATTCGCCGACGGGTAATCTCTGCAGTGATCGGCAGGGCGACTACCACGTCGGCGCTACTCGGAGCCTGGTCGCTAGCTGCTGTCCTGGCCTCGTTCAGCGCCGTCACAAAAATCACCGGAATGTCCTGGAGTCTGGGGTCGGCTTTGATCCGCCGACAGGTCTCGTAACCATCCATCTCAGACATCATGACATCGATCAGGATCAGATCGGGGGGGCATTCGATTGCCATCGCCAGCCCCTGTGCGCCGGAGCTTGCGAACTGCAACACAAATTCCGGAGCCAGGGTGGCCTTCAGCGTCAGCAGATTGGCCGGCCGGTTATCTATGGCCAAAACGCGTGGCTTCGGGTTGCTCATGATTTCTTGTCCTCCCCACGTGCGCTACAGGGACATGCCGCCAGTGCGACAAGGATGCAAAGCCGAATGCCTGTTTCTGTGCCGGCAGTCACATCGCAGTTGTCAACACAAAGATTTAACTTGCTAAATTATAATGTCCAGGGAAGGTTGTCGCAGGGTGATCGACGTTCCATGCATGGTGACACGGCCAGGGCAGGGACTTTTGCACCAAATATGATCTTACCTCTGTTCAATCCATTGACGGGATCTGCTATGGTCGCGCTCATGCCGACCATCATCGCCATCGACGGACTCTGCAAGACCTACGCCACCGGCTTCCAGGCGCTCAAAGAGATCAGTCTGGATATTCGCCGTGGCGAAATCTTCGCCTTGCTGGGTCCCAACGGCGCAGGAAAAACCACCCTGATCAGCATCATCTGCGGGATCGTCACTGCCAGCGCAGGGACGGTGCGGGTGGACGGGCACGACATTGTCACCGACTACCGGGCAGCGCGCGCAAAGATCGGTCTGGTGCCACAGGAACTGACCACCGATGCCTTCGAATCGGTATGGGCGACGGTGTCGTTCAGCCGTGGCCTCTTCGGCAAGCGTGCGAATCCAGCCTACATCGAAAAGATACTCCGCGATCTTTCCCTGTGGGACAAGAAGGACAACAAGATCATCACCCTCTCGGGAGGCATGAAGCGTCGCCTGTTGATCGCCAAGGCGCTGTCGCACGAGCCACAGATTCTGTTTCTCGACGAGCCGACCGCCGGGGTCGATGTCAACCTGCGGCGTGACATGTGGCAACTGGTGCGCTCGCTCAAAGCCACCGGGGTGACCATCATCCTGACCACCCATTACATCGACGAGGCCGAAGAGATGGCTGAACGGATCGGGGTGATCAGCAAGGGCGAGATCATTCTGGTGGAAGACAAGGTTGAACTGATGCGCAAGCTGGGCAGGAAGCAGATGACTCTGCAACTGCAGAATCCACTCGCTTGCATCCCGCCCGGACTTGATGCCTACCCGTTGGAACTGTCGAGCGATGGCAGCGAACTGACCTATACCTACGACACACAAGGCGAGCGAACCGGCATCATTGCGCTGCTCAGGGATCTCAATGACGCAGCCATCGTCTTCAAGGATCTGCACACTACCCAGAGTTCACTCGAAGACATCTTCGTCAGTCTGGTGAAGGAGGCAAAATGAACCTGCAGGCCATGCGTGCGATTTACCTCTTCGAGATGGCGCGTACCCGACGTACGCTGCTGCAGAGCATCGTTTCGCCGGTGATTTCGACCTCCCTGTATTTCGTCGTCTTCGGCGCGGCGATTGGTTCGCGCATTCCCGAGATCGACGGCATCAGCTATGGTGCCTTCATCGTGCCGGGGCTGATCATGTTGTCGCTATTGACGCAGAGCGTTTCCAACGCTTCATTCGGCATCTATTTTCCAAAATTCACGGGAACGATCTACGAGTTGCTGTCGGCGCCGGTTTCCTATCTCGAGATCGCAGCCAGTTATGTCGGTGCAGCCGCCAGCAAGTCGATCGTTCTCGGCCTGGTCATCCTCGCGACAGCCGGTCTCTTCGTGCCGATCCAGGTCGCACATCCCTTCTGGATGCTCCTTTTCCTGGTGCTCACGGCAGTGACCTTCAGTCTTTTCGGTTTCATCATCGGCATCTGGGCCGATAATTTCGAGAAGCTGCAGCTGGTGCCGCTGCTGATCATCACCCCCTTGACCTTCCTGGGCGGTAGCTTCTATTCGATCCATATTCTTCCGCCCATCTGGCAGACGATCACCTTGTTCAACCCTGTGGTTTATCTGGTGAGTGGCTTTCGCTGGAGTTTCTACGACCTTGCCGACGTGAGCGTCGGCATCAGTCTCGTCATGACGCTGCTGTTCCTGGCGATATTTCTGGCGATCGTGGCCTGGATCTTCAAGACCGGCTACCGGCTCAAGACCTAGCGGGAAACCTGCCTGTACCACGACTGCTTTCGATGTATTGACAAAAGTTATATTTCCAGGAACTGACACGATGCGAACACTCTCCCCCTCCGGCCAGCAGGCGATCAACGAACTGGCCCAGCGGCACGGTTTCAGTCAGGCCGCCGTCCTGAACATGCTGGAGGCCGTGATCAACGGTCGCGGCAGCATGGCGCAATTCAACCACGCTGAATTCGGTGGTTCTGGCCAGTGGATGCGGGGCGGCATGACCATGCTCTCCGAGATGTTCAACTATGCGCTGAAGGGCCGGGTCGAAGGCCTCTGCCATGACCTCGCCAGCCTCGTCGCCAGCCAGCCCGACCTGCTCCAGGGGGGAAGTTTCCAGTCGCAAAGCCAGGATGGCGGCTATGGTCAACAGCAAAATCAATGCACTGGCCAGTCACCGGGCAGTTTCAGTGATGGCCAGCCATACGGCTCCGGATCCGCAAGCCCGGTCAGCCTGTTCGTGCCGCCTGCTCCCGGCCAGGGCAGCGACTGGTGGGGTGCGGACCTGCGCTGGCCGACCAGTACCGGCGCGCAGAACGGTGTACGCTACGCCTACTTCGCGCAGGCCCGGCGCCTGGCGATTGAAGTCGGTGGCCGGGTAAGCCTCTACGACACGCTCGATCATCAGATCGGTGGTTTCTCGCAACAGCAGGGTGTTGGCGGCTCGCTGACTTTTTCCAGCCAGTATGGACTGGTGGAAGTGGCTCGTCTGCCGCTCCTGACCGTGGACGGTGTGCCTCCCCAGCAAGCGCCCCTCTGCGCCGGGTTGCCAACGGTGCCGTCCGAACCCTGCGCTGTGCCCGTACCTGTTGGCGAGAGCGACGTCTTCGCCCTGATCGAGCGGCTCGCCGGCCTGCACGCCAAGGGAATCCTCAGCGCCGAGGAGTTCGCTGCCAAGAAGACGGAGCTCTTGAGCCGGATCTGAGATTTGGTGACAATAATCAGGTTACGCCGCGTTCCTCGGACCTGTTGAGCGTACCTGGCCGTCGGTCACCATACCCTTTGCGACAGAGAGAAGAGAGCAATGGACGATTTGAATGACGAGCTGGTCTTCATCGAGGAAGATGGGCCTGGGCGTGATAGCGAGGAGGCAGCATGTCCGTGGCGAATCCTGGTGGTGGACGACGATCCTGGCGTGCATGAAGCGACGCGCTTCGCTCTCGCCAACGTCATCATCCTCGATCGCCCACTCGCCCTGTTTCATGCCAGTTCGGGAGCCGAGGCCGTGGCCCTGCTGCGGGTGACGGAAAAAATTGCGGTGGTTCTCCTCGACGTGGTCATGGAAAGCGACGATGCCGGCCTGCGCATGGTCCATACCATTCGCAACGAGTTAAAACTGGCCAACTGTCGCATCATTCTGCGCACCGGCCAGCCGGGCCAGGCGCCGGAAGCCGAGACGATCACCCGCTACGACATCAACGACTACAAGACCAAGAGCGAACTGACCCAGAACCGGCTGTTCATCACCCTCACCACGGCGATTCGTTCCTACGACCAATTGCTGCGCCTGGATGCCACCCGCCTGGGTCTGGAAAAGATCGTCGCCGCCAGTAACCAGTTCATCGCTGAGCAGGGATTGCAAAGCTTTGCCGACGGCGTCATTACCCAGATTGCCGGCTTGCTCGGCGTCGATCCGGAAGGTCTGGTCTGCTGCGCTGCGGCCCAGGATAGTCCACTGCTCAATGGTCACCCCGAGTTCCGCATCATCGCTGCCGCCGGCCAGTTTCGCAGTCTCATCCAGCGGCGCCTGAGCGAGATCGACGACCCGCGCATCGTCGGCCAACTGACCACGGCGCTGAAGGAGCGCCGCAGCCTCATCGAAGCCCGCAACCTCACGCTCTATTTCGCCAAGACCCCTGCAGAGGGTTTCGCTGCCTTCATCGATTCGGCCAAGCCCATCAGCGACGTCGATCAGGAACTGCTCAAGGTATTCTGCACGAATATCGCGCTCTGCGCGAAGAACATCGAACTGGTGACGAAACTGCGCCGTGATGCCTTCTTCGACCGGCAGTTGGGCTTGCCAAACCGCACTGCGCTGGTGTGCGAACTCGACCAGCGCATGATGAAGGAACAGGAAAGCGGCTGCGCTCTGGCCATCGTCGACATCGACCAGTTCGCTTCGGCCAACGATTTGCTCGGCCACGACTATGGTGATGCCCTGCTCAAGGCGACCGCCCAGCGCCTGGGTGAGCACCTGCCGGCGAACGTCTTCATCGCCCGCCTCGCCGGCGATGCCTTCGCGGTCATGGGTCCAAAAATCGCAGTAAACGGGGAAACCATCCAGGCCTGTTTTCAGACTCCCTTCGTGATCGAGGGGGTGCATCAGCCAGTTTCCGCCTGTGTCGGCATCACGCTGTTGGAGAGCGGTCGCCGTTCCGGGATCGAGTATATCCGAGACAGCTATCTGGCCCTGAAACAGGCGAAAGCCGCCGGCCTGGGGCAGACGCTGCTCTTTTCCCAAGACCTCGGCAGCGCAGTCCGGGAACGTGCGCACCTGCTGCGCGACCTTCGCCTGGCTTTCGAGCAGAAGCAATTGTTTCTCTCCTATCAGCCTCAGATCGAACTGAGCTCTGGCCGCATCATCGGCGTCGAAGCACTGATGCGCTGGCGCCGCGAGGATGGCGTTCTGGTATCGCCAGAATGTTTCATTCCCATCGCCGAGCAATCCGGTCTGATCGTCGATATGGGCCGCTGGTTGCTGCAGGCTGCCCTCCAGGCCCTGCAGCGCTTTCGCGCTACTGGCTGCGCGGACCTGAGGATGGCGGTGAACATCTCGCCGGTACAGCTCCGCCAACCGGGTTTCGTCGATTCGGTCAGCGATGCCCTGCGTCTGACCCGGAGCAGACCCGCCGATCTGGAACTGGAAATCACCGAATCGGTCGCAGTCGGCAGCCTGGATCCGGTCATTGCCCTGCTCAAACGCCTGCGTGCCATGGGTGTCACGGTGGCCATCGACGACTTCGGTACCGGCTACTCGTCCCTGGCCTACCTCGACAAGCTGCCGGCCGATCGCCTCAAGATCGACCGCAGCTTCGTCCGTGCCCTGGAACGGGACGACAATGGCACGCGTATCGCCCGCACGATCATCGTTCTTGGCC
Source organism: Candidatus Accumulibacter contiguus (assembly GCF_012940005.1). Classification (GTDB taxonomy): domain Bacteria; phylum Pseudomonadota; class Gammaproteobacteria; order Burkholderiales; family Rhodocyclaceae; genus Accumulibacter; species Accumulibacter contiguus. Next base: position 133,924 of record NZ_SPMX01000007.1, on the reverse strand, counting down.
GGGAACTGGGTTTGCGGGTCATCGCCGAGGGCGTCGAAAACCAGAATCTGGAGGAACTGCTCCAGGCTCTGGGTTGCAACGAGACGCAGGGCTACCACTATGGCCACCCCATGCAGGAAAGCGAATTCATTGCCTGGCATGCCCGCTACAAAGGAGACCAGAATTGAAGGCATGGCTGCGGCTGATCGTCCTGAGCCTTGCTGTCCTGCTGCTGTCCGCGTGCGCAGAAGAAGAGCCATTGCGCATTGGCGTCCTGGTCGAACTGACGGGTCGCACCGCCGACCTCGGAGAGGCGGCACGTAACGGGGTGACCCTGGCCGTCGATGAATTCCGCGCCGCCTCGGGCCAGCGTATCGAACTCCTGGTTCGCGACACCGGGCCTGATCCGGAATCCGCCCGCCAGGCGGCCGAGGGTCTGCTCCATCTGGGCGTCGACGCCGTCATCGGCCCGACCACCAGCGGTATGACCGACGTCATCCTGCCTATTTTCGAGAAGGCCCGGGTGCTGCTGGTTTCGCCCAGTGCCTCGGCGGTCAAGTTTCACGGCCGAGACGACATGCTTTTTCGCATCAACTGGACGACGCGCGACAATGGCCGCCATTACGCCACGCACTATTTCCAGAAAGGCATCCGGCGTATCAGCATTGCTGTCAACGAGAATAATCGCTCGTTTTCCGAGAGCTGGCTGATGGAGTTCCAGACCGCTTACGAAGCCCTCGGGGGAGTGGTCCTGGTCGCGTCCTACTTCGACTCGGGGTCGGCCAATCACTCCGGAGTGATTGCGAGCATGCTCCAGCCCAGGCCCGACGGCTTGTTGTTCATCGGGAACGCGGTCGACGCTGCGCGCCTGGCGCAGCAAGCCCGCAAAGTCGATGCGAAGATTGTTCTCATCAGCGTCGAATGGGCGGCCACAGAACAACTGATCGAACTTGGCGGCAAGGCGGTGGAAGGCATGATGATCGTCCAGAACTACAACCAGGATGATCCCTCCCCGCGCTATCAGCGTTTTCGCGAGGCGTACCGCCAACGCTTCGGCAAGGAACCGGTCTTCGGCAGTGTGCTCGCCCACGATGCGGCGACCGTGACCCTGACTGCACTGGCCAGGCGTACGAAGGGCATGAGCGCCAAGGCCGCCCTGTTCAAGTTCGGACCCTACGAAGGGCTGCAGCAGTCGATTCGCTTCGATGCCAATGGTGATGCCGATCGAGCCGCCTACTTCATGGTCATTGGTGACGGCCGGTTCCTGCGCGAGCCATGAGTGGACGTCAGTGGCGCTTGCGTACCTCTCTGATCGGGCTGTTGACGATCATATCGTCTGTCACCTTCGTGGTCGTCGGCGCCGTCTTCGTTCTCGTTCGCATTCCCCAGATCAGCGATGAAACACGCACCGACCTGCGCCTCGAAGCGGCCGATCTGGCGCAGCGCAGCGAGGTGATTCTCGGCGCTCTGCAGGCGCAGCTGGAACTGATCGCTGCCGTCATCCCGGCATCCGCAGGCGGCGACGTGCAATCCGTCCTTGAGCGTGCGGTCAGCGAACACGGCGCGTTCACTGCGATTTACGAGATTGATCACAGTGGGGCGGTCTTGCGTGCTGCCGTGAACATCGCCCTCGGCGCGGGCCGCCGCCAGGAGCTGATCGGCAGCGACCTGTCCCGGGACCCAATTTTTCGCCGGGTCAAGGAACGTCAGGAAGCGATCTGGAGCGACAAGTACCTGTCGCCAGTGTCCAGCGCTCTTGCCATTGCGGTCGGCGTTGCTGCGGGCAACGGCATCATCATCGGCGAAATGTCTCTCGACTATATTCTGAAGACCCTGCGTACCGCGTCCGGGCGGCGGAACCTGATGGTCTGGGTGGTCGACCGCCATGGGGAAATTCTCGCCGACAGCGAAGACCCGACGCGCGTCGGGGTTGTCAATCTGGGGAGCGAGCCGCTCCTCCGGCAGGCCGGCGCAGAAGCCGTGAGCAGTGGCCGGATGCGCTTCGAGGGCCGCGATTTCGAAGCCGCCATCGCCCGTTCCGATCTTCTCAATTGGTATGTTGTGACCAGAACCCCTGGCGGGCTCGCCAACCCGCGCGTTGCTTCAACTCTCGAACTGGCCATTACGGCCCTCGCTGGCTCGATGCTCGTCGGCCTCCTGCTTGCGCCCCTCTGGGCCATCGGCATGGCCCGTCCGATCAGCGCCATTACCGAGCGAACCCGGCGTGTGGCCGATGGCCAACCCGCCGGTAGCTGGCCCCGCGGCCGCACCATCGAGCTGAATGAACTGTCGGCCGACCTCGAGCGGATGGCCGGTATCCTCCAGGAGCGCCAGCAGGAACTGGAGGCGCGTGTTCAGCAACGTACCGAGCAGTTGCATGCGGCCAACGCCGAACTGTCCACCACGCTTGAGCACCTGCAGCTCACCCAGAATGAACTGGTTCGTTCCGAGAAACTGGCGGCCCTTGGCGCCCTGGTCGCCGGCATTGCCCACGAACTGAACACGCCTCTGGGCAATGGCGTCATGGCCGTGTCCACCCTGCGCAACGCGCTCGCTGCTTTCCGACAGGAGGGTGTGCAGGGCTTGAAACGATCCAGTCTCGACCGATTGCTCGAGGCCATGGATACGGGAACCGACATCGCTTCGCGCAATCTGATTCGGGCGGCTGAACTGGTCACCAGTTTCAAGCAGGTTGCAGCCGACCAGACCAGTTCCCAGCGGCGGGAATTCGCCCTGGACGAGGTATGCAAGGAAATCATCGTCACTCTGCAGCCGCTCCTCAAGCGCAACGGCGTCGCTGTCAGCGTTGATGTGCCCCTCGGCCTGCTCCTCGACAGCTACCCAGGCTCCCTCGGCCAGGTACTCACCAACCTGATCAGCAATGCCGTGATCCATGCCTTTGGCGGTCAAAGCGACGCCTGCCTTCGCATCGTCGCCGTGGCCGAGACTGGGGAGCGCGTGAGCATCCGGGTCAGCGACAATGGCTGCGGTATTCCCCCTGGCCTGCTGCAGCGTATATTCGACCCTTTCGTCAGCACTCGCATGGGCAGCGGCGGCACGGGTCTTGGCCTGCACATCACCCACAACCTGGTCGTGCAAGCACTCGGGGGCAGCATCCAGGTCGACAGCGTAGCCGATGTCGGTACCACCTTTACCATCAGCCTGCCACTCGTCGCACCGGGGGCTGCCGCTTGAGTCCTCCCGCCCCGAACCATTCATGCCACCCGTGTTTCGCTGCCGACGCAAGCGCTGGCTGTCAGTCGATTGACGCCATTCACCAGGGCCCGGATCGAAGCGGTAACGATGTTCACATCGATGCCCACGCCGTAACATTCGCCAGCGTTGCCAACGCGCGTCAGTTCCAAGAACGCACAGGCGCTGGCATCGCTGCCGCTGCTGCTCATCGAGCGTTCTTCATAGCTGCGCACCTGCACCACCAGACCTGCGCCGCGCAGTGCCTGTACCGCTGCGTCGATGGGACCATTGCCTTCGCCGGCCAGCAAGTGCGCCCGGCCGTCGATCTCGACGCTGAGGCGGATGCCCTGGGTGCCACCATGCTCGAAAAGGTGGTGTTCGACATAGCGCACGGGATGCTCGCTGCCGAGATAGCTTCCGGAGAACAATTGCCAGATGTCGGCTGCGCTCATTTCCCCCCCCATGGCTATCGGTATGCGCCTGCACCACCCGCGAAAACTCGACCTGCAAGCGACGCGGCAGCACGATGCCGTATTCTGCTTCGAGCAGGTAGGCGATGCCTCCCTTTCCGGACTGGCTATTGACCCGGATCACTGAATCGTAGCTGCGGCCGACGTCCGCCGGGTCGATCGGCAGATAGGGAATGCTCCACGCGGCATCGGGCTGTTGCAAGGCAAACCCTTTCCGGATCGCATCCTGGTGCGATCCGGAAAAAGCCGTGAACACCAGGTCGCCGACGTAGGGGTGGCGTGGATGGATTGGCAGGCGGTTGCAGTGCTCGACGGTACGTGCGACGGCGTTGATGTCCGAGAAATCGAGAGCCGGCGACACGCCTTGCGTGTACAGGTTGAGCGCCAGGGTGACGAGGTCGACGTTGCCGGTACGTTCGCCGTTGCCGAAGAGGCAGCCCTCGACGCGCTCGGCGCCGGCCATCATCGCCAATTCGGCCGCAGCCACCGCCGTGCCGCGGTCGTTGTGCGGATGTACGCTGACGATGACGCTGTCACGACGCGCGAGGTGGCGGTGCATCCACTCGATCTGATCGGCGTAGACGTTCGGCGTCGTCACCTCGACTGTCGTCGGCAGATTGAGGATCACCTTGTCCTCCGGAGTCGCTCCCCAGGTGGCGGTCACCGCGTCGCAGACCTCGAGGGCAAATTCGAGCTCGGTGGCGGTGAAGGTTTCTGGGCTGTATTCGAGTACCCATTCGGTCTCCGGCTGTGCATTGGTGAGTTCCCTGACCAGGCGTACGGCGGCGACCGCCATATCCACGACGTCGGCCTTGCTCATCGCAAAGACATTCTCGCGGAACGGCTTCGAAGTGGCGTTATAGACATGCACGATTGCCCGTCTCGCCCCCTTCAGCGATTCGATGCTGCGGCGGATCAGATGCTCGCGAGCCTGTGTGAGCACCTCGATGCTCACGTCGTCAGGGATATGGCCGCCTTCGATCAACTCACGGACGAAGTCGAAATCGGTCTGTGAGGCGGAAGGGAAGGCCACCTCGATTTCCTTGAAGCCGATCTTGCAGAGAGTGCGGAACAGGCGCATCTTACGTTCCGCATTCATCGGTTCGAAAAGTGCCTGGTTGCCGTCACGCAGATCGGTACTCATCCAGATCGGTGCAGCGCTGATGCTCCGACTGGGCCATTGCCGATCGGTGAGCTGGACTGCCGGGAAAGGGTTGTACTTGAGGGAAGGGTTGTTCAACATGATCGCGGTCTCCTGAGTGGTGATTGCCGGGTTTCTGACAAGACAGATGCTACCCACGATTGCCCGGCAGGTGCTTGCGTTGTTGTTCGCGGATGACCGTACAAATGGCAGATTATTGCGTAATATATAAAAATATACGCAGATTCAGCCGATAATCAAAACCAGCAGGAAATATCATGGACCTTGATCGCTTTGACCGACAGATTCTGCAGGTGCTGCAGCAGGAGGGACGCATCAGCAATCAGGAACTCGCCGACCGTATCGGCCTGTCGCCATCGCCCTGCTTGCGCCGCGTCCGCGCCCTCGAAGAAGCTGGCCTCATCACTGGCTACCGCGCGCTGCTCGATGCCAGGGCACTTGGGTTGTCACTGATGGCGCTGGTCCACATTTCGATGGACCAACACACACCCGAGCGTTTCAGTCACCTCGAAGCAGCAATCCGCGACATTCCCGAGGTCATGGAATGTCTGCTGATTACCGGTCAGGCCGCCGATTACCAACTCAAGGTGGTGGTCAAGGACATGGATGCCTACCAGGATCTGTTGCTCAATCGCATTACCGGCATACCGGGAGTGACCGGTGTGCATTCGAGCTTTGTGTTGCGCAGGGTGGTGGACAAGACCGCCTTGCCGGTTGCTGGCAAATAACCGCGCCAGGCATGAGGACGTCTTGTCCTGAACGGAGTCAGCTGTTCGTGTTGAGTCGCAATGTTTGGCAGAGCACGAACAGAGCGGGCAACAGCAAGCTGCCGGGCGCGGGGATCTCGGTGGCCCCGGTTTTCCGTAGAGTGAGCGGGTCGGAACGATCTTGCGGTGGATGTGAAGAATCGCACGGGGACCAGTTCGCTTCAGTGTTCCAATCTCTCCGTGCTCAGAAATATCTGACTGTTTCTTGAATGAATGCAGCACACGCTGCACCGAGGAAACCTATTGCAAACATGCCCACTCGCAAGGATCGATAATTGAAAAACGTGATTGAACGAAACAACGGAAAACTCTTGACCAGCATCGTCGTATCGACGCTGGCAGCATTTGTCGGCAATGCCGATGCCAGCATGATCAGCGTTGCCACCGGCCATTCGACGGCAGGGGTGCAAGCCAGCGCGGAAGCTTACAAGAATGTGGTTGAGGCTGCGGTGGCTGGTGCGACAGCAGGCTATGGCACTGCTTCTCCGGCGGTGTTCAACGATATTTCGAACCATGGTCTGTTCGGCGCCAATTCAATCTACGATATTGCCTTCGATTTCACGATCCGCTTTGGCGTGACGCCAGCGCAGGCTGGTGCATGGGAGTTTCGTGCGGGAACCGATTTTGGCCTTGGAGGAGCGGTCTTCATCGACGGCGTTGCTCTCGGCTTCAAGACCAACGATATGTGGTGGGCCGGATCTTATGGAAACCCCAGCCAGTACTTCGATTACAGTTCCTTGCTTGCAGCCGGCAACCATGTTCTGCAGATTTACGGGCTGGAACATTGCTGCGACGGTGGCCAACAGGCGCAGTTCCGAGCACCGGGGGCAACATTCTTCACGACCTTCAGTTCGACTGATGGCCTGGCGGCAATCCCCGAACCTGCAACCTTCAGGACCTTCGGTTCGAGAGATGGCCTGGCGGCAATCCCCGAACCTGCAACTTTTGCCCTGTTCGGCATCGGGCTTCTCGGCTTGGGCGCAGCACGCAGGCGCAAGCAGTAGTTACCCGGCGTGACAGACAGCCCCGCTCTATGGCGGGGCTTGTCGTTTCAGGACCTGCAGGATGAACCGTTGATTGACTGCGGACGGCCGGCTCCGGGACAATGGGAGGTGCTGCTTTTCAATTGACTGTCCACGGCGCTGCGGGTGGGCAGGCAGTCCACTGGGGCAAGGCTGCTCACATGTACTACGGAGAAAAATTCAACGCCTGGACGCATCTGGTCGGGGCCATCCTTGCGGTCGCTGGTACGGCCGTGCTGCTGATCCTGGCGGCGCAGAGCGGCGATGCGTGGAAAATTGTCAGCGTCTCGATTTACAGCGCGACACTGGTGCTGCTCTACAGCTTTTCGGCGCTCTACCACAGTGTCCGCGGGCGTGCCAAGGACATCCTGCGCAAGCTGGACCACCAAAGTATCTATTTGCTGATTGCCGGCAGTTACACCCCGTTCTGCCTGGTAACCCTGCGCGGTCCCTGGGGCTGGTCCCTGCTGGCTGTCGTCTGGGGGCTGGCGCTGGTCGGTGGCGTACAGGAACTTCGCCCGCGCAGCGAAGCACGCATCCTGTCACTGGTGATCTACATTGTGATGGGCTGGGCGGTGGTGGTGGCGCTGGTGCCGCTACTGCAGGCGCTGGGGATGGCCGGCTTCGCCTGGGTTGCAGCAGGTGGCGTGTTCTACACCAGCGGGATCGTTTTCTATGCGCTCGACACCCGCCTCAGGCATGCGCATGGTGTCTGGCATCTGTTCGTGATGGCCGGCAGCACCGCCCATTACTTTGCGATCCTGTATTACGTGCTTTGATTGGCGTGGCTCAGTCGTCCTCAGTGCAGCATCTTCCACCCTGGATGGTTGAAATATTGCCCATAACGGTTGACTGCCTGCACCGCCTGCACGGCGCCGGTCGCTGGTTTACTTGCCGACTTACCCTGCATCGCCTCGGCGCCCGCGACGAGTTCGGCCACGATCAGATGAAGGTTGGCGTCCGCTGCGGGTTCGAGCTTGCACTCGGCGACGATGGTGGCGACCTGTGCATCGACCGCCGCGCCAAGCGCCTGGTAGTCGACGGATGTCAGCGTACCTTTATGGATGCCTTCCAGTTTCGCGGCCAGAGCCTTGCGGATTTCGCTCATGCCTTTGCGCAGTGGCTCGTCGCTTGCCCATTTCTTGCCGTGGTTGAGGGTGAGCTGGCTGGGCTCTGCGGCGGCGTGCTGGTGCGGATCGGCAGCGAGTGCATTGGCGCCGATGCCGGTGCCAAGCGTGAGGGTAGCGAACAGAGCGGTGGCGATCAGGGCGTGACGAGTTTTCATGGGGATCTCCTCAGTGTTGAAGCACAATGATGTCCGAATCGTCTGCGTGCTCGATTACGAGCGCTTAAATGCATGGCTTAATTCTCCTTTGAATTGTCCGGCTTGCCAAATGCCCGCCTTGGTGTTAAGATAGTAAGTAATTATTTACTTGAATGCAAGCCCCTCGATATCATGTACACACCAGCCAATCTCGAAACGATGCCACGCCATCGCCTGAGTACCGACCAACGGCAGCGGGAAATCGTCGCCAGCGTTCTCGCGCTGGCTCGCGAACGTGGCCCGGATGCGATTACGACCCAGGCGATCGCCGACCGGATGGGCGTCACCCAGGGGGCGATCTTCAGGCACTTTCCCGACAAGCAGGCGATCTGGCTGGCGGTATTTGTCTGGGTGCGCGAATCCCTCGGCGCAGCGTTGGCGGCGGCGATTGACGAGACGGCTTCGCCGCTCGCAAGAATCGAGCAGGCATTTCTCGCACATGTGGCTTTTATCGCCAACAATCCCGGTGTGCCGCGCGTCCTGTTCCACGAGCTGCAGTACCCTGGCGATTCACCGGTGCGCATCGAAGTACGTGCAATGATTGAGGCGTATCGCCAGCGGCTCAGCCAGCTATTCCGGCAAGCGAAGACAGCCGGCGAACTGCCGGCTGACCTGGACAGCACGCTGGCACCGGTACTGTTCATCGGCGCGGTACAAGGCCTCGTCATTCAGACAGCGCTTGCCGCCGACGAGGCAGGGATGGTGGAACGTGCGCGACGGCTGTTTCCGCTACTGCTCGACGGCTATCGTGGGCCGGCGAAATCGTTAACCGGCGCGTGAACCTGCGCTAATTTATCCTGGATGGACATCAGCATGTCAAAACTTCTTTCAGTCGCGGAGCCCAGCCCGCAAAGAGAAGCGCCGGCCGCTAAATTTGCGCTCTGGGCTCTGGGTTTTCGGCCGTTCTATCTGCTCGCCAGCATTTTCGCCGCACTGTCGATTCCGCTCTGGGTCGCCCAATACGCGGGATATTTACCGGTCACCTTCATGCGCAGCTCAAGCTGGCATGGCCATGAGATGCTGTTCGGGTACACCCTGGCGGTGGTCGCTGGTTTCCTCTTCACGGCCGGCCGTAACTGGACCGGACAAGCAACGCCGACGGGTGGCGTGCTGTTTGCCTTTGCCTTGCTCTGGATCGCCGGGCGGATCCTGGTGCTGACGCCCTACGCTACTGCGGCAGCCCTGGTGAACGCCGCGTTCCCGGTAGCAGTCGCAATCGGGCTCGCCATTCCGCTGGTGAAGAGCCGTAACCAGCGCAACTACTTCTTCGTCGCGCTGCTGATATTTCTCGGGGCGGCCGTTCTGGCCATGCATCTTTCCTGGCTAGGAATGCTGGCCGCCTGGCCCGAACGGGCGAGTTTACAGGCTGGTCTCGATGTCATCCTGTTCATCATCGCGGTGATGGGCGGGCGAGTCATTCCCATGTTCACCAACAACGGTATCCCGGGTACGCAAGCCACTCGCCATCCGCTCGTTGAAAAGTTCGCACTTGGCAGCGTTCTGGCCCTGTTGGGTGCCGATATTCTGCTGGCGCCGGCGACGGTGATCGCAAGCATTGCGCTGGTCGCCGCCTTGGCGCACGCGGCCCGGCTCTATCTCTGGCAGCCTTGGCGAACCTATGCAACGCCGCTGGTGTGGGTGCTGCATGCGGCTTACGGCTGGATTGTCGTGTACCTCGTGCTGCGTGCACTGGCAGCGCTCGGTCTGCTTGCCGAGCCGCTCGCGATGCACGCGCTGACGATTGGAGCCATTGGTGGCATGACGATCGGCATGATGGTACGCACCGCGCGCGGCCACACCGGCCGTCCGCTCCTTGCCGATCGCTTCGAGCTTGCGTTTTTCGTCCTCGTCCAGTGCGCTGCAATCATTCGGGTCTTTGGCGGCATGATCGTTCCCGATGCCTACCTGAGCACAGTCCTCGGCTCGGGGATTTGCTGGTCGCTTGCCTTCGCCTTGTATGCAATTCGCTATTGGCCGGTGTTGTCGCGGGCGCGGATCGACGGCAAACCTGGCTAGGCCCACTATCTTGAACCTTGGCACTGCGCGTGGCCGGAACGACAAATCCAGTGCCAAGCAGCCTGACGGCAGAGGGTAAAATGGCGGCTCATTTTGCCAGGAGTCCACCATGAATGTTTCCCTTGTTCTGACCGTGATCGGAGATGACCGTCCAGGTCTTGTCGAACAGCTTGCTACCGTCATCAGTCAGCACCAGGGCAACTGGCTGGAATCGTCGATGTCGAACCTCTCCGGCAAGTTCGCGGGCATTGTCTGCGTCAGCGTTGCCGAAGCGCAGCTCGCAGACCTTTCCAAAGCGCTTGCTGCTTTGCCCGGTCTGCGTATCACTTTCGAGGTCTCCCGCCTGCCCGCAGCTCAGGCCGGTGATCGACGGTTGAAGCTTTCGCTGGTCGGCCATGACCGCATAGGCATCGTGCGTGAGGTCTCGCAGGTGCTTGCCCGGCATGCGCTCAATGTCGAGGATCTCAGCACCTATACGGCGAGTGCGCCGATGTCGGCCGGGATGCTCTTCCACGCCAGCGTCGAGCTGACCGCTTCGTCAACTCTCGATGTGAGCGACCTGACCCGAGAGCTGGAGAGCCTGTCGAATGACCTGATGGTCGATATCACCCTCGACGAAACCGCTCGGACTTGAGATTTCGCGAATCCTACGGCGACGCCAAGCAGGCGTGGTGGATCACTGCTTCTTTTCCATTTCTCGTGCCGCCCGAATCATGTCGGCATCGAGGACGGCCGTATCGGTTCCGTAGCAGCTGATCATTTCGATTTCCTCGAAGACCGGCGGCTCCTGATTGTGCCCTCCGGCGGCAGTTTTCGCACCGAAGTGCTGGCCTCGCCAGCGCGCGATCAGCATCTCCTGCTCGGTCAGTCCGGTCTTCATGCCCTGCGGAACCTCCGCACCCAACTCGATCAGGGTCTTGATGACTTCGCTGCGGTTGCCGCGAACGGCCATCGACAAGGGCGAGGTCGGTTGTGCGTTATCCGGGGTATTGACTTTCGCGCCACGGCCAACCAGCTCGCGGACGATGTCGGCGTATCCCATGAAGCACGCGACACCGAGCGGCAAGCCGGGGTCACCCCGACCGTCAATCAACTCCACCGGTGCGCCGGCATCCAGTACCGCCCGGACCTCTTGAAGACGCCCTGAGCGGATTGCTTTGAGCAAGTCAATACCAGTGTTCACACCTTATCTCCGATCCTGTGGCCTGGTTTCAGCGTAAAGGCTGCTCACTGACGACTACCCCATCGCTGTCAACATAGATCCACTCACCCGGCCTGAAAGTGACGCCGCCGAAACTGACGGCCAGATCGCGGTCGCCGACGCCTTTCTTGATGCTTTTCAGTGGATGCGTATTGAGCGCGCGCACGCCGAGGTCGATGCGGGCAATGTCTTCCGAATCGCGGATGCAGCCGTAGACCACGATCCCTTCCCAGGCATTCTTGTGAGCCAGGATCGCCAACTGGTCACCAAGCAGTGCGCAACGCATCGAGCCACCGCCGTCAATCAGCAGGACCTTGCCCCGCCCATCTTCAGCGAGAACTTCACGCACCAGCGTGTTGTCCTCAAACAGTTTCAGCGTGACAAGCTGGCCACAGAAGGAGGATCTGCCACCGTAATGCTGGAACATCGGTGTGACGATACGGACGCTGCCATCCTGAATCCTGGCCTCGTTGTTGTCGAGCAGGTCGGGGGTCTTGAAACGCATGCGGCTAGCCTTGTTGAGGTAAAGAAGTGACCATTGTTCGGTGCATGACCCTGGTTATCCGGGGGGTTCAGGCAAGCACCGCGTGCTCTTCTTCGAAAGTCAGCTTCACTTTCTTGTTTTCGTCGATGTCGACGGTGACGTGGCCGCCGGAAGCCAGTCGCCCGAACAACAGTTCGTCGGCCAGTGAAGCGCGGATGGTGTCCTGAATCAGGCGTGCCATCGGGCGGGCCCCCATCAGCGGGTCGAAGCCTTTCGCAGCGAGATCCTCCTTGAGTGCTGTGGTGAATACCGCTTCCACCTTCTTTTCATGCAGTTGTGCTTCGAGCTGCATCAGGAATTTGTCTACCACGCGCAGGATGACGTCGTGGTCAAGCGCTCCGAAGGAGATGGTGGCATCGATCCGGTTGCGGAATTCGGGGGTAAAGATCCGCTTGATCTCGGCCATTTCGTCGCCGGCCTGTCTGCTTGGATTGAAACCCATCGTTGCTTTCTGGATGGCCTCCTGTCCGGCGTTGGTGGTCATGATGATCACCACGTTGCGGAAGTCTGCCTTGCGTCCGTTGTTGTCGGTCAGCGTGCCGTGGTCCATGACCTGCAACAGGATGTTGTAGATGTCGGGATGCGCCTTTTCGATTTCATCGAGCAACAGGACACTGTACGGCTTCTTGGTGATCGCCTCGGTCAGCAGTCCGCCCTGGTCGAAGCCAACGTAGCCGGGTGGCGCACCGATCAGGCGTGATACGGCGTGCCGCTCCATGTATTCCGACATATCGAAGCGCACCAGTTCGTTACCGAGACAGTACGCCAGTTGCTTGGCTACCTCGGTTTTGCCGACTCCCGTCGGACCCGAAAACAGAAAGCTGCCGATGGGCTTGGTGGGGTTGCCGAGACCGGAACGGGCCATCTTGATCGATCTGGCAAGCGCGTCGATGGCTGCATCCTGGCCAAAAACCACGGCTTTCAGGTCACGGTCGAGATTCCTCAGGTTGTTACGGTCATCGGACGAAACGTGGGTCGAGGGGATGCGTGCAATCTTGGCGACGATCTCTTCGATGTCGATCTTGCCGATCAGTTTCTTCTGCCTGGACTTGGGAAGGATCCGCTGCGCGGCGCCCGCTTCGTCGATGACATCAATCGCCTTGTCCGGCAGATGGCGGTCGGTAATGAAGCGTACCGAGAGTTCGACGGCCGAGGTCAATGCCGCAGTCGAGTATTTGATGCCATGATGGGATTCGAAGCGTGACTTGAGCCCCTTGAGGATCTCGACCGCTTCGGCGCTCGATGGCTCGTTGACGTCGATTTTCTGGAAACGCCGTGACAGTGCGTGGTCCTTTTCGAAGATGCCACGGTATTCGGTGTAGGTCGTCGCGCCGATGCACTTCAACTGGCCGGTGGACAGGGCGGGCTTGAGCAGGTTCGACGCATCGAGGGTGCCGCCTGAAGCCGATCCTGCGCCAATCAGGGTGTGAATTTCGTCAATGAACAGAATTGCCTGCGGATTATCGCTGAGCTGCTTCAGAACGCCCTTCAGGCGCTGTTCAAAATCACCGCGATACTTTGTGCCGGCCAGCAGCGAGCCCATGTCGAGGCAGTACACATTCGCTTTGGAGAGAATTTCGGGAATCTCGCATTCAACGATCCGGCGTGCCAGCCTTCGGCAATGGCAGTTTTTCCGACGCCCGCTTCGCCGACCAGCAGTGGATTGTTCTTGCGCCGGCGGCAGAGTGTCTGAATGACCCGCTCAAGCTCCCGGTCACGGCCAATCAGGGGGTCGATCTTGCCCTGGAGAGCCAAGGCGTTGAGATTGATGGTATAGCTTTCGAGTGGGCCAGCGGCGCTGGGCTGTTCGCTTTCCGCCTCGACTTCAGGCTCGCTGCGCGGTGTGCTCTGCGGCACCTTGCTGATCCCGTGCGAGATGAAGTTGACCACATCGAGGCGACTGACGCCCTGTTTTTGCAGGTAATAGACCGCGTGCGAATCCTTTTCGCCAAAGATCGCGACCAGGACGTTGGCGCCGTTGACCTCCTTCCTGCCGGAAGACTGAACATGCAGGATGGCGCGCTGAATCACGCGCTGGAAACCCAGGGTGGGTTGCGTATCGATCTCGTCATCGCCAGCGACGGTTGGCGTGTGCTCGCCGATGAAGCGGGTCAGGTCCCGGCGCAGTTGCTCAATGCCTGCTCCGCAGGCGCGCAGGGCTTCGGCAGCCGATGGGTTGTCGAGCAGTGCCAGCAGCAGGTGTTCGACGGTGATGAACTCATGGCGCTTCTGCCTTGCCTCGACAAATGCCATGTGCAAGCTGACTTCAAGTTCCTGCGCAATCATTTCAGTTTTCCTCCATTACGCACGCCAGGGGATGCTGGTTACTGCGTGCGAAGGTTGTGACCTGTTGAACCTTCGTGGCCGCGACGTCGCGCGGAAAAACTCCACAGACTCCGCGGCCCTCGGTGTGTACTTTGAGCATGATACGCGTCGCGTGTTCTCTATCCAGCCCAAAGAATCTTTGCAGAACGACGATTACGAAATCCATCGGGGTGAAATCATCGTTCAACAACAGAACCTTGTACAGGGGCGGCGGCGCGAGTTGTGTACGTTTCGCTTCGAGCAGGGAACTGTCTTGATGCTTTGTGGCCATGCGTGAATTCTAACCAGTCTTTACGGATGCGCAATACCAGAAATGCCATTTTCGGGGTGTTAGACGGTGCTGCGGGCAGCAAACATGGAAAACGCTTGACGTCGCTGCCTGATCTAGCGTAAAACGCTTACATGCTCTTAGTTTAGGCAGCTGGTTGGTGTTTGTCCATGACTGGAATCCCTGATCAGCTGGTGTTGAATTAGAAGCATGCAAGTCGGGCGATACCCGGGTTTAGTCTTTTTTCAAGGAAGTGGCAATATGGCAACAGGTACAGTGAAGTGGTTCAATGACGCCAAAGGTTTCGGCTTCATTACTCCGGACGATGGCAGTGAAGATCTCTTCGCCCATTTCTCCGCGATTACCATGGGCGGTTTCAAGACCCTCAAAGAGGGCGAAAAGGTCTCCTTCGACGTGACGCAGGGCCCGAAGGGCAAGCAAGCATCGAATATTTCGCGCGCCTGATTTTTTGGGTGTGCAATAGGGACCCGCCTTCGGCGGGTTTTTTTTTCGCCATCAGGCTCGGATCTCGACTGCTTTCCGCCAGGCTTCCGCGCCAGTGCGTTCGATCTAGCGATCTGCTGCTCTCAACCTGCTGTCCAGTGTCCTGACTTGCCGCCAATTTTCTCGAGCAGGCGCAGGCTTTCAATGCGCATCCCGCGATCGACTGCCTTGCACATGTCGTAGATCGTCAGCAAGCCGATACTGGCGGCGCAAAGCGCTTCCATCTCGACACCAGTGCGGCCGAAACACTCGGCACGCGCCGTGCAATGCACGCTGTTGGCTTCGTTATCGATGGCAAAGTCGACAGAAACCTTGGTCAAGGCAATCGGGTGGCACAAGGGGATCAACTCGGAAGTGCGTTTGGCGCCTTGAATCGCGGCAATCCGCGCAACGCCGAGAACGTCACCCTTGCTGGCCGAACCCTCCACAATCCGGGCCAGGGTTTCCGGCTGCATCAGGATGCAGCCGCTGGCCATCGCCTGCCGATGAGTCTCGGTCTTTTCGCCGACGTCGACCATTTGCGCCTGACCTTGCGGATTGAAGTGGGTGAGGGGGTTGGCGGGCATGATCGTCAGTGAGGTAGGCGGGTACTCACCTATGGACGTACCCGAAATGGAGCCAGTGATATTCGGTAACGCTTGGTAACAATTCGCTGGCTGTGCATTGGTTATCATAGCACCATCTCCATTCGTCCATGTCCGGGAGCCGCGTTGAAGCGAATCACCTGTGCCGCCGTATTCCTGACCGTGGCCGCCTTGTTGGGAAGTTCCTCGCTGCCGGCAGACGAGCTTCCCGACCTTGGCGAGGCAGCGCGTGCGGAACTCTCGCCGCAACTCGAACGAAAGATCGGCGAGCGCATCATGAATGAAATCCGCTTGCGTGAGCCGAGCTACGTGGACGACGCAGAGGTCACCGACTACCTCAATCGTCTGGGCAGCCGCCTGGTAGCAGCCAGTGCGAATCCGTCCCGCGATTGTCAGTTCTTTTTCATTCGCGATAACACCGTCAACGCGTTTGCGATGTTCGGCGGTTTCATCGGCGTGAATACCGGGACGCTGCTGACGGCGCAATCGGAGTCTGAACTGGCCGGCGTACTCGCGCATGAAATTTCGCATGTCATGCAGAATCACCTGGCACGGCAGATTGCCCGCGAGAAGCAGAACTCGATCGCCAGCATGATCGCCATGGCTGTCGGCGTATTGGCTGCCCGTTCCAACTCGCAGGTGGCCAGTGCTGCGATCGCGTCGGCACAGGCAGGATCGATCCAGGCGCAACTGGCCTACAGTCGTGATTTTGAACGAGAGGCCGATCGATTGGGGTTTCAGACGATGACCCAGGCGGGCTACGACGTGCGCGGCATGGGGGACTTCTTTGGTCGCCTGCAGCAGGCCGGTCGGGTATATGAGAACAACGCACCGGTCTATATGCGCTCGCATCCGCTGACCCTGGAGAGGATTTCCGACATGCAGAACCGGGCGCAGGGTGCCCCCTATCGGCAGGTAGCCGACAGCCTGGACTTTCATCTTGTGCGCGCCAAGCTGCGCGCTCAGATGAGCACGCCGCGCGAGGCAGTCAACGAGTTTGGCAAGCAGTTACGGGAAAAGAAATATGTTTCGGAGGTGGCGACCCGCTACGGATTGGCGTACTCGCTGTTGAGGGCCAAGGAAGTGGCTGCCGCACAGCGAGAAGTCGAGGCGCTGAATGCGCTCAAGGTGTCTTCTCCAATGACCGCCGGTCTCGCGGCCGAGATCAGGATGGCGGCCAATGACTTGGCCGGCGCACTGGCGATCTATCGTGATGCCTTGCAGCGCTATCCGCAGTCCAGGTCACTGGTTTATGGTTACGCCGAAGCACTGCTTGCCGGGGGAAACCATGAGCAGGGCCAGCTCTTTCTGGACTCCCAATTGCAGGTCTACAGTTCCGACTACAAGCTATATGCCCTACAGGCCAGGACCTTCGCGGCGGCGGGCAGGCGCCTCCAGCAGCATCGAGCGCAGGCCGAGTTCTATCTTCTGCAGGGACAGTTGGGGCCGGCCGTTGAACAACTGCAGTTTGCACAAAAGGCTTCCGACGGCACTTTCTTCGAACAGTCTGCGGTGGACGCCCGCCTGCGCGAATTGCGCAAGCTGCAGGCGGAAGAGGCGAAGGAGAAGCGAAATGGCGGGTAAAATACGTCTTTCGTTGGGGATCCAGGCCATGCATTTCGATCGAGAACTAGACGTCAAAGGGCTGAACTGCCCGCTACCAATTCTGCGTACCAAGAAGGCTCTGTCCGAGATGTCTCAAGGGGAAGTGCTGCACGTACTGGCGACCGATCCGGGTTCGCTCAAGGATTTCGAGGCCTTCGCCCGGCAGACCGGTAATGAGCTGCTGTCGAGCACCGAGGCAAACCAGGTTTTCGAGTATTTCCTCAAGCGCAAGTAAGGCGCCGCCTGGCAGACGGGCTCCTGCCACTGTGCTTCCCTCCAGATCGCCGGCTGCTGTCTGCCCCTTCGCCCTGTTCGATGGGGACGGTGGAAATACCCTGCTGCTGAGCAACTGCCGTCGATCCATGGCACTCGACGGCGCTGCCGATCCAGCGCAGGTTTTCGGTACGATCGAGATGGCACTGGCCGCGGGAAACTGGGTGGCGCTGGCGGCCGACTACGCTCTCGGCGCAAGCCTCGAGCCTGCGCTCGCCAGACCGTCGCCAGGGCGGCCATTGCTGCGGGCCTGGGTGTTTGCGCAGGCGGAGTGGCTTGACATGCCGGCAGTCGAGGCTTTCCTTGCCGAGCAAGTGGCAGCGCTTCCCGAACATCAACGGCTGGCCGGAATCGCCGAATTGTCGCCTGGCGTCGATGCGGCAAAGCATGCCGAGCAGGTCAGGCAGATTGGTCACTGGATCGCCGACGGCGACTGCTACCAGATCAATCTCACTTTTCCGCTGACCTTCCGGATCTACGGTCATCCGCTGGCGCTGTATGCGCGCTTGCGCGAGCGGCAGCCTGTTCGCTATGGGGGCTACGTCGGCAGTGGCGAGGAAGCGATTCTTTCCTTCTCGCCGGAGCTGTTTTTCGAGCGCTCGGGCAGCCGCGTCGTGACGCGTCCGATGAAAGGCACGGCGCCGCGTGGCGGTACGCCGCTGGTCGATCAGGAGCGGCGGGCGGCACTGCTCGCCTCGGCGAAGGAGCGCGCCGAGAACATCATGATCGTCGACCTGCTGCGCAATGACCTGGGACGACTGGCGCAGCCGGGCAAGGTGCGCGTCGAAGCCTTGTGCGAGGCCGAAGCCTATCCCACGCTCTGGCAGATGGTGTCTACGGTGGCCGCAGAATTGCCGGCAACGCCCCTGCTCGAGCTGTTCGGCGCGCTGTTTCCCTGTGGCTCGGTCACCGGCGCACCGAAGATACGCGCCATGCAGCGCATTGCCGAGCTGGAAGAATCGCCGCGCGGCCTGTATACAGGCGCTCTGGGCTGGTTGGCGCCGACTGGCGACTGCCGTTTCAATGTCGCCATTCGCACCATCGAAATGGGAACCGGCCAGCGGGCGCGCATGGGGGTGGGCAGCGGCATCGTCGCCGACGCGGATGCGGCGTCCGAGCATGCGGAATGTCTACTGAAAGCGAATTTTCTGACCGCTTTCGATCCGGGATTCGAGTTGTTCGAAACCTTGCGCCTCGAAGACGGGGGGTATCCCTGGCTGCCTTTGCACCTGGATCGTTTGCAGGCATCCGCTCGCAGCCTCGGTTTCGCCTGTGCGCTGCCGACGGTGTCCGCGGTGCTGGCGGCAGAAGCTGCTGGGCGGCCGCGTGGGGTCTTTCGCGTTCGTCTGACGCTCGCGCATGACGGCAGTTGCCGCGTCACTGCGTCGCCTTTCATGGACCAACCCGGCCGCCAGTGGAGCGCACGCCTGGCGGCTGAAACGCTGCCTGACGACGACTACCTGCTGCGCTACAAGACCACGGCGCGCGCCCGTCATGAGCGCGCACTGGCGGCGCTGACGGCATGTCCCGCGGTCTTCGACACGATCTTTCTCAACACGCGCGGCGAGGTTTGCGAAGGCGCACGCAGCAACGTCTTCGTCGAGCGCGGCGGGGTGCTGTTGACGCCGCCTCTGCACTGCGGCCTGCTGCCCGGCGTGCTGCGCCGCCAACTGCTCGAATCGGGGCGCGCGCTCGAACAGGTGCTACGGCTCGACGACCTGTGCGGGGCTTCCCGGCTGTATCTGGGCAACGCCCTGCGCGGTCTGCTGCCGGTGTCGCTCGAATGCTGACTGCAGCGGCAGTGCCTGGCACCACCACGTCCAGGTGCCTTGGTCTCTGAGTTCGCTGCGCAACAGCAGCCCGGTGTCTCGTCCGCAAGAATCAGGTCATGCTGCAGCGGCATCTGGTAAGCGTACTGATTGCCAGTGCGGGCGAGAACGAGAGCGATCTCCAGTCGTGCCGGCGATCTCTTTCATCTGTTCCGGTGAGTATGTTCTTTGGCAAAAATCACCTTATACTTGCCATGGTGGAGTGGGATTTTCATCCCTGCTATATGATCGGTTCAGGGGGGACTCCTTCGGGTGACGATCATCCCGAAGGCGCGCCCTCCTCTCGTCCCACCGGTGCACCGTCCTGGCCAGATGGCTACGATCCGACGGCATGCGTGGGCACCGGTGCTAGTTCCGGGGGAATGAACTACGACTACCCGTGCGGGCCCAACCGCGTGGAGCGCCAAGTGCCGGTCGGTTACGACGGTCCGGACTCTGCCCGTCCGCCCTGTCCGCCGGGCTCCCCAGGGGTGTTCGTGAGTGGTCCTGACGGCGGTGGCAGCGGTCTTGGTAGCGGCGGTGGCGGTGGTGGTGGCGAGTCGTCTCCCAGTGGCCCAGGGGTCCGCTACATCGGCAATCCGCAGGAAGAAACGCCGACCAACGTGCATTGCGACGAGCCCGGCGAGGTTCCGGATTGCCTCTTGCCACTCGGCCTGAAGATCGTCGGCGGGTTGATCATCGGGGCCGCGCTTCGACGGGGTGACGCAGGTCGACGATTTGGCCGAGCGGGCACTCACGCATGCGGATTTCCGCGCGTACCAGATCGATGCCTACGACCAGGCGCTGCTGAACAACGTACGCGAGGCCCAGGTCGAACTGCAGATCGAGCAGTTGAAGCAGGTCGAAGGAGTTTGCGCGACGATTCGCTTGCGGATCGAACAGGACCTGGTGATGAGCCGGCAAGCCTTCATCGGGTCGCTCACGCTGGAATCGGACGACGAGGATTTGAGTCAGATCGCACTGAACCTGGTCATTACCGACCTTGCCGGCAACGTCGTCGCGAGCAATGTGTTCGGCATCAGTAACGACTATCTGTCCGGGATCGACGCCCTCGATGGGGCCGACGGCCTCGCTGCCGGCGGCTCGTTCACGTCGGAGGACACCTTCCTGCCCTCGACACTGGCTGCCCCCGAGGGACCGGCGGCCTACCGGATCGGAGGAACGCTTTCGTTCCGCGACGTGACCGAGAGCCACGATCACCTCATCCAGCTCGATCCGGTGACCGTCCATGTGCTGCCGCAGGCAGAGTTGACGCTCGACTACTTCCAGGAGCGCAATGTGGTTTCGGACGACCCGTTCACGGACGATGTCGTCGAGCCAGCGAGCCCGTTCCTGCTCGGCGTGCTTCTGAGCAATGACGGGAGGGGAACCGCCGATTCGCTGCGCATCGAATCCGCGCAGCCGAAGATCATCGACAACGAGAAAGGCTTGCTCGTCGATTTCAAGATCATCGGTTCGCAAGTCGATGGCGAAAGCCCATCCGGCAGCCTGACCGCTGTTTTCGGCGACATCGGTCCCGGCGATACGGCAGCCGGCGCGTGGTTCCTCGAATGCTGCGGGCACACTCGTGGGGCCGTTGGCGACGGGCGTGGCCGCGAGCATCGCCGGCAGTTTCGGCTTCCTCGTCCTGGGGGCAGACGGCGCGTTCCGCTACACGCTCGATGATCAGAAGGAGAGTGTGCAGGCGCTCGACGCTCAAGGGCAATTGGTCGACGTCTTCACGTATACCATGAAGGACGCTGCTGAAGCGACGTCGACCGCCACCCTGACCGTGACGATCCATGGCGCAAACGACGCCCCGGCCTGACCGACGACGACCCGGCCGCGAACAGCGTTGCCGAGGGTGCCGCGAACGGAACGACGGTCGGAGTGTCCGCCCGGGCAACAGATGTCGATTCGCCAGCGCTGTCCTATTTTTTGTCTTTGCGGGGCAAAGTGCCAACGTGTTCAGCGACAGCGTCACGTGGTTCGAGATTCGCGGCAATACCATCATCCAGGCCGACGCCGACGGAAAGATCGAGGCTGACTTCACGCTGGTTCTCGTGGGCACGAGTCTCGGTCTCAGCGCAGCGGATTTCGTCCTTTGAGGAGCCTGCACGTGCGACCGATCGACGTCAATACGGCGGGACGCAACAATATTCGCCAGGTGGAGTGTCGGTTTTTTTTTACAGTGTCAGTCGAATCGTTATTGTAACATACTGATCAAAAAAGAAATTAATGACTGGCACGGTCATTGCTTACGTGTTGGGCAACCAAAAGCTGGGGATTTCCGGCCGCAATTGGTGACCATATACCTAACGAAAGGAAAAACATCATGTTCTTGACATGGAAAAGATTGGCCGTTGTGGCCGCACTAGCCACCGCAGCGCCTTTGGCCTCTGCTACGGTATTGCCGCTTGGCTCGTGGCAAACCTTTAGCTTCGGCACTGCGCCGTCGTTCATCGATACCTACACGATTGACGTGGCCCCAGGTTCGCATGTGAAAGTGAAGATCGTCGACGGCTTCGTCATCGGCGACGAGTTCTCGTACTCGGTCGACGGCGGAGCACTGCAGTTCACCTCCGATGCGGATGCCAACGACGGCATCCAGTCGAATGCTTTCGACGGCGACGCTGCCTGGGCTGACGCGAGGCTGAGCAACGGCCTGATTCTCCTGCTGCCCGGTTCGCATACCATCGACATCGCCATTACCGAGAATGCCTTGGGCACTTCGGGCGGAGGTGCGTTCATTCGGGCGGACCTTCCCGAACCCGCAACGCTTGGCATGATCGGCCTAGTGCTCGCTGGCCTCGGCTTCAGCCGCCGTAAGGTTGCCTGAGCGTCGGTTAGGCTACTCCGCCGCAAGGAACGAAACCCCGCTGCGGCGGGGTTTTTTGCGTCTTGCGGCTCCTGACGGGAAGCCGACCGGGTACTGGCAGAGCGAGCGGCGAGCGGGGTTGCTCAGGAAAGAGCGGTGCTCGCGTGCGGCGAGTTGTGGACTTGCCCCGGTGGTGTGTGCTGCGTTGCACGAGGCCACTACGCGGAGGAGAGGCGGCCGAAGCCGAAGATCTGGTCGGAAAGGCATCGGTCTTTATTGCCAGGGCTTGTTCTCATTGATCATGATGATATCCCATACGCAAAACAATCTTGACTCAGGGGGCCAGTTTACCGGCTGTGACCGCCTGAGGCGTTCGCGTTGCGGTTCGAGTTTTTCGAGCGTGGCGACGAAGTCCTGGAGGCGCTTCCTTTCCTGTTATGCCGCGATATCGGCGTTGCCACCGAGTAGACCCGTCAAGCGCCTGGCCATCCCATCAAGCTGTCGTTCGTCGTAAAGACGAGAGCGCACGCTCTCGGGCATCCAGCGATCATGCACAAAGACCAGGCTGCCGTCGCCTGCTCGGAGCCTCCCTGCCGACAACGGCCCCGACTGTCCGGCTCGATGGGCTCTCGCCCGTGGCCTCGCCGACGCGATGGATCTTTGCTGCAAACGGCAGCGGCGGTGCCGCGGGGCGCCCACCGCCGCCCGCTGCGACCTACTCGGGGAGGCCGTTGAGGAGGAACATGGCCTGCAGGGCATCGTTCGGCTTGCCGAGTTGCCCGAACCAGCGGCCGAGAATCGGGCTGATCTCTCCGGAACGGTAGAGCCTGGCCAGGGTGCGGTCCACGGCGAGACGGAAGTCGGCGTCCCGACGCATCGCCAGGCCGTAGGGTTCGTAGCTGAACTGCAGTGTGGCAAGCGCAAAGGCCTGTCCCTGCCCGCGCACCAGGGCCGTCGTGATCAGCACCGTGCGATCTGCCGCATAGGCAGTGGCCGTCTTGTCCTTCAAGGCCTGCATGGCCGCATCATGGTCTGCCACCTTGAGCAGGTGAACATCGAGCTTGCCTGCCTTGATCAGGTCCTCGAGCGTCTTCTCGGTCGTCGTTCCGGCCACCACCGCTACCCGTTGGCCCTTGGTGGCTTCGGGGGAGGAAGGCGCCTCGCCGTCGCGAAACAACAGGCCAGCACCGTCGATGAAGGTCATCAGACTGAAGTCGAAGTCGGCCCGACGCGATAGCGTCTGAGTCGTATTGCCGCACTCCAGGTCGATCGCCCCGCTCTTCAGCGCTTCGAAGCGACTCTGCGCAGTCACCGGCACCCAGCGCACGTCGAGCTTCGGCAGTTCAAGTTGTTTGCCAAGATCCTCGGCGACGATCCGGCACAGGTCTACGCTATAGCCGCGCGGCTGCTTGTCGTCGCCGACGAATGAGAAAGGCATCGAATTCTCGCGGTAGCCGAGCTTCAGGGTCCCGGACTGCTTGATCCGGGCCAGTGCCGATTCAGATGCCATGGCCGGCATGGCGATGGCAAGGCTTGCGGCAAGCCCGCCGAGGAGAAGAGTTCGTTTGATCATTGGATTCCTGTCGAGTGGAGAGGGAGAGGTGGTCCGCAGCAAAGGAGATCATGCGGGCGCCGCAAGTATGCACAGCAACAACGGGTTTTTCCACCATAAGGACTGCCTTTTCCCGGCCAGCCAGCGCCACAGCGCTTGCCAAGCTCGCTAGTGGATTGCTGCCCCCGGCAAAGGCTCGGCGCCCACCCGGTAGCTTCGTGACGTGGCCCGCAGGATGCGGAGTTCCCCAGCCGCCGCTGCGCGCGCCTCGACGATCGGCGGTCGATCAGGGGTTGAAGATCAGAAACTGCCGAACCAGCCCCGGAGGGAACTGACACTCGAACACGCCATCAGTCCAGGCGATTCTCGATGATGAGAAACCATGGCCTTTGGCCCGCATATTGCAAGTAGCCATCCGGGGACAGGGTCAAAATGGTTTTTGAAACGGAATTGCGAACATTGCCGCCAATGGCTTGCAAGGTTCGCCCGTTGGTTTGCACAACGATATCGCAATGCAGCCTCGAGTTGAGTGAGTCCGGTAGAGTTTCCACCAGTTCTTGAGGCTCGACCTTGCTTCGGGTGGCACAGATCAAATCCCCGGGTTGGGGTTTGTATTGCTGGATGGTGTGCGGCATAAAGACGGCGAATGGATCGTGGGCGTTGGCAAGAAGACGGTTGAGATACAAGCGGTGGGCGCTGCTTGGAGGGAACAGGTCTTTTGGCACACCCGCCGTCTGCATGATCCAGCTGATGAAGGCAGCGGACCACGGTTCTCTGCAGTCGTAACCGGACAGCCGGTACTTGCCGACTGCGCGCCAATACTGGTTGATCCGATCACTGTGGTCGTGATCGTCATCTTCCCAGATTCCCACACGCGGAATGCTCTCGTCGTCGCCATCGATCACGACCGTCTGCTGGCCGAAGTAGACCCATTCAGCGTTTGCGGCTGCAATGATCTTGTACCTCCAGTAACCCAGCTGCGGTGATGCGGGCGATTCCGGCGATTCCGGACTGTCGGCCTGGGGTGCGGTCTCCTGTGCTGTCGGTTGTTCGTCTGGGGCTTGCGCAGGCATCTTCGGTGGCGACCCACAAGCGGCCAAGGCAAAGATCAACACGATCCGCAGATGTCTGATCATCACCATGTAAGCTTACACACGGGAAGGCGGGTCATAGTTGAGTCAGCATGGCGTAGCGTCGCCGATGAATCGCCAGTGGGTCCAGAAGTCCTCCTTCGGGCCCGCGTCTGTGAGCCAGGAGACAGATGCAACTCGCGTCGTCGGGGCGAAAAAACATCGCCGGGCCCGTAAAGCCCGTATGCATCCACCACGATTGACTGATTCCGGTGGGGGGCACATTGGGCAAGTGCGGCGGCATGTCCGTCCCGCTGAACTCGATGACTCGACAAATGCCGTTCAGTGGCAAACGTTCCAGCAGTTCGCCGAACTGGCCAGGGCCGTTCAATACGCGCCAAAGCCCAAGTCCCCAAACGGTGCCGTCGACGGATCGTGCATGCGCGAGCGCCATGTTCGGTGCATGAGTCGTCCGCCATGCCATGAGCCACGGCAACAGAAGTTGGGCATTCGCAGCGAAGCCGGCGTGGCCGATCATCCCGGCTCGCGCATTCGCATCGTGCGGCAGGTTCGCCATGCCTTCCGGAAAGGCAATGTTGTTGGCGGCAAGGAGCCAGGCCTCCTGGTCCGGCCCGGGCGGAAGTGTGATTGGCGCCTCACTCCACGGAGCTGGCACGAGACCAGTCATCTGTTGCCCAAGTTTCGCCCAGGAGCCGCCACTGACCGCTTCGACGGCCTCAGCCAGCACACGGAACCCAAGGTCCGAATAGCAGGCCGGAAATTCGCCGAATTCTGCGACTGGCTTTACCAGCAGAGGGTGTCGATTCCAGGGAAAGGGGGCGGCGAGTTGCTGAGCCAGCGGAACGCCATTATACGGAAGCCATGGCGGCAAACCCGCCGTGTGCGAGAGCAGTTGGCGCGCCGTCAAAGGCCACGTCCGGTTGCGAAAATCCGACAGGACGGGAAGAGTGCGCAGGTCACGATCAAGGTCCAGGTGCTTCAGAGCCAGCGGCGTCGTGACAAGCGGCTTGGTTAGTGAAGCGAGATCGAACCACATGAATCATTGCCCCCGGCTTGTGCAAGTGCATTCGGCCACGAGCAGCTCTGGACGGTATTCGAAATGAATGGTGTCAAAGTGGAACCATTTTCCGCCCCAGATAAAGCCGTTGGCCTCAAAAATCTTCACCACGTCCTGCAAGCCTCGATCCTCCAGAACACGTTCCGGGTAAGCGCAGGCTTTTCCGGGTAGGCACCCTGCCCAGCGCCAATACTGGCCCAGCCCGTGCGGGAGCTTGAAATCAATAGCGATACCAAAGCTGTGGCTGCTGGTCCGTTGGGTTCCGTGTATGGTTCGCCACTTGAGTGTTCCTACCGGGCTGGAGACGAGATGCCGAAGCTCGGGACGAGCGGCGATGGCCTTGCCGACTCGCATCAGCGCTTGGTCCGCGCTGGCGACTCGGCTGAATGGCAGGGATTTGCCTGTCGGGGCCCAGGTCACCTGAAGGATATTTCGCTGTACGGCAAGTTTATCCTCACCGTAAAGGCGTTTGAAGAACCGCTCATCTCGCATGCGCCCCGGATCTTCGTTGAACCCGGGCGGATCGACCGGAAAGCCCGGCGAATAGCATTGACTCATCTGATCATGCAGATCAGCGTGGTCAAGCCGCTCCTCGAAGTTGCCCTGACTTCCTGAGCCGTAAGGCAGGCGATGACCATCTGCCAAGAACAGGGTATTGCCGTCTTTTCCACTCAGAAACCCTGGGTAGGCTTTCAGCAGGCAGTCGATGCCCTGTTGCGCATCAGAATAGGCCCCTGAGGACAGCGTGAGCATCAATGGCACGATACTCCAGAGTCGCATGATTGGGATAGGTTTCCTGTGCATCATTGTTGATCAGCCAGCCAGCCAGCCATTCTGCGCCTGCACCTGGGCTGCCGGGTACAGAATCACTTAGACAGCGGGACAAACTCAACCAAACCGTGCCG
Source organism: Candidatus Accumulibacter contiguus (assembly GCF_012940005.1). Classification (GTDB taxonomy): domain Bacteria; phylum Pseudomonadota; class Gammaproteobacteria; order Burkholderiales; family Rhodocyclaceae; genus Accumulibacter; species Accumulibacter contiguus. The sequence continues at coordinate 107,454 of NZ_SPMX01000007.1, read as the reverse complement.
CGAATCCCTCAAGCGTAATGTTCTCAGCGATCGCGTCATGCGGAATTAGCACGTAACGCCAAGGCTTGCCACCGTAACTTGCTGCATGGTCCGAGGCATTCGCGCACCACTTTACGGCGGCTTCCTTCTTGGCGACGACAATCGGGTCTTCAAGCTCCGTGCGCTTCTTGGGTTCCAGCATGTAGATCGTTGCAGCAGTTTCGGCAACGAAGTCCGGCTGGTATTCCGGATGATCCTCCCCGGTTTGGTAGTAAATCTGGAACTGGCCCTTGGCGGGCTTGAACCACTTGATTGAATCACGTTCCAGAATCACCGCCAGCTTGCGCTCCGAATCGGAATCGAATTTCTGCACCGGATACAGACACTTCTGGAAGCCGCCGAACAGGTACTTGGCCATGTTGCTCTTGTCGGTCGGCTCCACCCGATAGTTGGCAGGCGGCTCCTGTGCGGAATGCGAGTAGGCGCTCTGCTTCAGCTCGGTAAAACCCTTACTGATTTTCACCTCATGGCCGGCTACGTCCTCCCAGTAATGCGCCTGCATCTGGGCGTGGATGAAGCGCGCAATGTCCCGCTGATAGCAACGTAGTACCTTGCGGGTGTCCTCTTCGGTCAGGTAACTCTTGAAGTGCTGCACGGTCTGGGTAGCCAGGTCGTAGAGCAGATCGGCGTGTTCGTCGTAGGAAATATCGTCGAAATCCACCAGGCCGCTGACGACATAGTCTTCCAGCCGCGCTTCGTCGATGCCGCCACGGCTCACTGAAACCACTTCCAGTTGATTGGTGCGCAGGTGCTGTATCCAGAGTTCGTCGGAAACCGCCGGGTACCTCAAGGTATCCAGCTTCAGCGTGAAGGCTTTGAAGCCTGATTTCACCTCACCCCTGGGCACCACCAGAATGCGCGGAATGTCAATGGTCTGCTGCGTGACAAGCTCGACCGTCTTTGCCACCACGGCCGCAAAGTCCGGCTTCTGCGTCACCCCGTCCAGTTCCAGTTGAGTCGGCTGGTGCTGTTCCTCGACCGCCCTGACGATGGCGGCCTGAATTTCGGGCTTCTTCAGGTACTCGATGCTGGGCAGCGTCTGCGGCTGGTGTTCCAGCTTGCGGATGACCTCGTAGGTGATCTGCGCGACTTTCTGCTCTTCCCGCTTGGTGAAGGCAGGCGCTTGATCCTGGCCGGCCACCGTCGTGCTGCTGGTTGCGTGGGCAGGCGTCAAGCCCAGTTTGGTGGCCAGTTGCGATTGCGACACCACCGTGGTCGTTTTCTGCCCGAGCGCATCCGCATCCAGCACGAGGGTTTGCAAGTGGATCGCCGAGTCCGGCTTGTTGGCCTCGGCGATGATCTCCTGAAACTTGTCGTGGGCGACGATGTTCAGCCGATCCACGGCCGTCACGCCGGTGCGCTTGCCATAGGGCAGACGCAGGCCGCGCCCGATGGACTGCTCGATGAGGATGCGGGCATTGGCCGCCCGCAGCGGCACGATGGTGTAGAGGTTGGTCACGTCCCAGCCCTCCTTGAGCATGTTGACGTGAATCACGATCTCCGTCGGCTCGTCGGTGTTCTCCACCTTGAGTAGCTTTGAAATCATCTCTTCTTCTTCGGCCCCGGTCTTGCTCGAATCTACCTGGATGACCTTGTCGCGGTAGCGGCCCTCGAAGAAGTTGTCGGACTTGATCAGCACGGAAAGTTGTCCGGCATGAGTCGTATCGCGGGCAATCACCAGCAGGAAAGGCTTGACGATGGGCTTCTCGCTCTCACGTGCGTAAGTCTCCAGCTCCACCTTGACGCTTTCGTGCAGGCGCACGCCGTCTTCCAGTTTCAGCCGTTCGATCTCCTGCGCCGACATGCCCGCCGGGTTGAAGTTCTTGCGCGTGACCACCGCCGGTTCCTTGACGAATCCATCAGCCATGGCGCGGCCCAGCGGGTAGTCGACAATCACGTTCTTGAATGCCAGCGCGCCGCGCGGGGTCTCCACAAACGGCGTCGCGGTCAGTTCCAGGCCCAGGATCGGCTTCAATTCGTTGATGGCGCGAATGCCGGCGCTGGCGCGGTAGCGATGCGATTCATCCATCAGCATCACCAGATCCGGCAAACCGGCCAGATAATCGAAGTAGCTCTCGCCGATGTATTCCGACAGCCGTTTGATGCGCGGCGACTTGCCCCCGCGCACTTCGGAATTGATCTTGGAAATGTTGAAGATGTTGATGCGCACGCCGCCGAAGAGCGTGTCGCTGCGCGGGTCGTGCTGGTCGTAGTTGTCGCCGGTGATGATCGAGGGCGCGTTTACAGCGAATTCCGCGATGCCGCGGAACACGTACTTGGGGTGATTGCGGTCGCTGAAATCGGCAATCAGCTTATTGTAGATGGTCAGGTTCGGCGCCAGCACAAAAAAAATTGTCGATGCCGTGCGCCAGGTGCAGATAGCTGATGAAAGCGCCCATCAGCCGCGTCTTGCCCACGCCGGTGGCCAGCGCGAAGCACAACGAAGGGAAATCGCGCTCGAAATCCGTCACCGACGGGAACTCGCTGCGGATGGCCTTCAGCAGGATCGCGACATCGGCGCCCTTGCCCGGTGGGGCAATCTCGGTAATGCGGTCGAGGATTTCCAGCGAGCGGCGCTGCGGATGGCGCAGACTAAGGCGGCCGGCGATAGCGTTGACGTGGCGGTTCATTCCTTCTTCCCCTTGCTCTTCTTGGCCGTCTTCTCCAACTGCTTAACCTGTACGCTGATCGACGCCTCAAAGTCACGTTCGGCAAATACATTGCGCACATGCTGGGCAATGGCCGGCACGCTGACTTGATACAGCTCGGCCAACTGCTTCTGCGTCATCCATACCGTTCCCTCGGCAACACGCAACTGCACCCGTGTCTGCGCATCTTCGCTCTGGTAAAGCAGGAATTCTCCGGTCGGCAGGACATCGCTCACGGCTCCCCCCCGTCGAACAATGACTGTTGGCCGGGCTTGGGCGGTTCCTTGGGCAGGTTCTCCACCTGCAGGGAGTAATCGTCATGACCCCACTCGCAGCGCGACAGCACCTGCCTGGGAATCTTCTTCACCGTCAGGTTGGGGTAGGCATCGGCCTTGGCGCGGAAGGCGGTGCACAGGACCAGCAACGACCGATCCGGCCCCACCTCGTCGGAAAGCTGCTGCAACTGTTCATGGGTCAGGCTGGCGGTGGTGACATAGACAAAATCCCGCTCGGTGGAATGGCCGTGCTGCCAATACACCGCGTCCGAAGGTGCATAGCTGAAGCCCTCCAGCTTGCATAGCGCCTCGGCCAACATGGCGGCGTTGTAGTCGTGGTTGATGACCCAGTTGCCCCACTTGTCTTTTTCCAGCAGCGAGGGCGCCAGGCGGTAGTAGCGGAAGCCGCCGCCGCCCTTCCAGCCAACGGCTTGGCTGACGCCACCGGAGTCTTCGCCGTCGATGACCTTCTTCAGGCGTGGGATGATGTGGGTGTGGCAATGCTCGCCGAGCTCCACCATGATCCAGCGGCGGCCCATCTTGTGGGCCACGGCGCCGGTGGTGCCGGAACCGGCGAAGGAGTCGACGATAAGGTCGCCAGGGTCCGTTGCCAGTTCGATTATTCGTTGCATCAATCGCTCTGGTTTGGGAGTGCCGAAAAGGTCATCGCTGAAAAGCATCTTGCTTTCCTTTTTTGCCTCATCGTTGTGCCCAACTTCGTCGTACTTCCAAATCGTTGTTGCCGGGATAGTTTCGCTAACTTCAGTCAAGAATCGCTTGATCGCCGGCCGCGCATCTCCGCCAACACCGAACCAAATGCGGTTATCCGCAATCAGTTCAGCGAATTTTTCCTTTGTGTAGCGCCAGCTCGTTCCTGACGATGGCCAGACTTCACGACCTGACGGTAGTCTTACTGGAAAGACTGCGTAATCACGCACCTCATTGCGCAATGTATCCCCGGCCTTCCAAAGCCCTCTTGAGTCGTTGTCTCGATTGGTGTACCGAGATGTTTGCTTTTCCGTCTTGCTCAGGCGATTCACCTTAACTCGTTCAACGTTTTTGGCGTACACAAGCACAAAGTCATGGGAACTCGACAGGAGTTTCGAGTCAGCCTTAGGAGCGTACTTCTTCTCCCAAATTACGGTTGATACGAAATCCCTTCTCCCAAAAACCTCATCGCACAGCACCTTGAGGTAGTGCGCCTCATTGTCGTCGATGGTGATCCACAGCGAGCCATCGTCGGACAGCAGCCGCTTGATGATCTCCAGCCGGTCGCGCATCAGCGACAGCCAGATCGAATGCTCCACCCCGTCGTCGTAATGGGTAAAAGCGCTGCCGGTGTTGTAAGGCGGGTCGATGAAGACGCACTTCACCTTGCCGGAAAACTCTCCCTCCAGCGCCTTCAGCGCCAGCAGGTTGTCGCCGAAGATGAGCCGGTTGTCGAAAAAGTCGGCACTGGTGACACGGTGCTTCGCGTGGTACGACTTCGCCGGGTCTTCCAGCAGGATGCGCGGCTCCAGCTTTGGCCGGTTCTCCTTGCCGATCCAGGTGAGTTCGAGTTTTTGCTTCTTGCTCATCGCGCCTGATGCCACTCTATTGCTGCCATCCGACCGGGGGCCACGCTGGTACGGTCTGGCCCAATTGCCTGGCCAGGTCGCCCACTGCCTTGACCAACTTGCGGAAGGATCGGTTTCGCTGGTGGGCGAGCGCCATGTCGAACACGGCGCTCATCGCGTCCTGATCGCCCGTTTCGGAATAGGCTCGGCACCTGGGCATGAACTCTTCCAATGCTCCCTTGGCATCGCGCTTGGCCTCGGGATCGACTGGCGCCAGGGCATCGTCGGCGATACTCCAACGTCCCCTCTGGGATTCGACCGAAGCCAGGAACCAGGTCTCGTACTCGCGGTAGGCAATGACAACTTCGCAGGGCGTTCCCAGCCTCGGCTTGCGCCCAGTTCCGCACCTTTGCCGCCAGTTCATAAGGACAGTCGTCCTCGCCATCGAACAGGAGCAGCACGGCGGCACAGTCGGGCTGCAGCAGGGCCAATCGGACCATCCGCCGAACCTCGTCTTCGCGCCGGAATTGGGACGAGGTACGACGGATGGGGGCGCCCACGTCCATGCCAAAGCACAGCGCATGATCCCATAACAATCGGCGCAGCAGTACCGGCACCGCCGCGACTTCCCCGTGGCCCTCGACAATCGGGAACAGCTTCATGCCAACGTCTCGAACAGGCTGCCATTGCGCAAGGCATCGTCGCTAGCGAACAAGTCCTCAGCGTGAAGCGCGTTAGCGCGCAGCAGTTCGCCGGCGCCCATGAGATCGCTGCGCATGGCTTCGCGCGTCGCGGCGGAAGGCATCAGCAAATGAGACGCACCCTCCTGCCACGAGACGATGCGCAGGTTGTTGTCGGTGATCCACTTCGCATCGAGCAACTCGGGACTGTGGGTGGTCACGACGACTTGCATAGTCTTGGCTGCCCGGCGGATCAGATCGAGCACGGCGCCCAATGCACCGGGATGGATGGTGGCTTCCGGTTCCTCGATGACGAGTACAGAGGGACTCGGCTTCTGAAAAACCGCCATGATGAGACCCAGCGAGCGCAAAGTGCCATCGGACATACTGAAGGCGTCGAACGTCAGCTTCTTGCCCTCTCCCCATTCCTGCGAAAAGCTCATCGACCACTTGTTGCCGTGCTTTTTGTGGGCAACCGCCTTGGTCTCGGGAACGATGCTCTCGAGAATCCGGAAGACTTCCTGCCGAACTGACTTTGCGTTTTCCCCACGTGACAACTCCTGGAGCACGCTGGCTGCATTGCTACCGTCGGGTTTGAGTACGATGCCGCTGTCTGGATCCTGCATTTCCCTGAGCTTCGCCGGTTCGATGGAGTAAACGCGCATGGCGCTGAGTACCTTCAAAATGCAAGCAAAGCGCTCGTCCCCACCAACCAGGGGCAATGCCAGCGCCGTGGGTTCCAGTGCTGGTGTCAGTCCATCGGCGTTGCTCTTCCATATGTCGGAACGATCAAACCACCAGCGTATGCCGCTTTTGCCGCACACCAGACATTGCTCCCGCACTATGCGGAAGCCATAGTTTGGCAGTGCCTTGATCTCGAACGCGAACCGGCCCCCCGCGATGCCGTTGAATGCACCGAATTCAAATGCCAGACCCAAATTGGGAGGAGCACTCTTGACTGAACTGCGATTGCGCACGGCCGAAATACCGCCTTTGCGGTCCAATACTGCCTGAAGCGGGGATGACATCGCTTCGGCAACGAAACTGAAAACATCGGCGAGATTCGATTTTCCCGATCCGTTGCGCCCCACCACGAACAAGGGATTGTCCAGTTCGAGAACCGCCGAGGGAAAGCTGCGGAATCGCTTGATGACGATTCTTGTAATGGGACTTGTGTTCATCGCGATGTATTCCCCTTGTCCTTGTTTCACTCTGTTTTCCAGGCCGTCTGCTGATCGAGCGAGATGCCCAGGTAATCGCGAATGGCTGCTGCTTGCGACGCGACATCTTGCGATTGCGAAAGCGTGATGGCTTTCCAGATATGGCGCTCGGCGGGGTTGTGGCCATCGAACAACTGCAATCCAATGATTCGGCGGGCTCTTGCATGCGGAGCTTGGTTTTGAGCCGGTTGGAAATCGAAGTCAGCGCCGGCAATGGCGAAGGTCGATGAAGCCAGTAGCTTGCGCAGCACCAGCGTCATCAAGGCTGCGCTGACTGGCCGGCAGAGCCTGGAGATTATCCTGTTGCAGGTATTCGGAGACGAGATGGTAGAGCCGGTCTTCGCTTTCCTCCGGCGTGAATTCCTCAACCAGCGGGGTGTAGGGGATGTAGGCCGTCACCTGGCGGCGCAGGGTGCGATGGCAGACCGGCTTGAGCCGCGCCTTGAGCGTCTGGAATGCCATACGCAAAGCAATCTTGACTCAGTGGGCCAGTTTACCGGCTGTTTGCTGGCTGTGACCGCCTGAGGCGTTCGCGTTGCGGTTCGAGTTTTTCGAGCGTGGCGACGAAGTCCTGGAGGCGCTTCCTTTCCTGTTCGACCACTGCGGCCGGAGCGCGCGCGACGAAGCTCTCGTTGGCGAGCTTGGCTTTCGCCTTGCCGATCTCGGTGCCGAGTCGCGCGATCTCCTTGTCCAGGCGTTCGCATTCGACAGCCAGGTCGATCTGAACCTGCAGCATCAGCCGGGTTTCGCCCACGATGGCGATCGGTGCGCTGGCGTCGGCCGGTATTTCGTCGACGATCTGCAGGTCGGAGAGCTTGCAGAGCGCTTTGAGATAGGGCGCGAAGCCGGCGAGCGATGCGGCCTGGCCGCTGGCGAGCAGCGGAACCCGCAGCGCCGGCGAGAGGTTCATTTCGCCACGCAGGTTGCGGCAGGCGTAAGCCAGATTCTTCAGTTCCTGGACGCGGGCTTCGCTGGCCGGGTCGATGCTTGCTGCCTGCGCCTGCGGATAGGCCGCGAGCATCACCGAGGCATGGGTCTTGCGGCCGGCGATCGGCGCCACCGCCTGCCAGAGTTCTTCGGTAATGAAGGGCAGCAGCGGGTGGGCCAGGCGCAGCACCGTCTCCAGTACGCGCGCCAGCGTCCGCCGCGTCGCGCGGACTTCTTCGACGGAACCCTGCTGCAGTTGCACCTTCGACAACTCGACATACCAGTCGCAGAACTCGTCCCAGACGAACTCGTAGACCGAGCGCGCCAGCAGGTCGAAGCGGTAGTCGGCGTAATGCTGTTCGACCTCGGCTTCGGTACGCTGCAGTTTGCTGACGATCCAGCGGTCAGCAAACGAGAAGCGCAGCGCTGACCCACAGTCGTCAGCCGTATCGCTTGCCAGGCCGAGATCCTGGTCTGCGGTGTGCATCAGCACGAAGCGGGTGGCGTTCCACAGCTTGTTGCAGAAGTTGCGGTAGCCTTCGCAGCGGTTAAGGTCGAACTTGATGTCGCGACCGGGGCTGGCCAGTGACAGAAAGGTGAAGCGCAGTGCGTCGGTGCCGAATGCCTGGATGCCTGCCGGGAATTCCTTGCGCGTGCGCTTTTCGATCTCTGCGGCCTGTTTGGGGTTCATCAGTCCGCTGGTGCGCTTCTCGATCAGCGCGTCGAGGCCGATGCCGTCGATGAGGTCGATCGGGTCGAGGACATTGCCCTTCGACTTGCTCATTTTCTGGCCTTCGGCGTCGCGGATCAGGCCGTGCACATAGACGTGTCTGAAGGGGATTTTGCCGGTGAGATGTTTGGTCATCATCACCATGCGCGCCACCCAGAAGAAAATGATGTCGAAACCGGTCACCAGGACTGTCGAAGGCAGGTAGAGGTCGAGCGCCGGGTTGCTTTCGGCTGGCCACTGCGGCGTCCAGTCGAGTGTCGAGAACGGCCACAGTGCTGACGAATACCAGGTATCGAGGACGTCCGGGTCGCGTCTCAGCGGGCCGTGGTAGCCTTGTGCCGCAGCCTCGTTCCTGGCTTCGGTTTCGTCATGAGCGACAAAGATCTGTCCACTCTCGCCATACCAGGCAGGAATCTGATGGCCCCACCAGAGCTGCCGCGAGATGCACCAGTCCTGGATGTTGTTCAGCCACTGGTTGTAGGTGTTGATCCAGTTCTCGGGGAAGAACCGGATCTCGCCTGCCGCGACACATGCCAGAGCCTTGCCGGCGATGCTGCTGCCATCGGCACCGGCCTTGCTCATGGCGACAAACCATTGGTCGGTGAGCATCGGCTCGATCACCACGCCGGTACGGTCGCCGCGCGGCACTTTCAGCAGATGCGCATCGACCTTGTCGAGCAGGCCTGCTGCTTCGAGGTCGGCGACGATCTGCTGGCGCGCTGCAAAGCGATCCATGCCCTGGTAGCGAGCCGGAGCGTTGTCGTTGATCTTCGCGTCCAGGGTCAGGATCGGGATCATCGGCAGTCTGTGGCGCTGGCCGACCGCGTAGTCGTTGAAATCGTGTGCGGGAGTGACCTTGACGCAACCGGTACCAAATGCGAGGTCCACGTAGGCATCGGCGATGATCGGGATGGTGCGCTCGCAGAGCGGCAGCCGGACCATTTTTCCGATCAGGTGCCGGTAACGTTCGTCGTCGGGATGGACCATCACCGCGGTGTCGCCGAGCATGGTTTCCGGGCGCGTCGTGGCAACGGTCAGCGAGCCGCTGCCATCGGCCAGCGGATAACGGATGTGCCAGAGATGGCCTGGTTCCTCTTCCTGCACCACCTCGAGGTCGGAGACCGCGGTCTGCAGTACCGGGTCCCAGTTGACCAGGCGCTTGCCGCGGTAGATCAGGCCCTCGCGGTAGAGGCGGACGAAGGTTTCGGTGACCGTCCGCGAAAGGCCGGCGTCCATCGTGAAGCGCTCGCGGCTCCAGTCAGGCGAGGTGCCGAGGCGGCGCATCTGGCGGGTGATGGTGTTGCCCGAGAACTCTTTCCACTCCCAGACTTTTTCGAGAAATTTCTCGCGTCCGAGTTCGTGCCTTGAGATTCCCTGTGCGTCTAGTTGCCGTTCGACGACGATCTGTGTGGCAATGCCCGCATGGTCGGTACCGGGCTGCCACAGCGTGTTGTCACCGCGCATGCGGTGGTAGCGGGTGAGCGCATCCATGATCGCCTGGTTGAAGCCGTGCCCCATGTGCAGGGTGCCGGTGACGTTGGGTGGCGGCAGCAGGATGCAGAAAGCGTTCGGTTTTTCGGCATCGAGGCCGGCGCCGAAATAGCCTCTGGCTTCCCATTCGGGGTACCAGCGACGTTCGATGTCGACCGGTTCAAAGCTCTTGGCGAGTTCCATGAGGGGAGGGCTGGGGAATGGCAGGAGCTCGCATTATACCCGCATCGCGCGGCTACCCCGGTACGACGCCTAGGCCTGCTCAGGAGTGGCTGGCTGGCTGCCAGCGGGTTCTTCGATGAGCTGTCGAGCCTGCTCGTTTTGCTCGATGAAGTCATGCAATACTGCTGCAATGGTTGCGGCGATGCCGTTCTGCAAGTGGTCCGTGGCAGTCAGCAGCGCCGCTTCGACGAGCACCGGCATTTCGCTCTGCAGTTGCTGATCAAGGCGTTCGGCGAGCTCTGCGGCCAGGGTCTCGCGCAGCCTGGCGCGGTCTTCTGCCGGGACTTCTGGCGCCGGCAAGACCACTTCGGTGAGGACCGGCAGGTCGTCCTCGTCTTCGCCCGACGGGGTGGCGGGCGTTCGGCTTGCTGACGAGTCGGCTGGCGTGGTCGAGGCCAGGAAGCTGCGCCGTCGCCGCAGCCGTCGCGAACCGTCGCGGTGGTCGCTGCCGGCAGCGCCTGCATCGGCGTTGATCAGGGAGTCCACCCGACGGATCAGATCGTTGTCGTCGGCCATCAGCCTTTCCCTGTCAGATCGACATACTGGAGGTCGTAGCCGCGATCCTTGTAGAACCTGGCGCGCTGGCGACCGGCGACGCGCTCTTCTTCCCCCTGACCGACCACTTCGATGAGGCTGGCAAAACGAGAAAACCCCGGGGGTACCTCGGCAGCGAGGTTGAACAGTCGTTCATCCTGCGGTATGACGTCCAGTCGGCCGGCAATCAGCACCGGAGTTTCGGCGGCGAGTGGCGAGTTGATCTCCACATGCGGGATGAAGCTGGTTGGCGGGTGCATCCATAGCCAGCGGTCGAGTGCCACGGCGACCTCGGCATCCGGTGCATAGACCAGCGAGGCCTTCTTCTGTGCCAGGGCCTTGCCGATCAGGGCGGCGGTCGCAGCAATCCGGTCAGAGGCGTTGTGGTAGAAGAATATTCGTGTCAATTCAGCTTGCCTGCGCGTTTCAGCAAATAGTGCATGAGCAGCGGCACGGGTCGCCCGGTCGCGCCCTTGTCCGTGCCCGACTTCCAGGCAGTGCCGGCGATGTCGAGATGGGCCCAGACGTATTTTTTGGTAAAACGGGCGAGAAAACATGCAGCGGTGATGCTGCCTCCCCAGCGGCCACCGATGTTGGCCATGTCGGCGAAAGGGCTCTTGAGCAGTTCCTGGTAGTCGTCCCACAAGGGCATTTGCCAGGCGCGGTCGTGCGCTTCATCGCCGGCATGCACGAGTTCCCTCGCCAGGGCCTCGTTGTTCGCAAAGAGACCGGTCGCGATATGGCCGAGAGCGATCACGCAGGCGCCGGTGAGCGTGGCGACGTCGATCACCGTCTCCGGTTGAAAGCGTGCGGCGTAAGTCAGTGCATCGCAGAGAACGAGGCGGCCTTCCGCATCGGTGTTGAGGATTTCGATGGTTTGACCGGACATCGAGGTAACGATGTCGCCTGGTCGTGTGGCGGCCCCGCCGGGCATGTTTTCTGCGGTCGGGACGATCACCGTCAGATTGATCGGCAGTTTCATCAGCGCCGCAGCCTTGATCGTACCCAGCACGCCGGCGGCGCCGCACATGTCGTACTTCATCTCGTCCATTTCCGGCGCCGGCTTGAGGGAAATTCCCCCACTGTCGAAAGTGATTCCCTTGCCGACGAGGACCACTGGCTGGTCATCGTTCTTGCCGCCCTTGTACTGCAGGACAATCAGTTTTGGTGGCTGCTGCGAGCCTTTGGCAACGGCAAGCAAGGAATGCATGCCCAGTGCGGCCATCTCGTCACGTTCGAGAATCTGGCACTCCAGCTTGTGTTCGGCAGCCATCTTTTGTGCCGTTTCGGCAAGAAAGGCGGGGGTGCACACATTACCCGGCAGATTGGCGAGATCTTTTGCCAGGGACATGCCTTCGGCAATGGCCTGTCCCTGGCGCAGCGCTTCCTCGGCAATGGTCAGTTCGTTGCGACGATCAACGACAAAGGTGAGTTTGCGCAAGGGTCGGCGCACCTTGTCCTTCTTGCTCTTGAACTGATCGAAACGATATACGGTTTCCTGCGCCACAAGGGTGGCCTGACGAACACGCCAGGCAGAGCTGCGCTTCCTGACGCTCGTTTCGGTCAGAAAGACGGTGCCGTCAAAGGCGCCGGTTTCGTTGAGCGTCCGCACGGCACTGTGAATGGCTTCGCAGTAGGCCTTGTCGCCGAACTCCTTTTCCTTGCCGAGACCGACCAGCAGGACCCGGTCGCAGAGCGTGCCCGGAACATTGTGCAGCAGCAGCGTCGAGCCCGCCTTTCCCTCCATGTCGCCGCGGCGAATGATGTCCGAAAGATGGTTGTGCGCCGCGTTGTCCAGAAGCTCGGCAGCCAGGGTCAGCTTGCGTGGTTCGAAAATGCCGACCACCACACAGGCGCTGCGTTGCTTTTCCGGGCTACCACTTTTTATGCTAAATTCCACTTACCCCTCCTCAGGCAACCCGCGCCGTTTGCGAAAAGCCGATTATCACTGCAGTTTTTCACCAAAGTCAAAAAAATGATCTTCCAGCGTGCTGTCCGGCGCGAGTTCACGCACTTGGCAGCCGGCGTCTTCACTGCGCTTTTCGCCATCATGATGACGACCCAATTGATTCGGCTGCTCAGTGAAGCGGCACAGGGCAGTGTCGAGCCGGACGCGGTGGTGGCGCTGCTCGGTTTCTCGGCGCTCTACTACCTGCCGGTGTTGTTGTCGCTGTCGTCGTTTGTCGCCATCTTGTTGACGCTGTCGCGCAGCTATCGGGATTCCGAGATGGTCGTCTGGTTCTCTGCCGGATTGCCGCTGACGGCGTGGATTCGGCCGGTATTGGTGTTCGTGATGCCGCTGGTGCTGACCATCTCGGTGCTTTCCCTCTTTCTTTCCCCCTGGGCCTTGTCGCAGAGCGCCGAGTTTCGCGGCAAACTGAGTTCTCGACACGATGCGGGTCAGATCTCTCCCGGTGCTTTTCAGGAATCGTCTGCCGGCGATCGCGTAGTATTTGTGGAAGGGGTTGCTGATGACACCAGCAATGTCTCGAATGTGTTCGTCAACGAACTGCGGCCTGATCGTTTGGGGGTGACGATGGCGGCCTCCGGGCATCAGGAGATCGCCGAGAACGGTGACCGCTTCATCGTCCTGCAGAACGGCCGTCGCTACGAGTTTCCCCCCCGGTACTGCAGAGTTCCGCATCATGGAGTATGCGCGCTACGCGGTTCGCGTGGAGACCCGGGAGGCACGCGGCATCGTGCCGACACCGAGGACGATGCCTACCGTGGATCTGCTGCCCATCGATTTGCCGGTCTATCGGGCCGAGCTGCTTTACCGTTTCAGCATGCCGTTCTCGGCGGTCGTGCTGGCCTTGCTGGCGATTCCTCTGTCGTTCGTCAATCCGCGTGCGGGTCGTTCGGCGAACATGCTGCTCGCCATTCTCGTCTACCTGATCTACAACAATCTGGTGACCATTAGCCAGGGCTGGGTGGCGAGCGGGAAGGTTTCGTTTGCTTTCGGCGTGCTGGCGGTGCATCTGTTCATGCTGGCTCTCCTGCCGCTGATGTTCTACCATCGTATTGCCGTACGCCCATTCGCCCGTCTGTCTCGATGAAGGTCTATCGTCGCTACCTGGCGCGCGAGGTCTCCGCTGCCATCCTGCTGGTGTTGCTGGCTTTTCTGGCCTTGTTTGCCTTCTTCGATCTGCTCGGCGAGATCAAGGGTGTCGGACAGGGCGGGTATCAGTTGCACCATGCCCTTGGCTTCGTCTTGCTGCGCGCGCCGGGGCGTGCCTATGAATTGATGCCGATTGCCGTCCTGATCGGTACGCTTTATGCACTCTCGACTCTCGCCCGTCATTCCGAGCTCACCGTCTTGCGCGCCTCGGGTTTGTCCACCGCAGCCCTTCTCGGCGGTCTGTTTCAGCTGGCAGGCCTGTTTGCCCTGGCGACCTACCTGATCGGTGAGTTTGTGGCGCCACCGGCCGAACGTGCGGCGTATCAAATGCGCCTGAAGGAAAAGGGCCGAATGGTCGGACAGGATCTGCGGTCGGGCCTGTGGGTCAAGGACGAACGGAGTTTCATCAACGTGCGCGTCGTTCTGCCGGATGCGCGTTTACGCGGCATCCGCATTTACGAATTTGACGAGAAGGCACAATTGCGTTCCGTTACCGAGGCCGCGGAGGGGAAACACGTGCTTCCCGACAGTTGGCGCTTGACCGAAGTGGTACAGACCGTCCTGCTTGCAGAGCGGGCCGAAGTCCACAAGATGCCGGAGATGTTGTGGCGATCGGCCCTGAATCCGGACATTCTTGCAGTACTGATGGTTTCCCCCGATCGGATGTCGCTGCGGCACCTGTCGGCCTATACCAAACATTTGGCTGACAATCATCAGAAGACCAACCGCTACGACATCGCTTTCTGGAAAAAAAGTGGTCTATCCGCTGGCAGCATTGGTCATGGTGGCTCTCGCCTTGCCGTTTGCTGGCGCGCATTACCGGGCCGACCGGGTAGGCATGCAGATCTTCGCCGGAGTGATGACCGGAATCCTCTTTTACATGCTCAACGGCTTGTTCGCCAATCTCGGTGCGATCAACAGCTGGTCACCGCTGCTCAGCGCAGTCACACCGTCGGTGCTGTTCCTGCTGACGGCAGCAGTCATGATCTGGTGGGTGGAAAAGCGCTGATCGGCGCTCAGTTGATGATCAGCTGCGTGCCGGCGAGACGGTCGTGCAGAAATTGCCGGTCGCGATCGAACAATGCCCAGAGTATGCCGGCGCCGCCGAGAACGATGCTCGGCCAGCTCAACAGATAGCGCAGGAGCGCCCGGGCCGGGCGTACAGGCAAGCCATCACGGGTCACCAGCCGAATGCGCCAGGTCTTCATGGCCAGGGTCCGTCGCCCGTTGCTCCAGAACCAGAGAAAATAGATCAGCATCACGAGGAAGCAATGCGCCTGCAACAGGACCGGCGACGCCAGGCGGTGCGCGAAGGCTCCGAGGAGAAGGTGCGGCAGAACCAGCAGCACGGCCAGTACTGCAAACAGCAGCAGGGACTCGTATGCCATGCTCAACAGACGACGCAGGATGCCCGGCCGCTCGACGACTTGCGTAGCCGGCATCAGCGCCGGACTTCCGCTTCGCTGACGGGCGGGGCTGTAGTGACCAGCGGCAACGGTGGGCTGGCGGTTTCCGCTGCAGGGGGGGGTGGAGTACCGACTACCGGGGGTGCCGATGGCGTCGGCGCGGCTGTGCTGGTGGGCGTGGCGCTACCGGGTAAGCTCCCTGGTTTCGGGACCGACTTGCTCGCGGCTTGTTGCTTGAGTCTCGCCTTTTCTTCTTCCGGCAGGCTGGAGTATTCCTCCCATTTCTGCTTGAGTTCCTGTTTCTTTTCGATCGGAAGCTTGTTGGCGGTCATGAAGCTCTCGCGAGCGATGCGTCGCTGCTCGGGCGTCAGTTTCGCCCACTCCTGCATCTGAACCTGGATTCGGCGTTGCTCTTCCGGCGTCATGGTGGTGAAGCGGCGCGTGATGCCGAGCCATTTCTTCTGGCGGCTGTACTCCATCGCATCCCAGTCGTCACTGAGTGGCGCGAGGATGAGCTTTTGCTCGACCGTCAGCTCGGTCCATTGTGGCTGCGGTAGGGTGACCATCGCCGACGGCCCGGGTACGTCTGCCCAGGCCGTAAGCGCCATGAAGCCACCGAGGATTACTGCGACGCGGAGCTTTTCAGCCATGCATCAAAGCCCTTGTCGGTAAACGCAGCGATTGGCAGATCGTCCGAAAGCAGCGCACTGTCGATGATCTCGATTTCGGT
The DNA here is from genome assembly GCF_012940005.1 of Candidatus Accumulibacter contiguus. Taxonomy (GTDB): domain Bacteria; phylum Pseudomonadota; class Gammaproteobacteria; order Burkholderiales; family Rhodocyclaceae; genus Accumulibacter; species Accumulibacter contiguus. The sequence continues at coordinate 91,878 of NZ_SPMX01000007.1, read as the reverse complement.
GATGCTCTGGTCTGCATACCAGTACGTGTAGCTGGTAATGCCGAGAACGACGATAAGGGCCAGCAATACCTGCTTGAGGTGCAGGTTGTCGACCTGATGCAGTACAAAGCTGCCAGCTCCGGCCAGCACCGATTGGTGCTCCGAAACCTTCTGCTGCGCCAGCGCCAGTTGCCTCGCACCTTCCAGGCGTTTGAGGGTTCCCGCGGGCAGTTGTAGTCCATGATTCAGGTGTTGCTTGATCTTGTAGGTAAAATGCAGCTCATTCATAAGGTGATTCCTCTTGCTTTCAGTGCAGCCGCCAGCGCATGATTGGCACGCGAGCAATGCGTTTTGACGCTGCCCTCCGAACAGCCCATGACAGACGCCGTCTCGGCAACATCCATATCTTCCCAGTAACGCAGAAGGAAGGCTTCGCGTTGACGTGCTGGCAGCGATTCTATCTCTTTCTCAATTATCGCAAGGATTTGCGTCTGCTGGAGTTGACCGTCCGGCGTTTGCGGGCTATACGACCCCGATTCGCCGCTGATGGTTTCGAGCGGATCGTAATCCTCGTCATCGCTGGGTGAAAGTGAGGAGAGCAAGGTGGTCCACAGCGAGCGAACCTTGCTGCGCCGGTAGTAGTCGCGAATGGTATTCTGCAGGATGCGTTGAAAAAGCATCGGTAGCTCGGTCTGCGGGCGATCGCCATATTTTTCGGCGAGCTTCATCATCGTGTCCTGAACGATGTCGAGCGCTGACTCTTCGTTACGCACCGCGAACATGGCCTGTTTGAAAGCACGGCGTTCGATTGCAGTGAGGAAATCCGACAGTTCGCGTTGGCTGGCCAGAGCGAGAATCCTTGCTGTTGTTGGGTTGGAAGCGGTTTCCGCAGGCGTTGCTTGTTGTGAATGCCTTGACCAATCGCGGCCAAAGCTTTAACGTGGCAGACTTTTTTCGAGCAATTTGCTTGCTGGGGCGACGGCGATGACGATGATGACCGGTGCGGAGATTGTAATCAGGTGCCTGCAGGAAGAAAAGGTCGAATATGTATTCGGCTATCCGGGTGGGTCGGTACTTCACATTTATGATGCGCTGTTCAAGCAGGATCAGATCAAACATATTCTGGTTCGCCACGAACAGGCTGCAGTACATGCGGCCGACGGTCTGGCGCGTTCGTCGCACAAGGTCGGCGTGGCGCTGGTGACCTCGGGTCCTGGCGCGACCAACGCCGTGACCGGCATTGCCACAGCCTATATGGATTCGGTGCCGCTGGTGGTGATCTCGGGACAGGTGCCGAATGCCTATATCGGCCAGGACGCTTTTCAGGAGTGCGATACTGTCGGGATCACCCGGCCTTGCGTCAAGCACAACTTCCTGGTGAATGACGTACACCAGCTGGCAGTAACGATGAAGAAGGCCTTCTACATTGCCAACAGCGGCCGTCCGGGTCCGGTGGTCGTGGATATTCCGAAGGACGTTACCGCGGCCAAGTGCAAGTTCGAGTATCCGGAGACGATCCAGATGCGGTCGTACAACCCGGTCATCAAGGGGCATCTGGGCCAGATCAGGAAAGCGGTTCACCTGTTGCTTGAAGCCAAGCGGCCGATGATCTACTCCGGTGGAGGCGCCATTCTCTCCAATGGCGCCGAGCAATTGACCCGGCTCACCCGCCGCCTGGGCTTTCCGATCACCAATACCCTGATGGGCCTCGGTGCTTATCCGGGAACCGACCGACAGTTTCTTGGCATGCCTGGCATGCATGGCACCGTCGAGGCCAACCTGGCGATGCAGCACTGCGACGTGTTACTGGCCATCGGCGCCCGTTTTGACGACCGGGTGATCGGCAATCCGGACAACTTCTCTTCTCTACCGCGCAAGATCATTCACGTCGATATCGATCCCTCGTCGATCTCCAAACGCGTCAAGGTCGATGTGCCAATCGTCGGCAATGTCCCGGATGTCCTCGAGGAAATGCTGAGGTTGTTGGATGCCGGGAATGCCAGCCCGGATCCCGAGGTGCTGGCGGCGTGGTGGCATGAGATCGAGGAGTGGCGCGCCAAGCAGTGCATGAAATACCGGATGAAGAAGAGCATCATCATGCCGCAGTACGTCATGGAGAAACTGTATGAAGTGACTGGAGGCAAGGCGATCGTGACTTCCGATGTCGGTCAGCATCAGATGTGGGCAGCGCAATACTACAAGTTCGACGAACCTCGTCGTTGGCTCAATTCGGGCGGCCTGGGCACCATGGGGGTCGGTCTGCCTTACGCCATGGGGGCGGCTCTGCAGCATCCGGAGATGCAGGTTGCCTGTGTCACTGGCGAAGGCTCGATCCAGATGTGTATCCAGGAGCTTTCGACCGCCAAGCAGTTTCGTTTGCCGATCAAGATCATCAACCTCAACAACCGTTACCTGGGAATGGTTCGGCAGTGGCAGGAGATGTTCTACGGGAGTCGTTATTCGGAGTCGTACATGGATTCCTTGCCCGACTTCGTCAAGCTGGCTGAAGCTTATGGGCATGTCGGCATGCGCATCGAAAAGCCGGAGGACGTCGAGCCAGCGCTGCGCAAGGCATTTATCGAACACAAGGACGATCTCGTATTCATGGATTTCATCACCGATCAGAAGGCAAATGTCTTTCCGATGGTGGCCGCCGGCAAAGGTCTGGCCGACATGATCCTGACTGAAGACCTGTAAGGGAAAGGCAAGATGCGACACATTATTTCAGTCCTGCTGGAGAACGAAGCTGGTGCGCTGTCGCGGGTGGCGGGCCTGTTCTCGGCGCGCGCTTACAACATCGAGACCTTGACGGTCGCGCCAACCGAGGACGTCTCGCTTTCACGTCTGACCATCGTCACCTCGGGTACCGATGCGGTGATCGAGCAGATCACCAAGCAACTGAACAAACTGATCGACGTCATCAAGGTCGTCGATCTCTCTGAAGCCGCCCATATCGAGCGGGAGTTGATGCTGATCAAGGTGCGTGCCACGGGCAAGGACCGCGAGGAACTGAAGCGTCTGGCCGACATCTTTCGTGGTCACATCATCGACGTGACCGAATCGACCTATGTGGTCGAGCTGACTGCCAGCGGCGCGAAACTCGACTCGTTCATCCAGGCGATCGATGCCGGATTGATTCTCGAGACGGTGCGTACCGGCGTCTGCGGCATCGGTCGTGGCGAACGTATTCTAAAAAGTCTAATCAGAGCAAACTGCAGGACAGTGAAGGAAATTCCATGAAAGTATATTACGACAAGGACGCCGACCTCTCCCTGATCAAGGGCAAGAAAGTCACCATCGTTGGCTACGGATCCCAGGGGCATGCGCATGCACAGAATCTGAGCGATTCCGGTGTCAAGGTGACGGTCGGTTTGCGCAAGGAGGGTTCTTCCTGGAGCAAGGCCGAGAATGCCGGCCTGAAGGTGGAAGAAGTGGCCAGGGCCGTCAGGGGTGCCGATGTGGTGATGATGCTGCTTCCGGATGAGACCATTCCGCAGGTATACAACGCGGAAGTGGCACCGAACATGAAGAAAGGTGCAGCCCTGGCATTTGCACACGGCTTCAATGTGCATTACAACCAGGTGGTGCCGCGTGACGATGTGGACGTCATCATGGTTGCACCTAAGGGTCCAGGGCATACGGTACGTTCGGAGTACCTCAAGGGTGGCGGTGTGCCGTCGCTGATCGCCGTGCACCAGGACCACTCCGGTAAAGCCAAGGACATCGCGCTTTCCTACGCGGCAGCGAATGGCGGGACCAAGGGCGGGGTGATCGAGACCAACTTTCGTGAGGAGACGGAAACAGACCTATTTGGAGAGCAGACCGTGCTCTGCGGTGGTGTCGTAGAACTGGCCAAGATGGGCTTCGAGACGCTGGTCGAGGCGGGATATGCACCCGAGATGGCGTACTTCGAGTGCCTGCATGAACTCAAGCTGATTGTTGACCTGATGTACGAAGGCGGCATCGCCAACATGAACTACTCGATTTCGAACAATGCCGAATATGGCGAGTACGTGACCGGGCCGGAAGTGATCAACGAGAGCTCGCGTGCCGCCATGCGTGCGGCGCTCAAAAGGATTCAGAACGGTGATTACGCGAAGATGTTTATCCTCGAAGGGCGAACCAATTACCCGGCAATGACTGCGCGTCGCCGTCTGATGGCGCAGCATGAGATCGAGACCGTTGGTGCCAAACTGCGCGACATGATGCCCTGGATCAAGAAGAACCGGCTGGTGGATCAGAGCAAGAACTGATCGATTCCATGGCTTGCCGGGCGGAAGGTAGTCGCGCTGCCTTCCGCCTTCCTGGTTCTTGCCCGTTTTCACTCCATAGCGCAATGCCCGAAATCAAGCCTCGCAAAACCTTGTTCAACCCCGAGTTGCGGCGCCGAGGCATCTATGTTTTGCCGAATCTGTTCACTACGGCAGCATTGTTCGGCGGCTTCTTCGCCATCGTGCAGGCGATGAAGGGCAGCTTCGAGCAGGCAGCAGTGGGCATTTTCGTGGCCATGGTGCTTGATGGCCTCGATGGGCGGGTGGCGCGCATGACGCGCACGCAAAGCGCGTTCGGGGCGGAGTACGATTCGCTGTCCGACATGGTCTCGTTCGGAGTCGCCCCGGCGCTGGTCACCTACGCGTGGGCGCTCAAGGACATGGGGAGGCTCGGCTGGATTGCCGCCTTCATCTACTGCGTCGGCGCAGCGCTCAGGCTGGCGCGCTTCAATACGACGCTGGAAGTGATCGACCGGCGCTATTTCCAGGGCTTGCCGAGCCCGGCTGCGGCTGCTTTGGTGACCGGTTTCTTCTGGGTGATGATCGAAAAGAACATTGCTGCTGCCGAGGTGCGCTGGCTGACCTGTGGGCTGGTGATCTTTGCCGGCATCTCGATGGTGTCCAATGTCCGCTTCTACAGTTTCAAGGACGTCAACCTGCGGCGCAGCGTACCGTTCATCTTCGTTGTCGCCATCGCGCTTGGCTTCGCCGTGGTCTCCTACGATACGCCGGTTGCCCTGTTTGGGCTTTTCGTTGCGTATGCTCTCTCGGGCTACGTCCTGGCGCTGATGCAGTGGCTCCGGCGCAAGCCATCACCGCCGCCGGTGGCTTAGTTCCGTGTCGCTCATCTTGCGGCACCAAGCTTCGCGCATCGTCGGTCGGTGACCCAGCCAGGGTAGCCGTTGCAGGGTAGTCCATCCTTATCTCCGGAGTCAGTACATGAAAGAGCACTTGGTAATTTTTGATACGACCTTGCGCGACGGCGAACAGAGCCCGGGCGCTTCGATGACCAGGGAAGAGAAGCTGCGCGTCGCGCGCCAGCTTGAACGCATGCAGGTTGACGTGATCGAGGCGGGTTTTGCGGCGGCGTCACCCGGTGACTTCGAGGCCATTCAGTCGATTGCCAGAATCATCAAGGGGTCGACGGTCTGCTCGCTCGCTCGTTCCAACGAGAATGACATTCGTCGTGCCGGTGAGGCGATTGCGCCGGCAGCGCGCGGGCGTATTCATACGTTCATCGCCACCAGCCCGATCCACATGGAGAAGAAGTTGCGCATGACGCCCGATCAGGTGGTCGATGCGGCCGTGCGTGCCGTGCACTGGGCACGCGAATACACCGACGATGTCGAGTTCTCGGCCGAGGATGCGGTGCGCTCTGAGGTCGATTTTCTCTGTCGCGTTTTCACTGCGGCCATCGATGCGGGAGCCACCACCATCAATGTTCCTGATACCGTCGGCTACAGTGTCCCCTCGGTGTGGGGCGATCTGATGCGCACCCTGATCGAGCGCGTGCCAGGGGCAAGCCGGGTGGTGTGGTCCACCCATTGCCACAACGATCTGGGCATGGCGGTCGCGAATTCGCTGTCGGCAGTGCTGGCCGGCGCCCGCCAGGTCGAATGTACGATCAATGGCCTGGGGGAGCGGGCAGGCAACGCCTCGCTCGAAGAAGTAGTGATGGCGGTACGCACTCGCAGTGACCTTTTTCCCGTGCAGACGCGCATCGATACGACGCAAATCGTTCCTGCGTCGAAGCTGGTTTCCCAGATTACCGGCTACCCGGTGCAGCCCAACAAGGCCGTCGTCGGTGCCAATGCGTTTGCGCACGAATCCGGGATTCACCAGGACGGTGTGCTCAAACATCGCGAAACCTACGAGATCATGCGTGCCGAGGATGTTGGCTGGGCACAGAACAAACTGGTGCTCGGCAAGCACTCGGGACGCAATGCCTTCAAGTCGCGCCTGTTGGCGCTGGGTATCGTTCTCGACGGAGAGGAGGCACTGAATGCTGCGTTTGCCCGCTTCAAGGAACTGGCCGACAAGAAGCATGAAATCTTTGACGAGGATCTGCAGGCACTGGTTTCGGATGAAGACCTGGCGCCCGATGGCGAGTACTTCAAGCTGGTCTATTCAAGGGTTTGTTCGGAAACCGGCGAAACGCCGGCAGCAGATGTCACGCTGACGGTTGGTGGTGTCGAGAAGAAGGCATCGGGGATTGGTAGCGGTCCGGTCGACGCAGCATTCAAGGCGATCGAATCGATCGCTGCCAGCGGTGCCGAATTGCTGCTCTACTCGGTCAACGCGATTACCACGGGTACCGACGCCCAGGGCGAGGTAACCGTTCGTCTGGCAAAGGCCGGCCGCATCGTCAATGGCAATGGTGCTGATACCGACATCGTCATTGCTTCGGCGAAGGCCTACCTCAATGCCTTGAACAAACTGCAGTTTCCCGATCGTCTGGATCCGCAGGGCGATGTCTGACGGCCAGCGCGAGGCGGGCGTGGGCGTGATTCAGCGTGCCGAGGGGCGGGTCAGTCTGGCGTAGGCGACGCTGGCGCCAAAAAAGATCAGCGCCAGGATGGTTTCGGCGATCGCCAGCCACTGCCCGGTGCCCCTTTCTGTGGTGGCACGGACGATGCCTTCCGTGAAATACAGCAGGATCAGCATCGATGCCCACTGGTACGAGTAGCGGCGACCATGCAGGATTCCGAATAGCGGCGCCAGCAGCGGCAGGCACTTCAGGGCCAGCCAGGAGCCGCCCGGATGGACCGGGGCGAGGCGCAACTCCCAGGCGAGACACAGAAAAATCAGCGCAATCAGGCTGCTGCAGGCCACCAGGTAGAGACTGCGGATCATCAAGTGTCGATTTTTTCAGGCATGCAGCTATTATATCCACCTTATGTCTCCCGCACATTTTCCTTGGCGTCGTTTTGCGGCGCGCGTCCGACGTCGCTTTGTCGAGGAGAACTTCGATCAGATCAGCGCCAGCCTCGCTTTTACCACTCTGCTGTCATTGGTACCACTGGTCGCCGTTGTTCTGAGCATTGTCGCGCTCGTTCCCTTTTTCCCGAGCATTGTTGAGCAGTTGGAGCTTTCTCTGGCCCGCAGTCTGCTGCCGGAGCGTGGCGCCGGGATGATCATCGCGTACGTCCTCGAGTTTTCCCAGAAGGCGGCGAATGTCACTGCGGTCGGTTCGCTGGCTTTGGTGGCGACTGTCCTGATGCTGTTGCTGACCATTGAGCGTGCCTTCAATCACGTCTGGTCGGTGCGCGAGACGCGTCCCTGGTGGCGGCGCCTGCGTTTGTTTGCCGCCCTGCTTGTCTTGTGGCCAGTGGTGATTGGTAGCGTGCTGCTGGCCAGTTCGTATGCCGTCACCACTTCGCTGGGCGTTCTGGACGAGTTGCCGTGGGTCAGGCGAATCCTGTTCAAGGCACTCGGGCTGGTGATTGCAAGCCTGTTTCTTGGCGGGCTGTACCATGTGCTCCCCAATACCCGGGTGGCGTCACGCGACTCGGCATGGGCAGGGCTGTTTGCCGCCCTGGGATTCCTGCTGCTACAAAAGGGATTCGAGTTCTACCTGTCGAATTTCCCAACGTATACAGTAGTCTATGGCACGTTCGCAACGTTGCCGATATTTCTCTTGTGGCTCTACCTGTCGTGGGCGGTGGTGCTGCTGGGTGCACTGGTGGCGGCGACCCTGCCCGAGTTCAGAGGTCCTGGAAACAGCGCCGGAAACGGCACCTCTGAACGGTCATGACTGTTCTTGCACATCAAAACGGGTTCTGGTCAGGTTCGATCGACAGGATCTCGACGCTGCTGGTCTGTTCGTCAATGCTGGTGCGGTGGACTTCGCGCACGCTGATGTTATCGCCCTCGATGAGCAGCAGCAGTTTCTTGCGCTCTTTCGGCAACGCCCCGGTGGCGACCACCAGTGTTTGACCGGAACGTAGCTTCGGGATCGCCGGCAGAATGAGCACTCGCAGATGCTCGGTCCCTGTGCCATGGGATGGCTGCGCGAGAATGGCCGGCACAGCCTTGGGCGCGAGTATTTGCAAACCGAGTTCCAGATGCTCGGGGTTTTCAGACAAAGCCCAGCGGACCAGGCAAATCTGCCAGTTCTGGTCAGAGTCCGTGCGGATGGCGACCACGTTTCCAACCGACAGTGCCCCGGTGTTGCCGGCAACATGCATGACGGCATAGCCCTCGGGGCTTTCGTTGGTCACCATCCAGGTCGATACGTTGACATTGGCTGCTTCTCCTGTCTTGCTGAGTTGCCACAGTCCGTCGATGCCGGTACCGAGGAGCGTCCGGTGGTTCTGTCTGCGGCGCAGAAAGCGGCGCTTTCCCGAATCGCCCCAGCGAGCCGCGAGGCGGACCAGGACGCCGCGTCCGGCCGGCGTGCCTGCGAAGTCCGGCAGGTTCAGCTCTTGCGCGGGGATGCCTGCATCGAGTTGGGCGATCTGGTCCTTGAGCAGCAAGCACAGGCGAAGGCAAGAAAAACAATCCGGCAGGTCTGTTGGTCGAGAAATCTTGCGTAAGGACGATAAGGCGGCTACGTCGCGTGCCGGGTCGATCCAGAAAGTTCCCGGGGTTATGGGCAGCGCTGCGGAGAGTACTTCCACCTGGTCGGCAAAGCGTTCAAAGTAGGCCGCGAGGAACAGGACTTCCAGTGGCGTCAATGACGCAGGCTGAGCACAGCCGAGCAGGACTGCCGAATAGTAGACATCCTGCAGGCTGCGCGAAGTGCCCTTCGGGACCGCAGTATTCACTTGCAGACGTCGCGCCGTGGCATAGGTCTGATGCAGCTGTTGCCAGCAGCCGGTAGGGGTTGGACAGGCAATCAAGTGACTGATCATCAGCTGTTGTGCGAGCGCCTGCAGGCTTCGCCACAGAGCCAGTTCCGGCGGAGGGGCCGGCCGCGGGACTCCCTCCTGCAGTGCAAGCGTATCATCAGCGAGCATTTGCAGCAGATCCAGAACACTGTTGACGATGCGGCGCGTCTTGCGTGGCACGGGTAGCACCAGCTCGCTGGTCACCGACGGGAGCAGACACGCAATGACCGTCATGCCACGCTTGTACAGACGGTCAAGGGCATGCGCGCGTTGCAGCGGTGTCGCCTGGACGTCGTGCAGATCCTTCAGGTGCAAGCGCAACAGAGGAAGTTCGTCTAAAGACCGCGGCGCCAGTGGCGACGCGAGCCACTGAAGAATATCTCGCAGTTCCCGCGGACGCGCCGCGTTGCGATCTGTGTCAGCAGCATTGGAAGCGATTTCGGTCATCAGCAACCTGCCAAAGGGGTTTGCGTCGTGATGTTGTCAGCCTCGTTGGTAACTGGCTTGTGGTGGCACATGGCAGCTACCGCGGAGTCCAAAGGCATGCCTTTAAATCCAAGCGTTGTGTTAGCACTGCGGTTGCGCCGATTATACCTGCGAGGCCAGATGGAAGGGAGTGTGAAGTTTCCGTTGCCATGGCTTTTGGCCTCTGGCGGAGATCTTTTGCACGGATCGTGGGATCGTCGCGCATGTGCATCTTTTCTTGTGCTTTCTTGCTATAATTTCACCCTTTTCCTGGATTTGGAAGAGACTGACATGGTTGTTATTCGTCTGGCCCGTGGTGGCGCCAAGAAGCGCCCCTTCTACAATATGGTGGTCGCTGATTCACGCGCTCGCCGTGATGGCCGCTTCATCGAGCGCATCGGCTTCTACAACCCGCAGGCTTCTGGCAATGAGCGGGGGCTGCACATTGCGACTGACCGTCTCAGTTACTGGCAGCAGCAGGGCGCCCAGACTTCGCCAACGGTGGCTCGCCTGCTCAAGCAGTCCACCAAGGTGGTAGCGGCGGCCTGAACCTTGTCCGTCGTTGGCGTGCCTGACACCACTGCGGCGCTTGCCCCGGAATCTCCGCCTGCTGATATCGTGGTCCTCGGCAAGATTGTCGCTGCCTGCGGTCTGCAGGGCGAGGTGCGCGTACATCCGTTTGCCGACGATCCATTGGCCTGGTCGCGACTGACGCACTGGTGGGTCGGTAGGGAAGGCGATGCTCCCGGCCTGTGGCGTCAGATGAAACTGCTCAGGTGCCAGCTCCATAACGATCTGCTGCTTGCCCGGCTCGCATGCGTGGCCGATCGTACCGCTGCTGAAGCCATCCGGGGTGCTCTGGTTGGCGTTCCGCGCGCAGCCTTGCCGCCGACGGCGACCGATGAATACTACTGGGCAGACCTCCTTGGTCTGGAAGTGCGCAATACCCGCGAGCAATCACTGGGTCGGATTCTCGGTTTGATCGAAACGCCGGCCAACGCCGTGCTGCGGGTTGGCGATGGCGAGAGTGGCGAAAGACTGTTGCCTTTCGTGGCGGCGGTAGTGCTGGATGTCGACCTTGCCGAGCGGCGGGTTCGCGTTGAGTGGGAAACGGATTGGTGAATGCGTCAGAGGCGGGGCCGTTTGTCGCCGATGTCGTGACCTTGTTTCCTGAAATGTTTGCCGCACTCACGCAGTCGGGGGTGACGCGCAGGGCTCTCGAATCCGGGCGCTGGAGCCTGCAATTGTGGAACCCGCGTGATTTCACGCACGACCGGCACCGTAGCGTCGATGATCGTCCATACGGCGGTGGACCGGGAATGGTGATGATGCCGGCGCCACTGGAAGCGGCAATCGAGGCGGCGCGAGCGCGGCAACAGGCACTGGGTGTGTCCGCCAGCCGCGTCATCTGTCTGTCGCCGCAGGGCCCGCTGCTGACGCATGCGCGGGTACTGCGCCTGGCCCAGGCCGGTGAAGCACTGCTGCTGGTTTGCGGGCGCTATGAAGGAATCGATGAGCGGTTCATCGCACGCTGTGTCGATGAGGAGATTTCCATCGGAGATTTCGTCCTTTCGGGGGGTGAAATCCCGGCGATGGCACTGCTGGACGCGGTTGTCAGGCAGTTGCCGGGGGTGCTGAACGATGCCGAGTCGGCACAACAGGATTCGTTTGTGGCGGGCTTGCTGGATTGCCCGCACTATACCCGGCCCGAGGAATACGCAGGGCTGCGGGTGCCGGAGGTGCTGCTCTCCGGTCACCACGAGGAGATACGACGCTGGCGCCTGCAACAGGCACTGGGTCGAACGTGGCAGCGACGTCCCGAGTTGTTGGCGGGACGCGCGTTGTCAAAATCGGAAACGCAACTCCTGGTGAAGTTTCAGGAGCAATGCGGTCAGGACAATAAAGCGTAATTCGCTTGCATGGAGTTCTAAAATGAATCTGATCGAGCAACTTGAGCAGGAAGAAATCGCCCGTCTGGGCAAGGTCATACCGCCGTTTGCACCGGGCGACACGGTCGTCGTCCAGGTCAAGGTGAAAGAAGGCGCACGCGAGCGCCTGCAGGCGTACGAAGGCGTGGTGATCGCCAAGCGCAACCGCGGCCTCAACTCCAGTTTCATCGTCCGCAAGGTTTCATCCGGCGAGGGCGTCGAGCGTACTTTTCAGACCTACTCGCCGCTGGTGGCCGCGATTGAAGTCAAGCGTCGTGGCGACGTACGGCGTGCCAAGCTCTACTATCTGCGCGAGCGCTCCGGCAAGTCGGCGCGGATCAAGGAAAAGCTGGTCCGCCGGCAGCGCTGAAAACGCGCGTTCCTGCGTGTTCTGTGGTGACGCGGCGAAGTCGGGAGAGCGGGCGACTGCGCCGCGTTTCCGGGGAGACTCAAGCGGGAGCTGAAACCCGCTTGTCGTTTTCGATCAGCGCATAAGCCGAGTGGTTGTGGATCGACTCGAAGTTTTCGGACTCGATCACATAGGCATCGATACGACGCTCGGCATTGAGACGTGCCGCCACGTCGCGCACCATGTCCTCGACGAACTTCGGGTTGTCGTAAGCCCGCTCGGTGACGTATTTCTCGTCAGGACGCTTGAGCAGGCCGTACAACTCGCAGGAGGCCTCGGTTTCGACGAAACGAACCAGTTCTTCGATCCACAGGTGATCGTTGATCTGGACAGTAACGGTGACATGGGAGCGCTGGTTGTGCGCCCCGCGCTCGGAAATCTGCTTGGAACACGGGCAGAGGCTGGCGACCGGAACAGTGACCTTGATCGTCGACTCGATACGGCCGTGACAGATCTCGCCAATCAGTGTCACGTCGTAATCCATCAGGCTTTGCACTCCCGACACTGGCGCCGTCTTGTTGATGAAATACGGAAAGCTCATTTCGATATGACCGGTTTCGGCTTCCAGCCGGTCTACCATTTCACGCAGCATGGCCGGGAAATTCTCGACCGAAATTTCGCGTTCGTGGCTGTTGAGAATCTCCACGAATCGTGACATGTGGGTGCCCTTGAAGTTGTGCGGCAGGCCGACATACATGTTGAAGATGGCGATCGTATGCTGGATGCCACCAGACTTGTCGAGCACCTTGACCGGGTGACGGATGGCCTTGATCCCCACTTTGTTGATGGCGATCTGTCGGGTATCGGCCGAGCCCTGGACGTCCGCCATGACTGCGGGGTTGCGTGGGGTTTCGGGTGCGTTCATTGCTGCTCCAGGTAGTTATTTTTGGGACGCTCGCATCGACTCGCCCGAATCCGCCATGTTGCCTTGGCGTGCGCGTACTGCACGGATGATTCCTTCGCGATCCAGGCCGATTTCCGCCAGCAGCAGTGCTTGATCTCCGTGTTCGATGAAGTGGTCGGGAATTCCCAGCCGCAACAGGCGAGTCGGACTGGTGATTTCTTCGAGGACGCGTTCGACCTCGGAACCTGCACCACCAATCACGGCATTTTCTTCGACGCTGACCAGCAGAGAATGTTCCGCAGCCAGCGCAATGATCAGGTCGCGGTCGATCGGTTTGACAAAGCGCATGTTGGCGACGCTGGCATCGAGTTCTTCGGCGGCAGCGAGAGCGGGCGTCAGCATGCTGCCAAAGGCGAGCAGCGCAACGCCGCTACCGCGACGGCGGATTTCACCCTTGCCTACCGGTAGTCCGACGAGTTCCTTGTCAATGGCCAGGCCGGCACCGCTGCCGCGCGGGTAGCGAACCGCACTGGGACCGTCGAGGCGGTAAGCGGTGGTCAGCATCTTGCGACACTCGTCCTCGTCGGACGGAGTCATCACTACCATATTGGGAATGCAGCTCAGGAACGAGAGGTCGAAAGCGCCATGGTGGGTGGGACCATCGGCACCGACCAGGCCGCCGCGGTCCAGTGCGAAGACCACTGGCAGATTCTGCAGCGCGACATCATGCACCAGTTGATCGTAGCCGCGCTGCAGGAAGGTCGAATAGATCGCCAGCACCGGCCGCAGCCCCTCGCAAGCCAGGCCAGCGGCAAAGGTGACGGCATGCTGCTCGGCAATACCGACATCGTAATAGCGGTCCGGGTAGCGTTGGCTGAAGCGCAGCAGGCCGGATCCTTCACGCATGGCCGGGGTGATGCCGACGAGTTTCGGGTCGGCCGCCGCCATGTCGCAGAGCCAGTCGCCAAAAATCTGCGTGTAACTGGGCTTGACCCCGCTCGGACTACCAGCGATGCCGACCTCGGGCTGAAACTTCGAGACTCCGTGGTAGAGAATCGGATCAACCTCTGCCAGCTTGTAACCCTGCCCCTTCTTGGTGATCACATGCAGGAACTGCGGCCCCTTCAGATTTTTCAGATTCTGCAGGGTGGGGATCAGCGATTCGAGGTCGTGGCCGTCGATCGGGCCGATATAGTTGAATCCCATTTCCTCGAACAGGGTGCCAGGCGTCAGCATGCCCTTGACGTGCTCCTCGGCACGTTTGGCGAATTCCCGCAGCGATGGCGAAAAGTCGAGAATCTTCTCGCCTGCCTTGCGCGCGGCATTGAAGCTGCCGCCGGAGAAGAGCCGTGCCAGGTAGCGGTTGAGGGCACCCACTGCGGGTGAGATCGACATGTCGTTATCGTTGAGCACGACGAGCATGTCGGCATCCGCCACGCCGGCATTGTTCAATGCTTCAAAAGCCTGGCCAGCGGACATTGCACCATCGCCGATGATCGCCACGACCTTGCGCGGCTCGCCCTTGATCTTGGCAGCCAGCGCCATGCCGAGTGCAGCCGAGATCGAGGTGGATGAATGACCGACGCCGAAAGTGTCGTACTTGCTCTCGCTACGTTTCGGAAAACCTGAAATGCCGCCGTGCATCCGCAGCCTGGCCATGCCGGAACGGCGACCGGTGAGCACCTTGTGCGGATACGTCTGGTGGCCGACGTCCCACACCAGGCGATCGTGCGGGGTGTCGAATACGTGGTGCAGGGCGACCGTGAGTTCGATCGTGCCGAGGTTCGAAGAAAGATGTCCGCCGGTTCTGGCTACCGATTCCACCAGGAAGCTGCGCAACTCGTCGGCGAGTTGCGGCAGTTGCTTGCGCTCAAGTTTGCGTACCTGCGCTGGATCGCTGATGGTGTCGAGTAGAGGGTAACGAGTCATGGATAGTCCTGCTGAAGCGCCCGGTGGCAGCCAGAAATGGTTCTTAGAACTTGCGCTGAGTAATGAAATGGGTCAGTTCGACCAGCCGCTGCGCACGCACATCGAAAATGGCGAGGGCTTCGAGTGCCTGTACCCTGAGATCGGCAGCAAATTCACGTGCGCGGTCAAGCCCCACCAGGGTGACGTAGGTCGGTTTTTCAGCATCGGCATCCTTGCCTGCCGTCTTGCCCAGCGTCGCCGTGCTGGCCGTGCAGTCGAGGATGTCGTCGACGACCTGGAACAGCAAGCCGACGCGCTTGGCAAAGCGATCCAGCGATGTACGTTCCGCAACCGTCAGTGTCTTGCCACACAGTCCACCGAGCAGCACGGCGGCACGGATCAGGGCGCCGGTCTTGAGGGTATGCATCAATTCGAGTTCGGGTTGATCGAGGCTTTTGCCGACGGCTTCCAGGTCGATCGATTGCCCACCAGCCATGCCACAGGAACCGCTGGCGCGCGCCAGGAGGTGCAGCATTTCCAGTTGCCGGCAGGGGTCACCGAAATCCTCGCGCGCCAGCAGCTCGAAAGCCAGCGACTGCAGGCTGTCGCCAACCAGCAGGGCGGTCGCCTGATCGTACTCGACATGGCAGGTCGGCCGGCCGCGTCGCAGCACGTCATTGTCCATGCACGGCAGGTCGTCATGCACCAGCGAGTAGCTATGGATCAGCTCGACGGCGCTGGCGGCGATGTCCAGTCGCTCTGCTGCAGCATCGGTCAATTCGCCGGCAGCGAACACCAGCAATGGGCGTACCCGCTTGCCGCCATTCAGGGTGGCGTAGCGCATGGCTTCATGCAGACGGCCTGGAATGGCTTCGCCGGGCGGCAGACAGCGGGCAAGCGTCGCTTCCAGTCGTGCCTGGACAGCGAACATCCAGTCCGCAAAGGACAGCCGGTGGGGATTGGCGGGCTGCAAGGAAGGCGTGCTCATCGCGCCACTCCGCCATCCGGCTCGAAATCGCGCAGCGTGCCATTCTCGAGAATCTGGATCTGGCGTTCGGCATCGCCGAGTTGCTGCTGGCAGTGCTGGAGCAGTTCGCTGCCGCGTCGGTACGCAGCCAGCGATTCTTCGAGCGGCAGACGGCCGCCCTCCATGTTCTGAACGATCTGTTCGAGTTCGGCGAGAGCTGCTTCGAATTTCAGCTCGCCAACGGCTACTCCTGCCTTGCCGGAGAGGGCAGTGTCGGCAGGATGCTCGGATTTTGGTCGTGGCATCGGAAAGGCTCGGCTCAAACTGGCGAAAATAGCCTATTAGTGGGCTTCCGGTCAAATGAAAACATGCCGCGCCTGCGAGCTGCAGACCTGCCTGGCGGGACTGATGCTACACTGGCGCATCGCAAAAGGGGGCCTGCCATGATTGTCATCGAACAACAGCCGAAGCGCGTCGAAGTCACGGTTTATGCGGAATTCACTCTTGCCGACTACAAGGAGTTCGAGAATGCCGTCAATTTCGCGATCCAGTTCGAGGGACCGGTCGACCTGTTTTTTGACCTGCGCGAAATGGCCGACTTCACCATCGACGTAGCCTGGGAAGATATCGTCTTTGCGCGCGCCCATGCCAATGATTTCAGCCGTATTGCCGTACTGACGCATAGCCAGTGGGTGGCCTGGAGCGCCTGGTTGTCGCAGATTTTTGTTCGCGCCGAAATGCGCATCTTCGACGAGGAAGTCGATGCGCGTTCCTGGCTGGCGGAAGGGGAGGGGCTGGCATGAGCTATGGAACCCTGGTCAGCAGCGCAGTCCTTGCCGATCATCTCTTCGATCCTGGCTGGCGTGTCTTCGACTGCCGTCATCAGCTGAACGATCCGGCAGCGGGCAGCCGGGCCTACGCGACCGCTCACCTGCCAGGCGCTTTTTTCCTGCATCTCGATCAGGATCTGTCGGGGCCGACGAATGGCCGCAACGGCCGCCATCCCTTGCCCGATCCATTGCTGCTTGCCGACAAACTGGGCGCGGCGGGCGTAGCCCTGGACACGCAGGTAATCGCCTATGACGACGCCGGCGGCGCCTTTGCCAGCCGTCTGTGGTGGTTGCTGCGCTGGCTCGGCCATGATCGCGTCGCGGTGCTCGACGGTGGCATCGATCGCTGGCTGGTGGAGGGACGGCCGCTGGCGACCGATTCACCGAGTTCCTCGCCGGCGACGCTGGAGGTCGATCTGCGTGCGGCGGTGACGAGCAGCGACGCGGTCCTCGCCAGTCTTGGGCAGAGCGGCTTCTGCCTGATCGACGCACGTGCCCCTGAGCGCTTCCGTGGTGAAAATGAAACCCTCGATCCGGTGGGCGGGCATATTCCCGGCGCGCGCAACCGCTTTTTCCGCGACAATCTCGACGTCGACGGCTGCTTTCGCCCGGCTGCCGAACTGCGCCGCGAGTTCCTGGCCCTGCTGGCCGGAAGTCCTCCGGAGCAGGCGGTGATGTCTTGCGGTTCGGGCGTCACTGCCTGCCACAACCTGCTGGCAATGGAAATCGCCGGATTGCCGGGGGCGCGCCTCTATGCGGGTTCGTGGAGCGAATGGTGCAGTGATCCGGCGCGGCCGGTGGTTTGCCAGGCACCCCCGGCTTGACCGCTCATGGCAAAAGTGCGAAATGAAGTTCATCGACGAGTTTCGTGACGGAGATCTGGCCAGAGGCCTGGCGGCGGCCATTCGGCAGGCGGCGCGGGCGGACCGCGAGTATCATTTCATGGAATTCTGTGGCGGGCACACGCACGCCATCTCGCGCTACGGGGTCACTGATCTGCTGCCGCCAAAGGTGCGCATGATCCACGGTCCGGGCTGTCCGGTCTGCGTGCTGCCGATCGGACGGATCGACATGGCGATCGCTCTTGCTCGTGACCTGGGGGTCATCTTGTGCAGCTACGGTGACCCGATGCGCGTTCCGGCATCGGGCGGGCTTTCGCTGCTCAAGGCGAAAGCAGGCCTGGGCAGGAATGCAGGCGACAAGGGCGAGCGTCGCGGCGAGATCCGGATGATTTATTCGGGTGCCGACGCGCTGGCCATCGCGCAGCAGAATCCTGATCGCGAGGTGGTCTTCTTCGCCATCGGTTTCGAAACCACGACGCCGCCGACGGCGGTGCTCATCAAGCAGGCACAGGCGCTCGGTCTCGGGAATTTCTCGGTATTCTGCTGCCATGTGCTGACGCCATCGGCGATCGCCAGCATTCTCGAATCGCCAGAGGTCCGGCAGTGGGGCAGCGTGCGGATCGACGGTTTCATCGGACCGGCGCACGTGTCGACGATCATCGGTACGCGGCCGTACGAGTTCTTTGCCGAGGAATATCGCAAGCCGGTGGTGATCGCCGGCTTCGAACCGCTCGACGTGATGCAGTCGATCCTGATGCTGATCAGGCAGGTCAACGCTGGTCGGGCCGTGGTCGAGAACGAGTTTTCGCGCGCCGTGACACGCGCGGGCAACCGCAAGGCGCAGCGTCTGGTGGCCGAAGTCTTCGAACTGCGTCGCTCTTTTGCCTGGCGCGGACTGGGCGAGCTTCCCTACAGCGCGCTCAGGATCCGCAAGGAATTCGCCGACTTCGACGCCGAGCGCCGCTTTGCGCTCCGCTACCAGGCGGTGGCCGACCATCCGGCCTGCGAGTGTGGGGCGATCCTGCGTGGCGTCAAGCGACCGCAGGAATGCCGGATTTTCGGCAGCGTATGCACCCCGGAAAACCCCATCGGCTCGTGCATGGTTTCGTCGGAAGGGGCGTGTGCGGCACACTATTCGTACGGGCGTTTTGCCGACCTGGCGGCGGTGTCATGAAGGACGTTCGCAAGGGCTACGTCCGTCCCCTCGATCTGCGGCAAGGCCGTGTCGACATGACGCATGGCAGCGGTGGGCGGGCGATGGCGCAACTGATCGAGGAACTGTTCGCAAGACGGCTCGGCAACGCCTACCTGGGGCAGGGCAACGATGCGGCCGTGCTGCCGATGCCGCCGGGCCGGCTGGTGTTGTCCACCGATGCGCATGTCGTCTCGCCGCTGTTCTTCCCCGGCGGCGACATCGGCTGCCTGGCGGTGCACGGAACGATCAACGACGTTGCGGTGATGGGTGCAAGGCCGCTGTATCTGGCGGCCAGCTTCATTCTTGAGGAAGGCTTCCCGCTCGGCGATCTGGCGCGCATCGTCGAATCGATGGCGCGCGCCGCCAGCGACGCCGGTGTGCCTGTGGCGACCGGCGACACCAAGGTGGTCGAACAGGGCAAGGGGGATGGTGTCTACATCACGACCACCGGCGCCGGCGTAGTCGCCGAGGGCGCCGACTACGCCGGCGACCGCGCCCGCGCCGGCGACCGGATCCTCGTTTCCGGCAGCATCGCCGAGCATGGCATGGCGATCATGGCGCGGCGCGAAAGCCTCGGTTTTGCCGCGAACATCGTTTCCGACACCGCCGCGCTACATGGCCTGATCGCCGCCATGCGCGCGAGTGGGGCGGCCATTCGCGTGCTGCGCGATCCGACGCGTGGCGGGGTCGCGACGACGCTCAACGAGATCGCTCGCCAGTCGGGTGTCGGCATGATGCTGCAGGAGAACGCGCTGCCGGTACAGCCCGAGGTGGCCGCAGCCTGCGAGTTCCTCGGTCTCGACCCGCTATATGTCGCCAACGAGGGCAAATTGCTGGCGATCGTCGCGCCGCAGGACTGCGACGCGCTGCTCGCCGCGATGCAGGCACACCCGCTCGGCCGGCGTGCGGCGGTGATCGGCAGCGTGCATCAGGACGCGCAGCATTTCGTGCAGATGACCACGACCTTTGGCGGCCGGCGTATCGTCGACTGGCTGAGCGGCGAACAATTGCCGCGCATCTGCTGAACCGAGATGCGCATCCTCTTCCTCTGCCACGCTTTCAACAGCCTCAGCCAGCGCCTGTATAGCGAGCTGCGCGCGCGTGGGCATCAGTTGTCGATCGAATACGACATCGCCGACGTGGTGGCCGAGGAAGCCGTTGCGCTGTTCCGGCCCGAGTTGATCGTTGCGCCGTATCTGCGCCGCGCGATTCCGGAGTCGATCTGGCGCCGGTACTGCTGTCTGGTGGTCCATCCGGGAATCGTCGGCGACCGTGGCCCGTCGGCGCTCGACTGGGCGATTCAGGAGGGCGAGCGGAATTGGGGGGTCACGGTCCTGCAGGCGAACGCCGAGATGGATGCTGGCCCGATCTGGGCAGCCGAAACCTTTCCGATGCGAATGGTCAAGAAGTCGAGCCTCTATCGCCACGAGGTCACCGAAGCCGCGGTGCGCGCGCTATTGAAAGCCGTCGAGCGCTTCGTTGTCGGCGGCTTTGTGCCGACGCCGGTCGATGATGCCGACCCGACCATTCCAGGCAGACAGCGGCCGTTGATGAGGCAGGTCGATCGTGCCATCGACTGGCAGCACGATGAAACGGCGCGCGTGCTGGCCAGGATCAACGCCGCCGATGGTTTTCCTGGCGTCGCCGATCGCTTGTTCGGCGAGCCCTGCCGCCTGTTCGACGCCTGGCCCGAAGAGACCCTATGCACATTACGCGCCGGCGCGCCGGGCGAGGTGATCGCCTGGCGCGAGACGGCGATCCTGCGCGCGACGGTCGATGGCGCAGTATGGATCGGTCACCTGCGCCGCGAGGATCCCGGCGACTCGCTCAAGCTGCCGGCAACGCAGGTCTTTGCAGCAGCGCTGGCGACGATTCCCGAAGCACCGCTCGACGGCTACTTCGCTCCTGCCGGCCGGACCTGGCAGGACATTCGCTATGAAGAAGCCGGGCGCGTTGGTTTCCTGCACTTCGACTTCTACAACGGCGCCATGAGCACTCGTCAATGCCAGCGCCTGCAGGCGGCGTACGCCTGGGCACGGCAGCGGCCGATGCGTGTGCTGGTATTGATGGGCGGCCGCGACTACTGGTCGAACGGCATCCACCTCTCCTGTATCGAAGCGGCTGAATCACCGGCGGATGAATCCTGGGCCAACATCAACGCCATCGACGATCTCGCCGAGGCGATCCTGTGCAGCGACAACCAGCTCACGATCGCCGCGCTGCAGGGCAATTGCGGCGCCGGCGGCTGCTTCCTGGCGCGCGCTGCCGATCTGGTCTGGGCGCGCGCCGGCGTGCTGCTCAATCCGCATTACCGCAACATGGGCAACCTGTTTGGCTCGGAATACTGGACCTACCTGCTGCCGGCGCGCGTCGGGGTGGCGGGAGCGCAGGCGATCATGCACCACCGGCTGCCGATGACTGCCGCCGCCGCGGTCGCTGCAGGTTTGATCGACGCCTGTCTGGCAGGCGATCCCGACGCTTTCCGGGTCGATGTCGCTCGCCGCGCCGCCGAACTGGCCATGGCTCCCGACCTCGACGAGCGGCTGCGGGCCAAGCGGGCGCGGCGCCTGGCCGACGAAACGGCGAAGCCGCTGGCGAGCTATCGTGCGGAGGAACTCGCCGAACTGCAGCGCAATTTCTACGGCTTCGATCCCAGTTATCACGTCGCCCGCTTTCATTTCGTGCACAAGACGCCGAACTCGTGGACGCCGCGCCATCTGGCGATTCATCGCGATCTCGGCTGGAGCGTGCCGCCATGACCGCCAGGTCGAGGTTGCCGACGGTGCTGGTCGTCGACGACGAACTGCGCTCGCAGGAAGCCTTGCGGCGGACGCTCGAAGAGGACTTCGAAGTGTTTACCGCTGCGAGCGCCGAGCAGGCACAGCGGATCATGGAAACCGAGTGGGTGCAGATCATCGTCTGCGACCAGCGCATGCCGGAAACGACCGGCGTCGAGTTTCTCAAGAACGTTCGCAGTCAGTGGCCGGATACCCTGCGCATCATCCTGTCCGGTTATACCGATGCCGAGGACATCATTGCCGGGGTCAACGAGGCCGGCATCTACCAGTATCTGATGAAACCCTGGCAGCCCGAGCAACTGCTGCTGACGCTGCAGACCGCGGCCAGGGTCTATCGCCTGCAACAGGAGAACCAGCGGCTCTCGGTCGAGTTGCGCACCGCCGAACCGGTGCTCGCCAGGCGTGTCGAGATCAAGCACGAACGTGCCAAACGCGAGTTGGCTCTCGACGGCCTGGTCCGCACGCCGGACAGCCCGCTCAATGCCGTCTGTCATCTGGTCGAAAAACTCGCTCCTTTCGACCTTTCCGTACTGGTCAGCGGCGAGTCGGGTACCGGCAAGGAGATGCTGGCGCGCGCCATCCATTACTGCAGTCGGCGTGCCGACAAGGCTTTCGTCGTCGAGAACTGTGGTGCGCTGCCCGACCAGTTGCTCGAAGCCGAGCTTTTTGGTTACAAGCGCGGTGCATTCACCGGCGCCTATGAAGATCGCATCGGCCGTTTCCAGCAGGCCGACGGCGGCACCCTCTTTCTCGACGAAATCGGTGACACCAGCCCGGCGTTTCAGGTCAAGCTGCTGCGCGTGCTGCAGGAAGGCGAGTTCCGGCCGCTCGGTGCGGCGCGGCCGCATTCGGTCGATATTCGGGTGGTGGCAGCGACCCATCACGACCTCGAAGCCGACGTGCGCGCCGGTACCTTCCGCGAGGATCTCTACTACCGGCTGGCGACCGTGACACTGCATGTGCCGGCGTTGCGCGAGCGCGCGATGGACATTCCGCTGCTCGCCGGCCGCCTGCTCGAAGCCAGTCAGAAGCTGCTCGGCAAAGCGGTCGATGGCTTCACGACCGAGACGCTCGCCTGTCTCGCGGCGTACCGCTGGCCGGGCAATGTGCGCGAGCTGCAGAACGAGATCCTGCGCATGCTGGCGCTCTGTGAATCGCCGCGCCTCGGTGCCGACCTGCTGGCGCCACGCATCCTGCGCTCGCCGGCGGTCGACCAGCAGGACGACCATCTGCTCGATCTGATCGCCGTCGATGGCGGCCTCAAGGAGCGGATGGAAGCGCTCGAAGCGCGCGTGCTCAAGGAAACGATGATCCGCAGTCGCTGGAACAAGTCGCGAGCGGCAAGCGAGCTGGGCCTGTCGCGCGTCGGCTTGCGCAACAAGCTCCTGCGTTACGGGCTGGAGCGGGCATGAAACTTCTCTGGCTGCAGGCGGCGGGTTGCGGCGGCTGCACGCAGTCCCTGCTCGGTGCCGAGAGTCGCGCCGGGGTGCTCGCGCAGTTCGCCGACAGCGGTCTCGATCTGCTATGGCACCCCGGCCTGTCGGAAGCCTGTGGCGACGAGGCGCTGGCGATCCTGCAGGCGGCCGCCGACGGCCGTCTGCCGTTCGACATTCTCTGCGTCGAAGGCGCACTGCTGCGCGGACCGAATGGCAGCGGGCGCTTCCAGATCCTGTCCGGCAGCGGCCGCCCGGTGATCGAATGGGTCAGTGATCTGGCCGCACGCGCGCAGCACGTACTCGCCATCGGCACCTGTAGCGCCTATGGTGGGATCGTTTCCGGCGGCGAGAACGTCACCGACGCCTGCGGTCTGCAGTTCGACGGCGATCAGGAAGGCGGTCTGCTCGGCAAGGATTTCCGTGCGGCCTCGGGCCTGCCGGTGATCAACGTCGCCGGCTGCCCGACGCATCCGGGCTGGGTCCTCGACACCCTGCTGTCGCTGGCCCTTGGCGCGCTTGGCGCAAACGACCTCGACGCCTGGCAGCGTCCGCGTTTCTACACCGAGCAACTGGTCCATCACGGCTGCCCGCGCAACGAATTCTACGAATTCAAGGCCAGTGCCCAGAAGCCCTCCGACCTCGGCTGCCTGATGGAAAACCTGGGCTGCCAGGGCACGCAGGCCAACGCCGACTGCAACCTGCGGCTGTGGCATGGCGTCGGCTCGTGCGTGCGTGGCGGTTTTGCCTGCATTTCCTGCACCGAACCCGGTTTCGAGGAACCCGGGCATCCGTTCCTGGAAACCGCCAAGATCGCCGGCATTCCGACCGGTCTGCCGCTCGACATGCCGAAAGCCTGGTTCGTCGCGCTCGCCGCGCTGTCCAAGTCGGCGACGCCGAAGCGGGTGCGCGAAAACTCACGTTCCGATCACCCGCTGATCGCGCCGGCAATCCGGAAGAGCGGTCCGAAGTGAGCCGTCGCCTGCGCATGGGCCCGTTCAATCGCGTCGAGGGCGACCTCGAGGTGACCCTCGACGTGACCGACGGCTGCGTCACCTCGGCAGAGGTCCGTTCCTCGCTCTATCGTGGCTTCGAGCATATCCTGCTGACCAGGCACCCGCTCGATGCGCTGGTGATCGTGCCGCGGATCTGCGGCATCTGCTCGGTCTCACAGTCGGCCGCGGCCGCGGCCGCGCTTGCCGACGCCGCCGGCCTGGAAATGCCGGCGAACGGCCGCCTGGCGAGCAATCTGATTCTTGCCTGCGAAAACCTGGCGGACCACCTGACGCACTTCTACCTCTTCTTCCTACCCGATTTCGCCCGCGCAGCGTATTGCGATCGCTCCTGGCATGCTGCGGCCGCCAGGCGTTTCCAGGCCACTGTCGGCGAGGCACAGCGCGAGGTGCTGCCGGCGCGCGCCGACCTGTTGCGACTGATCGGCTACCTGGCCGGCAAGTGGCCACACAGCCTGGCGCTGCAGCCCGGCGGCACGACGCGCGCAGTGACCGCCACCGAAAAGGTTCGCCTGCTGGCCATCCTGAGCGCGTTCCGCGCCTTTCTGAGCCGCACCGTTTTCGGGGATGCCCTCGAAAACGTCAGCGGCCTCGGCAGCGCCGACGAACTCGCCGCCTGGGCGCAAGGCCGGCCCGCAGATTTCCCGCTTTTCCTGGAAATCGCCGATGATCTCGGCCTCGCCCGCGTCGGCCGCGCCAGCAACAGTTTTCTCAGTTACGGCGCCTACGCACATGGCGGCGGCGACGGCCAACCGCTCTTTGCGCGCGGCGTCTGGCAGGACGAACGCCGGCCCTTCGACGAGCAGGCGATCCGCGAGGACGTGACGCATGCGTGGCTGCACGGCGAGCAACCGCTACATCCCGGGCAAGGCGAAACGCGCCCGCTCACCGGCGCGTTTGCCGACAAGGCCAGCGCCTATACCTGGTGCAAGGCGCCGCGTTACGACGGCGTCGTCGTCGAGACCGGTGCGCTGGCCCGCCAGATGGTCGCCGGCCAGCCGCTCATCCGCGCGCTGGTGGCGGCCGATGGCGGCAGCGTGCTGGCGCGGGTCGTCGCCCGCCTGCTCGAACTCGCCCTGGTCGTACCGGCAATGGAGCGCTGGGTGCGCGCCCTGGCGCCCGGCGAGGCCTTCTGCGCACCATGGGAATTACCCGATCGGGCCAGCGCCGCCGGCCTCGTCGAAGCCGCGCGGGGATCTCTCGGTCACTGGCTGCGCATCGAACGCGGCAGGATCGCCGGCTACCAGATCATCGCCCCGACCACCTGGAACTTCTCGCCACGCGATGCGGCGGGCGTTCCCGGCGCACTCGAGCAGGCGCTGGTCGGGTTGCCCGTGGGCGAAGGCGAAAGGGTGCCGCTCGCCGTTCAGCATGTCGTTCGGTCGTTTGATCCGTGCATGGTGTGCACGGTGCATTGACCATGCGGCACCGGCCGGCCGAGGGCAATCGGCGTGCCGGCGGCTCAGAAAAACTGCTGGCGCAGTTGGCCAAAGCCACCGCCAGGACGTCGGCCAGCATCCCTTGCAGCAACGCGAACCTGCCTTCGTGCTCAATGCGTTTTCGCTCAACCGGCCCGCTGGCCGAACGCGTGGCGAGCCGGCTTTCGAGGGCCTCGGCGAAGGCGGAAAATTCTTGACTGAGCGCGTGATGTTCCAATCGGGGTGCGGAGAGATCACTCTGGAATGGGCGCTCGGAAGAATCACCGCTCGCTCGTCTTGCCGCAGTCTTCCCTGGAACGCGATCCGACTTTGAAATCGCTTGTCCTGCCAACTACTATTCTTTAATACGTCGCCACAACGGGGGAGGAAGCGACATGTCCAATGACGGGCGCCGATCGATTACATTCTCTCGCGCCGGCAAACGAAACACTTCTCAGAAGGCTACCTCTCACCACGGACGAAAGCCCCTCCAGCGTCAGCCAAACTCGCCTTGCAGTCCATGCTCAGTCGTTTGGTTTGACCTCCCTCCTGGTTTTGTCTGTCTTTTTCATGGAGATTGGTGAAGAGGGCATCGGTTTCTGGAATTTTTTTTGGGGCTTGGCTTTGAGCACCGGTCGCAGCCGGTAGCCATTGCGGTTGAGGACGTCCGCCATCGTGCTGGGGGACGGCAGGACTTCTGGGTCGAAACCAAGCCCTTGCAACTGCTTCAGCGCTTCCGCCGCCGTCAGTCGAGTGTACGACAGCGTGCTGCGGAAGGTCGGGTCCTGCTGGGAGTGCGTTTTCGCCAAGGACCAGAGAGCTTCCGCCACTTCAGGATGCTTTTCCTCCCACCACTGGTTTCCGCAGAAGGCTTCTTGCGCACCCAGGCAGATGATGCCACTGCGTCGCTCAGGAAGTCCGACTTCAACGGTGTGGCGACTCCAGCCAAACACCACCTCCGCTTGCCGGGCACTGCCCCGGCAATACTTGACGGCCATCTCCGCTTCGAACGACCGACGCTGCGCACCCAGCATCTTCGACGCAGCCTGCTTCAGGTCATCAATATGAGAAGCGTCCAGGGACGGCTTGTCTGCCAAACAGAAGGTCGTGTCCATAGGCGAGGGCCTCATCGTCGTGATGGGTGTGTATTCTGCCATCAATGGGCGCTGCATTTTCGGAAATCACCTAAGATTGGCGGCCCAATTCATTGCGCCCTCCCATGTCATCTTCCCATCCGGAGAATCGCCACTTGTATAGGCGTATCTGGCATCCTGCAACCAAGTAACATTTAGCATATCGTCGTAAATCAACCCGCCACCGCGGTCAAATAGCGATGCTTGGGCGGTGGCCGTTGCGAACGCCAACACCCCGGCTAGCGCAATTTTCCTTCGTGTCATTGACTTTCCCCCGTGCCAGTTTTCGGTGACAGGCCGCCACGACCACGCTCTACCGGCCGACACCGCACTGGTGTTTTTCTTTGGTGGCGTGGATTCGGATTGCTCGGATTTGGCTACACTGTGGCTACACAGAATCGGATATCTGAGAGAATGGCCGCTTGATGGTGCCAAGCTCTTGATTTATTTGGAGGCGCGAGCGGGAGTCGAACCCACCTACACGGATTTGCAATCCGGTGCATAACCGCTTTGCTATCGCGCCGAACCTACCTGAAGATAGGGATTTCTGCCGCTGATTCGTACCGCCATTGATTCTGCAAAGTACAGACGGCTTTGCAGAGAATTGTGGAGCGGGAGAAGAGTCTCGAACTCTCGACCTATACCTTGGCAAGGTATCGCTCTACCAACTGAGCTACTCCCGCGTGAAGCGAGTGCGCATTATAAAGGCCTGCCCATGGCTGTCAACGCCTTCTTTCGCCGTCGCGCCGCTACCGCGGCTTTCCGATCAGCGCTTGCGGTCCTCTTCGATCAGGTATGGCCACGCCATTCGCATGTAATAACCCATCGACCAGAGCGTCAGCACGGCCGCCACGTAGATCAGCCAGACTCCCCACTGAAATACGTCAACTCCTCGTAACGGCGCGTAATAAAGCAGCATCGGGATGGCGATCATCTGCGCGCTGGTCTTGATCTTGCCGATCATCGAGACGGCGACGCTCTTGTGGGCACCGATCCGCGCCATCCACTCGCGCAGGGCGGAAATCGTGATCTCGCGACCGATGATGATCATCGCCAGAACCGCGTCGAGACGGCCGAGCTGGACCAGGACGATCAATGCTGCGGCAACCATCAGCTTGTCGGCGACCGGGTCAAGGAAGGCTCCAAAAGCCGAAGTCTGTTGCCAGCGTCGCGCGAGATAGCCATCGAGCCAGTCGGTAATGGCGGCGACGATGAAAATCAGCGTTGCTGCACGGTCACGCCCGATCCCCTGAACCCATGCCTCCGGAACATAGTAAATGGCGATCAGCAGCGGGATCAGGATGATCCGTAGCCAGGTCAGCAGAATGGGTATGTTCAGTGGCATCAATGCAACGCCGCGTAAATTTTCTCGGCTAGTTCCCGACTGATTCCAGGAACTGCTGTCAGTTGGTCAATCCCGGCATCGGAAACTCCCTGCAAGCCACCAAAACGGGAAATCAGTGCCTTGCGCCGCTTGGGTCCAATGCCGCCGATCTCTTCCAGGCGTGAACTGCGAGAAGCCTTGCCACGCCTGGCGCGGTGACCGGAAACCGCAAAGCGGTGCGCCTCGTCACGGACTTCCTGAATCAGATGCAGGGCCTGATCTTCAGGAGGTAATTGTAACGGCTCACGGCCATCCGCGAATACCAGGGTTTCCAGGCCGGGCCTGCGCGCCTCTCCCTTGGCGACGCCGAGCATCGGCAGGTGGCTCAGGCCGAGTTCACTGAGTGCTGCGGCCGCGGCGTTGACCTGGCCACTGCCGCCGTCGATCAGGATCAGCGTCGGCACGACGCCGTCATTGGTCAGCAGCTTCTCGTAACGGCGCTGGACCGCCTGCCGAATGGCTGCGTAGTCGTCACCGGGCTGGATACCTTCGATATTGAAGCGGCGATACTCCGATTTGCGCATGCCATTTCCCTGATACACCACGCAGGCCGCCACGGTCGAGTCGCCTTGCGTGTGACTGATGTCGAAACACTCGATGCGCGCCTCCACGCCGTCCTCGATGTCCAGGCCCAGTGTCCTGCACAGGGCTTGCAGCCGCGCACCCTGCCGTGTCAGCACGCTGCGACGCGCGTTGATCGCCAGGTGAGCGTTCTGTTCGGCCATCTCGACCCAGACGCGCTGCATGGTAAACCTCGCTTCGCTTACCCGGATCGGCTGTGTTGCCGCGGCACTGAGCCAATCGGCAAGCTCGTCATCGGACAGGGCCAGATTGACGAGAACCCGCGGCGGGATCGGGTGCGCGAGATAATGCTGATAGAGGAATGCGGTCAGCGCCTCGAGCGGCGAAGAACTCACCGAATTCGCGCTATTGACCGGAAATTGCGGGCGGTCACCGAGATGCCGGCCAGCGCGCACCATCGCCAGGTTCACACACAGCAGGCCGGCATCTTCAACGGCGACGACGATATCCACATCGCCATCCCTGCCGCTCTCGACGTACTGCTTTTCCTGCACCTGCCGCAAGGACTGGATCTGGTCACGATAGACCGCCGCCTGCTCGAAAGCGAGTCTGGCTGCCGCTTGATCCATGGCTGCCGACAGGCTGCCGATCACATCCTGTTGTCGGCCTTGCAGAAACATCGCCGCCATCTGTACATCCTCGGCGTAGCGCGTCGGTTCGATGAGTCCGACGCAGGGTCCGGAGCAACGCTTGATCTGGTACAACAGGCACGGCCGCGAGCGGTTGTTGAACACCGAATTCTCACAGGTGCGCAGGCGAAACATTTTCTGCAGCAAATGGACGCTTTCGCGTACCGCCGGCGAAGAAGGGAAAGGACCGAAATAGTCGGCACGCCGGTCGGTGGTGCCCCGGAAGAAACCCAGCCGCGGGTAGCGGTCGTGTGTGAGGACGATGTAGGGATAGGACTTGTCGTCACGGAAGAGGATGTTGTAGCGCGGCGACAGGCTCTTGATGAGATTGTTTTCCAGCAGCAGCGCCTCGGCCTCGGAGCGCGTCACGGTGGTCTCGACGCTGGCGATCTGTGCCACCATCAGTGCGATGCGCGGACTCGGATGCTTGTCGCGAAAGTACGAGGCAAGCCGTTTGCGGAGATTTTTTGCCTTGCCGACGTAGAGCACCTGATCGGCGCCATCGAGCATTCGATAGACGCCCGGCAATTCGGTCACGCTGGCAAGCAGGGATTTGGCGTCGAAGGGTTCGGTCATCACGGTCATGCGCGTTCGCGGCAGCCGACGGCTGAAGTAGGATAGCGTCTTCGATCTTATCACGCTCGCCGGCACCATCCCTGCTCACGGTTCTTTCTTCTGCACCCATGACCACGCGCCCCGACTGGGATGTCTTCTGCAAGGTCATCGATAATTTCGGTGACATCGGCGTCTGCTGGCGCCTAGCCCGACAGTTGGCCAACGAGTACGCGGCGAGCGTGCGCCTGTGGGTCGATGATCTCGACAGCTTCAGGCTGCTTTGCCCGCAACGGGACCCGGCCTTGTCGATCGAGTGTGTGCAGGGGGTCGAAGTCCGCCGCTGGGAAAGCCTCTTCACGGCGGTGACACCCGCACGGGTGGTACTGGAGAGCTTTGCTTGCCGCATTCCGGAGAACTTCGTCGACCGCATGGCGCAACTATCGCCGCCGCCGCTCTGGATCAATCTCGACTACCTGAGCGCAGAAGCGTGGGTGTCTGGCTGCCATCTGTTGCCTTCACCGCATGCGCACTTGCCGCTCGTCAAGTATTTCTTCTTTCCCGGTTTCACGACCGATACCGGTGGCCTGCTGCGCGAGCGCGACCTGCGCACTCGCCGCCGGTGTTTCGCCGCCAGCACCGATCTGCAGAATGACTGGTGGCGCGCGCTTGGCAGTGCTGCGCCGCGCGCCGGCACATTGCTGGTTTCGCTCTTCGCTTATGAGAACACCGCCATTGGCGATCTGCTGCACGCTTGGGAAGTCTCCGGACGGCCGGTCTGCTGCCTGGCTCCGTGCTCACGAACGCTGCCGGCGATCGCGGCCTACGCTGGTCGTGCACTCGCTGCCGGCGACCGGTTGCAACGCGGTGCGCTGGAAATCCGCATTCTGCCCTTCGTCGAACAACTCCGTTACGACTCCCTGCTCTGGCTCTGCGACCTCAATTTCGTGCGTGGCGAAGATTCCTTCGTGCGCGCCCAATGGGCCGCGCGGCCGCTGGTCTGGCAGATTTATCCGCAGCAGGAGGCGGCGCATCTGATCAAGCTCGATGCTTTTCTGGCACGCTACTGCGCTATGCTGCCGCAGGCGACGGCGGTTGTGCTGTGCGAATTCTGGCAGGCATGGAATGCCGGGAGGGTCGAAACTGCGCAATGGCAGCAACTGGCCGCAAGTCTGCCGCTGCTGCATGAACACGCCTTGCGCTGGGAAGCACGGCTCGCAGCCCAGGACGATCTCGTCAAGCAGCTGGTACGATTCAGTGCTTCCAGGTTATAATCAGCAGCTTATCCTAACTTTGCTGCATGGAACGCACGATGAAAACCGCACAAGAACTTCGCCCAGGCAACGTCTTCATGGTCGGTAGCAACCCGATGGTGGTGCTCAAATCCGAGTACATCAAATCAGGGCGCAATGCTTCGGTGGTGAAAATGAAGATGAAGAATCTGCTCACCGAGTCGCCCAGCGAGGCGGTCTATCGTGCCGACGACAAGTTCGACGTCATCCAGCTGGAGCGTAAGGAAGTCAGCTACTCTTACTTCGCCGATCCCCTGTATGTTTTCATGGACGGCGAGTACAACCCGTATGAAATCGAAGCCGAGTGCATGACGGACGCGCTGAACTACCTCGAAGACGGCATGCCCTGCGAAGCCGTGTTCTACAACGGCAAGGCAATCTCGATCGAGTTGCCGACCAGTGTGGTTCGTGAAGTGGTGTACACCGAGCCAGCCGTCAAGGGCGATACTTCGGGCAAGGTGATGAAACCGGCACGCATGGCCACCGGTTTCGAACTGCCGGTACCCGCCTTCATCGAAATCGGCGACAGGATCGAAATCGACACGCGCAGCAACGAATACCGCTCGCGCGTCAGGTAGTTTTCAGTGCCGTTCGTGATTGACTTGCGGCCGCCTGATCAGAGATACTTTTCAGACGAGGCCTCGATGCCCCGAATGGTTCCAGCTTCGCCCGTCGCCGACGGCCTTTCCACCCCGTAATCCGAGGAGCCACCATGTCACTTCGCATCAATGACGTCGCACCCGACTTCAGTGCCGAAACTACCCAAGGCAGCATCCGTTTTCACGAGTGGATCGGCGACAGTTGGGCGATCCTGTTCTCGCACCCGAAGGACTTCACCCCGGTGTGCACCACCGAGCTCGGCTACATGGCCGGCATCGAGGACAAGTTCACCAGCCGCAACTGCAAGCTTATCGGCTTGTCCATCGACCCGGTGGACAACCACGCGCGCTGGGCCAAGGACATTGAAGAAACGCAAGGCCACTTGCCCAGGTACCCAATGATCGGCGACACCGATCTGGCGGTCGCCAAGCTCTACAATATGTTGCCCGCCGAAGAACCGGGCACTTCGGAGGGTCGCACCGCCGCTACCAACGCTACCGTGCGCTCGGTGTTCGTGATCGGTCCAGACAAGAAGATCAAGCTGATGATGACCTACCCGATGACCACCGGACGCAATTTCGACGAAATCCTGCGCGCGCTGGACTCGATGCAGCTCACCGCCAAGCACAAGGTCGCCACGCCGGTGAACTGGAAGCAGGGCGAGGACGTGATCATCGCTGGATCAGTGTCCGACGAGGAAGCCAAGACGCTGTTCCCGGAGGGCTGGAAGGCGCCCAAGCCCTATCTGCGCATCGTCAAGCACCCGTGATCTTCGAACAGGTGGCCAACGGGGGCTGCCAGTCGTACCTGGTTGGCTGCCCCGAGACGCGTGTCGCAGCCTTGATCGACCCGAGAGCCAGGTAGACCGTTATCTGGCTCTGGCTGCGCACGCTGGGCTGCGCATCCGCTTTCTCATCGATACGCATACGCACGCGGATCATTTTTCGGCCTCGCGCCTGCTCGACTCTACTCGCTATTCCGGACTCGGATGTTTGCCGAGTTTGCGCTGCAGCGTGCGGCGGTGCATTTTCAAGGCTCTGGCGGTTGCCGAGATGTTGCCCTGATGCTCGGCCAACACGCGCTGGATATGTTCCCATTCGAGGCGGTTTACCGACAGCGGCGATCCGGAAACCGGGAATGACGAGTCGCCTACGCTGCTTCTGTTGAGCGCCGCGACAATCTCATCCGCGTCACAGGGTTTGGCCAGGTAATGGATGGCGCCGAGCTTGATCGCTTCGATCGCGGTGGCGATGCTGGCGTAGCCGGTGAGCATGACGACACGGGTGTTCGGATCGCAGGCCATCAACTTCTCGATCAGTGCCAAGCCCGACTCGCCAGGCATCCTGAGATCGACGACGGCGTACTCGGGAGGCTGTGCCTGCGCCTGGATGATTGCCATTTCGACATTGGCGGCGACGGTCACGGCATAACCGCGACGCTCCAGGGCGCGCGCGAGGACGCGGCGAAAAGCGTCGTCATCATCGACCAGCAGCAGCGTCGAGCGCTCGTCGTCAGGGAGTCGTGGGGCTTGAAGAGGCATGGTGCTCGGCTTTCAGTCGGGTCAACGGCAGGGTCACGCGGGTGCATGCGCCGCCTTGCGGGTCCGCACGATTGAAGAGTTCGACCTTGCCACCGAGGCGCTCGACGGTGGCGTTGCTGAGAAACAGGCCGATGCCGATACCGTTTGGCGGGTCCCGAGTAGCGGTTTTGGTGCTGAAAAAAGCCTCGCCAAGGCGCTGCGCGGTTTCTTCATCGAGGCCGGCGCCACGGTCGAGGATTTCGATCTGACAATGCTCGGTGTCCCAGGAGGCGAAGAACTGCAGGGCTTCCCGGTTTTCCCCGTTGGCGTCGGCAGCATTGTCGAGCAGGTTGAGGAGGGCCTGCTCCAGGGTGCGCTCGGCGGAGATCAGTGGTGCTGGCTGCACACCCTGTAGCGACACGCTGATCCGGGCGTGCGGACGGATTACCCGCCAGTCGTCGAGCAAACGCTGCAGATAGGTGTCGAGCGCCACCCTGCGCATGCTTTCGCCGCGGCCCTGACCCGTCGATGCGAGGATCTGCGAAATCGTCTGCTTGCAGCGTGTCACCTGTTCGCGCAACAACAGCAGGTCCTCCTGCAGCTCGGCATTGTCGCCATGATTTAGTTCGAGTTCGCGGATCACGACCGCCATCGTCCCGAGTGGCGTCCCCAACTGGTGCGCCGCACCGGCAGCGAGCGTACCGATCGAGAGGATCTGCTCATTGCGCAGTGCGTCTTCGCGGGCTGCGGCGAGTTCGCGTTCGCGCCCCTTGAGGGCAGTGGCCATGCGGGTCAGGAAGAAAGCGACGATGGTGACGCTGATCACGAAGTTGAGCCACATTCCGATGACGTGCAGGGCAAAGCCGCTGCTGTGGGCGGCATGCTCGCTCGTGCCGCCGATGGCGCGGGCAAGCAGCGCGTCAAGTTGCGCCAGATCGCCCTGCGGCGGCGGCAGCGGCAAGTTCCAGAACATCAGTAAGGTGTAGGCGAAGAGCGTGATTGCCGCCATTGCCCAGGCGTAGCTCGCGGGCAGCATCGCAGCGGCCAGTGTGGGCGGTAGAAGGAACAAGGAGACGAAGGGGTTGGCCGAGCCGCCGGCAAAGTAGAGCAGCAAACCGAGAATGGCGGCGTCGAAAGTCAGATGCGCGAAGAGTTCAATTTCGGTGACTGGGCCACCCCTGTCGAGCCGTTTCCGAGTGACGAGATTGACGGCTGCGAGCAGAGCGATGGCCAGGCTCATCGGCATCAAGGCGAGCGGTATGCGCAGCCAAGCCACTGCCAGAATCAGTACCATCGCCTGGGTCAACACTTCAATCCGGCGCAGCATCAGCAGCCGGGTCAGCGCTGTACCCGGCAGAAAAACCTGCGTCCGGTTCTGATGAGTCAAAAACATGGGCAGTGCCTGGCAGCGGTTGAAGCGCTGAATTCTACGCCCTGGCCGCAGTCAGGGTGGGATTCCAACCCTTGTCCGTTGATTGCGACCCCGAAAACATGGGCCGCCGGCCCTGACCTGCTGACCTGCTGGCCTGGTGGATGCGACGATTTGCCACATTCCACGGCGCAGCCTCCCCCCCTAGAATGCCGGCTATCAAGACACAGGGGAGGGTTCGGGATGCAGTTTGCCAGGAGATCGATCGCGGTCACCGTTACTCTGGCCTTGCCCGTGCTGTGGCAAAGCGCGATTGCGCAGGGAAGCGCAACCCTGCCGGAGATGGACGGAATCGTCGTCAGGGCGCCCAGGATCAGCGACCGGCAATCCTTCGAGGGCAGCCGTCTCGACGCGGCGAGCGTCACTCCTTACCGAGCGGCCAGCAGTGATTCAGCCAGCCTTCTCGACGCTCTACCCGGCGTCAGCCGCTACGGCGCCGGCGGCGTATCCAGTCTGCCAGCCATTCACGGCCTGGCCGATGACCGTATTCGCATCCAGGTCGATGGCATGGACCTGATCTCCTCCTGCGCCAACCACATGAACCCGCCGCTGTCGTACATCGATCCGACCCTGGTCGGCAGCGTCAGGCTGTTCTCCGGCATCACGCCGGTCAGTGTCGGTGGCGACAGCATCGCCGGCACGATCCAGATCAACTCCGCGACGCCGCTGTTTGCCAAGGCCGGCGAAGGCCTGTTGCTGACCGGTCAGGCGGGTACTTTCTATCGCAGCAATGGCGATGCCCGGGGCGCCAATCTGTCGGCGACGATTGCCAACGAGATCCTCAGCGTGACCTACGCGGGATCGACGGTGCAGGCCAACAACTACGATGCAGGCGGCAAATTCAAGTCTGCCGGATTGTCGGAAGGCACCGCGGTGTGGCTGGCTGGCAACGAGGTGGGCTCGTCGCAGTACAAGTCCGAGAACCAGTCGCTCGGCTTCGCCCTGCGCCAGGAAAACCAGTTGTTCGAACTCAAATACGTCTATCAGCACATTCCGTATCAGGGTTTTCCGAATCAGCGCATGGACATGACCGAAAACACCAGTCAGAAGGTCAACTTCCGCTCCTTTGGCCAGTACGATTGGGGTTCGCTCGAGGCGCGCGCCTACTACGACGACACCCGTCACAAGATGAACTTCCTCGAGGACAAGCTGCAGACGACGGGCATGATGGCCAACCCGGCCGGTATGCCGATGGATACGCACGGGGAAACTGCTGGTGCCCTGATCAAGGTCGACATCCGGCTCTCCGATCGCGACCTCCTGAGGGTCGGCAGCGATTATCAGCACTACCACCTTGACGACTGGTGGCCTGCGATTGGACCGTACGTCCCACCCATGGGGGGGTATGGGTGGGATGGGTGGGATGGGCGGCATGGCCGCCATGAGCAACATGATGAACGGCTCGACTTTCTGGAACATCCACAACGGTATACGCGACCACTTTGACGTCTTTGGCGAATGGGAGGCGCGCTGGAGCAGCCAATGGCTGTCCCAGTTGGGGCTGCGCAGCAGTACCGTGTGGATGGATACCGGTGACGTGCAGGGCTACAATGTTCCGGACTACGGCAATCCGCTGAATCCGACGTCGATTCCGGGCGCCTTCAATGCCCAGAATCACAGCAGAACCGATCACAACCTCGATCTGACGGCCTTGCTGCGCTTTACCCCGGACGCTCAGCAGACCTTCGAGGCCGGCTTTGCGCGCAAGACGCGCTCACCGAACCTCTATGAGCGTTACGCCTGGTCGACCAACAACGCCATGACCATGACCATGATCAACTGGTTCGGCGACGGAAATGGCTACGTCGGCAACCTCAACCTCAAGCCGGAAGTTGCCAACACCATCAGCGCTACCGCCAGTTGGCACGATGCCAAGAAGTCACTGTGGGGTTTCAGCATCACGCCTTACTACACCTATGTACAGGACTACATTGACGCGCGTCGCTGTTTCGGCGGTACCGGCATGTCGCCCTGCCAGGGCAGCAACCTGACCCGCAGCACCGGTTTTGTCTACCTGCAGTTCGTCAATCAAAGCGCCCGCCTGTACGGCGCCGACGTTTCCGGCTACTTTCCGCTGCTCAGCGACAGTGCCATCGGCGAGGTCAAGATGACCGGCGTGCTGAGCTACGTCAGGGGAGAAAACCTCGACACCGACGACAACCTGTATCACATCATGCCCCTGAACGCGAAACTGGCGCTGGTGCAAAAGTCGGGGGCCTGGACCAACACTCTGGAAGGCGTGTTTGTCGACGCCAAGACCAAGGTCTCGCAGGTTCGCAACGAGCTTGAAACCAGCGGATACGGTTTGCTGAACCTGCGCAGCAGTTACGAGTGGAAGCAGTTGCGCGTCGATCTCGGCGTTGAAAACCTGTTCAACCGGCTCTACGATTCGCCACTCGGTGGTGCCTATCTCGGGCAGAGACCCATGGTTTATGGAACGGCCGTTCCCGGCATGGGGCGCTCGGTTTATGCCGGCCTGAATCTACGATTCTGAAGCCGGACCTACGGAAAGGAGTCGGAAATCTTGCTCGATGCGCAGAAGGTCCCTCGCTGCGCCGCTGCGCGGCAGATCCAGGGGAAGCATTGGCTGCTCCGTTTCGACCGTGGTCAGCGTATCCATGCCCGCGATACCAAGGGTGCTGCCTGGCGCATCGTCAGCGGTTCGGTTCGTCTGGATCGCGAGGAACCCAATGGTGAACAGAGCTTTGCCAACCTCGCCATCAGAGGTGACGTAATCGGTGCCGAGACGCTGCTGTTCGGAAAATACAGCTTTACGGCAACGGCGCTCACCGCCTGCGTTCTCGAATCATGGCCGGAAGGCCGTGCTTCTCCTGTCGGCGATTCGCTACTGCGTACGCTGGCCAAAGCCGAGCGACGTGCCGCCGAGGTCATCGCCCTGCGCTGTGGTCAGGCCGCTGACCGTGTCCGTCGCCTGGTCATGATGCTCGCACATCCGGCGGCGGAGCACCCGACCAACACGGCGGTCGAACTGCAAGTGGTCCTGCCGTCACGGCAGGACATGGCCGACATCACCGCGTTGAAGCTGGAAACGGTTTCGCGCATGGTCAGCCAGTTGCGCCATGCCGGGGTCCTTGACCCGCTGCGCCACGACGGCAAGCGGCCCTCACAGCGAAACTTTGCCATACGGCACGCGCTCGGCGAGACGCACTGAGTCGCCACTCTAACGGTCATGACTTTTCCAGGCACCACCGACCATGAAAGCCATGACCGTTACCCTATTCCCTGGCCCCTTGTAGTTAGACACGGTTGCTCCCACGGCCAGCGCTGCATCGCCGGCCGGCTCGGCGTGGAGCTGCGCACCGCGAAACCCCGCCTTCTCCTCCGCGAGGGGGAGGGGAGATTCGTGCGTCGCTGACGCGACGTTCACATTAACGCTTGCCCAGCACGAGCGGGAAGTCGGGTACACCACTGGGCACGATGGTGACCGGCGACTGGGCTCCTTCGGTCAGTGCCTTGACTCTTTCCGAGACGTAGAGGTCGAGCATCTTGTGCGTGATGCGACCCGACTTGTTGTAGTCTGCCTGCCCGCGCAGCCCTTCGAGAATGGCCTTGGTGAAAGCGCCATTGCCCCAGTCCGGCGATTCCTGCGCGTACTGGCGTCCGGTGGCTGCGGCGAAGACAATGACGCCGTTATCGGCACTCGATAGCTCGTTGACCACGGCTGTGGTGTCCATTCGCAGCGAACGCGTTCCGGTTCCCAGTACATTGCCCGCATGACAGGTGTCGATGAAGAACAGTGCCTTGCCGGGCAAGGATACCAGCGTGTTGCGAATCTCGGTGAAAATCACGCCGGTGCGTTTCAGGGCCTTGATGTTGACATCCTGCGGCAGGAAGTAATAGGTGCCGTCGGAGTCATTGACGCCGTGTCCGGCAATGAAAACGAAAGCGATGTCTCGTGAGGTCAGTTCCTTGCGGATCCACTCCAGTCCGTCGAGGACATCGTCGCGTCTTGCCTTGCCATCGGTGAGCAGACGAACCGATACCTTGCGGTACAGTCCGCCTTCCTGGGTCTTGAAGAAATTCGCAAGGTCGGTCGAATCCTTGGCTGCGAAATCGAGCTGGATCGAGGAATCCTGATACTTGCTGATGCCAATCGCCAGCACGTAGAGGTTTGGTCGGAGGTCCACGCCGGCGGCAGCGGCCGAGTTCGGCTGGCCGGCCGACGCAATTGGGGAATCGGTCGGCTCCTTGGCAATGGGTTCAGAGGGTCTCTTGACCGTCAATGCCGCCTCCGGCGATACGCCGTGCTTGTTTTCTGCGAACAGCAGGATATGCGCATCGATGGGCGGTAGTGACACTGGAACCTCGTAGCTGCTTTCTCCCCGATTGCCCGTTCGTGAACTCCGGAGAGAAGAAAGAGCCGGCAGCGCAATGAGTTGGCCGTTGACCCGCGCACGCAGCTGGGTTGCCGGCGCGCCCTCCGGCGAGCGCACGGCAACCACCAGCTTGATCTCGCCGCCCTTGGTGACAGTCAGGGCGTCAGGCGAGAGGATGCGCACGGTCGGCGGCAAGATCTCCAGAATTGCCTGGCTCCCTGTCGGGCGTGCAGCGGTTGCAGGAACAGCGGCCAGCGCGGCCGCCACGCCTCCCTTGCCGATCACCTCGGCAAGTACTTCCGGCCGGTAATAGTCCGTGCGGAAGCGCGATACCGGGTAGAAATCCGCCGCCTGCGCCGATCCGCGATCGACCTGCCAGCCGACGAGGTTTTCGCCACCCGGGCTGGCGGCGAAGTCGCCGGCGGGTGTCCACATCACCCAGCGGCGCCCGTCGGTGTGCGGGAAGAAAGCGAGCTGTTCGCTACCGTCCTTTGCCTGGTACCAGCGCAGCGTGCCATCGCTGAATGCCGCCACCACCCAGCGGCCGTCGTCACTGAGGTTGATCTGCCAGGTCGTCGCGGGTGCCGCCGTGCGCCACAGCTCGCGGCCGCTGCGGTCATACAGACGGAGCTTGTGATTGGTGGCGAGCGCGATTCGTTCGCCGTCGCGCGAGACTGCAGTCGAGAGCGACCACTCGCTGCTGTCCAGATTGAGCGCTTTGCCATTGAGCATCGGTCGCTGCCGTTCGAACCAGTTGTCCATGCTCGTTCTGCCGGCCATCGTCCTCGGCGCTTGCCAGTCCTTGCCGGCCTTGACCCAGGCGAGCTGGCGAAGGTCGAACGCATCGCCGGTTCCACCAGGGTGCGTTTCGCGAAAGGCCAGTGCGCTGCCGTCGCTCGCGAGCCGGAAGCGGCTACGGAGGTTGCGGAAGTCCATCAAGGAGTTGCCGACCGTGAGCCGTGGCCGTCCGTCGGTGCCAAGCACTCCCCACTCGGGATCGGCGGAGGCATACAGCAAGCCGCCGTTGGGCGTGGCCTGCAAGGCGGTGATCGTGTTGCGGGCGACCGGAGTGCATGATGGCTCTCCCAGACCGTCGCCAGACCAGCCACAGATCGTGAACTGTCCCTTCTCATTGGCCCAGGTCCCCGCACCGAAGACCCGTTTGCCATCGGCCGACCAGGCCACGACGCTCAGGCTTCGCGAGGAGTTCGCCTGTGTGGGTGAGAGAACCTTCTTCGATTTCAGGGTTTTGGCATCGAGCAGATCGATACTGCCCTGGTTCGATGCGCCTGCCGCCACAGTCTGGCCGTCCGGTGAAAACGCCAGACCAAAAGGAATGCCATTGCCTCCCAGTGCACCTCTCGACAGCAGCTTGATGCCTTTGCCGGTCACTTCGTAGGCGCGGAGAAAAGCATCGGCGCTGCTGACCAGCAAGGTCTTGCCGTCCGGCGACCAGGCGGTGGCATTCACTTCATCCGAATAATCGGCGTCGCCTTGCAGCTCGCGCGCGCTGCTCCAGCCGTCGGCGCCAAGGAATACCCGAGTCCCCTGTTTTCCCCCAGAGACCCGCGACGAGAGTCCTGCCGTCGGGAGAAAACGACAGATGGGTCACCACATCCGGCAGCCCGGAAATGCGGTGAATGATCTGGCCATCATTGCGCCGGACCAGATACAGATCGTTGCTTGCTGACCACCCGGCCGCTGCAAAAACCGATCCGTCCGGAGTCATGGCCACCGCGTACAACTTGCCGTCGTTGCCAGGGGCGGAAGGCGGCCGGAAGACCGACAGCAGCGTGCCGCTGGCCGCGTCCCAGACGCGGGCGGTCTTGTCTTCGGAAGCCGTGACGACATAACGGCCGTCACGGTCCAGGCTGGCTGCGCGCACCGGGGCGACATGGCTGCCGGTTTCGAGACGCAGGCTGGGCACCGCATCTGCTGCGCTTGCCGCAGCAGCACCTGGCAGGCAGGTCAGCAGACAGCAGACAAAGCGCAGCGCTATTCCTATTCCTACTCCTGGCAGGCGCAAGGCCGCTCTCATCCGGTACGCGGGTCGGGCGACAGGAATCAGCAGGAAACCTTCTTGAACTCGATACGCTGATCCAGCGCGTCCGAGTCGTTGCCCTTGCCGGTACCGACGATCGCGCGCTGCGAACCATAGCCCTTGGCCTGAGACCGCTTGGCAAAGGCAGGATTGGCCGCAGCGATCTTTTGCCGGACGAACTCGGCACGCTGCAGTGAAAGGCGCTCATCCATCTGCTCGGACATTCCCCGCCGGGTGTGACCGGCAACCTCTATGCACGAGGTTTGACGAAGCGATTGCCGGGCAATTTCGGACAACCACTGGGAATACTGCGGCTGCTGATCCTGCGAGAAAGCGGTGGCTCCGGGTTTGAAGTTGAACTGGACGGCAAGCCGGTCGGTTGCCAGGCCCATGTCGACCAGTTGGCCGAAAGCCTGCATCGCCCCCTTCTTGTTCCCCAGTTTCACCTGGTTGAGGTAGATGCCGGCATACACGCGTGCCTGGTTGCCGGCGGGATTCTTCAGTACCGACTGGAAGAGTGCCAGCGAGTCCTTGTAGCGCTTCCCGTGATAGGCTTTCATTGCTTCGTTGATCGTCGATGCGGCGAGAACGGTATCGATGTAGGCAGGATTGATCGGATCCCCTGCTTTGGTTCCCTGACAGGTCTTGACGTAGCCCTCGGTCGCGGCGTCCTTCGACCACACCGGCATCTCGCGGAAGAGGGCCAGAGGTGTGGGATCAAACCCATCGGGCAGGGAACGCGCCAGGCCTTTGCTGATGATCTTGCCGGTCTTCAGATCGGCGAGGGCGAAGCAGATGCGGTAGGCATCGCGTTCG
The DNA here is from genome assembly GCF_012940005.1 of Candidatus Accumulibacter contiguus. GTDB lineage: Bacteria > Pseudomonadota > Gammaproteobacteria > Burkholderiales > Rhodocyclaceae > Accumulibacter > Accumulibacter contiguus. Next base: position 50,435 of record NZ_SPMX01000007.1, on the reverse strand, counting down.
CCGTCCGCTTTGCCCTGCAGGTTGATCGGCGTGAATGTGCCGACCATCAGCAAGGGAAGTGTGGATACGGTTTCGCTGGTGAAGGGCTTGACATCAACCTGCTGATAGCTCTCCTTCACCAGTTGCACGACCGATTGCTCCATCGCCGCCGTCGCTTCGGTCTGCACACCGCTGTTGCCGTCTACCAGCGGATCGACGATCATGTTGTACTTCTGATCCTTGGCCAGCTTGGCATTGGCCAGCAATTCCTGCGCCGCCTTGCGCACCGCCTGGTCGTAGGGAAGTGCAACCAGTGGCGGGGGAGCAGGCGGTGCAGCCGCTGTCGGCTTCTCCTCGGTAGTCGTACAGGCGGCCGAAAGTACTCCGATGGCCAGAAAAAAGGCTTGCGAGACAGCACGACTTCAATGACATGAGAATTCTCCCTTCTTGTGGATATCGTAATCTGACACGGAAAATTCGAACTCGTTCATCCGCTTCGCGCAAGCAGCGAAGTGCCGGGTCAGGCAAGGAAGCGCGGCTTGCCAAGACGAGCTTGGCGTCCATTCACAGAGGCCATCGACGCGCTGCAACTCGTGCAGGTTCCGGGTCACCAAGGCTAACGGTCATGTTAATTCTCGGCAAGAGCGAGGCGCACGACTGCTTCGAAGTAACGCGCTCCGATGAGCAGGGCGGCTTCGTCGAAATCGAACTGTGGGCTGTGCAGCGGCACGTTCGCCGCGTTCGGAGCCCGCGCCCCGAAGCGCACGAAGCAGCCGGGTACCTCGTTGAGGTAAAGCGAGAAGTCCTCTGCACCCATGCTCGGCAACTCGTAGGTCAGTACCTGCTCTGTGCCGACGACACGCGCGGCAGCGCGGCGGGCGAGTTCGGTTTCGCGCGGAGTATTGATCACCGGTGGATACGGTTCCGACAGATCGAGTTCGATTCGGGTATGGTATGCCTCCCCAAGGGCGCGACACATTCGTTCCATCCCGGCGATCAATCGTAACCGGGTCTCGCTTTGCGTCGTACGGATCGTTCCCTCCAGCAACGCCTCGTGCGCGATCACGTTGCGGGCCGTACCCGCTTGCAGCGTTCCGATGGTGACCACCGATGGATCGAGCGGGTTGGCCTCGCGCGACACGAGAGTCTGCAGCCCGCCGACCAGCGCGGCACTGGCGACCAATGCGTCGGTCGCCTCGTGCGGCCTGGCACCGTGACCTCCGCGGCCGAACACACGGATACGGAAGCTGTCGGCTTGGGCGCAAACCGGCCCCGGGGCAGCCATGATCTGCCCAGTGGGGTAGAGGTTGGTCAGGTGCCCCCCGAAGATCATGGCCACACCGGCGAGTGCGCCTGCATCGATCATCACCTGCGCGCCAAGGCCACCTTCTTCGGCAGGCTGGAAGATCAGCACCACGTCGCCCTGCGGGAGCGGATCCTGCAGCAGCGCCGCTGCGCCCAACACCATGGCCATATGTCCATCGTGCCCGCAGGCGTGCATTTTCCCGCTATGGCGAGAAGCAAACGGCAGGCCGGTCTGTTCGGCAATCGGTAATGCATCGAGTTCAGCACGGAGTGCGACCCGTGGTCCTTCTGTTCGCGCTCCGCGAAGTCGGGCGACGATGCCGCCACCGACTCCTCCATACTCGTAGGGTATCCCCAGGCGCTGGAGTTCGGTGATCACAAAGCGGGCGGTTTTCCGTTCTTCGTAGCCGATTTCCGGGTACTGGTGCAGCGAGCGACGCCAGCGCACCAACTGCCGCATGATGTGTTTGCTTTCCATCATGCTACGTCGGTTGCGAGATGGGAAAGGGGGGGAAAGGGGGGGAAAGAAAAAGGAGCCAGGTTCAGATTTTCCATTTTACGTTCCAGATGTGCCCACTGACCTGACGGGTTCAGGTCTTCCCTATTCCCTATTCCCTATTGGCGCCGTTTGGTGTTCGTCGTGCCAAATCTTGCGGACGCCAAGGGAAAAAAGCAAGCCCTTCCCTCAAAGTTCGCCCCGTTTTGCTCGTCTTTGGCGACGCTGCGCTGTATTCGGATAACAAGCACCTCTTCGCCACGGGAGCGATTCACTTGGCCGATCATTTCGATCCGGCGGCTGGTCAACTCAGACCTCATCGAAAATCTTCATTAACAGAGGATCTTCGCAACTAATTCGTACTCCGATCCTCAAACTGGACTTGGCGGTGATGACCCGCTTATGATGTCTTGTCGGCAGTCCGAGGGACACGGCGACCGGCGTCCCACAATGCCCGAAAGAGCGACCAGTGGAGGAGCGAGATGAGGTTTGAAGATCGATATGCTGCCCCGATTTTTGTAGGGGAATCCCCGGTGTTCCGCCAGGTGCTGCAGTACATCGCCAAGCTTTCCCGATGCGATGCGCCGGTACTCATCGAGGGCGAGACCGGAACTGGCAAGGAACTGGCGGCGCGTGCCATCCACTATTCGGGGGCGCGCGGCAGCGCACCTTTCGTTCCGATCAACTGTGGCGCCATCCCCGACAATCTGGTCGAAAGCGAGTTGTTCGGGCACGTCAGGGGCGCTTTCACCGATGCCCGAGAGGCGCGCAGCGGGGTGGTGGCCCAGGCGGAAGGCGGGACGCTGTTCCTCGACGAGATCGAAGCCCTGGGGGCGCATGCCCAGGTCGCACTACTGCGTTTTCTGCAGGATCTCGAGTATCGGCCGGTGGGCGGATCGGCATCCCGTCGCGCCAATGTCCGCGTGATCGCCGCCAGCAACACTGACCTGGCGGCACTCAGCCGTCAGGGTAGCTACCGGCAGGATCTGTTGTTTCGTCTCCGGGTCTTGGTCCTCGAAATGCCGCCGCTGCGCGCGCGTGGGGATGACGCCGCTCTGCTTGCCGAGGCTTTTGTGGCGCGCTACCGCGGCCGCTATGGCCTGCCCGCGATTCCCGTCGACCCGCAAAGCCTGTTGCAGTTGCGCGGGTATGACTGGCCGGGCAATGTGCGTGAACTGGAGAACATGGTGCACCGGGAACTGCTGCTCAACGAGGGAGAGACCCTGTATCTGAATGTTCCGTCCGCACCGTTGCGCATCACGACCACAGCGCCGGTGGCCGAACCCGGCCTGGTCACGGATTTCCGGCAGGCCAAAGCCGACGCCATTGCTCGATTTGAACGATCGTATCTCAGCCAGCTACTCGCCACCACAGCCGGTAACATCAGTCTGGCAGCGCGCCTTTGCGGTCAGGACCGCAGCCGGCTCAACAAGCTGGTTCGTAAATACGGCCTCGCACGATCCAGCTTCGCCGAGGACGCGACCTCCCGCTGGGTCAAGGGCACTCTCGAAAATACCTCCGCGCTCAGCGTCCAACCCGCAGGTGAAAATCAGCTTCGTTCCTGATTTCCCCGGCATGGCATCGGCGACGATCGGCCGCGGTGCTCAGGGTGGGTTCGCAGGTGTGGGTCAGATTTGACCCAGTGTGTCGGAAGCACCCCGGATTTCGCCCCCTACAGCCTCCGTTACCGCAAGGAATGTCACTGATTCATACAGAGAAAGTACCTCTGACCATGGGTGGCACAGAGTTTGCTCTGTGAAGTCAGCATTCTCGAGCATGCGGGAGGCGAATGGTCTGGAAGGGAAATGGTGTCACTGTGGAGACGGCAATCCTGGCTTACCTTGCCGCGCATCCGGACGCGGCAGATAACGCCCTTGGAGTACAGCAATGGTGGTTGCCACGCCGCTTTGCCGACGTTTCCCTGCGTGATGTCGAGACGGCGTTGGCGGCAATGACCGAGCAGGGGAGCCTGACGGAGATTCGGCTGCCCGACGGTAGTGTCATCTTTGCTGCCGGGCACGCCAAGAGACGAGAGGATGGGTGACTGAAGCGAAGCAGCGCCAAGGTGAATGATGATGAATGCGACCTGGCTGCTGTGGGTGGCGACGGCGAAAGAGAAGGCATGGCAGGCAGTTCCAAGCGTCGATTGCAGACGCTCGGCCCGGGTATCCGAATGTTCTAGGAGGCACACATGGTGCAAGTGACTTATCCAGGCGTCTACATCCAGGAAGTGTCGAGCGGGGTGCACACGATCACCAGCGTGGGCACCTCGATTACCGCGTTCATCGATTTCTTCCGCGAAGGGCCGACGGACGAGGCCGTCGAGATCTTCGGGACGGCCGATTTTCAGCGTATCTACGGCGGCCTGGACGATCGCAGCGAGGCCAGCTATGCGATCGCGCAGTACTTCCTGAACGGCGGTAGCTCGGCCTTGGTGGTGCGGGTCGCCAACGGCGAAGCGGCGGCCGGTGCAGCGCTGCACATGTTGCCTGCGCCTGACGAGGTGTTGCTGGCCGAAGCCGCGAACGCGGGGCTGTGGGGCAACCATGTGCGCATCGATGTCGATTACGCCACCGTCGACCCGGAACACACCTTCAACCTCGCGATCACCCGCTATGACAGCAATGCGGCCAACGCCAAGCCGCTGGCGAGCGAGCGTTACCTGAACCTGACCATGGACACGGCGCAGCCGCGGTATGCGGTCAAGGTGGTCAACGACAGTTCGAAACTGGTCAAGCTGCGCGCCGGCAGCGCCGCGGCTTCAAGCAAGCGGCCTGCCGCTGGCGGCACCCTCGGAGCGGCCATCACCCCGGCGAAGCTGGCCGCTCTGAATGCTCTCTCCGGCAAGCAGTTCAAGCTGACCCTGGGCGCGCTGCCGACGCGCGATGCGACGCTCGAGAACTGGTCGGCAGGCGGGAAGACGGTGAGTACTCTCGCGCAATTGCGGGGCTACATCGAGCAGGCCATTCGCACATCGGTTTCCGCCGGCACGACGAGCGTACCGGCGCCGCTGGCCGGGGCGACTGTCGAAGTGGTGGGGACGAATCGTCTGCGCGTGCTGACGAGCAAGACCGCGACGGCTTATTCTCCGACCGACCAGTTGACCATTACCGACTTCAGTGGCGCCGACACGACCGCCGCCGATCTCGGCTTCGACGCCGCAGCCGTGGTCAATGTACAACAATACCCGCTGGGTTCGGGCGCTGCGGGCGCTCCGGGGACGGTGATCGCCGCCCTGGTCGTCGGCACGACCGGCAGCGATGGCACGGCGCCCGGCGCGACCGACCTGATCGGCAACCCGGCGCTCAACACCGGCATTTACGCGCTCGACCGCGTCGACCTGTTCAACATCCTGTGCATCCCGCGTGCGGTGGCCGACGGCGTGGCCGAAACGGATACCCTCGCGATCTACAGCGCAGCGCTCGCTTTCTGCGAACTCAAGCGCGCTTTCCTGCTGATCGACGTGCCCAAGGGCATCGACGAGACGCAGGAGGTCAAGGACTGGCTGGACCGGTTTGCCGGTTTGCGCCACCGCAACTCGGCCGTGTATTTCCCACGCACGCAGGTTCCCGATCCGGTCAACGATTTTCGCCTGCGCTCGATTGCCGCCAGCGGCACGATGGCCGGCATCTACGCCCGCACTGACAGCCAGCGCGGTGTCTGGAAGGCACCGGCCGGGATCGAGGCGGTGCTCAGCGGTGTGGCGCAGCTCGACAGCAAGCTCACCGACGCCGAGAATGGCGTGCTCAACCCGCTGGCCATCAACTGCCTGCGCACCTTTCCGGTGTATGGCGGCGTGGCCTGGGGCGCACGCACGCTGGTCGGCGCCGACCAGATGGCCTCGGAATGGAAGTATGTGCCGATCCGCCGCTTGGCGCTGATGCTCGAAGAGTCCTTGTTCCGTGGCACCAAATGGGTGGTGTTCGAGCCCAACGACGAGCCACTGTGGGCCAAGATCAGGCTCAATGTCGGCGCCTACATGAATTCTCTGTTCCGCCAGGGCGCCTTTCAGGGCGCGACCCCGAAGGAAGCCTACTTCGTCAAGTGCGACGGCGAAACCACCAACCAGGACGATCGCAACAAGGGCATCGTCAACATCCAGGTCGGCTTCGCGCCGCTGAAGCCCGCCGAGTTCGTCGTCATCAGTATCCAGCAGATCGCCGGCGATCTGTAACCCCGCGCGGAGAACCACGTCATGGCCAATACCGGATTCGTTGTCAACGCCACGCGCGTCGACCCCTACAAGAACTTCAAATTCCGTGTGCTGTGGGATGGCAAGACGGTCCTCGGCGTCTCCAAGGTCGGCTCGCTCAAGCGCACCACCGAAGTCGTCAAGCACCGCAGCGGCGGGCAGAACAGCTATGACCACAAGTCGCCCGGCCGCTCCAGCTACGAAGGCGTCACGCTGGAGCGCGGCATCACCCACGACATCGAATTCGAGAAGTGGGCGAATGCGGTGCAGAGTTATGCCGGCGATGCGGCGATGGACCTGGCCGGCTACAAGAAGGACCTGACGCTAGAGGTGCTCAACGAGAAGAGTCAGGTGGCGCTGCGCTACTTCCTGTATCGCTGCTGGGTCAGCGAGTTCGTCACCTTGCCCGACCTCGATGCGAACGCCAACGCGGTTGCCATCGAGCACATCAAGATCGAACTCGAAGGCTGGGTGCGTGACGTCGACACGCCCGAACCGAACGAGGCGGGTTGATGTCGCGTCGGGCGGACGGAGCCGCGGCATGAACGAGCCCAAGGCCACGTTTACGGCGCCTGCCGCACAGCGCTGCTGCGCGCGAGCCTTCGGCAGCGCAGCCAGCGACCTCGACATCGCCTTCGCCGCCGTCGACCGGGCGAGCGCCGTGACTGCCTTGCTGGTGAGTTGTGTGTCCGACCCGCAGGGCCGTGCCATCGGCATCGACGAGCCCTGGACCTGGACCCTGAATCAGCGTCTGCAGGCACTGATCGCGATGCGCCTGGCTGCGGGCGACGCCACCATCGGGTTGCAGGTGGCCTGCAGCGCGTGTGGCGAAGCCATGGCCCTCGACCTGGATCTGCGCGCCTTCGCCGGCGACCCGGCAGCACCGCACTTCACCTGGTGTGATGACGACGGTACCGAGGTGTCGTTGCGCCTGCCCTGCGCTGACGATCTGCAGCGCTGGCGGCGCGACGGTGTGCTGGCGCAGGAGACGCTCGCCGCATCGCTGATCGAAAGCGTCGCCGGGCAAGCGGTGGGCGCGGATCATCGCCCGCCGGCAGCCTGGCTGAGTGCGCTCGACGATGCCTTCGCCGCGCACGATCCGCTCACCGCCCTGCAGTTACAGACCCGCTGCCCGGCCTGCGACCACGCCGAGCTTGTCGCCTGCGACCTCGAAGCACTGCTGCTCGAAGGCTTCGCGGGCACGCAAGCGAAAATGCTCGACGAGGTGCTGCAGCTCGCGTCTGCCTTCCACTGGAGTGAAGCGGAAATTCTCGCGCTGCCGCGCTGGCGTCGCGCGCACTACCTGCAGCAAATCGCTGCCCGGGGCTGGGCATGAGCGGCTATTTCGCGAGACTTGCCGCACAGATCGATGCGCGTGTCGGGACCGCTCCCGCTCCGCAGGCGAAGGCGATCGAGCCGCTCGAACAGCAGGTCGAAGTGCCGGCGCCGAACGCCGACACGACGGCAGCGCGCGTGGCGATGGCCCCGGCACCGGCAGCGCTCTTTCCACCGGTCGCGCAGGATGCCCGCGGCGTACCTGCTCCGCACCTGCCGCCGCCGCCACCAGCAACCCTGCTAGCCCGGCAGCGCGCCGAGTCTGCATCGCCCGTGTCTGCACCGGCGATGGCCGGCACGCCCTCTCCCGAGGCGGCGCGCTTGCCGACCTCAAGCTTGCGGCACGATTCGCTGGCGGTCGCGCCGGCTGGCGTGACCCTGGCAAGGGGAATCGATGCACCACTGTCGTCGCCCCCGTCGCTCCTTTCCCGGCAGCGTGTCGCGCAGCACCCGTCGGATGGCGCGGCGAACCCGCAACCCCTCCAGGTCGACGCAGCGACCCCCCCCGATCCCGGATCGATGCTCGCGCAGCTCGGCGTGCAGTTGCCGCCGGGAATGCCCTTCGCCTCGATAGAGGCAGAGGCAGCGCGCCGCGGGGTAATGAGCAGCAGCGAGCCGGCCACGCCGGTCACGATGCCGGTGCCACGTGTCGATGTCACTCGCCTGGAGCAGCGCGCCGTGGCAGCTGCCGCCATCGACCCCGTTCCCGCTGCGCGCAACGAAATCCGCATCGGCACCATCGCGCTCGCAGTACGCACCCCTGAACCGGCGCCTGCAGCGGTACCGCAGCCGGCGTTCGCAGCCATTCCGGCGCCGCGCTTTTCGTTGCAGCGCCACTACCTGCGCTGGGCTTGAGCCGTGTCGCTCGCCGCCAGCAGCGAGGCAATCGGCGCCGTCAGCGAACTGCTGAAAGTGCAGCTCGCGGCCAGGACCGGCATCAACGCGGTGGCCGTCGGCCGCCCCGAGGATGCCAGCAAGGCAGCAGTGGTCGGCGGCGGTGGCAGCTTCAACCTCTTCCTTTACCGCATCAGCATCGACGCCAACCTGCGCAACCGCCCGCTCGACGCCGGACAGGCGCCACCGGTATGGTTGGTGCTGCACTACCTGCTGACCGCCTTCGATGGTCCCGAGAGCGACTCGATCGTCGCACATCGGCTGCTCGGTCGTGGCCTGCTCGCCCTCAATGCGCTGAGCAGCGTGCGGCCCGACGCGAGCAACAGCGTGCTCGCCAGCAACCCCGATCCGCTGCGCCTGACCTTCGACGAGGCCGATGTGGAACTGCTTTCGCGGATCATGCAGGGCAGTGACGAGAAATTCCGCGTCGCAGCTGCATTCCAGGTGCGCCCGGTGATGCTGGCGTCCACTGCAGAGGCACCGGACTATGCGCTGCCGGTCAGGAGCATCGGCAAGCCGCTGCCACCGCCGCAACCGTACGAAGGCGCGAGCGTGCTGCCGAGTCTGGGCGCGCGCGTCCGTGCGATCGAACCCGAGCGCTTCAGCGCCGGCCAGCCGATCGTGTTGCGCGGCAGCGAACTCGCAGGCTACGACCAGATTCTGGTCGGTGCGTCGACTTATCCAGCAACCAGTACGCTCGATGGTGCGCTCACGGCGACCATTCCGTTGGCCGACACGATCAGCGCCGGCAGCTACCCGGTCTGCGTCGCACGCACCCTGCCCGACGGTCACCAGTTGAGCAGCAACGCGGTGGCCGGCCACCTGCTGCCGCGCGTCACCTCGGTCAACCTCGCCGGGCCGCTGACGCCGGTGCTCGGCAGGCTTTCCGGCACCTTCCTGGTGCACGGCAGCCAGCTCGGTGGCGCCACCGCCGCGACCTATGCGGCACTCTATCTGCAGGGCAAGGCGCAGTTGCTGCTCGAGCCGCAGCCCGGTGGCACGGCGACGACGCTCACGTTCACGGTGACCGACACGCAGGCGCTGGCTCCCGATCCGGACTACCGTGTCATCCTGCGCGTCAATGGCGAGCAGGCGCTCGACTCACCGCTGCTGAGCTGGACATGAACGCGCCGCTCGCATCCGCACCGGTGTTGATGAACCCCGACGTTGCCGTTGCCGACCCCGCCTGTGCGCTGTGGCTGGCACAAGTGACGCTGCGGCTGCGGCGTGAAGTGGCGTGGTGCTGGCATCAGCGCGGCGCAGATGCCGAAGCCCTGCCGGGTGCGCTGCCGCCAGCCGGTGATGCGCTGCAGGATAGTCTCGACCTGGCGCGCTTCCGCGACGAGAAGCGTGCATTTTTCGAACGCGACATCGCCGCCCGTTATCTGAGCGAGCGCCTCGCCGCGCTCGAACAACCGCGCTTGTCCCCGGTCCGCCGCGGTGATTGGACCTGGCTGGCCAGCGAATGTGCGCTGACCGCTGCCGCACAATTCGTGTTGGCCTGTGCGCTGGCCGGGCGTGCCGATGCCTCGATCGGTGCCGTCTGCGCGGCGTGCCAGAACGATCTGTCGCGCCCCTGGCCGACGCTGGCGCTGGCGCAGCGGCTCTGGGACGAACCTCTGGCGATCGCCGCCTGCGCCGACGCGAGCCACGCCCTGTTTCGCCACGGCCTCGTGCAGTTGCCGGCCGGGCGAGATTCGCTCGACTGGCAGCAGCCGCTGGAAATGCCGGCGCTGGTCGCGCAAGCCTTGCTCGATGGCCAGTGCCTGCCGTCGGGAATGCTGCGCCAAAGCGATATGGCGCCCGGCGAGTTGCCGCAGGAACTACTGCCGCTGCTGGCGCGTCTGCGCTCCGATGCTCCGACGGCAATGCAGCTCCTGCCCCTGCAGGCGCCGCGTGGCACCGACTTTGCCGCTTGGGCGCAGGCGCTTGCACAGGCGAGTGGGCGCGCTCTGATGATTCTTGCCGACGACGTGACGCCGGATCGGCCCGGCCTTGGCGCGCTTGCCACCGCCTGCTGGATGCAGGGCGCCGACCTGTTGCTGCCCGAGCATTGGCAGGCGTGCTGCGGCGCCGGCGTTTCCGAGCACTGGTTCGCGCCGCTGGCCGCTTTGCCGCTGCGCTGGTATTTGCCGGTGGTCGACGGCGGCATGGCGGTGCGCGGCGTGCCGGCGTCGCTGCTGTTGCCGACCTGCCTGCTGCCACCGCTCGACACCACGGCGCGCGCGCAACGGCTGGCGCTGACGCTGGCCGGCGCGCCAGCGGCAATCCGCGCTGCGCTTCCGGAAGCGGCACGGCGTTTCCGTCTCGCCGAGCGGCCGCTGGCGCGGGCCGCGGCGGCGGCGTCGGCATTGGGCTCTGCGGCCGGCGCGCATGAACTGTTCGCCGTCTGCCGGGCCGAGGCACGGCTCGAACTCGACGGCCTCGCCAATCTGGTCCACCCGCGCTTCGCACTCGGCGAACTGGTGCTGCCGCCAGCGCAGACCCAGCAACTGTGCGAAATCGTCTCGGCGATGGCCGTGCTCGGACGCGTACATTACGAGTGGGGGACGGCGCGCGTCTGGAACGACGCCGGCCTGTCGGTGCTCTTCTCCGGACCGCCGGGAACGGGCAAGACGATGGCTGCCGAGGCGCTTGCCAACGCGCTCGAGCTGCCGATGTACCGGATCGACCTTTCGCAGGTGGTCAACAAGTACATCGGCGAGACCGAGAAAAACCTGCGGCGCATCTTCGACGCCGCCGAGACCAGCGATTGCCTGATGTTCTTCGACGAGGCCGATGCGCTGTTTGGCAAGCGCACCGAGGTACGTGACGCGCACGACCGTTTCGCCAACATCGAGATCAGCTATCTGCTCGAACGTATGGAGCGCTTCAAGGGCCTGGCGGTGCTCGCCAGCAACCGCCGCAAGGATCTCGACGAAGCATTCACACGCCGGCTGCGCTACATCGTCGAGTTCCCGGTGCCCGGCGTCGTCGAACGCGAGCGCTTGTGGCGGCAGGCTTTCCCGCCGCGCGTGGACATTGTCGAAATCGATTGCCGCTGGCTCGCACAGCAGTTCGAACTCGCCGGCGGCCACATCCGCTCCGCCGCCTTCAACGCCTGCCTGCTGGCCGCCGGCCAGCGTCCCGAGGCGCCCGCGCAGGTGGGCATGCTGGAGGTGTTGACCGCCGTCAAGCGCGAACTCGAAAAGATGAATCGTGTCGCCGGTCACGAACAGTTCGGTCGCTATGCCGCCTTGATCGGGAGCCTCGCATGAACGTCGACATCGAACGCCTGGTGATCACGCTGCAGGGCTTCCCGGCGGGAATCGGCGAGCATTTGCCAGAGCAGCTCGACGGCGCCCTGCAGCGGCGACTGTCCGAATTGCAACCGGGTACGCTGGGCAGCGGCCTTGCCACGCTGGATCTTGGCGTCATCGATGCGCCGGCGCATGCCGATGCACAGACCCTCTGCAAACTCATCGCCGCCCGCCTGGGCGAGTGGGTGACGCACGCCCACGACCCTGCCAGCGCGCAGACAGAAGCCGGGGAGGACCGCTGAATGGCGCTCTTTCCCTTGCGTGGCGTGCTCGTCGAATATGGCGCGAACATCCTCGGGCCGATTCCGAACATCGTGATTTTCCAGTTCAACCCGGAAAACATGACGCGTACGATCACCATCCCGCCGCCGCCGGCGAGCGCATCGGCACGACCGCGGATCGAGACGCACGCCGCCGCGGCGCCACCTTCGGAGCGTTTCGAGATCAGCGCGCATTTCTCGGCAGCCGACGACCTCGGTGCCGGCGGCGCGGTGTCTGCCATCCCGCGTCTGTTCGGCGTCGGTCCGCAGATCGCGGCGCTGGAGAAGATGGTCTACCCGCAGAGCACGCCCGGTGGTCTGATCGGCGCGGCGATCGACGCGATCGGCGCGGCACTCTCGGGGTCGGGCAGCACGCCGCCGACGCAGCCGGTGCCCCGTGTACCGCTACCGCGCATCCTGTTCATCTGGGGACCATCACGGGTGCTGCCGGTGACCATCACCTCGATGTCCATCAGCGAACAGAAGTACGACCTGTTGCTCAACCCGGTGCAGGCCGAAGTCAAGATCGGCATGCAGGTTTCCAGCCAGGCACCGACCGATGATGCTGTCGGTGCGGGCGCCTACAAGTACACGCAAATGATCAAGGACACCCAGGCGACGCTGAATCTCGCCAAGGTGATCGAGTTTGCAGTCGATATCATTCCCTTCTGAGAGGCCGCCATGTTCCTCAAGAACTCGCGCTACCATGGTCTGCCGACGGTGACGGCAAAAGACCGCGCCGGTACCGAGGTCGCGGCCGTCAAGCTGCGGCTCCTGCCGATTCCTGCCGGCGACCCGGTGACGGTGCGTGCGCATGACCAGCTCGACACCCTCAGCGAACAGCGCTACGCCGACGCGACGCGCTACTGGCACATCGCCGACGCCAACAGCGAACTCGAAGCCACGTCGCTGCTGCAGCCGACTGGCCGGCCGATCACGATCCCCCGGAGCTGACGACGATGGCCAGGGCCGAATACCGAGTCTACTTCGACAATGTCCCGGCGACGGCGGCGCAGTTGGCGAGCATCAGCGAAATCCGCATCGACCAGGGCATCGGCATGGCGGCGGCGGCCGAGCTGGAGCTGCCGATCGCCACCAGCGACGCCGGCCTGTGGTCCGGCGTCGAAGACGACTTCGCGCAGCCCTTTGCGCGCGTGCGTGTCGAGGTCAAGGTGGCCAGTGACGATTTCGTGCCGCTGATCGACGGTCTGGTGGTCGGCAATCGCTACGAGCTGCAGGCCTCGCCCGACCAGAGCCGGATGACGCTGGTGGTGCACGACGACAGCGTCCAGCTCAACCGTGACGAGAAGGTCGCTCTCTTCGAGGACATGTCGCCGCAGGACATCGTCACCAGCCTGTTCGAGGAAGCTGGTCTGACGCCCGACGTGGACGCGCTGCCCGCTGCCGGAGCGGCGCTGCAGCGCGTGGTCGTGCAGCGCGGCACCAGCATGCAGTTGCTGCGCGATCTCGCCAAACGCTACGGCATGTTCGCCTATGTGCGCCCGGGCGCAGCACCGGGGGCGAGCGTTGGCGCTTTCAAGCGGCCACAGTTCGCGGCGACCGACCTGCCCGAAATCCTGCTGCTCGGCGACCAGCGCAACGTCGCGAGTTTCTCTGCCGAGTTCGACGCGCTGCGGCCGCTGCGCGCGCGTGCCGGCAGCGTCGCCCTTGCCGACCGCAGCGTGCTTGCCAGCAGTGCCGATGCTGCCGCCGGCACGCCGCTCGGCGACGCTCCGGCGCACGACCTGACGCAGCCGGCGCTGACCCTGCTCACCGGCACGCGCGAGGAGCAGAGCGACCTCGACGCCGCCACCGCGGCCACCGTCGATCTTTCGTCCTGGGCCTACGCTGCCAACGGCGAAGTCGACATCGACGACTACGCGGGCGTGCTGCAGCCGTACCGGCTGCTGCGCGTACGCGGCGTCGGCGGCTATTTGTCGGGTGACTACCTGATCGGCCAGGTCACGCATGTGCTCACCGACAGCAGCTACCGGCAGCGTTTCGCACTGCACCGCAATGCGCGCTCGGCCGGCAGCACGGGTGGCGGCGGACTCTTCGCGGGAGTGTTCTGATGGAAAGCGGAACCCTCGAACGTCTGGTGGTGGAACTCGCGACGCAGTCGCGCACGCGCCACTTCGGCAAGTACCGTGGCCTGGTCACCGACAACCAGGATCCGGCAGCGATCGGCCGCATCAAGGCGCAGGTTCCCGAAGTGTTCGGCGATGCCGTGCTCACCCCCTGGGCCACACCCTGCGCACCCTATACCGGCGCCGGGGTCGGTTTGCACAGCATCCCACCGATCGGCGCCGGCGTGTGGATCGAATTCGAAGCCGGTGACCCGTCGCGACCGATCTGGAGCGGCGGCTGGTGGGGAAGCAGCGACCTCCCGGCCGACCAGAACGGCACGCCAGCCAAACCGCCGCTGAAAATCCTGCGCAGCGAACAGGGCTTGCTGGTCGCGCTCGACGACGACGCGAAGACCCTGACGCTCTCCGATGCCAACGGTAGCAACTTGTTGACGATCAGCGTCAACGACGGGCAGATTCGCGTGCAGGCGACGAGCAAAGTGATCGTCGAAGCGCCGTTGATCGAACTCACCGAAGGCGCGGCACACCCGCTCGCCTTCGGCGATTCGCTGCTGCAGTACCTGAATCAGTTGGTCAGCATCTTCAATACGCATATGCATGTCGGCGAAACGGTGATCGGCATCCCGGTGACCCCGATCGTTCCTGCCACCCCCTTTCCCCCTGCGACGCCGACGCTGTTGTCGACGCGCGTCACCACCGGCTGAGGAACACCATGGCCAACCCACTCAAGGCAGGCCGGATCGACGACTTCGCGTTCAGTCTTGCGGCCTACATCGACCAGGCGATGCACAACGAATGGCAGGCGGTGAAGGGCGAATCCCTGCCCGACAGCGATCAGGGCGCACAGGACCGCAGGATTCTCTTCGCGGCGATCGCCCAGGGTGTGCTGAAGTTTCTCGCCGATCACGGGAGCGACCTGATCACCAGCGAAGAGAGCGGCAACGGCGGACTCGACAAGCACCGGCACAGCATGGCCTTCACCGTCGACACTTTCAGGACGCCCCTGCCATGAACGGTCGTCATCTGGCTTTCCCCTTTCATGTCGGCACCGACGGGCGTACCGCGACGCCCTCCGGTCTGGCCGAGCATATTCGCGGCGAGATCATGCAGTTGCTGCTTACCGCACAGGGCGAGCGCCCGTTCCTGCCGAGTTTCGGTGCCGGGTTGCGGCGGCTGGTGTTCCAGCAGAACGACGATGCGACAGCGGCGATCAGCAAGGCGCTGGTGAGCCAGAACCTTTCGCGCTGGCTCGGGCACCGCGTCACCGTCGAGGCGCTCGATGTCAGCGCCGACGACGCCACACTCAACGTGGACCTGCGCTACCGCGTGCTCGCCAGCGGCGAGGTTCGCAGCGTGCGCTTTCAGCGGCAGGGGGCGAAATGACCCGGCTAGGCAACGAGGAGCGGCTCGAGGACCGCGCGCGCGACCTCGACGGCAAGGGGCTGAATGCCTTCAGGCTCGCCTACGTCACCCTCGACGCTGCGCCAAAGCCGGCTTTCGCCTGGCTCGACGTCGAATTCTGGAATGCCAATGCGCTTGCGCCATTGCCGCCCAGGGAGGCTTTCAAGATTCAGGGGGCGACTCGTCAGCGTTCCGGCAACCCGGCACGAGCGGTCGCAGTGGTGCAGGTGCTGCCGGGCACCGGCAACACGCTGCGCTTGCAGATCGCTCCGGTCGGCGATTACTCGACCTACCTGTTGTCGACCACCAGCGCCGGTCTAGGCGCCCCGGACAATGCCCTGCCGCTGGCGATGGACCCCTTGCTCAGCACCTTGCCGTTCAAGTTTCGCCCCGGCTGTTTCAATCTCAATTGCACGCCGTCGGAGAAGGGCAGGCCAGCGCCGGCAGAACCCGAAATCGACTACCTCGCGCGCGACTACGACTCCTTCCGGCATGTGCTGATCGCCGCGATGATGCGCCGCGTTCCCGGCTGGTCACCGAGCAGCGAAGCCGACCTCGACCAGGTGCTGATCGACCTGGTCGCCGCCGATGCCGACGAGCAGGCCGACTACCACGACCGCGTCATGAACGAGCGCGCGCTCGCGACGGCACGCAAGCGTGTGTCGCTGGCGCGGCATGCGCGGCTGCTGGACTACCACATCCACCAGGGCAATCAGGCCAGCACCTGGCTGGCTCTCGAAGTGGCCGGCATGGTCGACCTGCCGGCGACGAGCAATGATGAGTTCGGCGTCTGGAGTGGCCGTGCCTGGCAGGACGACGACGCAGTCATTTTCGCGATCGCGCGCGACGGCGGACCATGGCGCCGCCGCTGCTTCGCGCCGCTGAACCGCTTGCGGCTCTATACCTGGGGCAAGACGGTGACGGCGCTCGCCGCCGGCAGCACCGAAGCCGACCTGACGGCGGCGACGCCGCTCACGCAGGCCGAGGCCGAAGCGCTGCGCGACTTCTTCCTCGGCACGCATGCGAGCCAGGTGCCGGGTCCCGGTGCCGTCGACGTGAACACTGCCGTCGACCAGTTGCTGATCCAGGAGGCGCTGAACCCCGAGACCGGCACCGCCAACGGCAGGCGCATCGCGCAGCGGCAGTTGCTGCAATTGTTGCCCCTGCATGGCCCGATCACGCGCGCCGAGGCCCTGCAGGACCCATTCACCGGCGAATGGCTGGTACGCGTGCGCTGGCGTGCCGAAGACGCGCTGCGGCAGAACTTCTGCTTCGTCTGCGACTGCGCAGGCCAGCCGGTCGAAGACGTGAGTCTGTTCCACGCCAACCTGCTGCGCGTGACGCAAGGGCGGCCGCGCATCACCACCTTCCGCGCGCCGGGACAGCCGCTTGGCGGGGCCGATGAGCGAAGCTTCGTCGCCAGTGATTCGGTCAGTTACGAGATCGTGCTGCGCCAGGCTGGCAGTGCCTCTCCGCTGCGCGGTGTGCTCTGCCCGCTGCCGGCCTCGCCGCTGGCCTACCGCGCCAGCGCGCCCGGCGGCGAGACGCCGACGCGAACGACCGCGCAGGTCATGGTGCAGGGTTTTGCCGAGCCGTGGCAGGAACAATCGGACCTGATCGAAAGCCAGGGGGACGACCAGCACTTCATCGTCGAGACCGACGAGCTTGGTGGCAGCTCGCTGCGTTTTGGCGACGGCAGCAACGGCGCAGCCTTGCCCACGGGCGCCTTTGTGCAGTGCCGTTATCGCGTCGGGCAGGGCAGTCAGGGCAATGTCGGCGCCGACAGCCTCGTCGGCTTCGTGGACGCCAGCGGCGCCGTGCAGCGCGTGTGGAATCCGTTCGACGTCACCGACGGTCGCGATCCCGAAACCGCCGCCGAGATCGTTCGCCGCGTGCCCGAGGCCTATCGCCAGCACCAGTTGCGTGCCGTCACCCTCGATGACTACGCCAGGCGTGCCGAGGAACTGCCAGGAGTT
Source organism: Candidatus Accumulibacter contiguus (assembly GCF_012940005.1). GTDB lineage: Bacteria > Pseudomonadota > Gammaproteobacteria > Burkholderiales > Rhodocyclaceae > Accumulibacter > Accumulibacter contiguus. Next base: position 33,211 of record NZ_SPMX01000007.1, on the reverse strand, counting down.
GCGCATGCCCGCGCCCGCTATGCCTGGACCGGCAGTTGGCGCTGCGTGCAGGTGGCCATCGACCCGGCAGGCAGCATCGAGCTGACCGAGCCGCTGCGGCGCGCGCTCGCCGATCACCTCGACGCGGTCCGCCTGATCGGCGAGGATCTGGAGGTGCGCGCGGCGCACTATGTGCCGCTCGACATCAAGCTGACCCTGTGTGCGCAGCCGGCCTACTGGCCCGAGGATCTGCAAGCGGCACTCGAAGAGGAGTTTTCCGATGGCTGGACGCGCGACGGTCGCCACGGCTTTTTCCACCCGGATCGGTGGACCTTCGGGCAGTCGCTGTACGCGAGCCAGTTGATCGGCCGTGCGCTCGCCGTCACCGGCGTCGGCCGCGTCCTGCGCGCCAGCATGCGGCGTTGGAACCCGGGCAGCGGTGGCGGCCTGACCGAGATCGACATCGACCCCTCGGCGCTGCCCGAATCGCGCCTGGAGAAGATTCCTGTCGGGCCGTTCGAGATCATCGTCGTTGCCAACGACCCCGATCACCTGGAAACCGGTCGCATCCGCTTCGAAATCACCGGAGGTCGCCGATGAGCTGTACCAACGATTGCCGCCAGCCGGCTGCTTTCCCGAAGACGGTCGACAACCGGCCGGGCCTGAGCACCATCGACTACCGCATCGGCAGCTACGCCGACCTGCGCGAGCACATGCTGTCGCGGCTGGACGCGAGTACGGTGCTCGCCGAGTGGACGCACCGCCTGCCCGACGACCCCGGCATCGCGCTGATCGAAGCCGCCGCCGAGGTCGGCGACATTCTCAGCTTCTACCAGGATCTCTACGCCAACGAGGCCTATCTGCGCAGCGCCAAGTGGCGCGACAGCGTCGCCGACCTGGTGCGCCTGCTGGGCTACCGGCTCGCGCCAGGAGTCGCGGGACGCGCGCGTTTCGCGTTCGCGGTGAAGGGTACACAACCCGTGCTGCTGCCGGCTGGCCTGGGCATCCAGGCGCAGCTCGCCGGCGACGACAAGCCATCGGTTTTCGAGACCGGCGTCCAACTGCTCGCGCAGCCGGCGCTTTCGCAGTTTCATCTGTATCGGCCGCGCCAGGTACCCGACATTCGTTACGGCAGCGACACCTTCACGCTATTGGTCGATGCTGGCGTCGCGGTGCAGCTCAAAGCCGGCGACCGCATCCTGGTCGGCGTCGCCCGCGCTGCTGGCGAAGCGTTCGATCATACGCAGGTGATGGTCGTAGACAAGACCTGGGAAGCCTTTGGCAGTACCGTCGTGAAGATGCAAGGCGGCATCACCAGCCTGAAGAAGCCGCCACGCTTCAGACTGCTGACACCACCGCGCCTCGTTTCGGCAACCTTGCCGGCTGCGACTTCGCTGTTCACGCCACTGCTGCAGCCGCTGTCGCTCAAGATCGCGTCACCACTGTCCTTCCTGACGCCAGGTCTCGTTGCTCAGCCGCTGGCACGGCCGCTGCTCGCGGCCGGGCTCGGCGTGCCCACGCTCGCGTCGACGCCGCGCCTGCGGGCCTGGAAACTTGCCGGAACACACCGCCACTTCGGGCACAACGCACCAGCCACGCAGGTCGATGTGGACGACAAGGGGCGCGCGACCACCAGCCAGGTGTCGTATGTGCGCAAGCTCGCCGCCACCACCGCCGCACCGGCCGTACCGTCGCTGCAATCGACGCAGATGCCGCTCGACGGCGAGGTCAGCAGCGTGGTCGCCGGCACGCGGCTGCTGATCGAGGCCAACCTCAGCGTCGGCAGTAACGCGAGCAATCGCCGCAAGCGTCTGCTCGAACGTCGCATCGCGCAGGTCGATCGGCAATCACTGGCTTGGGGACCACTGAGCGGTGCCAGCACGGTGCTGACGCTGGACGAGGACCTGGCGATCAGCGAAAACGGCAGCACGCTCGGCTATGCCGACATCCGCGGCATCAGCTTTCACGAGGTCGTCGGCGAGCCTTTCGAGTTGCGCGCCGACTTCGTGCCGACGGCCGCGACCCGCGGGAAGGAACTGCATTTCTATGGCACGGTCGGTGAAGCCGCCGCGCTGGCCAGGCGCAGCCTGCTGTTTTCCGGCCCAGGCCCGGCTCTGGTCGCCGCCACCGCCCTGTCCGTCGCCAGCGACGATGGCGGGCAGCCGGGCTGGCATCGTGTGCAGCTCGACCGCGAATTCGACTACACGCAGTTCGACCACAGCGCACCGCAAGTCACGGTGTACGGCAACCTGGTCGAAGCGACACAGGGTAAAACCGAGGCCCGGATCACACTGGGAGACGGCGATGCACGCGCAGTTTTCCAGACCTTCGCGCTACCCAGGACGCCGCTCACCTATCTGCTCGACACGACGCAGGTGCCGCCGCTGCTGCCGCAGTTGCAGGTGTGGGTCGATGGCGTCGCCTGGACGCGCGTAGACAGTCTTTTCGGGCGTACGCCAAGAGAGCACGTCTATATCGTGCGTGAGGATGCCGACGGCAAGAGTTGGGTGCAGTTCGGTGACGGCAAGAGCGGCGCGCGTTTGCGCTCCGGTCGTGGCAATGTGCTGGCGGTCTACCGCAGTGGCGCGGGTGCGCACGGGCTGCTGCAGGCCGACGCGAAACCACAGGCCGACAAGAAGGTCGCCGGACTCGAAGCGGCTTTCCTGCTCGAAGCGGTGACCGGCGGTGCCGAACCTGAGGGTGCCGATGGCGCACGCCTGGCTGCACCGGGAACCATGCAAAGCCTGGGCCGTATCGTCAGTCTGGCCGATTACGAGGCCGAGGCACTGGCCATTCCCGGCGTGCTGAAGGCGCGCGCTGCCTGCACCCAGGTCGACGGCGCCGCGCTGGTGCGCGTCACCATCCTCACCGCGAGCGCTGCGGCAGCCGATGCCACAGCCGCCAGCGACGCGCTGCGCGCAGCGGTGGGCGCACGCGGCGCCAGGCGCTGCCCGTTGCTGGTCGTGGCAGGTGCGCGCACGCCGGTGTCGCTGCATCTGGTGGTGGGTTACGACCCGACCCGACGCACCGAAGACCTGCGTCTGGCGATCCTCGAAGCCCTGGGAGCGAGTGGCGAAGAGGGCAATGGCGTCGATTCGTCACGAGGTCTGTTCAGTTGGCAGCAGCGGCAATTCGGTGAAGGGGTGCACGGCTCGCAGGTCGTCGCCGCCGTGCAGCAGGTAAGCGGTGTGATATGGGTGCGGCTTACTGCGCTCGCCGTCGCCAGGCCACCGCTGGTGCAGGCGAAACCGGGCCTGCAGTTGAGCCCAGCGCTGTTCCAGCCGGCGCTGTCGATCGCCAATGTTCCGGCGACACAGCGCTCGCTGGCCTGCGCCGGCGACCGGCTGCTGGCGCTGCAGGCGACGGCGCTGCAGTTGCAGTTCGCCGCTGACGAGCCAGGAGGGCTGCCATGAGCTCGCCACGCCGGCCGCTGTACGAGCGGCTTCCCGAGGTGTATCGCATTCGCGACAGTGAGCAGACGCCGCCCGGACAACTCGCAGCATTTCTCGGCGTCATCGAAGACGCCTTCGCAGCGCTGCATGCCCGTACCGACGCACAGTATCACGACCTCTTCATCGAACACTGCGATGACTGGGTGGTGGCCTACCTCGCCGACCTGCTGGGCACCTCTCGCCTGGCTGGCAACCCGTGGACGCTGCGCGCCGATGTCGCGCGCACGGTTTTCCACCGCCGCCGCAAGGGCACGCTCGGCGCCGTCGAGTCGCAGGTCTTCGCGCTCTCGGGCTGGGCGGCGCATGCGGTCGAGATGCGCGAGCGCCTGGCGTGGAACCAGCACCTGAATCACCAGCGTCCCGACGCCGGCGGAATGCCGCCACTGCGTCTCGCCAGCGAGTTCACCGCCGCCATCCGCGGTGGCACCGCGACACTGCGCGATCCGGCGCTGCTCTCGCTGACTGGTGGAGCTTTCGATGCGTGCGCACGGGTGGTCGACGTCAAGCCGCCGACGCTGGGCCTGTCGGGCTGGAACCTGCCGAATCTGGCGGTGCTGTTGTGGCGGCTCGAAGACTTCCAGGTGCCTTTGTCGCGGCCGCTGTTCCGGCAGATCGCCGCCATTCCGCCGTCACCCGGCGCTGCTGCCCTGGCCGTGCGCTTCGACGTACAGGCACAGGGCGAGCCCTGGCCGCTGTTCAACCGGCATCGTTTCCATGCCGATGCAGAACCGCCGCGCCTCGGCGGCGAAGACGAAGTACCGGACCGGATGCCGCCGGCACGGCTCAGCGACGGTACGCCAGCCGGCCGCCCGGCGAGCTATGTCAGCGTGCAGACCTACACCGACCCGCGCGACGCGCATCCCGGCTCCGACCCGGTCGGGCTGGTGCTGCACCTGCCCGAAACGCCCTTCCTCGGGCAGGCCTGGCGAATTCGCGGCGCCAATCTCTGTGCCTGGGAGACTGGCATCGCACCGCCGCTGCGCGACTGGGAAGTAGCGATCGACCCCGAACGTGGCCGGTTGGTGTTCGGCGTGCCGGATGCCGACCCGGCGACACAGGCCGAACCCCTGGCAGACGGCCTGCTGGTGTCGGCCTGCTATGCGCAGGCCGGTCCCAGCGGTGCGCACCCCGTGCAGCGTTTGCCTTTGCCGGCCAGCTGGCCTGGCGAGCAGGCCTATGAGGTCAGGCGCATCAACTGGTTCGACGATGCTTTCGCGCTACAGCATGCGCTCGACGACCTGCCGAACCGCTCGCAAGCGCTGCTCATCGAGATCACCGACAGCCAGACGCATGTCCTCGACCTCGGCGCGATCGCCGGCATCGGCAACGACGCCGGTGTTCTGTCGCTGCGCCTCGCGCAATCCCTATGGATTCGCAGCGCACCCGGTGAACGGCCGGTAGTCCGCCTGCTGCAGCCGCTGCGGGCGCGGCCGACGCAGATCGGCGGAGTCGGGGCAGCCAATGCCGAAGTCCTTGAACTGCTGCTCGAAGGCCTGTACCTGACGCGCGCTGCGGCGTTCCCGGCTGGCGATGCGCTGCTGATGCAGGCGGCTCTCGGCCAGTTGCGCATCCTCGGCTGCACACTCGATCCTGGCGGCGGGCTGCTGCTCGACGGTAGTGCCAGCGATACGCGCGCGCCGATTCGCGAAGCGCTGCGCCTTACCAAGGACTATGGTCTCGCCCCCGCCGAAAGCGATGCTTTCGATCAGGTGCCGGCCGTGGCACTGGAACGTAGCATTGCTGGTCCGCTGGCGATCGACAGCGGCTACCTGCTGACGCTGGCCGACAGCATCGTCGATGCCGGCAGCGGCAGCACTGCGACGTTGCCGGCCCTGGCGCTCGGCGCCGCCACCGGCAACGCCGATCTGGCATGGGGCCCGGACCTGGTGGTGCGCGGCCTCACCGCCTTCGGCCGCGTGCGCGTGCAGACCGCGCGCGGCGAAGGCGGCCTGTTCGTGCACCGCCTCGAGGTGCACGACAACCAGGACAGCCACACCGTCGATGTCAGCGTCGGCCAGCGCGGCAGTTGCCTGAAATTCTGCTGGTTCAGCGGCGACCATGACCGCTTGCCGCAGCACTTCGGCTGCGTCTTTGGCCGCGAGGCACGGCTGCGCTTCAGTGCCGAGTGCTTTGGTCGCCCGGGTTATGCACAGCTACGGCTCGACTGTGACCGCCGCATCCGCGAGGACGGCCCGGCCAGCGATGAGATGGGCGCATTCGGGTATCTGCGCAACACGCACAAATGGAAAAACATCGGCATCCGGCTGCAGGAATTCATGCCAGTCGGGGTGCGACCGGTGCTCATTCCGATCACTTAGGGGATCACTATCATGAAGGGCGACTTCTCCTTCCTCGCATTCGATACGGCGCCTCATTACAGCGGCGTGCTGCACCAGCAGGGCCGCGTGCTGCTGGACCGCGACTGGAACGAGGCGGCGGCGATCGCCAGCAGGTGGCGCACCGTGGTCGCTCGCGATGCCTTCGGCGACGGTCTGTTGGCGGTGCCGGCGGCAAACCCGGCCGGCTTCAAACTGCAGGCCGCCAGTAGCGATGGCATGCTGGTCAAGGTCGATCTCGCTGCCGGCCGGGCGTGGGCCGATGGTCTTTCGCTGACGCTGGCCGCCCCATCGAGTTTCCTCGCTGGCTATTTCGCGCCGCCTTTCCAGACGCCGCAAGCGGCGCCGTCCACGATCGCCGATGGCGTTCGCGACCTGGTCGTTCTCGATGTCTGGGAAGACTCGGTCAGCGGTTTTCAGGACCCGTTGAACCTGATCGAGCCGGCGCTGGGCGGGCCGGACACGACCGAGCGTACGCAGGCCTTCGTCAAGCTGCAGTTGCTGCGCCTCGGTCCCAACGATGACTGCAGCGCCGCCGCCGACCTCGCCGACGACTTCGGCGCCAAGGGCAAGCTGACGGTCTCGCCGGCGCCGCTGCTGACCATCACCGGCGACTGTCCGCTCGCTGCCGGTGGTGGCTACAGCGGCCTCGAACACTACCTCTACCGTATCGAGATCGCCGACCCGGATGCCCTGGGTCAGGCGCGCTTCAAGTGGTCGCAGTGGAATGGCGGTCTCGTCGGCCGTGGTCTCTACGCAGCCGCTGCGCCGGGTAGCGGCACGGTCACGATCACCGCCAACGACCAGATGATCAACCATTGCGGGGTCAGCGATTTCCATCTCGAAGCGCTCGTCTTCGACGCGGCCCTGGGCGCCTGGCAGGTCACGCTGAGCGCCGATGCCACGCTGGCGCAGGATGGCGTACTGTCACTGACCCAGGTGCAGGGCGTCTGGCCGGCGGCAACCCCGGCGAGCGGTTTCTTCCGACTCTGGAACGGCATCGCCCGGGTGGCCGATTTTCCGGTCGGCGGCGCCAACCCGGTCGAGTTGAAGGACGGCATCCGGGTCGAGTTCGAGGCGGCGACCGCGAACAACGCCAACTATCAACCTGGCGACTACTGGACCTTCCCGGTGCGCGCGTCGGGAGTCGCTTTCGAGCCACCGCTGTGGCCGACCAAGGCGCCGCCGCAGGGCGTGCGGCATCGTCGCGTCGCGCTCGGCATCCTCAACTGGAACGGCCCGCCGCCGCTGAGCATCAGCCATGCTGCCGGCGACATCGACGACTGCCGACGCATCTTTCGACCGCTGAGCAACCAGAAAATATGTTGCACCTTCCTCGTCGGTGACGGCCGCAACAGCCACGGTGACTTCGATTCGATCGAAGAAGCGCTGCAGCACCTGCCCGTGAACGGTGGCGAGATCTGCCTGCTGCCCGGCCTGCACCAGACCAATGCGCTGATTGCCGGCCGGCGCAACGTCAGGATCAAGGGCTGCGACACCCAGACCAAAGTGATTCCGCGTGAGCAGGGCGCAACGCTGCCGATGTTCACGATTCGCGATGCCGAGAACGTCAGCCTCGAGCACCTGGACATGGTGACGCTCGGCGGCACCGCCATCGTCATCGAGGCGAGCCAGGCCGCTGGCAGCGTCGACATCGAGATCGCGTACAACCGCATTCTTGCCTGCAGCAACGCCATCCACGCGCGCCAGGCGAAAGGCGTCAACATCCACCACAACCGCATCCGCATGCTCGACAAGCGCGGCAGCGATGTGGCGATCCATCTCGCCGGCGACGATAGCCGGATCGAGCGCAACGACATCCGCCTGTTGCCGGCGCCGGACATGCCGCCGCTCGACGTGCCGACCGAGACCGATCCGGTCGACCCCACCGATCCCTGTGCCAGGCTGGTGATCGTCTATTTCAATCCGCGGCTGTTCGTGCGCTATGTCAACCAGGTGTGGGCGATCAAGCTGCCGTCGCTAGTCGTGCTGAAGCAGCCGTATCGGGCGCTCGGCGGCATTCGACTGGGCAACGCTTGCGAGCGTGTGCGCGTACTCGAGAACGTGATCGTCGGCGGCGCCGGCAACGGCGTGACGCTGGGGGCTTCGCCGCTCGCGCCACTGCCGGAGCCGGAACATGTGTTCACCTTGCCGCAGGAAGCCGGTGTGACGGTGCGCGTCATCGGTCCCGATGGCAAGCCGCGCGCCGGCGTACAGATCACCTTGACCAACACGGCGACCAACGAGGCGCGCTCGTTCGTCACCGATGCCGACGGCAGCTTCCTTTTCGGCAGCAACCCGGCGACCTTCCGCGTCACCGAGGGCGAGCCCGGTTTCGTGATCGACAAGCTGGATCTGCAGCCGATCCAGAACGATCAGTCCTTCGTGCTGACGATCGTGCTGAAGGCCGACGAAGCGCCGAACCCCGAGAACTCCGGCTTCCTTTACGATATCACCATCGAGCGCAACGAAATCGCGGCGATGGGATTGTCGGGCATCGGTACCGGCGCCGTGTCGGTGCCGGCGGCAGCCTTGCGCGCCAATGCACTCGCTGCTGCACGCCGGCAGCTCGGCACCCCGGTGGTCGGGCTCGCGATCCGTGGTAACCATATCAGTGGCTGTCTGCAGAACCCCTTCGACAACGCGCTGCGCCTCACCGCGGCGTCGCAGGGACTGGGCGGCATCTCGCTCGGCATGTGCGAAGCGCTGGCCATCGTCGACAACGACATCGAGCGCAATGGCGTCAGCGGCGCCAATCCCGTTTGCGGCATCTTCGTCGCCTATGGCGAGGACGTGGAGATCGCGCACAATCGCCTGGTCGATAATGGACCGCTGACCCCGGACGTGAGCAGCGAGGATCTGATCGCCGGCCGGCGCGGTGGCATCGTGTTGAATCTCGTTGCCAACTTCAATCTGCTCGACGCACGTGCCCTTGCCCAAGGCGAGACTTTCAACTCGCGGCCGGCAGCGCGCATCCACGAGAACCTGGTCGACCAACCGGTCGGGCTGGCGCTCTATGCGATTGCTTTCGGTCCGCTGCAGTGCACCGACAACGTCTTTTCCAGCGAGCTGTCGGGACTCTCCGTACAGGAGCGCATGGCCGGCACGGTCTTCATCTACGACCTCGGCGGTGTCAACCAGGCCGCGGCAGGGATGCGTCTGCAGCGCGCCAGCACGCTGCAGACGGCCGAGGCGAGGCCGCAGATCGTTCCCGAGAAGGACGCGGCCGCGCCGGTCAGCGAGAGCGCCGCCATCGACGCGCAGGCGGCGGCTCTGCGCGCGGCTGCATCGCACGCCGCCCCCGCGATGCTGCTGCCGCAACGGGCAGCGGCAGTGGAGCAGCTCTTCCCGGCAGGCAAGCTGATGTTCAACGACAACCAGTCGCGTACCGGGCAGAGCAATACCAGCGCGAGCTGTCAGCTGCTGGCAACGCTCGATGACCTCGCGTACCAGGACAACCAGTCATTCAGTCTGCGCAGTGGCAACCTGATCGCCAACGCCCTGCTCTACGGCAACACCCTGCGCGCTACCGGCAATCGTCTCGGCGAGCGCGGCGCCGAGACACTGCTGTCGCTGCTGTCCCTGGGGGTTCGTCTCAACAATACCAGCTTCAACCAGGGAGACCACTGCATCGTCGCCAACGACATGAACCCGGCGATGGCCGAGGTCAAGGTCGGCAACCAGATCCTCAACCCCGGCAGTCTGTGCGCGAGCCGCAGCATCGTTGCCGCGATCCTCTTCAAACCACACGGGTGACACCATGGCCCTGATATTGAACACCGGACAGAACAGTTACAAAAGCGACCTCGCAGGCCTCTTCGAGACGCTGCAGGAACAGCGCAGCGAACTGTTGAGCATGGTCCGCGACGTGCAACTCGCTGCCCGCCTGCTCGCCGTCGCCGAGGCGCGCCGCCTCAGCGAACTGGCGGGCGACGATCCGCGTGTGGCGCACTACCTGAACAGCAGCGACGCGATCCTGCGCCGTGCCGCTGCACTCGAGATCGAGACCGAGATCGCCAACATCCGCGTGCCGCCGCTCACCAAGAGCGAGACCCTGCTGCAGGGCCGCATCACCGACGAGTCGGCGAGGGCGACTGCGCATGTGACGGTGACGCTGGTCGACGAGAAAGGCGCCCCGGTGGTGGGCGTAGCGTCGGTGGAGACCGACGACTCCGGCTACTACGCGTTCATTCTGCAGCCGGCGCAGGTCGACGCCATCGGTGCCGGGCGCAAGCTGACCTTGCAGGTCGGCAGCGCCAGCGGCAAGCTCGTGCCGGCCGCGGCGCAAGCGTTCACGCTGGCGAGCGGCGAGGTGAAGGTCAGTGAAACGCGGTTGCAGCCGAGCGAACTGGAGAAGCTGCGGCTGCGTCCTGTTCAAAGGTGATACACATTGAGGTAGCCAGCCATGTTGACGTCAATGCACAAGAAGCCGTCCTCCCCAGGCGCCGCGTGGTTTTCCCCGACAGGACCGGTAGCGACGCTACCGCGAGCAGCCATGGTCATGCGCCAGAGCGCGTCGACCTGTGCCTGCGGGGGATCTTGTCCGCGCTGTCAGGCCAAGTCCAGCCTAAAAATAGGTGCTCCGGACGATCACTATGAACGGGAAGCAGATCGTGTTGCGGATTCGGTGATGAGCGGCCGCCAGGATGATCCGGTGCACGCAATTTCCCCAGGCATGCACTTGAAGCTCTCCCGCAAGGTGCTTGAACCGGACGAAGTATTGGACAGCGTTCTCCCAGCCGAAGGCACGTCCGATTCCGAACAGCCCGAAGTTGCCGAACCCGAGAACCTGCAACGCAGCGCCACCGCAGAAGCCGATGCCGTGACGCCTCAATATGAGCGAACCCTCCAGCAGGCTGTCCACAGCGGTGGCGAGCGCCTGCCGACAGCGACGCGCGCGTTCATGGAAAGTCGCTTTGGCCGGGATTTTTCCGCGGTTCGCTTGCACCGCGACGAGCAGGCGGGCAGCCTCGCGCAGCAAGTCCATGCACGTGCTTTCACCGTCGGCAGCGACATCTTTTTTGCCCAGTCCCAGTACCAGCCATCTTCGCACGCAGGGCAGCACCTGCTCGCTCATGAACTCACCCATGTGGTGCAGCAATCCGACGGTCGCTTGTCGAGACAGATCATGCGATCTCCGGGCACCCCTTGCAGCAGCTACCCCGGATACAATGCGTCCATTGACCGGCGTACCTACAATTGTTCCGGCCTGGCGCTACGCACCTATCGATTTACTTCGCCACCGTCCGCCGTATATACCGAAATGGCGGCGAATTTCATCAACCCGGTTTGCCCGGTGGGCAATTGCAAGGCCGGTCAAGTGAAATTCTGGCTATGGCAGTACGACATCCGCACCGAGGACGATCTGGGTACCATCATCAATCCGACCTGGCGAGATTTTCATATCGTCGGTGGCCGGATGGATGCCATGGGTAACGACCCCAGCGATGTCCTCAGCAAGAACGGACCGCGTCCAATCCACGGCCCCGGCACTGGCCCTAGCTTTCGGCCTGCGTCCAGAGACCGCGCCCTCGATGCCGACGACAACCCGGGCACCACGGCCGCAGGACGCCCGCTCTACAAGGTTCGCAGCAACATGAGCGAAATCATCAGTTGCGCAGGATGTTCCTGAGCGATGAGCTGCCTGCCGTGACCTCCATGGACCTGGCTTTTCCGGAAGGATGCATCGAATGCAGGATCGGGGACTATATCATTCGCCGCCATGCCGATTCTCTCTGGTATGTTTACCGGCTGGAAGACATCTTGTCGGTCAAACGTCTGGTTCCGAGTCAGACACGACCGATGACGCTGGTCGCCGAAGAGGATCTGCTCGACTCGATGACTCCGGCTTACTTCGCAGAGGTGCAGTTTCTGGTCAGCGCTTTCGACCCCGGTCATGCCGATGAATCCATCGCTCGGCAAGCCATTCAGAAGAAGGCCATGAGCGAGCGAGCGCAGGGACTACTGCGGGCTGCGCGCGAGTTTTCCCGAACGGATTGCCGGGTCGTCCGAACATAGACGGCCATCGAGCGGTGTAATGTAAAAGTCGCGCCAGCGACCCACGAATCTCCCCTCCCCACTTGCGGGGGGAGGGGTCGGGGGGAGAGGGAAACGGTCATTACTTTTCTTGGCACCCCCGATCATGAAAGTCATGACCGTTAGCCCCGATGGGAGCAGAACATGCGATTGATTGAAAGAACCAGCATCTCCAGGTTGGCGCAGGCACAGCGCGGAAGGACCACTCCGCCAGCGTCGGCCATACCCTTGTCGCCAGCGACGTCGAGATGCGCCTGCGGCGGCAGTTGTCCGCGCTGCGCGACGAATCTGGCCCAGATCAACATCAGCGAGCCTGGGGGCTTCCATGAGCAGGAAGCCGACCGGATGGCGGCAAAGGTCGCGACGGGCTTGCCTGCCTCTGCCTCGGCGACCGACAAAGCAGATTCGGTGGCAAAGGAGGATCCACGAATCCGGGCCGGTGACTCCGAGATCGGCTTGAACGGCAAGCCCCTCAGTCCTGAACTGCGTGCTCGTTTTGAACCGGGCCTGGGCGCCGATCTTTCGCAGGTGCGGATTCATACCGGGCCACAGGCGCAGGCGCTGGCTGCTCCCCTGCAAGCCGAGGCATTTACGCTGGGACGGCATATCGTCATCGGCGATCCATATTTCCAGGCCGCTTCGTCCGACGGACAGAATCTGTTGGCGCATGAGTTGGCGCATACCATCCAGCAGGGTGCTGCTGGTAAGGCAGGCGCAGCGCGGACGGCAGGTTCGTCGGGTCCGATGATCATGCGTCGGCTGATTCGCACCGCCAGCATCAATTTCCTTTGCGGCAGTTCTGACCCCTTCCTCAGGAGCCCACCCAGTGGCTTCATGCACTTGAACACGGGCGAAACACAGATTTCGATCAGCACCAATATTCAATGGGACAGACCGGCAAGTTGCGGGTCGGGCAGCCAGTTCTTTATGACCTTATTCCGTCATCGCAGCGTATGGTGGGATGCCAATGAGGGTACGAAGACCCTCAACGTGGGCACGCCAGATGCAGCGGTCTGGTCGGGGCTGGACGAAGATTCCGACTACTACTTCGAGATTCGTTCCAACAATACCAATCCGAACTGTTGTTTGACCGGATCCATAGACGTCAATACACCGTAATGCGCTTGCCCTGGATTCTCCTGAAAGAGCGTCAAGGCAATCGAAGTCACTTGCGTGGCGACTGAACTTGCGTTACCACGGTCAACGTGAGCTGGTTTTTCAATAACACCTGCCCATCGCCAGCCAGGAACGAAACCTCCAGGTCATATTCGCCAGGAGTCAGATCCAGGATCGTTTCAGTCTGGCCATCGCTCAAGCGCACGCGCGTCACGGAAGACCGATTTTTCCGGATATTCAACACAAAATACCCGGTGTCCGGGATCGAGGTTTTTTCCGGCGCCACGCCCGGGCCGATGACGCCAAGCTTGACCAGAAACGGACTATCGACGCTTTCGCCATCGCGAATATTCTTGACATAAACCAGCCTGGACTCGCTCGGTGGTGTCGAAACTTCATCCTGATACCATTTCTGGCAGGTTTCGTTGAACCGTTCCGAATTGATCCTGGGCGGTGCGGATTCCTTGCGGTTGGCGATGACGTTGACGGTGATTTTCCGGCTGAAGACGTAGTACGGTCGGTGATCGTAATCGGCAAATAGCAGGCGCAGGGTGTGCGGTCCGGGAGGAAGATCGAGAATGGTGGCGGTCTGTCCCTTGCCGAAATGCCGATATTTGTCGGAGAAGGGTATGGGGTCGGTGATCGACGAGGGCAAAGGTGTATCAATCAACAAGTGGTGATGACCGCTTTTGTCCCTTTTGTGGCCGGCGGGTATCACTCCCATACCGCGGATGCCGAATTCCACCCAGAATGGCGTGCGAACCTGAAATCCGTCTTCCAGGTTCGAGAAGGTCACTGGCGTGGACTCGGCAAACAGATTCAACGCAGTTCGCTCGGAAGTATGTTGCAACCAGCAGCGGCGCTCGAGGGGATCATCCGGCAGGGGCTTCGCCATCACCGTATTGCACATCAGCAGCAGCACCGCAGGTAAAACCTTATATTTATGCATCAGCAGCCTTTCGCGGCAAGCCATCCTAAGGAGTATGGCAGATTCTACCGCATCGATGGTCCTGCATCCGCCTTCGCAGGCTGACATCGACGTCGATAATCTCACAGAGCGATTGCCAGGAGAACTTTTGCAGGGGAAGCGACGGAAAAGACCAATAGTGCAGAAAAGTTGCGGTCAATGGCATTCAAGTGATTGAAGTGCCGGACATATCGGCGCTATCATCACAAGTCCAGCCGATCAGCGGCCTGGCCTCATTATTTTGCGACAGAACATACCCCTTGGAGAGAGACAGATGGACAAGAGAACTCCGCCGCCCGCAGCAGGCGCCGAGAACCCGGCCGGAGCCGCCGGAAATACCGAGGCTGCGGCCGCCAAGTCGGCAACACGAGCCCCCAGAACACGTGCTGCTGCGTCGACGCGCGCCGCACCACGCAAGGCGTCGGCCGGCGATATTGCGCCGGCGCGTACACCCGCTGGCATGGAAGCCTTTGACGTTGCCGAGGCTGCCTCAGCGGCCATAGAGCAGAAGAAGGTTGCGCTGAATGACATCATTGCGCATGTTTCCGTAGGTGATACGGCTTCGCTCGCCAAGACGCTGGAAGCGATCATGACCGGTGCATCGCCCGATGATGCGCAAGCGCTGCGCAAGGCCCTGCTCAGCAAGGAGGAACCGCCGGCGGCCAAGGTCGAAACCAGCCCCGACGACGAACTGGCGACGAGCTGGCGCGACACCAATTCCTATCCCTACCGCAACCTGATGTCGCGCAAGGCGTACGAGAAGCAGAAGTATCGTCTGCAGGTGGAACTGCTGAAGATGCAGAACTGGATCAAGGAAACCGGACAACGGGTGGTCATCATTTTTGAAGGTCGCGATGCTGCCGGCAAGGGTGGCGCGATCAAGCGCTTTACCGAGAACCTCAACCCACGCGGTGGTCGCGTGGTCGCGCTGGAGAAACCGAGCGAACTGGAACGTGGCCAGTGGTACTTCCAGCGCTACGTGAAGCACCTGCCGACGGCCGGCGAAATCATTTTCTGCGACCGCTCCTGGTACAACCGTGCCGGTGTCGAGCGCGTGATGGGCTTCTGCACCGATGTGGAGTATCAGGAGTTCATGCGCCAGACGCCGGAAGTCGAACGTACGCTGGTGCGCAGCGGCATCCACCTGATCAAGTTCTGGTTCTCGGTCAGCCGCAAGGAACAGCGCCGCCGCTTCAAGGAACGCGAGGTACACCCGCTCAAGCAGTGGAAGCTGTCGCCGATCGACCTGGCCTCGCTCGACAAGTGGGACGACTACACCAAGGCCAAGGAGGCGATGTTCTTCCACACCGACACCGCCGAAACGCCGTGGACAGTGATCAAGTCCGACTGCAAGAAGCGTGCGCGTCTGAACGCCATGCGTTACGTCCTGCACAAGATGAACTACACCGGCAAGGACGTCAACGCCATCGGACCGATCGATCCACTGCTCGTCGGCCGTCCGCACGTGGTTTACGAACCCAGTGGATCGGCCGCTCCGACGGCAGCGCGCACAGCGATCCTGTAGTCTGCAGCGACTGCGGTCGCAGGGCGCGGCAAGCGCCCTGTGACCGCGTCGATGGACTGGTCGGATCCTGCATGCCCGGCGGCGTCGACTCCCTCCGGCGTCACGGCAAGCGGCGGAAAGGCGCTGACCGGTATCGATCCAGGCTTACTGGCTTTAGCGATCGTAAGCGATGGGTACGGCAGAACCGCATGCCGACGTTCAACCCTACAAACTATTCAGCCCATTTTTCCAGTTGTAGGCCGGGGACGCGTTCGAATTCGCGGGTGTTGTTGGTCACCAGGCACACACCGAGAACAAGTGCATGGGCGGCGATCTGGGTATCTAGGGGGCCGATCGGTATTCCGGTACCTTCCAGGGTATGGCGCAACTTACCATAGGCCTGAGCGGCGGCCAGATCGAAGTCGGCAATTTCGAGGGGTTCGAGAAAGTGCTGCAGGGCCTGCAAGTTCCTCGGCGAGCCGCTCTTTTCCGCCCCGAAGTACAGTTCTGCCACGCTGATGCTGGAGATGCCGATGCCGCCTGACTGCTTGGCGCGTAGCGCCGCCAGCACCGATGCCGGTCGGTTCTTGATCGCGTAGATGCAGATATTGGTATCGAGCATGTAGCGCATGGCGGCTTACCACGTATCGCGAGCTTCGGCCACGCTTGGCTGCTCGCGCTCGGGAAAGGACTCGAATTCGTCGAGCGCAGCGATCAGTCTTTCGATCGATGGGCGCTTGCCGGGGCTGAGAATGATCCGTTCTCCGTCACGCTCAATGAACACTTCGCTGACACCGTCGAAGCGAAACGCTTTGGGTAGGCGCACGGCCTGGCTGCGGCCGTTGAGAAACAGCTTGGCTGTTGGCATGTGGCCTCCTGTATCATTGCATATATCTGATATATACCACAGGGCAACGGGCGACTCAAGGGGCTTGCTCTCGATCTCTCGATGCGTCCACACTCGAAACCCATACAATGATCCCTGGCGCAGACGGATTGGATCGCGGTCGGTCGGCCTGGCTGCGACTCCCAGCCTGTCGAAGAGCGGTCGTCGCTGCAATCACGCTTCAGATTTTGGACCAGGTATGCCCTGCTTGCGCATTCAACAACTCGTCACTCGCCATGTCGGTCCGATCGAACTCGCGATCGGCGCCGGCGAGTGCGTCTGTATCGAGGGCGCTTCCGGCAGTGGCAAGACGCTGTTGTTGCGCGCCATCGCCGACCTCGACCCGCATCGTGGCGAGGTGCAGCTCGATGACGCCAGTTGTGCGAGCTTGCCGGCACCCGCGTGGCGGCGTTCGGTGGCCTTGCTGGTGGCCGAGAGTCAGTGGTGGTCGGATCGGGTTCGTGACCACTTCGAGCACGCTGTCGATGCGGCGTGGATGGAACGGCTCGGCCTGCCCGCTGCCGCGATGGACTGGGAAGTCGCCCGCTGTTCGACCGGTGAAAGGCAGCGGCTGGCCTTGTTGCGAACGCTGATGCAGGCGCCGGCCGCATTGCTGCTCGACGAACCGACCGGTAATCTCGACCAGGACAGTACCCGCCGCGTCGAAGCCTTGCTCGACGATTATCGCCAGCAGCGGCAGGCGGCTCTGCTCTGGGTCAGCCACGACGCCGGCCAGATCGAGCGCGTCGCGCAACGCAGCTACCTCCTCGACAAGGGCAGGCTGCACGAGAGGGAACGGCGATGAACGTGATCGCACTTTCGCCATTCGATCTCACGATCGCTGCGCTCCTGATCCTGGCCCTCGCCGGTCTGTCGCTGCGCATGCAGATCGGCGTCGAACGTCAACTGCTGATCTCGGCTGTGCGCAGCACCGTGCAGTTGTTTCTGATCGGCCTGGTGCTCAAGGTGCTTTTCGAGAGTACGCAAGCGATCTGGGTGGCCTTGCTGGCGACGGTAATGCTGGTGGTTGCCGGGCGCGAGGTGATGGTCCGGCAAAAACGCCGCTTTGTCGGCGGCTGGGGATTCGGCGTCGGCACCCTGTCGATGTTCGTCTCGTCATTCACGGTGACGCTGCTGGCGCTGCTCCTGGTGATCGGCACCGACCCCTGGTATGCGCCGCAATACGCGATCCCGCTGCTCGGCATGGTGCTCGGCAATACCATGAACGGCATCTCGCTGGGACTCGACCGGCTGACCCAGGACGCCGCGCAAAGGCGCCCGATCATCGAGGCCAGGCTGGCGCTGGGTCAGGACTGGCAGCGGGCGATTTCCGACAGCCGCCGCGAAGCGATGCGAGTCGGCATGATCCCGATCATCAACGCCATGTCCGCCGCCGGCATCGTCAGCCTGCCGGGGATGATGACTGGCCAGATCCTGGCCGGCACGCCGCCAGTGGAAGCCGTCAAGTACCAGATTCTGGTGATGTTCCTGATCGCCGGCGGCACCGGCTTCGGCACCATGGTGGCGGTGAGCCTGGCCGCCCGGCGCCTCTTCGATGAACGCCAGCGCCTGCGACTCGACCGCCTGCGCCTGCCCGCGAATTGCAGCTGAAATTCGCAGATATCTCTACAAGATCCTGAAGTTTAGACACTCGCGCTCGTCGGCTGATGCCGAAGGGATTTCCGCGGCGCGAAGATTTTTGGGCATCGCAAGAAGTTCAGTTGCAGAACCTGTGCACCATTCAAAATTCCGTGCGAATCCCACTGTGCTGATGGACAATAGCCAACTGCGGGACGCGAATAACAACGACAAATTCCGATCGGCCATGAAACTCGAACAACTGCAAACCAACGCGGCGATCCGCGGCATCGTTCCTGACGCCCTCGTGACCGTGGTCAGCGTCCAATGGTATGGCTCCGAGGCGCTGGAGCTGACCTACAAGACCGCCTCCGGTAAGGTGGCCAACGAGTTGCTCTACCGCCACGACGAGGCACGACTGGAAGTCGTCGAGCAGGGCCGGCCGTGGAGCTTTGACGGCGACGGCGCGCTCTTCCGCCTGGTTTCCGAGGCCCAGCGCATTCGCCTCGCGCATCTCTTCGACCCGGTGCTGGCGGTGCATACCTCGATCGTCGACCCGCTGCCGCACCAGATCACCGCCGTCTACGAAACCATGCTGCCTCGACAGCCGTTGCGCTTCCTCTTGGCGGACGACCCCGGCGCCGGCAAGACAATCATGGCGGGCCTGTTGATCAAGGAACTGGTCGCGCGTGGCGACCTGCAGCGCTGCCTGATCGTCTGCCCCGGCAGCCTGGCCGAACAGTGGCAGGACGAACTCTATCGCCGGTTTCATTTGCCCTTCGAGATCCTCACCAACGACAAGCTCGAAGCGGCACGCACCGGCAACTGGTTCCTCGAAACCAACCTGTGCATTGCCCGCCTCGACAAGCTCTCGCGCAATGAAGACGTGCAGCAGAAACTGCAGGTGCCCGATTGCCGCTGGGATCTGGTGGTCTGCGACGAAGCGCACAAGATGTCGGCGACCGTGTTCGGTGGCGAGACCAGGTACACCAAGCGCTATCGCCTTGGCCAACTGCTCTCGACGCTCACACGCCACTTCCTGCTGATGTCGGCGACGCCGCACAACGGCAAGGAAGCCGATTTCCAGTTGTTCATGGCGCTGCTCGACGGCGACCGTTTCGAGGGGCGCTACCGCGATGGCGTGCACACCGCCGACGTGTCGGACCTCATGCGCCGGATGGTGAAGGAGAGCCTGCTCAAGTTCGACGGCACGCCGCTGTTCCCCGAGCGAATCGCCTACACCGTGCCCTACAGACTGTCGGACGCCGAAGCAGCGCTTTACCGGGCGGTCACCGACTACGTGCGCGAGGAATTCAACCGCGCCGAGGCGCTGGAAAACGACAAGCGCGCCGGTACCGTCGGTTTCGCCCTGACCATCCTGCAGCGACGCCTGGCCTCCTCACCCGAGGCCATCTACCAATCGCTGCGCCGCCGGCGCGAACGGCTGGAAAGCCGACTGCGGGAACTGGAAGTCCTGCAGCGTGGCGGCCAAACCACGACCATCCTCCCGGCGTCACTGCCTGCCCTCGATAACGAAGACGTTGCAGACCTGGACGAAGCACCCGACAACGAAGTCGCTGCCGCCGAGGAAGAAATTCTCGACCAGGCCACCGCTGCCCGCTCGATCGCCGAACTGCGCATCGAGATCGAAACCCTGAAAGGGCTGGAAAGCCAGGCGCTGGCGGTCTGCCGCAGCGGCACCGATACCAAGTGGTGCCAACTGGCCAGCCTGCTCTCCGAAATCTTCACCCCGGCCGCCATCGGCCACCGCGTCGCCGAACCGCCAGCTCCCTACGGTGCCGGCGCGATCCCACCCCCCCACCCCTTCGCCGCACCAGAAGCTGGTGATCTTCACCGAGCACCGCGACACGCTCAACTATCTCGAACAACGCATCAGCACGCTGCTCGGCCGCCAGGAGGCGGTCGTCATCATCCATGGTGGGATCGGCCGTGAAGAGCGCCTCAAGGTGCAGGAATCGTTCAGGCACGACCCCGAGGTGCAGGTACTGCTGGCGACCGACGCCGCCGGCGAGGGCATAAACCTGCAGCGCGCGCATCTGATGGTCAATTACGACCTGCCCTGGAACCCCAACCGGATCGAACAACGCTTCGGCCGTATCCACCGGATCGGCCAGACCGAGGTTTGCCACCTGTGGAATCTGGTGGCGGACGATACGCGCGAGGGCGACGTCTACCGCCGGCTGCTGGAAAAGCTCGAACAGGCGCGCCAGGCCCTTGGCGGGCAAGTGTTCGACGTGCTGGGCAAACTCGCCTTCGAGTCCAACGGCAAGGTCATGTCGCTGCGCGAGCTGCTGATCAAGGCCATCCGCTACGGCGAGAAGCCCGAGGTCAAGGCCCTCCTCACGACGGTGCTCGATGTCGCGACGGATCGGGAACACCTGCAGAGCCTGCTTGAAGAACGAGCGCTCGCCCACGACGCCATGGACGCCAGCCGGGTGCAGCGCATCCGCGAAGACATGGAGCGCGCCGCCGCCCGCCGGCTGCAACCGCACTACATCGAGTCGTTCTTCCACGCAGCCTTCAAGCGGCTCGGTGGCGCCGCCAAACAGCGCGAGCCCCGTCGTTACGAAATCACCCACGTACCCGCCACGGTGCGCAACCGCGACCGCCTGATCGGCATTGGCGAACCCGTGCTGCCGCGCTATGAGCGGATCGCCTTCGAAAAATCGCTCGTCGCACCGCAGGGCCAGCCGCTGGCCGCGTTTGTTTGCCCCGGCCACCCCTTGCTCGACGCCGTGATCGACCTGACGCTGGAGCGTCATCGTGATCTGCTGAAACGCGGCAGCGTGCTGGTTGACGAACGCGATCCCGGAATGCGGCCGCGGGTGCTGTTCTACCTCGAGCATGCCATCCAGGACGCCGGCCTCACCCGCGCCGGTGAGCGTCGGGTGGTGTCGAAACGCATGCTCTATGTCGAAGTGGACGCCGACACGACCACGCGTCATGTGCACTACGCGCCCTATCTCGACTATCGGCCAATCGCTGCGGGCGAACCCGGTAGCGAAGCGATCCTCGACCGCCCCGAATGCCAGTGGATCACGCGCGACCTTGAGAAGCAGGTCCAGGCCCATGCCATCACCCAGGTCGTACCGGAACACCTGGCCGAGGTCCGCGGGCGCAAGCTCGAACTGATCGGCAAGACCGAGGCGGCGGTCAAGGATCGCCTCACCAAGGAAATCACCTGGTGGGACCACCGCGCCGAAGAACTCAAGCTTCAGGAGCAGGCTGGGAGACCCAATGCCAAACTCAACTCAGGCGAGGCACGCAAGCGCGCAGACCTTCTTCAAGGGCGGCTCGAAAAAACGTCTCGACGACTTGAAGCTCGAAGTGCTACTCTCGCCGCTGCCGCCGGTGGTACTGGGCGGGATGCTGGTCGTCCCGATCGGCCTGATCAAGGCCATGACCGGCCAAACAGCGAGCACGCCCACGGCGCCCGTCGATACGCAAATCAGCGCCGCCCGCGCACGTGCGATCATCATGGACATCGAGCGCCAGCTCGGCTTCCAACCCACCGACCGGGAATTCGAGAAGCTCGGCTACGACATCGAAAGCCGCGTTCCCGGCACCGGCAAGCTGCGCTTCATCGAAGTGAAGGGCCGCGTTGCCGGCGCGCCGACGATCACCGTCACGCGCAACGAAATTCTCTACTCGCTCAACAAGCCTGAGGATTTCATTCTTGCCATTGTCGAGTTCATCGATGCCGAAACGCACAAGGTGCATTACCTGCGCCAGCCATTTCAGCGCGAACCCGATTTCAACGCTGTGACCGTCGATTACGACTTTGCCGGATTGCTGGCGCGTGCCGGGACACCGCGCTAAGCCTAGCCGCTTGCTTGATTCAGCCGAATGCCCGCTGTAAAGTAAGAATGTAATGCAATCCTTACTGGAGAACGAAATGCTTGCCGTTGCCAAAATCACTGCCAAGGGCCAGACCACGATTCCGCAGGACGTGCGCGCCGCACTGCATGTCGCCCCCGGCGACCTGATCGCCTGGGAAGTCGGCGCCGACGGCACGGCGACCGTTCGCCGCGTGCAACCGCTGGACCTCGAATACCTGCGCGCTGTCGAAGGCACGCTCTCCGAGTGGTCGGGCAGCGCCGACGAGGAAGCCTATCGTGAGCTTTGAACGCTTCGCGGTCGTCCGCGTACCGTTTCCCTTCACCGACCGCAACGCCACAAAGAACCGCCCAGCGCTGGTGCTCTCGAATGACGCGGATTTCAACACGCCGGCTGGTCATTCGGTGATGGCGATGATCATCTCGCAGGCCAACGCCCCCTGGCCGCTCGACTGCCCACTCGCCGACCTCGCCGCCGCCGGCTTGCCGGCGCCGTCCAAGGTGCGTTTCAAGCTCTTTACACTCGACCATCGCCTGGTGCGCGGCGAACTCGGGAAGCTCGCGGCCAGCGATGCCATGGCCGTTCGCGTCGGACTGGCCCATTTGCTGGACGCGAAGGGATAAACCGGTATGCGCCAGAAATACTCTCAACAGTGTTGAGACTTCTGCAAAGGAATCCCATGCCCACCGCCAGACCTTGTCGGTGCACTTCGAGTTGCGTTCAGGGGGCCGTCAATAAGGCACAGAGATGAAGCTATCCCGAATTGAAATTACCCACTTCCGCTGCTTTGAATCGTTGAACGTCGATTTCCAACCTGACATCAACGTGATTGTCGGTGCTAATGGATCGGGCAAGAGCAGCATCCTGGATGCTGCTGCCATCGCCCTCTACGAGCTCGTGGCGGCTAACGGGGCGGGCAGTCAGCGGCAACGAAAAGCACAGGGCGTCTCGCTGCTGCCCACGGACATCTATATCGCACCGCCAACAACCGATGCTGCTGGTGCACCAAAGCAATTTGTACAAATCAGAGCCAGCGCCAATGACTACTACCCGATCGAACACTTCTCGGGAAAAACACCGACAGGTCAAGCGGCCGCGTTGGAATGGTCGCAATACATTGTCTATCAGCCCCCAGCTCGATTCAGTTACAGCAACAGCACCAGCGAACGTCTATCCAGCCTGAACCAATACGTCCAGGCTCTCTGGCGCGAGATTGGCAGGAGTCCTCAGGCGCTTATTCCCTTGCCTGTCGTGGCCTACTACCGCGCCACCAGACGGAAGGGGGGCATGCCCGAGCTCGGAGACATTTTCAAGCTCGACCTGTCCAGAAACAAGGCGTTTGCCGATGCACTCGATGCGGCTGCGGATTTCACGGCCATGTGTCAGTGGTTTTATCTGCGGGAAAATGCCGAGCTTCGAGTCCAGATCAACGCGCAGGCTGAAGAAAGGCAAGAATTTGCCGATCTGCGCGCGATTCGGCAGGCTCTGATGCACACCGTCGAAGGACTGGAACGTCTCTATTTTGACGGAAGTCCGCCCCGACTGATGGTTGATGTTCGGGAAGTTGATGGCGACGTCCACACACTTGAACTTGCCCAACTAAGCGATGGTTACCGAAATCTGCTCGCCCTGGTTCTCGATTTCGCCCGTCGCCTGGCGCAAGCCAACCCAGCGTGGCGAAACCCGCTTGAGGCGCCCGGCATTCTGCTCATTGACGAGGTTGAGCTTCATCTTCATCCCCGTTGGCAGCAGACGGTCATTCCCGGATTGCGTGCGGCCTTCCCGAACACGCAACTCATCATTTCCACCCATAGCCCGGCCGTCCTGACCACGGTGCGCCGTGAGCATATCCACCTGCTCGGGGCCGACCACAGTTTCGAGCAGATCCCGGAGGACGTCGGCACCTACGGCGCAGAAAACTCGCGCGTTCTCGCCGAAGTATTTGGCGCCGACTCGCGCCCCCGGAATATCGACACCGTCCAGAAGCTGAACGGGTACCTCGGCCTGATTGAGAACCGCCAGCACGACACGCAAGCGGCACGCGCCTTGAGAAACGATCTGGAGTCCGCACTGGGCCGCAGCGATCCGGATTTGCGCCGGGCTGACCTGCGCATTCGTCAGATCCAAGTGCTGGGCAAGCAATGAGGAGGATTCAACGCAACGTGGCGCCAGACTGCCTTGCCGACCAACCGAAAAACCAGGATTGGGGCACATTCATGGGGACACCTTGCCATGTCACCGTGGACGCAGACTTGCGCAGGGAGCAGCAGGGACTGTGCTGTTATTGCGAAAGCGAAGTGGCCGACAACGAAGGCCACATCGAACATATGCAGCCTCGTAGGTGCAATCAGTCTCGAACTTACGACTACACCAACATGGCGATCTCATGCGATGGCGGCACGGTAGAGCATTGCGGACGCTACAAGGATGACCGCAGAAGGAACCCCAAACACGCATGGGATGCGGCGCGTTTCTCTGCTCCTCATGATCCTGCCACAGCATCGCTTTTTTCGTATCTCCTGACTGGGGGTATCGCGCCAACAACTGCCGATGTAGCTAAAGCGAACTATCTGATCGGCTACCTCGGTCTCAATTGCCCCCGTCTCAACGAGCGACGCAGGCAACACGCGCGGGACCTCATTGACACCCTCGGCGACCAACCCGATCCGGGCCTGGTGGATTGGCTGCGCGAGGATTACTTGCAGACGGACCAAAATGGTCGCCTGAAGCAATATCACTCGCTTTCGAAAGCGATTCTCAAACCATGACCTACAAGAAAAAAGCTCATCGAAGTCGCGCTGCCGCTGGAGGCGATCAATATCGCCAGTGCGCGCGAAAAATCCATCCGGCACGGCCACCCGAGCACGCTGCACCTGTGGTGGGCGCGGCGGCCGTTGGCGGCGGCGCGGGCGGTGATCTTCGCGCAGATGGTCGATGACCCGTCGGCGCATCCCGACATCTTCCCGACGGAGAAGAAGCAGGAGAAGGAACGGCAGCGGCTGTTCCGCATCATCGAGGAACTGGTCAAGTGGGAGAACACCACCAACGAGGCCGTGCTGCAGCAGGCGCGCGACGAAATCTGGCAGAGCTGGCGCTATACCTGCGCGGAGAATGCCGACCATCCACGGGCGAAGGAACTGTTCGACCGCTACAAGCTGCCGGCTTTTCATGACCCCTTCGCCGGCGGCGGAGCGCTGCCGCTCGAAGCGCAGCGGCTGGGGCTGGAAAGCTACGCCAGCGATCTGAATCCGGTGGCGGTGCTGATCAACAAGGCGATGATCGAGATACCGCCGAAGTTCGCCGGCAAGCCGCCGGTGAACCCGGATGCGCAGCGCCAGAAAGCGCAGATGGACAAGAGCTGGCGAGGCGCGCAGGGCCTCGCCGAGGACGTCCGCTATTACGGCCAGTGGATGCGTGACGAGGCCGAGAAGCGCATCGGCCATCTCTACCCGAAGGTCGAGGTCACGGCGGCGATGGTGCAGGAGCGGCCGGACCTGAAACGATACGCGGGCCGGAAGCTGACGGTCATCGCGTGGTTGTGGGCGCGCACGGTCAAGAGCCCCAACCCGGCCTTCGCCAGTGTCGATGTACCGCTTGCCTCGACCTTCATGCTCTCGACCAAGGCCGGCAAGGAAGCCTATGTCGAGCCCGTGATCGAAGGCTGCGGCTATCGGTTCACGGTGAAGGTGGGCAAGCCGAGGAATGCGGAAGGAGCGAAGAACGGCACCAAGCTCGCACGGGCGAATTTCGGATGCCTGATGTCTGGCGCACCGATTTCCGGCGACTACATCAAAGCCGAAGGTAAGGCTGGGCGAATGGGCGCGCGGCTGATGGCCATTGTGGCTGAGGGTGATCGCGGACGGACCTATCTGGCTCCGACGCCGGAAATGGAAGCCATTGCCCTGACTGCGCAGCCGACGTGGAAACCCGAGGGCGACATTCCGACGCGGATGACCGGCGGCAACTGCACGCCGTACGGGCTAAGCACTTGGGGCGACCTCTTCACCCCGCGCCAACTCGTCGCACTGACGACCTTTTCCGACCTGGTGCAGGAAGCGCGCGAGCGGGTGAAGCGCGACGCTATCACCGCCGGCCTGCCCGATAACGGGAAAGCCTTGGCGGAAGTGGGCGCGGGCGCCACGGCGTATGCGGATGCGTTGGGGGTGTATTTGGCGTTTGCGCTGAACAAGGTAGCCGACCGAGGCTCGTCGCTTGGCCGTTGGGACCCCACGCCGACCCAAAGTGGCATCATCAATACCTTCAGTAGACAGGCTTTGCCCATGTCATGGGATTTTGCGGAGTCGAATCCACTTGGTGGCGCATCGGGTAACTATCGAGGCGCCATAGATCTTGTTGCAAAAGCGCTACTAGCCGCATCGCTCACGGCGACATCTGGTTACGCAACCCAAGACGACGCTGCTGCGCAATCCGTAAGCAGCGATAAACTGGTCTCCACCGACCCTCCCTACTACGACAACATCGGCTACGCCGATCTGTCGGATTTCTTCTACGTCTGGCTGCGCCGCTCGCTGCGTTCGGTGTTCCCCGAGCTTTTCGCCACGCTGGCGGTGCCCAAGGCCGAAGAACTGGTGGCAACGCCCTACCGCCACGGCAGCAAGCAAAAGGCTGAGACCTTCTTCCTTTATGGCATGACCCACGCGATGCACCGGCTCGCCGAACAGGCACACACGGCCTTTCCCGTGACCATCTACTATGCCTTCAAGCAGGCGGAAAGCGACGGCGCGGACGGGACGACCAATACCGGCTGGGACACTTTTCTCGCTGCCGTCATCGAAGCCGGTTTCGCCATCAGCGGCACCTGGCCGATGCGCACCGAACTGAGCAACCGCATGATCGGCTCGGGAACCAACGCTCTCGCTTCAAGTATCGTCCTCGTCTGTCGCCAACGTCCAGCCACCGCACCCACCGCCACCCGCCGCGATTTCGTCACCGCCCTCAAGGCCGAACTTCCTCAAGCATTGGCGCACCTGCAAGCCGGCAACATCGCCCCGGTGGACTTGGCGCAGGCGGCGATCGGCCCCGGCATGGCGGTCTATACGCGCTACGCGAAGGTCCTCGATGCCGAAGGCAAACCGCTGCCGGTGCGCTCCGCCCTGGCGCTGATCAACCAGACCCTGGACGAAGCCCTGGCCGAACAGGAAGGCGATTTCGACGCCGACAGCCGCTGGGCGCTCACCTGGTTCGACCAGACCGGCTTTGCCGAAGGCGATTACGGTGTCGCCGAGCAGCTTTCCAAGTCCAAGAACACCAGCGTCGGCGGCCTCGACGAAGCCGGCATTCTGGTATCCCGGGCCGGTAGGGTGCGCCTGCTTAAACCCGCCGAGCTGCCCGCCGACTGGGACCCGCTGACCGACAAACGGCTCACGCACTGGGAAATCGTGCACCAGCTCATTCGCGCGCTGGAATACGGCGGTGAGAGCGCCGCGGCCGCGCTGGTCGCCAAGCTCGGCAGCAAGGCCGAAACCGCCCGCGAACTCTGTTACCGCCTCTACACCCTGTGCGAGCGCAAGAAGCGCGCCGTCGAGGCCATGGCCTACAACGGTCTCGTGCAGAGCTGGCCGGAGATCACCCGCCTGGCCGCCGAAAAACCCCGCGCGTTGATACCTGGTACGCCTGACCTGTTTGGGCACGAATGAAGCAGCGAAGGAGCCTTTCATGAAACGACTATTGAACCTCGACGCAGAAGCGCTGGCGCAGTTCTGCGAAGCCCATCACATTCGCCGCCTGTCGCTGTTCGGCTCGCAACTGAAGGGAACGGCTCGACCGGATAGTGACGTCGACCTGCTGGTCGAGTTTCTGCCTGACGCGCGACCGACATTGCTCGACATGGCGCAGATGGAAATCGAGTTGTCGCAAGCCCTCGGGGGGCGGAAAGTCGACCTGCGTACCGAGCAGGACTTGAGTCGCTACTTCCGCGACGAGGTGGTTCGCACGGCCGAGGTGCAGTATGTCGCCGAATGATCGCTGGCGGGTCGGCCACATGATCGACGCGGCCAGCCAGGCGCTGGCTTTCGTCGAGGGACGCAGACGCGAGGACCTGGAGAGCGACCCGATGTTACGCCTGGCGTTGACTCGCGCAGTGGAGATTGTCGGCGAGGCCGCAACTCAGGTGAGCGAAGCCGGGCGCTGCGAATTTCCCGGCGTACCCTGGCCGCAGATCGTCGGCATGCGCAATCGCCTGGTGCACGCGTATTTCGACATCAACCAGAACATCCTGTGGGACACCGTGCAGCTCGCGCTGCCGGGGGGGCTGCTGGAACAACTGAAAACCGTGCTCGAATCGGAGTAACACCACCATGGCCATTACCAACCACGAGCGCGTCGGCAAAGCGCTGGAGCTTCTGAAAAGCGGCCTGCTGCCGTTCATCGAGCGGGAGCTGAAAGCGAAGTATGGCAACGGCTGGGCTTTCGAAGTGAAGGACATCCTCTCCGATACCCGCCTTGCCGCCGGCAAGGGCGAATCCCTCCAGGACGTCGCCGCCTCGCTGGTGGTCATGGACCGCAAATGGGCCGAGGTGTTTCGTCAGATTCTCGGCAAGAGCGAACGCAGCCTGGTCAATGAGCTGGTGACCGTGCGCAACGCCTGGGCGCATCAGGAACCCTTCTCGAGCGACGACGCCTACCGCGCGCTGGATTCGGCTGGGCGGCTGCTGTCCGCTGTTTCGGCCGCGCAGGCGGACGACGTGGACAAGATGAAGATGGAATTGCTGCGCGTGCGCTTCGACGAGCAGGCGCGCAGCGAAAAGCGGAAATCGGCCAGCACGGCGATCGAAAGCGGCGTCACCGGCAACCTCAAGCCTTGGCGCGAAGTGGTCATGCCGCATGTCGACGTGGCCAGCGGTCGCTACCAGCAGGCCGAGTTCGCCGCCGATCTGTGGCAGGTGCATCTGGGCGAGGGCAGCGACGAATACCGGGACCCGGTGGAATTCTTCCGCCGCACCTACCTGACCGAAAGCCTCAAGGGGATGCTGGTCGGCGCGGTGCAGCGCCTGACCACCGGCGGCGGCGACTCGGTGGTGCAGTTGCAGACCAACTTTGGCGGCGGCAAGACGCACTCGATGCTGGCGCTCTACCACCTCTTCTCGGGCATCGCGCCGACCGAGCTGGCCGGCATCGACGAGGTAATGTCCGCCGCGGGCGCCAGCAGGATTCCGACGGCCCGGCGCGTGGTGCTGGTGGGCAACAAGATTTCGCCGGGCAACCCGTCGACCAAGCCCGACGGCACACTCGTGCGTACCCTGTGGGGCGAGCTGGCCTGGCAGCTTGGCGGCAGACAGGCGTTCGCGCGGCTGGCAGCCGACGATGAACAGGCGACCAGCCCCGGCGACGTGCTGCGCGAGCTGTTCAACGACTACGGCCCGTGCGTGCTCCTGGTCGACGAGTGGGTGGCCTATGCGCGCCAGCTTCACGACCAGAGCGACCTGCCCGCCGGCGGTTTCGAAACACAATTCACCTTTGCGCAGGTGCTGACCGAATCGGCGAAGCTGGCGAAGCACTGCCTGCTGGTGATCAGCCTGCCGGCGTCGGATACCTCCGGCTCGCCACACACGCAGGCCAACGATGTCGAAGTCGGCGGCACGCGCGGCCGCGAGGCGCTTGACCGGCTGCGCAACGTCGTCGGGCGTGTCGAAGCCTCGTGGCGTCCGGCCAGCGCCGAAGAGGGTTTCGAAATCGTTCGCCGGCGCCTGTTCCAGCCGCTTGCCGACCCGGCGCAGTTCAAGGACCGGGACGTCGTGGCGCGCGCCTTCGCCGATTTCTACCGCACGCAGCAGGCCGAGTTTCCACCCGAGTGCCGCGAAAGTGACTACGAGAAACGCATCCGCGCGGCGTATCCGATCCACCCGGAAATCTTCGACCGGCTGTATACCGACTGGTCGACGCTGGTCAAATTCCAGCGCACGCGTGGCGTGCTGCGGCTGATGGCGGCGGTGATCCACAGTCTATGGGAGAAGGGCGACCGCAATCCGCTGATCCTGCCCGGCAACGTGGCGATCGACGACGCGCGCGTGCAGTCCGAGCTGACGCGCTACCTCTCGGACAACTGGGTGCCGGTGATCGAGAAGGATGTCGATGGGCCGAACTCACTGCCGCTGAAGCTGGACCGGGACTTGCCCAATCTGGGCCGGGTCTCGGCGTGCCGGCGGGTGGCGCGCGCGATCTACATGGGCTCGGCGCCGACCACGGACGCCGCGCACAAGGGGATCGAGGATCGGCGCGTGAAACTTGGCTGCGCGATGCCGGGCGAATCGCCGGCGGTGTTCGGCGACGCCCTGCGCCGCCTGGCCGGCGCGGGCACCTACCTCTACCAGGACGGGCCGCATTACTGGTATTCGACGCAGCCGACGGTCACCAAAGTGGCCGAGGACCGCGCCGAGCAGTTCAAGCGCAATCCGGACAAGGTCGCGCAGGAGATCGAACAACGCCTGCGCAAGGATCTGGAGCGCAAGGGCGACTTCGCGCGCATTCATCCGATGCCGGCAACCGGCGCCGACGTGCCGGACGATCTGGACGCGCGCCTGGTCGTGCTGGGCGTCAATCATCCGTACAGCAAGGAAGGCAACAGCGCCGGCGAAGTGGCCGCGCGGGCCATTCTCGAATCTCGCGGCAATGCGCCCCGCCTGTACCGGAATACGCTGGTCTTCCTGGCGGCGGACAAGACCCGCCTGCAGGACCTGGACGAAGCGGCACGCAAATACCTGGCGTGGGAGTCGATCCTCGCCGAGAGGGGCCAACTCAATCTGACTCCCTATCAGGTCACCCAGGCCGAGACGCAAAGAGCCGCCGCCGATGGCACGGTCACCGCCAGGCTGCCGGAGACCTATCAATGGCTGCTGGTGCCGGTGCAGGCGACACCGCAAGCGCCGATCACCTGGGAAGCACAGCGGCTATCCGGGACGGACGCGCTGGCCGTGCGCGTCAGCAGGAAACTGCGCAGTGACGAGCTGTATCTGACCACCTTTGCCTCAACGCGCTTGCGCATGGAACTGGAGCGTGTGCCGCTCTGGCGCGGCAATCACGTGGCGGTGAGACAACTGATCGAGGATTTCGCGCGCTACCTCTACCTGCCCCGGCTCAGGGATTCGAGCGTTCTGCTGCACGCGATCAGTGACGGCGTGAATCTGCTGACGTGGACACAGGACGGCTTTGCCTTCGCCGACAGTTTCGACGAGGCGGCGGGTCGCTACCAGGGCTTGCGCGCGGGGCAGATGCTCACCCTGACCGATGCTCACGCGCCGGGCCTGGTGGTAAAACCCGAGGTGGCCGTCCGGCAGCTCGATGCCGAGCGCGCGGACCCGGGGTCGAGGCGTGCCCCGGAAGCGCCGACCTGGGGCGGTCCCGGAACGATTTCTGGCCCACAGGCCGGGGAACCGGGAAGGGACGTTCAGCCTGTCGCCGCCAGACCGAAGCGTTTCCACGGCACGGCCGTCCTCGATGCCACTCGCGTTGGCCGCGACGCCAGCCGCATCGCGGATGAAGTGATTTCGCATCTGCTTGGTCTCGTTGGAACCCGAGTGACGGTAACCATCGAGGTGGAGGCGGAGATCCCGGGTGGGGCGCCGGATCATGTCGTGCGCACCGTCACCGAGAACAGCCGGACGCTGAAATTTGCCAGCCAAGGGTTTGAGAATGAGTAGAGCCATTCAGGAAACAAAGCGCCGCGGTGCAAGACGGTTTCCTGTGGTCTTGGCGATCGCCAAACAGTGCCGTGAACTGGCCAACCTAATGTTCGATGGCCAACTTTAGTCCTGTTTGGATTACCATGTGCTTACGGAAACGACTGGCAAGAAAAAAGCCACATCTGCAAGTTTCCTAAGTGCTTGTTTTCTTTGGTGGGGCGTCAGAGACTCGAACTCTGGACCTACGGATTAAGAGTCCGCTGCTCTACCAACTGAGCTAACGCCCCATGTTGCCTTCAACGACTGACGCAGCAACTGTTTTCGCTTGGTGGGTTGGGTGGGATTCGAACCCACGACCAATGGATTAAAAGTCCAGTGCTCTACCGACTGAGCTACCAACCCTGGGAAACCGCGGAGTATAGGGAAGGGCCTGATGTCTGTCAATGCAGGCGGGCGCTTTTCCATTCCGTTGGCTTAGCCATTTGCTGCCTATGCACTTGACGTATCGACACCGTTCCCAGAAAAAAAGGGCGCCGTGAAGGCGCCCTCAAGGGGAGAGAACGGATTATGAGAAAACCTAGTAATGGTAGGCCGATTCGCCGTGTGAAGTGATGTCGAGACCTTCGCGCTCTTCTTCTTCGGGTACCCGCAGGCCGATGACCATGTCGACCAGTTTGAAAGCGACCAGAGAAACCACTCCCGACCAGACGATCACGGTACCAACCCCCCACAACTGGCTGATCACCTGGGCAGTCATGTCGTAGTCGCCGACCTTGTTGAGGACGTAGTCATAGACGCCGGTACCACCAAGCGAAGGATCGGCGAAGACGCCAGTCAGGATTGCACCGAGCATGCCGCCGACGCCATGCACACCAAAGACGTCGAGTGAATCGTCAGCACCGATCAATCGCTTCAGCCCATTGACGCCCCACAGGCAGATCACACCCGCCAGCAGGCCAATGACAATGGCGCCGACGACACCGACGAATCCTGCCGCCGGGGTGATTGCCACCAGACCGGCTACGGCTCCGGAAGCTGCGCCGAGCATCGAGGGCTTGCCCTTGATCATCCATTCGGCCAGCATCCAGGACATTGCCGCACAAGCAGTGGCGACCCAGGTATTGACCATCGCCAGTGCTGCACCACCGCTCGCTTCGAGCGCCGAGCCGGCGTTGAAGCCGAACCAGCCGAACCACAGCAGCGAAGCACCGATCATCGTGAAGGTCAGGCTGTGTGGAGCCATCGATTCGCGGCCGTAGCCGATTCGCTTGCCGATGACGATCGCGCCAACCAGACCGGCAACGGCGGCGTTGATGTGCACCACGGTGCCGCCGGCGAAGTCGAGTGCGCCTTTCTGGAACAGGAAGCCGGCCGTCTTGGTGGCTGCCTCGCCAGTTGCCGCGTCAAGATAGGCGTCCGGACCTGCCCAGTACCACACCATGTGAGCCATCGGCAGATAGGAGAGCGTAAACCAGATCACCATGAAGACGAGGATCGCGGCAAATTTCGCACGCTCGGCAAAGGCGCCGACGATCAGCCCGCAGGTGATGGCTGCGAAAGCGCCCTGAAAGATGACATAGGCCAACTCCGAGACGACCACGCCCTTGCTGAAGGTGGCAGCGACCGAGTCGACGGTGATCCCCTTGAGGAAGATCTTGTCGAGCACGCCAAAGAAGCCACCGCCTTCGGTGAAGGCCACCGAGTAGCCGTAGATCACCCACAGCACACTGATCAGCGAGAAGGTCACGAAGACCTGCATCAGCACCGAGAGCATGTTCTTGGTACGCACCAGCCCCCCGTAGAACAGTGCCAGGCCTGGGATCGACATCAGGATGACCAGCGCGGCGCTGGTCATGAGCCA
>NZ_SPMX01000069.1 GCF_012940005.1 Candidatus Accumulibacter contiguus | reverse complement strand
CCTCAGATTTTGCAGCGTGCTTTGCAGGTTCTGCAGCGTACTTTTCGTGAGCTGCGAGGTGTTCTTCGTGAGTTGCGAGGTGCTCTTCAGGTTCTGCAGCGTACTTTGCAGGTTCTGCAGCGTGCTTTGCGTGATCTGCGAGGTACTTTTCGTGAGTTGAGAAGTACTCTGCAGGTTCTGCAGCGTGCTTTGCAGGTTCTGCGAGGTGCTTTGCAGATTCTGCGAGGTGCTTTGCAGATTCTGCGAGGTGCTCTGCAGGTTCTGGGACGTTGTCCGGTTGGCATAGGGACTGACGCAGATGACCGACTGGTACTGGGTGGTCTTGTCGGTGCTCACTCGGGAGGTGTCGGGTCCACCGTCCCACATCGGGCGCTGCGTCCAGTGGGTATTGTCGATCACGGTATCCAGCGTGCCATCCTGCTGACCGACCAGCGTCGCACCGTCAAGCTGCACCGGTCCGGCGGTTTCGGCGGCCACGTTCCAGTAGCCGTCAGTGGTCATGATGGTGAAGTTCTGCTGACACGAAAACTGGATCGGGTCACCGCTCATGCCACTGTTGATGCTGTCCTGCTTGCCGGCATAGTGTCGACCGACACGCGCCAACCCCTCACGGGAAGGAGAAGATCCGCCCGGCACCTGGCTGAACAGCTTGCTGAACCAGTTGCTTCGCTGCGTCGCATTGAAATCGGCAATCGGCAGGTAGTTGGCGCTGCCGGTCAGATCGGGATTGACGGTGATGAAACCGACACGACTGCTGTCCGTCAGCGGCATGAAGGCGAGACTGACGGCGCTTTTGATCAGACTGATCCGTGTCCGGTAGAAGGTATACCAGTTGGCAAAATTCTGCCGTTCATCGACCCCGCCGGTTCCCGATGTCGACGAAACCAGGACGCGCGTCCACGTGCCGCCGTCGCCGGCGGGAACCGTTGCCCCGACATCCGCATCGCTACAGGGAGTGTTCAGATAGTTCTTCGCACCGGCAACCGAATGCTGGTAGTAATAGGCGGCTTGGGGGGGGATCCGAGACCGTCTGATATTGCCGGGTCGAGGTGTCATAGGCCTGGAAAAGGCTGGACAAATCGACGGTCCGCGTGTCCGTCGAGTAATAATTGTAGGGTGCGGCGGTGAAACTGGGGGTTGGCAAGGGATTCCCGGAACTATCCTTGGGAATCTCGTAAACCCGGTTCGGGTTGTAATAGAGGATGTTGCACTGATAGCTCTTGTAACCGATCGGCATCAAACCGCTATTGGTTCCCTCGATCTGATCCGGCATGTGCGAGAAACGCATGGAATTGGAAGTATCCATGAGCAGCATGATGTTCGGCTTGAGCTGCGATGAGGTGGAATTGTAGAACGGGGCGTCGGAAATATCGGTCAATGCGGCCTGCGCCACACTCGATGCAATGACCATTGAAAGGCCCGCAAGAACACGGAACACGCCTGGCAGGACAGCAGCCACCATCAATTTCCCGAAATCTCCCATCGCAGTCTCCTTGGCAGCAACCTGCATTGCCGCTACCGAACCAGAATCGAACCCCGGCGGGATCCGACTTGATGCTTTGTCACTTTTCCCATTAATACATGATCACCTGGATATAGCTGACCGTATTTCGCGGACCCTTGACCCGTGAAGTGATCCGGTAATAGGGTTGAACCGAATCGATCAGCGAGCTGGCATCGCCCCCCTTCGAACAACTGGCACAGGGTGTATTCACCGTCGCACACTTCTGGAGAGCGGCGTTCGGGGCCAGACCGGGTGTCTCGCAGAGACGATGAACGACGTATCGCACTTCATTACCCAAACCGTCATCGGCAGTCAGCAGTTTTGAATTCGTCCAGTCGTAGGTCAGGGGCGAGAAGTCGGTGCCCCATGCCGAGTAATATCCGGCGGCGGTGTCGTCGGTCTTGAGAACCTCGGATGTGCGCAGGGGATTGGTGAGCCAGGCGATCGCGTTTTCCACTCCGTAATCCGCAACCGAGGTCGCCGTCTGCTTGAAGGCCAGATTGCCGGCGATCCCCAGACCGGCCCCGGTCCCGCGGATCATGGTCAGACCCGCCATGGTCATGGCGACCAGCATGACTAGCGCAATCAGCATCACCAGGCCTTGCTGATGGCCGCGTGGCGCAACTTCAGGCCGGGCGATCGGTTTTGCCGGAGCGCTCAAGGCGATACTCCCCAGACCATGTTGCGCAGGGAAATCATCCCGCCATAGACCCGGTAACGGTAATTTCGCCAGTCATTGTCATCCCCCGGATTATTATCGTCGGTGCCGTCCACATTTTTCATGGTGAAGGGAATGGCGGCATTGCTGCTGTCCAGCCAGGGCAGAACAGGTGCCGTCTGGGTGACATAGACGGGTCCGGTGCTCGTCGGCTCATACTGCTGGCTGCGGGTCAGAATGGCCACGCGTACCGCCAGCAGACGGGTCCAGTCGACCGGATCGGCATCCTGCCAGGTATCGACCTTGAAGTCGCCATCGCTATCGATGCCATATTGCGCCTGCAGATTGACCACACCATCGGCGACCGGTATGGCAGTATTGCGATACAGGCCGTCGGTAACAACCAGGGTACCATTGGCCACCTGCCAGGTATTCAACTGAGGCGTCTTTCCCAGGTTGAAGAGAAGGCCGGAACTGAAGGTCGCTCCCGTGCCCGCAGCGGCGTTGAAGCGCAGGCTGCCCGCAGCGTGATCAAGCGTCAGCAAATCGGTATTGGTATCACCGGAGACTTCGATCAGCGCACAATTCGCTGCACCGTCAGAGACGATGACCGCATCTCCCACTTTGAAGCCATTCCGCGAGTCAGTTTTCTTGCTGATACTCGTGGAGGCCTTGAAGGCTTGCTCAGCGGTAAAGAAGGAAGAATTGCCATATAACACCTGCAAGCTGTCGGGTGCGCCACTGGCACCCTGACTGATTCTCACGGGTACCAGCGGGAAAGTGAATGCGGCACGTGCCGTCGTCGTGGCCGTTGCGTTGACGATCGCGGAAATGTTACAACCCATCACCGTACTCTTGGCCGCGCCAAATCCCATGCCCGCCTGCTTGAGATCGCGCTCCAGAAGAAAATAACCCACCGCCCCGGCAATCTGCGCATCGCTCCCGGCAGCTGTCGTCCGCTTCGTCTTGTCCCAGGTCGACAGCACGTGAAACATGGCGATGATGCCGATCAATCCGATTGCCACGCCGACCAGCAACTCGGTCAGTGTGAAGCCCCTGCCAGGACGCATCGGCGCAGTCTTGCGCGGCAGAATGCGTCGCCTGGAAGGGTCAGTTGACATAGCTCACCAGGGTATAGTGGCGCAATTTGTTATCTGAAGGCGCCTGCCAGCAAATCGTGATGCTGACCTGATTGTTGACCGCGGTATTTACTCTGATCTGCTGTTTTCCCGTGGAGCCGGGAAGCGGGGATGGCTTGCCGGTAGGCTGCAAGGTGGCTACCCAGTCGACAATCGCCGGATTGGTGGAAGCCGACCCGGTGAACACGCAGTTGTCCCCATCGCTGAAGTGCTGGAAATCGGTCAGAGAGCTTGCGCTCACCATGGACATGACCACCCCATTGATGGTCTGCTGGGTCCGGTCGACCCCGGTCCAGATCTGGCTCAAAACTCGCTCGGCCAGATTCATCGCCTCGGTGCGATACTGTGCATCGGCTTGCACGGTGGCGGCGGTGGCGCCCAGCGCCACCATCGACAGGATACCCAGAGAAAAGATCAGAATGCCGATCAGTGCTTCCAGCAACACGATGCCGGATTGTGAACGTTCAAGAGTCTTCATTATGGACATGCCCTCGTATCTCCCGCTGCTTTTTGAGCGGCGGTCAGTCCGGGGTCGCACAGGCGAGCCCCGCCACCGGTGGTGATAAAAACATTCAGACAGCGTATCGGGCCACCGTCCGCATGACAGGCCCCGGCAACCGGATTGGTGAAGCTGTACACCGCGGGGGCCACCAGGGTGGTGCCACCGAACGGCGTGAAGACGAGATCATTGCCGCCGCTACTGTCGGTCACACTGCTGGTGATCACGATGTTGGCCGGCGTCTCGGTAGGAAAAAAAGGCGAGGAATTGCTGTTCAGACGGATGGCTTCGGCGCGGGCCGTCTGCAGGTCGGCAAGGACCTTTTCTGCCGCCGTACGCAGACGGACATTTGCCATATAGGTGCTGAGGGCCGGAACACCGAGCGACAGAAGAACGCTCAGGAGGGTAATCACCACCAGAAATTCGATCAGGGTGAATCCACGCCGACGGCCCAACATCGCTCAGCACCCCCCGGCTTTATTCAGGACGAAACAGGTACTGGGGGCCGGGAGCGTCCAGCCACTCGGCAGGGCAACCGTGCTCTTGCCAGACGCCGTAAGCATGTTGATCCGGTATTGAAAGCCAGCCATGCTACCTTGTCCGGTGGCATCCACCTGATAAGCCGCCGCGCCAAGACCGGAGCACGCAAACGTGAAATTGCTGGTATTGGCCGGCAGTGGTGCTACCGAGCTGGCCGTACAGGCGCCAACGTATGTACGCTCGTCGAGGAAATGCTGTTGCATCCTGACCTGCATGCTGGAAAGCGCACTAACCGCCTCGGTGATGCGGCCCTTGGTCAGATATTCGATGTAGTTTGGAACGGCGATGGCCGCCAGAATGCTGATGATCACGATGACGATCATCACCTCGATCAGGGTGAATCCGGAATTCGCTTTCATTTCATTGGCCTGAGATGTTTACGGCGAGCAAGGCAACAAGTTGCCGAAGGGTATGGTTGAAACAACGGCATGCAAGCCGCCAAACTTGAGGCCAAACTTGAGGGTGAAACGTGGGGCATTCTTGCGCAGACGGGCAGTTCAATGCGCATTCGCTCGAACCCCTGGGCGACGCGAGCCGGCGCTTCAACAAGGATCTGGGGACGACCGAAATCCACCACCGAGCGGGCACCGCCGGGGAAGCTGCTTACCTTTTCGAATGGAAATGCCATCGCCGAGTTTCCTTGTTGCAAGCGCCATAAGGACGCACTGCCTAGCCACAACAATCGAGGGCTGGCGCAAGGTCAACTACGGGTCAGGAATGAAACCGCCTGCAAATCCGACGGGCTGGTGAGGGATGTACCGTGAACGGAACTTGTCCGGACGTTGCCTCTGTGAGCCTGGCGGCCCCGCTATCCTGGGAAACATGCCGTTTCCGTTAGATCGGTGACTTTGCGTCCCCGCCTTTCGACGGGTTTGCCTTTTTCAGTGAGACTACTGAAATCAAGCATACACCTATAATTTCGCTAATTCAAGGCCAGTCTTTTCGATCTTGATGCGAACGATCCGGCCATAGGCGCCGGGATGGACGTCGCCTATGGCGTGGCAGGTCTCGGCACCCGGGCACACACTCTCCCACAATACTTTCGATCGCACCCCTCGTTCAGACTCATACTTGCGGAGGGGCGTTGGATTGCGTATTCTTAAACGAACATGCAAACTCGGAGAAGGGAGGTACCATGTCCGAGACATCGACCCGCCAGGCGGCCGAAGCCGCCGCCCCGCTGCAGGACTTTTCCAGATGTCACGTCGGGTTCGTGACGCTGCTCGAAACCTCACTCGGCCTGCCCGAGATGGTCTCCACCGCCGCACGGGCGCGCGGGTGCGCCGCGGACGTGCTGAAAATGTTCCGCGACCGCTTGCTCGCCCACCACGATGACGAGGAGCGCGACTTGTTCCCTGCGGTACTGCAGATCGCGGGGCCGGGCGACGAAGCGGACCGGGCACAGGCCATGGTCGCGCAACTCGTCCGCGAGCATCGCGAGATCGCGCAGCTGTGGAAGCAGCTAGAACCAGCCGTGCAAGCCATCGCGAACGGCGACCTGCCCCGGCTGGACTCCGCGCTGCTGCACGAACTGGTGAGGCGCTTCAACGAGCACGTGCGCACGGAGGAAGTGGAGTTCCTGCCCTTTGCGCAGCTGGTTCTGGCGCGCCAGGCCGAAGACATGGCGGCGCTGGGCTTGGCGCTGCACCGGCGCCACGAAGCCGAGGAGATCATGGCGACGGCGATGGTATACGGGGCGAGCTGAAAAGGCTCGTCGCGCCCCCGGCGCTCGATCAGCCGCGCGCGCAGTATTGGCCGGCGCGCCTGCGGACCCGCGGTCCACAAGGTCGAAGCGCTCGGCGACTCGGTGGTGACCGGGCCGACGCTGACCAACGTCAATTATTATTTACGCGCCATCCTGATCACCTGATCGAAAACCGAAGCGCATGACTCAAGGATACTTCCGATGCGAACCATCAAAGCATTGACTCTCGACGACGCCAAACTCGTCGCGGCGGCAGCCGAGGCAGAAGCCATCTCGCGCGGCTGGGCAGTGAGCATAGCCATATGCGATGCCGGTGGACACGCCTTGTGGTTGCAGCGTATGGACGGTGCACCGCTCATGAGTGCTGCCGTAGCCCCGGAAAAGGCCCGCACCTGCGTCCTTAGTGGCAAACCGAGCAAGGTCTTCGAGGATATGGTGAACAATGGCCGTATTGCCGCGCTCGCCATGCCGGTGGTTCCCCTGGAAGGTGGCGAGCCCATCCTGTGCGATGCAATGGTCATCGGTGCGGTTGGGGTCTCCGGCGTCAAGGCCGGCGAAGACGCCCAGGTGGCGCGTGCCGGCGTCGCCGCGCTTGACGCCATCATCGAAACCGGGAAAGAGCCAAGCTGAAACGCCATCGCCAACGTTTTTCGACTCAGTTTCAGCCGCTGTCCTGCCGATCGATGATTCCGGACGTCTCATGGCCGACGCGCAGCGGCCGGATTCGACAGAAGGGCAGTCGCCCAAACGATCAAATCTTGGACTACCTCGCCGTCTGCTCCTGGCCGGAAACGGCCAAATCCGGGCGCCTGCGGGAGGCCTCGAAGTCCACAGGAACCCGCACGAACCCGCGCCAACACGCGGGAGTACGCAAAAACAGACCAACCCGATGAGGGGTTCGTCTTCTTGTTTGCTGGCCAGAACGTACGATCATTACAAACGCTCTGCAGTGGAAGGTGACACCGGCAGTGAGGGCGAATTGCGACACCGCGGTGCCGTCCACAGTTTTCAATGCTGGTGATCTCCATGCCCATCGGATGCTGCTGTGGCTAACGGTCACGACTTTTCCAGGCACCCCCGATCATGAAAGTCATGACCGTTTCCCTCTCCCCCCGACCCCTCCCCCCGCAAGTGGGGAGGGGAGATTCGTGAGTCGCATACGCGACTTTCACATTAACGGCGTGAACCGCGCTTGCTCGGTCTTCTTGTCAGCGAAAGTGATTGACACGACGACCTTCATCTGGGGATCCGAGGCGTATTTCCCGATCCCTGTCAGCTTGTTGTCGCCGGACGCAGCCAGCGGTATCGTGATTTTTGATTTCGCGGCTAGAATCGTCGCCGTACCGGTAGCAACAGCCGCGGGGACTTTCTTGTCGCCGTGGTCGGTGAGATAGACCGTGACCGGGTTGTCTTTGGCTTCCTTGCTGTCCTTGGCGACTACCAGCTCGAAATGGTAGCTGCCGGCCATGCGCAGCTGGCCACCGTGGGAGCCACTGGTTTTGTCGAGAACAGCATCGTCATGAGCGAACACGCCGTTGCCGACGGACATTAAAGCAGCCACCATGGCCAGGCTGGAAATCAGGGTGCGTTGCATGGATTCTTCCTCACAGGGTAGGGTTAAAAGGACTCTTTCGCTTTTTCGGCCAGCAAGCGTTGCAGGGGTTTCTCACCGAACAGCCAGAACATGACCGGCGTCAGCAAGGTGTCGAGCACGGTGGAGCTGATCAGTCCGCCAAAAATGACCACCGCCACCGGATGCAGAATTTCCTTGCCCGCTGCGTCCGCGGAGAGCAACAGCGGCGTCAGGGCGAAGGCGGCGACCAGTGCGGTCATCAACACCGGGGTCAGCCGCTCCAGCGAGCCGCGCACAATCATCTTTCGCCCGAATACCTCGTCCTCGAAAGCGCACAGGTTGATGTAGTGGCTGATCTTGAGAATACCGTTGCGGGTGGCGATGCCGGTCAGCGTGATAAAGCCGACCAGGGCCGCCACCGACAGCGGCTGGCCGGAGATCCACAAGGCCACCACCGACCCGACCAGCGCGAGTGGCACGTTGCCCATGACGATGGCCGTCAGCACTGCCGAACGGTAGCGGCTGTAGAGGACCAGGTAGATCATGGCCAGCGATACCAGCGCCAGTACAGCAATCAGTCTCGCAGCTTCCTCCTGGGCCTGGAACTGCCCCTCGAGGAGGGGGAAGTAACCTTCCGGCATCGCTGTTCGGTCGATTTCGGAGCGGATGTCGGCAATGATCCGGCTCATGTCGGAACCATCGCTGTTGGCCGAGATGACGATGCGCCGGCGCGTGTTCTCGCGACCGATCTGGTTCGGGCCGTCGCCATCCTCGATCGTGGCAAGGCTTGAGAGCGGTACCCGGCCGGTCGGCGTCTCGATCAGCAGGTTTTCCAGGCCGCGCTCGCCGCGGGCGTCTTCCGGCAAGCGCAGGGTGAGGTCGAAACGGCGATTGCCTTCCAGGACTTGGCCGACCCGTTCGCCGGCCAGCAACTGTTCGAGCCGTTGCAGCAGCTCGCCGGAGGTGACGCCGTAGCGCGCGGCGGCGTCGTAATCGACGCGGATTTTGTACTGCGGGATCAGCACCTGCTTCTCGATCTGCAGATCGGTAATGCCGGGTATCCGGGCGAGGCGCTCCTTGAGGTCACCGGCCAGCCCGTGCAGGGTATCCAGATCGTCACCGAAGATCTTCAGCGCGATCTGCGCCCGCACACCGGAAAGCAGATGGTCGAGGCGGTGCGAAATCGGCTGTCCCACACTGACCACCGCCGGCAGGCTGGAGAGGCGCTGGCGAATGTCGGCGATGATCACCTCGCGGCCGCGTTCCGAGGCTTTCAGGTCGACCTCGATCTCGGACGAATGGACGCCTTCGGCGTGTTCGTCCAGTTCGGCCCGACCGGTCCGGCGACCCACTTCGGTGACTTCCGGCACCGTCAGAAGCAGGTTCTCCGCTTGCGTGCCGATGCGATTCGACTCGGCGAGCGAGGTGCCCGGGTTGAGCAGCACGCTGACCGTCAGGGTGCCTTCGTTGAACGGCGGCAGAAAGGATTTCGGGAAGAAGGGGATCGATGCCAGCGCCAGCGCCACGGTGATGACCGCACCGGCGAGCAGGAGTCGGCCGCGATCGAACGACCAGTTGAGCAGGCGTTCGTCCCATGTCTTGAGCCGGGATACCAGGGCACTGTCGCCGTGATC
Organism: Candidatus Accumulibacter contiguus; assembly: GCF_012940005.1. Lineage (GTDB taxonomy): Bacteria > Pseudomonadota > Gammaproteobacteria > Burkholderiales > Rhodocyclaceae > Accumulibacter > Accumulibacter contiguus. The sequence goes on along the minus strand of NZ_SPMX01000069.1, from coordinate 16,505 downwards.
GATGGGCTTCATTGCCGGCAAGAGGTAGTAGCACAGCACCGGGGTAAGGGTCATTGCCACCGCCATGCTGGCCAGAATGGAAACGATATAGGCCACTCCGAGCGGCGTGAACAGCCGCCCCTCGATGCCCGGCAGCGCAAACAGCGGAATGAATACCAGGACGACGATCAGTGTGGCATAGACGACCCCCGAGCGCACCTCCTTCGAGGCCGTGGCAATGACTTCCAGTGCCGGCTTCGGATCAGGCAGGCGGCGGTTCCTGCGCAGGCGGCGCAGAACGTTTTCCACGCCAATCACCGCATCGTCCACCAGTTCGCCGATGGCAATCGCCAGCCCGCCGAGCGTCATGGTGTTGATCGACAGGCCGAAGTAGTGGAAGACCAGCGCCGTGAGCAGCAGCGATACCGGAATGGCAGTCAGCGAAATGAAAGTCGTGCGCAGATTGGCGAGAAACAGGAACAGGATGACGGCCACCATGATGGCGCCGTCGCGCAGCGCTTCCTCGACGTTATTGACCGACGCTTCGATGAAATTGGCCTGCTTGAAGAGGAACTGCGGTGTTTCGACCCCCGGCGGCAGACTCTTGCCCATCTCGGCGAGGGCTCTTTCGACGGCACGCGTCAAGGCCACCGAGTCCGCCGTCGGTTGCTTCTGCACCGAGAGAATGACGGCCGGCTTGCCCTGGAAACTGCCATCGCCACGCTTGATGGCCGGCGCCAAGGTGACCGAGGCGACCTGGCGGAGCAGGATCACCTGCCCTTGACGCGTCGCCACCGGCTGGTTCTGCAGGTCTTCGAGCCGGCTGCTGCGGCCGATGTTGCGGATCAGATATTCGCGCCCACCCGCATCGACGAAACCGCCGGCCGTGTTGCCGCCGAAGTTTTTCAGCGCCGCTCCCAGTTCGCTCAGCGTCACTGCCAGCGCCTGCATGCGGGCCGGATCGGGTTCAATGCGGTACTGCTTGACCTGGCCACCGATGGCAATGACCTGCGCGACGCCCGCGATGGTCAGCAGGCGCGGGCGAATGACCCAGTCCGCGTATTCGCGGACCTGCATCGGGCTGACCTTGTCGGGGTCGGCTGGCAGGGCGATGAGCAGGATCTCGCCCATGATCGACGAGATCGGCCCCATCTGCGGAACGATGCCCTGCGGCAACTGCTCGCGCACCAGGTTGAGACGCTCCGCGATCTGCTGGCGATTACGGTAGATCTCGCTGCCCCACGCGAACTCGACATACACCACCGACAGGCCGATACCCGACACGGAGCGCACGCGCGTCACGCCGGGCATCCCGTTCATCGCCGATTCGACGGGGAAGGTGATCAACTGCTCGACCTCTTCCGGCGCCATGCCGCCGGCTTCGGTCATCAGCGTGACCATCGGCTTGTTGAGGTCGGGAAAGACGTCTACCGGCATCCTGCGCACGGTCAGGGCGCCATAAATGATCAGCAGCAACGAGACGCCCAGCACGATCAGGCGCTGCTTGAGACTGGTGTTGATGATGAAATTGAACACGGCGCGCCCTCAACGAATCTGGGACAGCGATGCGGCGCCCTGTACGACGACCCGCTCGCCGCCGCTCAGCCCGTCGGTCACGGCCACCGAATGGCCGTCGAGCGGCGCGATCCTGACCTTGCGCGAGACAAAATGCTCGGCGCTTTCGTGCACCCAGACCACCGATTCATTGGCCGCATTGCGCACCACGGCGACGACAGGAACAGCGACGCCGGACTGGAGCCCGCTGGTCTGAGCCAGCACCTTGAGTGTCTGGCCGACCGCAAGCGCAGGCAACTCGCCGGTTTTCGGCAATTCGACACGGAACAGTACCGGCATGGCCTGCTCCTTGAGAGTGCGCCCGATGCCGACGAAGGCAAGCTCGAGAACGCCGCCGGCCACCGGCGCGCTGGCCTTGGCCAAGCCGGCGAGCAACAGCGGGTCGTAGGCCAGCGCCTCGACCGCCAGGCGCTGTGGATCGATCACCTCGAAGACCACCTCCCGCGCATCGACTACCTGACCCACGACGGCGTTGGCCGCGATGACGACACCGCTGACCGGCGCCACCAGCGCTTCGCGGCCGAGGCTGCCGCCGACCGCGGCTTTTCGCTTTTTGAACGCGGCGAGTTCGATCTGTGCCTGCTCGATGTCCTTCTGCGGAACACTGCCTTCCAGTTGCCTGAGGCGTGCGACACGGCGTTCGAGGACGGTTTCCTGGGCCGCGAGTTCGGCCAGCACCGATTGCTGCGAACCGCGTTCGATGGCGCTGGACGCCGGCTGCAGCCAGGCGAGCAGCTGTCCTTTGCTGACCCGCTGGCCGAGTACGGCGAGTCCTTTCGGGCCGGCCTCGATCCGCCCGCTCTGGAAGGTCTGCACGCGTCCGCCCGCATTGGGGTCGCCGACGACGCGGCCATTGAGTTCGACGGTGCGGGGAAACTCGCCTTTGCGTGCCGTCTGGGTGCGTAGCGCCAGTTGCCGTTGTGCCGATTTCGGCACGAAGACGCTGCCATCCGGCAAGCGCAAGGCAGGCTCGATGAAGGCCACCTGGCCTTGGGCGTGGACTGGGGCGACCGCCAGCGGGGCTGAGGTGGATTTCTTCTCGTCGCCGTGGTCCTCACCGCCGTGCGCCCAGACCTGAACCGTGAGCAGACCGGCCAACAGCAGGACAAGGGCGTCACGGCTGGTGTTGCGGTAATCAGACATGGTGAATCGCCCTTTCTCTTGCCTGGCGCCGCAGGCGACGCGTGACCAGGCCGCCGCAGAGCAGGAGCAGCGAAATCCCTGCGAAGAGCCACCACGGACGTTCGGTAGTTTCCTTGGCGGACGCTGCCGCCGGGACTTCTCCCACCTCCAGGGTGGCGGAGAGCAGATCGACGATTTCCCCTGCCTGAATCGTCAGCGTCAGGGGGTGTTTGCCGGCTTGGGCAAGGGCGGCCGCGGGTATTTGATAGACCCCGTCGCCCATCGCACTGGCAAGCCCTTTGATCCCCTGCCCTTCGACTTCTATCTGTGCGCCTTGAATCGGCCCGTTGTCGCTGGCGCGGTCGACATAGATGAGCAGATCCTTGTCGGCCAGCACCCCGACGATTTCCACATCCTCGCTGCGCACCTCGAAGCGTGGTGCCAGTCGGGCGTCGGCAGGCTTCGCGGTGCCCCCGTGGTCATGGCCTTCATGGGCGATGATCGGCGCAGACAGGGAAAACAGCGCCAGCAGAATGGCCGTCATACCAGCAGCGGCCCAGGTCGGAATGAAGGTTGGTCGGGTCACGGCGTGATTCCTCTAGCCTGGTTCAGATTGGCCTGTGCGGCGGATAGTCGGGAACGGCTGCGGACCCCTTCGATACGAGCCTCGGTGGTCTGGTACTGGGCGCGCAGCAGCTCGACGAGCGAGGTTTCGCCAAGCTCGAACGAGCGGCGCATCAGCGCCAGACGCTCCGCCGCGGCTTGCTCGCGCTCGACCGCCAGCACCGCACCGAGAGCGGCCGATGCGAGCTGCGCCTCGGCTTCGAACACCTCCGCCTCGACTTCGGCAACGAACCGTCGATAGCGGGCCTCGGCCTCGATCAGGGCGGTGTTGGCGCTGGCCATCAGCGGCGCATTGCGCGCTGCGACGGCCATCGGGAGGCTGATGGCAAAACCAATGCTGTCGCGCGGGGTGGCACCGGATACGTCACGATCGCGGCGATAGAGCACACCGATACTCGGCGCCTCGCGGCGCGACTCCTGAGCCAGTTTGAGAGCAGCACGGGCGCGCTCGACAACGGCCTGCGCGGCGGCGATGCGGGGATCGACAGCGTGATTGCCGGCCACCGCGAGGGGCTCCTGCGGATCGTCCGGCAAGCGCTCCGTACCGGTCAGCACCCGGTAGCGTTGCAGGCTGCGCACCACCGTGAGTTGGGCATCGGCAGCGGCTGCGCGCGCACTGGCGGTTTCCTGCCGGGCGAGCAGCAGGTCGGAGCGGGCAATTTCTCCGACTTTGAACCGCCTGCCGACATCCGCTTCGAGTCCTAGCGCGGTTTTCAGGCGTTCTGCGGCAACCTCTGCTTCACTCCTGGCCATGACCAGCGTCCACAGCGCTCGGCGCAATTCACCGGCCACGGCGAGCCGTGTCGCCTGGATGTCGCCTTCGTTCTCTTCGCCTTCGGCCTCGGCAAGGCTCCTGCGCGCAGCCTTCTGTCCAGGCAGCCAGAGCGGAATCGAAATGCCGATTTCGCTCTCCTGGTTACCGAGATCGCTGTTCCAGCGGTCGGTGCGGTGAAAAGCGTCAATTTTCGGGGCGGCAGGAAACCAGGATTCGGCCACCGTTCGGCTGGCGGCGACTTCTTCCCGTTTCGCCTCTGCCGTTCGCCCCGATGGGGAATTCGCCCACGCTTTCTCGAACACTTCGCGCAAGGTCTCCGCCTGCGCGGAAGCTGTCGTCATGGCCAGCAACCAGGTCAGGAGCTTGACTGCGAGGCCTGCCTTCACCGTACGCTGCGCACTGCTTTGCATCGGAAGCACCCATTGTCAATCACTGATGGGCGTGATGTTGCCGGACGCTGACCAACAGAAAGCTGACTGCAGAATTACAAATTTGTTATCTGCGTCGCTTGTGCGTAACAGCTCGACAGAAGCCTGAATGTCTCACGTCTCGAAAGCGTGCTGATCGATGTGGACGGCAAGAGCATCACCTGGAAGGTCGATACGTTAGTACTCTTGAGCAAGGCGGCAGCGCGCGGGGCCGGTTGGGTTGCGGCGGTGCTGTTCCCAGTTTTGCAGCGTCTTGGTGCTGACCCGCATCAGACGGGCAAACTCGCTTTGCGATAGAAAGAATTCCGACACCTGCTTTACGAGCCATGACTTCCGGCCATCTCCGGACTCCACTTGCGTGCAGCCAGCCAATCCTCGATAATCCAACAAGCGATTGCTTGCTTAATTGTTGATCACTCACGCCACGCTCAACCCGTCTCAGGAGACTGTCCGCATGCGCCACCACCCGTATCCCCACCTGCTCGCCCCGCTCGATCTCGGCTTTACGACACTGAAGAATCGTGTCCTGATGGGCTCGATGCATACCGGCCTCGAAGAAGCTCCGCAAGGCTTCGCCCGTCTCGCCACCTTCTATGCCGAGCGCGCGCGTGGGGGGCGTCGGACTGATCGTGACCGGCGGCATCGCCCCCAACCAGGATGGGGTGGTGATGCCCGGCGCAGCGGTACTCGAAAACGAGGCGCAGGCCGAGCAGCACCGGCAGGTCACGACCGCCGTCCACCAGGCAGGCGGCAAGATCGCCCTGCAGATCCTGCATACTGGCCGCTACGCCTATCATCGCGGTGCTGTCGCGCCGTCGGCAGTACAGGCACCGATCTCGCCGATCCGCCCGCGCGAACTCAGTGAGGAGGACATCGAGCGGACGCTCAAGGACTACGCCCGCTGCGCCAGCCTCGCGCAACTCGCCGGCTATGACGGTGTCGAGGTGATGGGATCGGAAGGCTACCTGATCAATCAGTTCATTGCCCAGCAGACCAATTTCCGCGAGGACGGCTGGGGCGGCCCTTTCGAGAACCGCATCCGCCTCGCCGTCGAAACGGTTCGGCGCGTGCGCGCGGCGACCGGGCCGAACTTCATCATCATTTACCGTCTGTCGATGCTCGACCTGGTCGAAGGCGGTAGTACCTGGGATGAGATCGTCACCCTGGCCAAGGCGATCGAGGCCGCCGGGGCAACGCTCATCAACACCGGTATCGGCTGGCATGAGGCACGTATTCCGACGATCGCCACGATGGTGCCGCGCGCGGCCTTCGTCTGGGTGACCAAACGCCTGATGGGCGAGGTCGACATCCCCTTGATCACCACCAACCGCATCAACATGCCGGATGTCGCCGAGGAAGTGATCGCTTCCGGCTGCGCCGACATGGTCTCGATGGCACGCCCTTTCCTCGCCGATGCCGACTTCGTGAACAAGGCGGCGGCTGGACGCGCCGACGCGATCAACACCTGCATCGCCTGCAACCAGGCATGCCTCGACGAGATCTTCGCCGGCCGGCTGACTTCCTGTCTGGTCAATCCGCGGGCCTGCCGGGAAACCGAACTATTGATCGAGAAAGCAGCAGCGCCCAAGCGGATCGCCGTCGTCGGCGCCGGACCGGCGGGTATGGCCTGCGCGCTGACTGCGGCCGAACGGGGGCATTGGGTCACCCTGTTCGATGCGTCCGCGGAAATTGGCGGGCAGTTCAGGCTGGCACGCCGGATCCCGGGCAAGGAAGAATTCAGCGAGACGCTGCGCTACTTCGATCACCGCCTGCAGGACGCGGGGGTCACCCTGGAACTCGGCAAACGCTGCGAAGCCTCCGAGCTGGCCGATGCCGGCTTCGAGCATGTCGTTCTCGCCACCGGCATCGTGCCAAGACAGCCTGAACTGCCCGGTATCGGGCACGAGAAGGTGATCTCGTATGTCGACCTGATCGAAGGCTTTCGTATTGCCGGCGAACGCGTGGCGATCATCGGTGCCGGCGGCATCGGCTTCGACGTCGCCGAGTTCCTGACCCATACCGACGACGATCGCGACGAAATCGAGCGCTTCCAGGGCGAATGGGGGATCGACCCCGAGTTCGCCAACCGCGGCGGCCTCCGTCCACCGGTCCCGGAAGCCACACGACGCCAGGTCTGGCTGCTGCAGCGCAAGGCCGCCAAGGTCGGCGACGGGCTGGCCAAGACCACCGGCTGGATTCGCCGCACCCTGCTCAAGAAACGCGGCGTACAGATGCTCTCCGGGGTGACGTACGAGCGCATCGACGACGCCGGCCTGCACCTCATCGTCGATGGCCAGCCGCAGTGCCTGCCGGTGGACCACGTGATCGTCTGCGCAGGTCAGGAACCGCGCCGCGATCTCGAAGCCGGTCTGCGCGCCGCCAATGTGCCGCTGTCGCTGATCGGCGGCGCCGATGTCGCCAACGAACTCGACGCCAAACGCGCCATCGATCAGGGAACGCGCCTGGCAGCGGCGCTCTGATCACCATGCCGGCCGGCCGCAAACAACGGCAAGGCACGCTGGAAGCGAACCGCCGCGAAGAACTGTTGCACGCGGCGGCCCGCCTGTTCGTCGAGAAAGGTTTTGACGCGACCACCACGCGCGATATCGCCGAGGCCGTCGGGATGCGCTCGGGCAGCCCCTTCTACCATTTCCGCAGCAAGCAGGAACTGCTCAAGGCGGCGATGATCGCAGGCCTGGAGACCGGCTACCGGCGCCTGCAGGCGGCCAGCGATGGCATCGTCGACCCTGCGCAGCGCCTGCGGATGATGATCCGCGCCCATCTCGGGAACCTTCTCGAAGGCGATTGCCAGGTGCCGATGCTGCTCTACGAATCGCGCGCACTCGACGCCGAGGCGAGGGCCGAAATCGCTGCGGTCACTGACCGCTACCAGGAGGTATGGCAGGCAACACTGGACGAACTGGCTGCCAGCGGCAGGTTGCGCAGTTCGGCAGCACCGCTGCGCCTGTTGCTCTTCGGCATGCTCAACTGGAGCAGTCAGTGGTACCGGCCGGATGGCGCGCTGTCACTCGACGAGATCGCCACCGCAGCAGCCGAGCTGTTGTTACCCTTTCTTTCGGAGCTGCGCCAAGAGCATGTCGACGACATCGGCACAGGACAGCAATCCGGCGCAGGGTGAGTTGGTGAGCGATTGACGGCGATCGACCGTAACACAGCAGGGCAAGAAGTTCGGATTGGTATTTGAAGACCACCTACCCTGGAATCCGTGGTTCAGGCCATACCGTGATCTGCCGGTGCGGCATGTCCCGCGCCAGCGCCGCGCGCTGCTCACACGCGACGGCGACCAGCGCCTCACGACCCATCGACCATCGATGGCCGTGCAGCGTGCAGTGGCATCGGCCACGTGTCTGGGCTATAGTCAATCCTGGCGGGATTTTCGAGCATCTACCTTCTCCCTCGCATCGATGGTGTAAGGTGTCGATGCCAGGACGGTCGGAAGCACTTTACACCCCTTCGTTTGATTCCCTTTCCTATTTAAATGCCATGAACAAGCAAGCTGCACTGGTAATGACCATGACAGGCGAGATATTTCAGCCAGTCCGCCTGTACTATAAAATCCGCAATATGAATATGGTTCTGAAAAAAATTTGCCGCGATGTCGTGCATGAATCATGACAAAGCCAATAATCGCTGGACCTGGTTGTACGACGGCGACTCCATGTCGCTTCAATTCAAGAATTCCTATTGTTCGCTGAGGTCAAGACAGACGAGATTTATGCCAAGCAAGAGGCAGCAGTTCAGAGATCGTTGGCCATGATGAAGGCTGGTCGCATCATGGAAGTCTTGCATGAGCGAAAGTTTGACCTGGTCGAGGCCTTCCCCACCAATTTTTACTCGGATGGTATCAGGGGTCTTGAGTTATCACTACGCATGAGGCAGATCGTGGCCATCAAGCGTTGGCGTGGAAATCAAAACTATTCTCTATCAGATGTCATTTGCAGCAGCTTCAATATTTGAATCCGGTCAATTACTTATGCCATCATCGAGCAGGAGAGCATGGTGAATCGCATCTGGCTCAGGAACTACCCTTCCGGGATCCCCGCCGAGATCGATCCCGACCAGTTCAGGTCGATCCCGGACCTGCTCGAGAGGCTTTTTGGCAAATTTGCCGAGCGACCGGCGTTTCACAACCTGGGCTACACCATGGGCTACGCCGAACTCGAGCGCATGTCGGGTGCTTTTGCCGCATTCCTGCAAGGCTTGCCGGGTCTGGGCAAGGGCGAGCGCGTGGCGATCATGTCCCCGAATCTGCTGCAATACCCGGTGGCGCTGTTCGGCATTCTGCGCGCCGGCATGACGGTGGTGAATGTCAATCCGCTGTACACGCCGCGCGAGCTGGAGCACCAGTTGAATGACTCGGGGGCTCGGGCCATCGTCATCGTCGAGAACTTCGCCAGTGGACTGCAGCAGGTGTTGAGCAGCACGCCGCTCAAGCATGTGATCACCACACAGGTCGGTGATCTGTTGCCGATCCCGAAGCGCTGGATCGTCAACTTCATGATCAGGGCCGTGAAGAAAATGGTGCCGGCCTGGCAGATCGATGGCGCCGTGACCTTTCGCGACGCGCTCGAACGAGGCATGGCGGCGCGCCTGCAGCCGGTCGATCTGCAGGGTGAGGACATCGCCTTCCTGCAGTACACCGGTGGCACGACCGGTGTCGCAAAAGGGGCGATGCTGACCCACCGCAATATTCTTGCCAACCTGGAGCAGACCGGTGTGTGGATCTCGGGCAGTTTCAAGGAAGGCAGCGAAATCATCATTGCGCCGCTGCCGCTGTACCACATTTTCTGCCTGACCTCGACGCTGTCGTTCATGAAGTGGGGCAGCCTGATCGTGCTGATCAGCAATCCGCGTGATCTGCCGGCGCTGGTCAAGGAACTCGGGCGCTGGCCATTCACCGGCATGACCGGCGTCAATACGCTGTTCAATGGTCTGCTACATACGCCGGGTTTCGAGCAACTCGATTTTTCGATGCTCAAGGTGGTGGTCGGTGGCGGCGCCGCCGTACAGAAGCCGGTGGCCGAGCGCTGGCAAAAAGTGACCGGACGTTGTCTCACCGAAGCCTACGGGTTGACCGAGACCTCACCAGGCGCCTGCGCCGTGCCTCTGGGCGCACCCTGGGATGGCAGCATTGGCCTGCCCCTGCCGTCCACGGAGCTGTCGATCAGAGACGAGGATTTCAAGGAGTTGCCGGCATGGACCGGAGCGGGCGACATCGAGAAACACACCGGCGAAATCTGCATTCGTGGTCCGCAGGTGATGAAGGGCTACTGGAACAATCCCGCAGAAACAGCCAAGGTATTGCAGGACGGCTGGTTGAAGACGGGCGACATCGGCCATCTGTGTGCCGATGGCCGCGTGACCCTGACTGACCGCAAGAAGGACATGATTCTGGTGTCGGGCTTCAATGTCTATCCGAACGAGGTCGAAAGTGTCGTCGCGGCGCATCCGGGCGTACTCGAATGCGCGGTGGTGGGCGTGCCCGATGAGAAATCGGGTGAAGCGGTCAAGGTGGTGATTGTCAGGAAGGATCCGACGCTGAACAGGGAGTCCGTGATCGAGCACTGCCGGGCCCATCTGACCGGCTACAAGCTGCCGCGCCATGTCGAGTTTCGCGATGCCCTGGTCAAGACGCCGATCGGAAAGGTCCTGCGGCGCGAACTGCGTGACGCGCCGAAAGAGTAAGCGGCGCGCGCGTTTCGGGGTTGCCGCTGGCGCTCGTCGGCTACTGTCTTTTCTGCCTGCGAAGCGCAGCACGGATGGCTGCAAAAGCCTGGACACCAAGGAGGGCCAGGCCGCCGGCAACGACACCCACGAGCACGTCAAGCAGGGGCGGCAGCAGCGCCTTGAGCACGCCGCCGACGCCGGCAATGGTACCAGCCAGCCCGGCGAGGTGTTCGACCAGGTGATGTAGCGGCGGTATGCCGTGCGTCAGGATGGCACCGCCAACCAGGAACATCGCAGCCGTGCCGATGACCGTCAGCGCCTTCATCAGGCGCGGCGCCGCCAGCAGCAGGCCCTTGCCGATCGTTCGCGCCAGTGCACCACTTTTGGTCAGCAGATAGAGTCCGATGTCGTCCATCTTGACGATGCCGGCGACGACGCCATATACACCGACCGTCATGATCAGGCCGATCCCTGACAGCACCGCGACCTGCGTGCTGAAGGACTGGTCGGCAACGGTACCGAGCGCGATGACGACAATCTCGGCCGAGAGCACGAAGTCGGTGCGGATTGCTCCCTTGACCTTGTCGGCTTCGCGTGCCGGCAGGTCGGCATCTTCGTCGGCCAGCAGAGCCAGTTGCTCGGCGTGTTGGGCGTCGTCATCGCCAGCGCCATGCAGCCACCGGTGAGCCAGTTTCTCGACCCCTTCGAAGCACAGATACATGCCACCGAGCATCAGCAGGGGCATCACTGCCGCGGGCAGGAAACGGCTGATCACCAGCGCCGCCGGTACCAGAATCAGCTTGTTCTTCAGCGAACCGACGGCGACCGCCCAGACCACCGGCAATTCGCGCTCGGCCCGTACGCCCGACACCTGTTGGGCGTTGAGTGCCAGGTCGTCGCCAAGGACGCCGGCGGTTTTCTTGGCGGCGACCTTGGTCATCAGGGCAACGTCGTCGAGGACCGAGGCAATGTCATCGATCAGGGCAAGCAGGCTGGCTCCGGCCATGGTGGTTCCCGTTCCAGGAGTGGGTTGTGCATTCGAGCGCTACCGGGGTTGCGGTAAGCAGGATTGCATTCTAGGGGATAAGGCGCTTCGCTGTCGCCGGAAGTGCCCGGTGAAGTGCTTGCGCGCGAATCCTGGGGGGTCGCTTCCACCGCCAGGCCGCTTTGTGACTAGCGCGCCATGCGGACTTGGCGTTATGCTCCCCGTCCTTCCCAGACGCAATCACTACTCTCACTTCTCACCCTACCCACTGGAGACAATTGTGCCCGCACTGCTGCCCCAACCCGATCCCGATGGCCTGCTCGAATACTCGGTGGTTTATACCGATCGCTCCCTGAACCACATGTCGCAGCGCTTCCAGGGCGTGATGAAGGACATCGCGCGGATTCTCAAGACGGTCTACAACGGCAAGACGGCGATCATCGTGCCGGGCAGCGGGTCCTTCGGCATGGAAGCCGTAGCCCGCCAGTTTGCCACCGACAAGAAGTGCCTGATCATCCGCAATGGCTGGTTCAGCTTCCGCTGGACACAGATTCTGGAGATGGGGCGGATTCCTTCGGCCAGCATCGTCCTGCACGCCCGCCGTCTCGGTGAAGAAAGGCAGGCAGCGTTCGTGCCGCCGCCGATCGAGGAAGTCGTTGCTCGCATTCACGCCGAGAAGCCGGACCTGGTCTTCGCGCCACATGTCGAAACCGCCTCCGGAATGATCCTGCCCAACGACTATCTGCGCGCCATCGGTGAGGCAGTGCGCGCAGTCGACGGCCTTTTCGTTCTCGATTGTGTCGCTTCCGGTGCGGTCTGGGTCGATATGGTTGCCAATGCAGTCGATGTCCTGATCAGCGCCCCCCAGAAAGGCTGGACCGGTCTGCCCTGCTGCGCGCTGGTGGTGCTAGGCGAACGCGCGCGCATCCGAATCGACGCCACGACCAGCAGCAGCTTTGCCTGCGATCTCAAGAAGTGGATGCAGATCATGGAGACCTATGAGAACGGCGCTCACGCCTATCATGCGACGATGCCGACCGACACGCTGGCAGCCCTGCGCGACGTGATGCGGGAAACCGAAAACTACGGTTTCGAGCGCGTACGCCAGGAGCAACTCGAGGTCGGTCTGCGCGTGCGCGCACTGCTGACCGGCAAAGGTTTCAGGAGTGTCGCTGCCGAAGGTTTCCAGGCGCCGGGCGTAGTCGTCAGCTACACCGACGACCCGGAAATCCAGTCGGGGAAGAAGTTCGCTGCCATCGGCGTCCAGACCGCTGCCGGCGTACCGCTGCAGTGCGACGAACCGGCCGATTTCGCAACTTTCCGCATCGGTCTGTTCGGCCTCGAAAAACTCCACAATCCCGACCGCACGGTGCGCAACCTGGCCGATGCGCTCGATGCGGTGACGCGTATGAACCCGCCGCCTGGGCCCTGAGACTTGCCAACGCTCAACTGGATCGGTAAAGAGACCGTCGTCCGGCATCATAAGGACGTACCCTTCCGTCGGCTCGAGTCGGTGCCGGAACTGGCCTGTGGAGCCAGCGACAGCGGCAACCTGATGCTGGTGCCGAGCTTGATCAGTGGACTATGGGCGGCGCTTTCCGAGGGCCGCTGTTGCTTCGTGATGGTCCAGGAAAAGTGCTGGGATGCGATTGACGTATTGCTGTCATGACCCTCGATTACGCCACCCTCGACCTGCTGCGCCAGAGCCATCCGGCCTGGCGCTTGCTACGTTCGGAGCATGCGCCGCTGCTGGCGAGCTTTCTGCAGCGCGTGTTCATCGCGCCAAATGTGCGGGTGATGACGCAGGCCGACCTCGCCGAGGCGCTCGAAGACGAGCTGTATGCGCTGCGCGAGCGCCTCGGCGGCGCGGCTTTCCCGAAATCAGCGCTCGATTACCTCAATGACTGGGCGGCGAACGACAAGGGCTGGCTGCGCAAATATTATGCGCAGGGGTCGGACGAACCGCATTTCGACCTGATGCCGGCGACCGAGAAGGCGATTGCCTGGTTGGCGACGCTCGCCGAGCGCAGCTTCGTCGGTACCGAGTCGCGCCTGCTGACCCTCTTCGAACTCCTGAAGCAAATGAGCGAGGGCAGCGAGACCGACCCGCAGGCGCGCATCGCCGAATTGCAGCGCCGCCGCGACGAGATCGACATCGAGATCGCGCGCGTCCTGTCCGGTGATCTGCCGATGCTCGACGACACCGGGCTCAAGGATCGCTTCCAGCAGTTCACGACCCTGGCGCGCGAACTCTTGAGCGACTTTCGCGAGGTCGAGCACAATTTTCGTGGGCTCGATCGGCGCGTTCGCGAGCGCATCGCCTTGTGGGAAGGCGCCAAGGGGGCCTTGCTCGAAGAGATCATGGGCGAGCGCGATGCCATTGCCGACTCCGACCAGGGGCGGAGTTTTCGCGCTTTCTGGGATTTCCTGATGTCGAGCCGTCGTCAGGAGGAACTCACGACCTTGCTCGAGCGGGTACTGTCGCTGCAACCGGTGCTCGAACTACGGCCCGACGTGCGCACCCGCCGGGTACACTATGACTGGCTGGAGGCCGGCGAGCACACGCAGCGTACGGTGGCGCAGCTTTCGCAGCAGTTGCGCCGCTTTCTCGATGACCAGGCCTGGCTGGAAAATCGTCGCATCATGGACATTCTGCACGGCATCGAGGCCAAGGCACTGGCGCTGCGCGATACGCCGCCACCGGGATCGGTGATGAGCATCGCCGACACCGCCGCCGACATCGAACTGCCGATCGAGCGGCCTTTGTACACGCCGGCGATCAAGCCCCTGATCGCCGATGTCGCACTCGCAGCGGGCGATGACGATGTCGATGCCGCGGTGTTGTTCTCACAGGTGGTGGTCGACCGCACGCAGCTCGCACGCCACATCCGCCATGCCCTGCAGGATCGCTCGCAGGTGACCCTGCGCGAATTGTGCGCGGCGAGGCCGCTCGAGCATGGCCTGGCCGAACTCGTCGCCTATCTGCAACTCGCCGACGATACCTTCAAGTCAGTGATCGACGAAACGGCGAGCGAGGTCATTCGTTGGCAAGGCCCTGGTGCGGACGGGGAGCAGCATTTGAAGCAGGCGCGCCTGCCGCGTGTGATCTTCGTCAATGGGGTCAGAAAGCCAGCGAGATGAGACAGTGAACATCGGACAGCGTGGGATCTGGCAAGCCAGCGACTGGCAACTTGGCGCTTTGACCTGGCTACCCTGGCCCAGCCCTTGGCCAACGTCAGCCGCGCCCAGGGTCTGTTGATGGGCCGGCTGGCCGACGTCGGCATGGCCCTGTGCGACCAGGCCAGCCTGTCGGTGTTGACGGAGGACGTCATCAAGATGAGGAGGGCGGCAGGCGCCTGACGCAACTCCGCGACCAGGAATCCCGGATTGGCGCATCAGTGGGGGAACAACTGGCTCTGACCGAGCCCGAACGCGGGCGGCTGTCGCGGATCGCGCACTGGGTACAGGCCGCAGCCTTGTTCGCGGTGGTAGCGGCGGCGGCTCTGGCTGGCACCTTGATGCTGCGGCGTGGAGGACGAAGGGATTCTCTGCGGCGTGGAGTTTCTCGAACCGGACAAAAGTGACAGTCGATTCACGCCGAAGTTCGTGATCGGAAAGGAGCTGGGCCGATGGCTGCCGCCGGGCGAGTCGGTCCCGGCGGCGCGAACCTGTACAGCGAGCCGAATGTCGTTGCCGCTGACAACACGAGCACCGACCCTTGTCTGAACAATCGAGTATCTCTTTCTCTCGTCGCCGGAGTGTCGAATCCAGCCCTGAACCTTGTCGAAGGCCCTCCTCCCCCTCGCGGGGGCGAAGGCGGGGTTTCGCGAAGCACTGCTCCGCGCCGCCGCAGCCGGCCCGCGATGCAGCGAGGGCCGTGGGAGGGGAAACGGTCATGACTTTCATCATCGGGGGTGTTTTGCAAAGTCATGACCGTTTACCCATCCTTGCAAAAATGCGGGCTTTTTCGCCCAAGCAACCGTTCGGGTTTACCTTGACCGAAGTTGCGAGGGCTCGTGGGGAATTAACTATACTGTCCCCTTTTTTTCGCTTTTTTCCTAGGCTAGGCTAACGGCGCCTCCGAGTCACGTGAATTTCAATAGTGATACCGCCCCTGCAAGAACTCCACGCGATCGGCTTTCACCAGGTAGACACAGCGATGCTCTTGGGTGATGCGCCGCGACCATACGTCACCCCCCAGGTACTTCAAAGGTTCTGGTTTGCCGATCCCGTCAAACGGATCCCCCAACACCGCCTCTACCAGTTCAAGCAGACGCCTGGCTGTACGGCGATCAGTCTCCACCCAATAGCGCAGATCTTCGATAAACTCCGGCTGGAAAACCGCAAGCCGGGCGACCTTAGCCATCAAGCCCCAGTTCCTGCTTCAGGGTATGCACAGGCGTCGGCTGCACTTCGCCCCCCCCGAGCGCGTGCCAGGGCAGAGAGCATGCGCTCTGCATTCTTGGGAGAACGCAGAAGGTGTGCGGTTTCTGTAAGACTCTCCAGTTCGTCCGCAGCAATCATGGCCACTGCCCCGCCGGAACGGCGACGCACCACCACAATCTCGCGATCATCCACGGCCCGATCCATCAGCGCTTTCAACTGATCACGGGCCTGGCTGTAGGTTGTCTCGATGGTCATGTCCAACTCCAGATAAATTGTACAGAATTATTGTACATGAAGCCCGTTGCATCCTGCACCTTTTTAATGTGAAAGAAGCCACCCGGAAGGCGAACGAAGGCCTGACCCCCCTGGGTCATGCAAATGGGTTGGCGTGAATCAAGCGGCTGCGGGGATGAAGCCGAAGCGAGTCAGAGCTTGGACTGGAACGCCGACTTGGTGCGTCTGGCGGCGTGAGCGAACTCACACAGGAGTCGGCGGACGTAGGGATTGCCCTTGCGGATATGCCCCGACTTGCGCTTCCCCGCCGACTCATAGTTTCCTGGACAGATGCCAACCCAGGAAGCCAGGCGGTCGGGGGTACCGAAAACGCTCCTGTCGCTGCCGATTTCGACCAGCAGCATGGCCGCACCGATGACGTCGACACCGGGTAAGGTTTGCAGCAGTGCCAGGGCATTTTTCTCGCTCGCCAACTCACTGAGCAGGCGGGCGTCGAAACGGGCGATGCTCGCTTCCAGTTCTTCGATATGCCGCAACAGTTCGTCGAGAACGAACCCATGGCTCGCGGTCCATTCACCCTGGAGGGCATCGTACCATTCCTCGCGGCTGGCTTTGAGACGTCGGCTGGCGAGATGGAGCACCTCATGCGGAGGCTGGCCGTCGAGAATCGCCTTGATCATGGCGCGTGCCGACTGGCCATGGAGATCAC
>NZ_SPMX01000068.1 GCF_012940005.1 Candidatus Accumulibacter contiguus | reverse complement strand
AGCGAGCATTAGAGGCCTGGAAAGCAGACCCGTTCCATTCGGGATTCTCCGAGAGTGAGTTGCAGCGCTGGCTAGAATGGGGGGAATGGATGGTGCGACAGTTCCATCGCAGCTCCTCCGCCGTCGAAGGGCGCAATGGCCGCTTGTCCCAGTTGTATCATAACGGGCGAGGTCTGACGAAATGCCGCCTGGCTGCGCTAACGGTTATCCACAACTATGGGGTGAGACGTAGTGACGGCACTATCGCAGCCGAACGTCTGTTTAGCACCTCTTTCCCTGATCTTTTCGATTGGCTGCTCAACCAGATGGGGGAACTTCCCTTACCGAGGAAGTCCCGCCACCGGGTTGTGCATAACCCATTGAAGTTAGAGATTGTCCCGGCTTAAGTGGGAAGCCGGTGTTGCAGATCGCGACCACCCAGGGGCATCTCGCCAGGCTCTACCAGCAATACGCCAAGACCCAACCCCGCTTCAATCGGGACGGCAGCGAGCGGAACAACAGTCGGCACCGGCTACTCGCTGAAGCCATCACCGTGAGCGAAACGCGACTCAAACAACGGCAGTCGGACAAGGCTCAGTTGCCCGAGCGCGTCGATGTCGCGGGACTGTCCGATTACCGCTCCTTCCAGGCCATCGACAACGAAGGGAAAAACCTCTTTGACTTCGTCACCAGTTCGGTATGGAATGCGCGCCGCCAGCTTCTCGATTGGCTTGACGATAGCTATGCCAAGGACAGCGATCGGGTGGACCTGCTCTACGCGATCTTCAACTGTCACGGCTGGGTACGCAGCGACGAGCGCTGGGTGGTCGTGCGCCTGGAGCCAGCAACCGGCGCGTCGTTATGCCCAGGAACAACTATGCCGCAAGCTCACTGGCCTCGGCGCCAGAATCCCCGGCGGTAAATGGCTGCGCATCGAGGTCGGCGACTCTCCCGTATGAGCGGCCCATCGCCTATGCCTTGTCCAAAAATCGAGGGAGGTTTGAGCGGATTCCGGGAGGTCTGTAGTGGGGCGATTTCCCATCAATGGAGCTGACCGTGCTCACCCGTTCCAGTCCACGTTCCAGTCGCTGATCGTTCGCCGCGGCTACAAACGCGCCATCGTCGCTTTGGCTCACAACATGTTGCGCACCCTCTTCTTCATACTCAAGCGGGGCAAATATTACCGGGATTCCGCCACCCACTATGAGCAGCTCTCCGTGCAGCGTAACGCTCCTCGCTGGATCAAGGCGCTGACTCGCTTCGGCTTCATCCCCGCAGCTGCTTGATTCACGCCAACCCATTTGCATGACCCATGGTGAGCAGGCCTTCGTTCGCCTTCCGGGTGGCTTCTTTCACATTAAACGACGACCCAAACCGCTCTCACTATTGACCGAGCCCAGGCCTATCGCTCGCCAGAAAATCCTCGCCCAGCGAGCAGCCAGAATGCGTAACGTAGCGCCATGAGTCTCTGACCCCATTGACTTTCCCAACCACCGACGGCATCAGCCAATCTGCAGCGCCTTCAGGATCGGCAACGGCTTCACGGCAAAGTCGGCGGCCAGGGCGGTCAACTCCGTAAGGTTCGCCTCTGCGGTTTCCAGGGGTTTGCCTTCCTTCAGGAGCATCTGACCTTGGGACGCAAGGATCTCCCAGGCAAGCTGGGCCCATTCGACGGGTTGCTCTTTTCCCCGGTCAATCGCCAGCAGGAAGAGTTGGTGGAACCGGCTAACGCCGATACCGCCTCCGGACACGGGGCTGGCCAAATAGCTGATGTCGTTACTGCCTCTTGCTGTGTCGCACAAGGCCGCGTTGAGTCTTGCGGTGTACGGTTTCGCTCTCGAAATCGCGGCGTCGTCTTGTACGGCGGACAGGCTGCCGGTTCCGGTCAGGAGAACCACCGCCTGCACCAGCTGTGCAAAGGTGATACCCTGCCCGGAGATGGCGTGTTCGATCTGTCCCAGCGTCGTCGGCTGGTGAGTGGCCAGCGCATCAAGGATCGGGGCGTACACCGTCGCCTGCATCTTGGCTTCGCCCAGGCCGGCGGTGAGCGTCAGCGAAACGTCGGCCCGCGGTTGGAGAAGAACGACGCGCTGCGCGCGAAGCGCCTCAGACTGCTCCAACGCATTGAGTTTGCGTGCGCCTTTGACCCAGTAATCGCGGCGAAATTGCTGGTTGACCATGAAGTCGCGCACGCTCTGGCGAAACATCGCGTCGGGAATTTCATGCAGCAAGCCCTGCTGCTCGCCGGTCACGTTGATCGCATCGACATGATCAAGGAAATGAGCCGAGGTCGCAAAGCTGAGCCTGGCCGGTGCGAGCCACCGGGCCATGCTGGAGAACGGCATCGGCAACCAGTCGCGATTGAAGTATTCATGAGCCACATAGTTACGATTCTGGGCTTTGATTCCCTTGAGCCGTTCGACCACCGACGGATTGCTGCGGGCATAGAGTGGGTTGGTAGCGAGGAGCTTTTCGGCGAAAGTGATGGCGCCGTCGATACGGGGAACGACTCCCTGCCCGGCGACGCCCATGACGTCGAAGTGCTCCGTGAGAAGATCGCGCATCGGCACCATGGCCGCCCAGCCGGGCTGGGTGTTGTAACTGATATAGAGCACCCCACCCACCTTCAGCTTGCGGCGAATGAAGTCGACGATCACCGCGCGGTTCTCGTCGGAGATCCAGCTCCAGATGCCGTGCAGACCGATGAAATCGAAGTCGGGCAGTTCGGGCCGGCGGGCGAAGTCGGCGAAGGCATCGTCGAAGAGGTGGGCATTGGCACCGGAAGCGGCGGCAAGTTGCCGGGCGAAGCCGGCCTGGGCGGGGTTGAAGTCGGTGGCGTGCCAGGACACGATGGAAGCAGCGGCATGGATGTTGGTGCTCAGGCCCTGGCCGAAGCCCAGTTCGCAAGCGGCGCCGATTTCGGGAAAGGCCAGTCCCGCATTAAGGAAGGCAAGCTTGATGCGCTGCGGATTGAGTTCGCTATAGTAGCCAAAAGTGTAGCCGATGTCGGCCACGTAGCCGGCAGTCCAATCTGACATGGAGGGATTCCTCGTTCGAGTGTCTTGAAAAAGGCGAGCCGGACTCGCCGTGGGTTCAGTGCACCAGGTTGGCCGGATCGGGGTCGGCCAGGATTCCTTCCCGGGGCAGCAGGGCCAGCAGTTTGCGTGCGTAGGCTGCACGCGCAGTCTGATAAATGGCTATCTGGGTCTGTAGATCGGCGATCTTTTGATCGGTCACCTGCAAGTTGATAAGCTGCGTCCGGGCGTCGGCGGAGAGGGTGTCGGCATCGTAGTCCTTGCCGTCGATAGTGATCGTTGCCATGAAAGCTCCTGAATAGCGAATACGTGAGCGGGAGTGAAAAACCCCACACCCTTGTGAGGTGTGGGGTTTAGTGAATCTCTACCCACCGCCCTGGGGCGGTGGGTCAAACTCTGCACGATCGGTCAGATCGTGAAGAGTTCCGTAGCTTGGGTAAAGGTGGAAACCGACGACAGATCGACCAGACCCGCGATCTTCACCACAATGTCGTTGGCATCGAGCCCGGTTTGCTGAACTGCAGCAGCCGTGCTGTTCACCATGGCCACCAGATAGGTGTCGCCACCGTACTGGAACCAGTCGATCACACCGGTGTTGGCCGCCAGATTGGCCGAAGCCGCCGTCGAACCCTGCGCCTGCTTGAGCAGAGTGTAGTTGGCTGCCATGTTCAGCGCGTCTGCCAGACTGCTCGCGGCAGCCACGTTGATCTGCGACGCGGCCACTTCCGCCGCCGTAGCATCTGTTCCAGGCGTGGAGTCACCGAGCATGGAGAAGGCATCGCCCGTTCCAGCAAAGCTGACTTTGTTGCCGGTAATCGTCGAACCGCTGGCGAAATTGACCGTGGTCTTGGCGTAGGTGTCTGTCGTCCCTCCCGTGACAGCCGCCGTCACGACAACCGTTTCTGCACCGGCATTGGCTGTATTCACCGTACCGATGTTGACCGTGGCGAGAGTGCCCACGGTTACAGAAGTCGTACCCGCACCCGAAGCGACGTTGATCGTATCGCTGGCCCCCGTAGCCGTGATCGTATTGGTGCCCGTACCGACCGAGATGACGTCGTTGGCACCACTGGCGGTGATTACATTGTTGCCATTGCTCAGGGTGATGGTGTTGGCAGAGCCCGAGGCGGTCAAAGTGACCACACCTGCACCAGAGTCCGCCGCCAGAAGCGAACCAGGGACGCCTTGGGTAAAGACATCACTGGCACCAGTCGCCGTAATGGTGCTGTTCTGCCCAACGGCCAGCTTGAAGGTCACGCCACTGTTGGCAATGGCGGTGGTGCTGCCCAGCGTGACGGCTGCCGTTGCCAACGACGAGTCGATTGTCGTCAGCGCGGTATCGGTAATCGCCTTGACATCAAGCGCCGCACCTCCGCCGACAACCTTGATGGTGGCCAGGGTGTTGGTGCTGCCGCCATCGACCAGTGAGTTGATGGTGGTTGCGGCGCTCGGGGTGAGAACCAGCAGGCCATCGCCGGTGGTGGTGATTGACTTGTAGAGCGGACCTGCGGTGACGTCCAGGGTCAGGCTGTTCAGCCCGGCAGTGCCGGTCTGGGTGACGCTCACCGCTTCGTTGGACGCCGCGCCGTTAAGGGTCAGCTTGGCCGAAGGTGCCAGGTTGGTGATGCTCGTGGAAACCGAACCCATCTCGGCTGCGACGATCGTGTCGGCGGAGAAGCCGGCCTGGTTGTAGACCGCAACCGCTGCCGAGCCCGAGTTGACCGCATTCGAGGTCACGTTGGTCACCGTATCGCTGACCACGGCCCCCTGCGCACCCGTGCTGCCAAAGCCCGTGCTCGATGCCACTCCGCTCAGTTGCACGAGAATATCCTTGGCATTGGCACCAGCAGCCAGCGTTGCGGCAGCGTCGGATGCCACCACATAGCTGTTGCCTGCGGTGGAGAACACGGCCACCTTGTTGGCGCCGCCGGTCGAGGTGGAGTTCACCAAAAGCTCGGCGGCGCTGATCAATTGTGCCGTAGTGAACTCCGAGAGGCTGTGGCCACCGGTGGCGCTGAAGGTGATCACGCCGTTGCTGATGGTGTAGGTCAGGTTGCCCAACGCCGTCAGGAGCGCACCGGAAGGATCAAGAACATTGGCCATGGTCGCTGCGCCGGTCACGGCGGACACGGCAGCAGCGACGGTGACATTGCTCACCGGAGTCTTGCCCGCCGTGGCGAAGTTCAGCGAATCGCTGAGCAACAGGTTACCAACGGTGAAGCTCGTGACGCCACCGGTGGTGCCGTTGTTGGTGACAACGCGACCATCTGCCAGCTTGAGCGTATCCACCGTGGCGGTGGAAGCGGCCAGGTTGACCGTCTCGCTACCCGACGAGTAGCGATGGACGGTATCGCTCCAGGAACCACCGAGACCCACGGTGTAGGTGCCGCCACCCGAACCGGAAGTGAAGGAATCGTTCGCGGTGGCATAGTTGATCGCGGGGGCGTTGATTGCAATACCACCCGTACCGGTATTTACTGGTTGAGACACCGCACCGATCTGCACGACACCAAGCGTCCCGCCACCCGTGATAACCACGTTTGCTCCGTTTGCGACTGCGGAAAACAGGCCGTCCTTCGCATCAACAGCCGCCGCATTCGCAGCAACCGCGTTGATCGCCGTAACCAGCCGGGCCGCCATCTGTGCGGCGGTTTCTCCCCCTGCCCCAGCGGCAGCAGACGTCACGTTAACACCATTCAGGACCACCCGAACGGTATCACCCGCGGCAAAGGCGGCGCCAACACCCGAAAGCGTGATCGTGGCTTCTTCGGCCCCCCCCAACCAGCGAGGCGGCTACCGTACCCGTACCGGTATTAACTGACTGGAATACCGTCGCAGAGAAAAGGGCGGCTTTGGTGAGCACTACATTCCCACCACTGGCGGTAGCGACCACCCCGGTTGCTCCGGCATTGATCAATGCGGCCAGACCCGTTGCAACCGTTGCGGTGCTAGCGGCAGCACCAGCAACCGTGTATGTGAATGTGGTGCCATCGATTACCACCTCAGCCGTATCGGCAATTGCAAATGGCGTTGCGCTGCCTGCCGTCGCACCGAGGCTGACCACGACCACCTCTGTACCCCCCGTTGCACCAGTCGCCTTCAGAGAACCTGCTCCGCCAGAGATGGCGGCACCCTTGTTGGAGACGACCACAGCGTCCAGATCGACCGCAGTGGAGTTGGTGACGGCGATACTGCTGAAGCGTGTGCTGGCATCGGTCAAGGTCAGCTTACCGGTGCCGCTGATGGCCAGGGTGCCGGTTCCCGCTGTGCCGGTATCCACCAAGGTCATGGTGTTCGCCAGGATTTGCTTGTTGCCGCCGGCACCGTTGCTGACGATCGAGAGGGTCTCGTAGCCGTTGGCCGTCACCGTATTGGCATTGATGCCGACAGTTTCGCCGGTAATGGCATTGACGGTGTTGGTGTTGAGGTTGATCGTCAAGCCATCGGTTGTCCCCAACGTGGCGGCGCTGGGGGTCAGCGTCGTCGCAAAGCCCGGTGCTGCCGTAATCGACAGCGACGCATCCTTGGCCATGTTGGTGAGAGTGGGAGCGCCCGCCACAGCACCCAGAGTGACGCCGGTGAAGCCCGTGGCATCGTAGGTGCCGTTGGCCAGCGTACCCAGACCCAGGAACTCAAAGCCCTTGACCGCCGCAGTGTTCCCCATGGCGAGGTCGGTGCCCGCCGCGACGTAGTTGGCCACGATGACATCGGTGCTGCCTGAACCACCGGTCAGCAGAACCTGATTGCCATAGGAAAAAGCGTTGCTAGAGACCGTGAGCGTAGCCTTGCCGGTACCGCCGGTGAACTTTTGGCTTACGCCAGCAGTTGACGTCACGGTCAGATCGGTCGTCACGGCACCCGAGCTGGCGAGCGCATCGATCGAAGCGATCTTGCCCAGCGTGCCAACGTTCTGCAGTGTGACGGCGCCGGTGCCCTTGAGGGTAATGTTCTTCAGCTCGGCGTCGAGGTTGAGGTTGACCGTTGCGGCGGCAGTGTTGTTGACCGTCAGATCCGTTGCCTTGACCGCCTGCACTGCCAGAACTGCCGTCGAGGCCGTCCCATTGTCGGTCACGGTAACGCTGGTGGCCTTGGCATCAACTACGGATACGGCGTTGTTGATCGGCGCACCATTGACCCAGAGGGCCGCGCTATTCCCGCCCTGGGTAATGCTCAGGGGATGGGCAGCCGTGTTATTGGTGATGGTAATGGTGTTGGCACCACCTTGGGTATTGAGGACCGACAAACTTTCCAGCGCGTCCGACCGCAGGACAAAACCGTCATTGAATGCCAGACCTTCCATCACGACGTTCTTCAGCGCGCTGACGCCAACGGCCTTACCGGCGTTGCTACCGCCAGTCGCGAGGGTCGATTGGATGTCGATGATGGCATCGACGTCAGCCCCCTTGACGGAAACCGTTTGCGCGCCATTGGTGCGAATCTGCGAGACAGACGTGCCATAGGCGGTCGTGGATCCGACTGTCGTGGCATTGACGATGTTGACATTGCCCGTCGGTGCCAGTGCGGCGTCCTTGAGCGCGCTGCCCGCCGCGTTCAGGGTGTCCGAAGCCGTACCAATATTGATGCCGCCACGGGTCTTGGTCGTGGTGATGTCCACCGTCGTTCCGCCTAGAACCGCCGTTGTATCTTGACCGGGGCCGCTGAAAGTGCGGGTAATGCCTACAGCGCCGCTCGGAACGGTGTTGACCCCGCCTACGACAGCACCCACGACAACATTACCACCCGTCGTATTCACGGTGACCGAGGTACCGCCATCAACCGTGACATTGCCGGCGTTGGTACCGGCCAGGTAGGCGCCGTTACCGGTAAGCATGTCGGACTGAGTCACGGTAACGGCACCGGTCGGAGCGCTATTAACGGCAGTGCCGATGTTCACGTTCTGACCCTTGGCGTTGACGGTGACCGCCGCGCCACCGTCAACAGTGACGGTACGAGCCGCGCCATTGCCATTCATGGTTTCAGTGACGCTCACGTTGCCGGTGGGGTTACTGACCTGATCGACTACCGCGTTGGCCGCGCGACCAATCGTAACGTTAGCGCCGGTGGTGCTGACGGTAACGTCAGTGCCCCCGGTGATCAGGACAGCACCCTCGACAGGAGGTGTCGCGGCAGCAACCGCCGCCGAAACGCTGGCAGCCGTCGCGCCACCAGCCGCGGCGGCTGTGTTGGCCACGGTTGCGAAGGCCGTACCAGCCATGGCGGCCGCAACGGAGGCAGGCGTCGCGCCAGCAATCGCGGCGGCTGTAGCGGCTACACCCGCCGCGCTATTTACCACTCCGGTATTGGTCACGCTGATCGTGCCGGTGGGGTTGAGGCTGTTTTCCTTGACAGCGCCTAGGTTGCCAATGTTGACCGCGTTGGCGGCGTTGGTGGTGACGGAGACATTGGTGCCGCCGAAGACGCCGATCGTACCGCTCGCCGTGTTGTTGTTGCTGGAACCCGCCAGGCCGTTGTAGGCAATCTGGGCCGCTTCGTTGATCGTGACGGTACCGGCGGGCTGGTTGTCGCTATCCACACGAGTGACATCACCGACGGTGATGGCGCCCGCACCTTTGAGCGCGCTGTCGGTCACGACGATATCCTGGCCACCAAAGACGGTGACGACACCCGTTCCGGAGGTTTTGACGTTGATGTTGCCCGAAGGATTGGCCAGGATGCCGGAGGACGTGTTGCCGGTATTGGCTGGCGTGTTGCCGACGTTGATGGTACCGGTATTGCTGGTCGAGCTCGTGGTGACATTGACCGTCGTGCCCCCGAAAACGCCCACCAAGCCGGTGCTCGTGGAGTTCTGGTTGACGACGATGGCACCGGTAGCGACCTCGGTGGACAACGGAACACGCGCTTGCGCGGGACTACCCACCACGATGTTACCACCGACGCTGGTGGTGGTGACATCGGTGCCGCCGACGACGGTCATGTTACCAGCGACAGCAAAACCGTTATGCGTGGCGGTGACGACGGTGCCGTCCGTACCGTTCTTGGCGGCAATGAGATCCGGCAAATCACCGTTGGTAGTGACCGTGAGGTTGCGCACGTCGGCGTAGCCGACCGTACTGAAGCCCGTACCTGCCGAGGTGTTGTTGGAGCTGTTCAGGATGACGTTCTGGATGTTGAGCAGCGTCACGCCGGCCGGGATGTTGCCGTTGGCAACCCCCGGGGTCAGGTCGGTCACGGTCAAGGTGTTGTCGATTCTTCCGGCCGTACCGGTCAGGAAGTCGCCCGTGTTCAGCGTCGGACCGACACCATCGACATTGAAGTAGGTCTGCGATCCAAAGAACTTGTTCGCCGTCGCAATGTCCTGGGTTTTCAACAGGTAGTACGAGGCTTCCGGCCCGACGGAAGTGTCGTTGACGATGGTCGAGGCAGAGACTGTGGTGCCGTCGAGTGTCACGGTCAGGGTTTCCGTGACGTTTTCGGTCGTGGCATCGGCCACCACGGGGACCGTGATCGTGGCCTTGCCATCGGCACCAATGGTCGCTTTTCCGGTCAGACCGCCGGTCACGTCGGCGGCACTCACACCGGTCAGCGTATAGGGCACCAGCGTCCCGGCGGCAACTCCCGTCGACACCAGATTGAATGTCGCAGAAGCGCCTTCATTCACGGAGGTCGAAGCGGCCGTGAGCGTATAGGGCGGGGGAGGGTCCTCCGTACCGGTCACCGCCACCTTGACCGTGGTCGAGGCTGACAGACCATAGGGGTCGGTGGTCGTGAGGACGAAGGTGTCATTCACTACTTCACCCGCCTTCAGGTCGGTACCCGCGGTGTTCGTATCGGTATGCGTGTAGGTGAACGTGCCGTCCTTGTTATCGACGACCGTTCCGTACTTCCCATCGGTAGCGGTCGTGGTGAGGGCATCGCCGTCGGCATCGGCCACGACCGGGGTAATCTTAGTGCTGGCGCCTTCAAGAATCGCCTGATCAGCGATCGGATCGATGGTGGGAGCGGTATCGAGAGTGACGTTGACTGTGCCCTGCAGGCCGGCGATGTCGGAGACGGAGTACTTGAACGAGCCGACGCGAACGCCGCTGTCAGCAACGAACATGGTGTTGCCGTTTTTCAGCTCCACCACCTGGCCACCTTGCCCACTACCAAAATCAATGTTGACCGTACCCGTCGACGAAACGCCCCGATTGGTCAAATCGTTGTTGCGGAAAGCCGTGACTTCGGCCGGCGTGAAGATGGCGGTGCCCTGACCAGCGACGATGGTACCGGCCACGGTATCATCGCCCATCGCCGGCGTAACCGAGATGTCCTTGACCGCGATGCTGTCGGACTTCCCGCCGAGCGTCAGGGTCATGGTTTCGGTACCTTCGGTGGTGGAGTCATCGGCCAGCGCCACCGTCACGGAGGAGACGCCATTGACGAAGGTGGCCTTGCCGGTGAGCGAGGCTGGAACGACGTCGTCCGCGGTGATGCCGGTGCCGGACAGAGTGTAGTCCACGGTGCCGTTGAACGCGGCGTTGTCAGCCGTGAGGTTGAAGGTGGCATTGGCCGCTTCATCGACGCTGGCCGCGCCGGCGGCCACGGTGAAGACCGGGGTGGTGGAGGTGTCCTTGATCAGCGCGGAGACGGACGCTTTGCCGCTGTCCAGGGCAAGGGTCAGGCTCTCGTCACCTTCGGTGGTGAAGTCGGCCACCACCGGGACGGTGATCGTGGCCTTGTTGCTGAGCACGGTAGCGGTGCCGGTGAGGCCGCCGGTGACGTCGTCTGTGGTGATACCGGTGCCGGAGAGGGTGTAGGGCAGAACGGTACCGTCGGCAACGCCGGTGGTGGCCAGGGTGAAGGTGACGGTAGCGCCTTCATTGACGTTGGACGGACTCGCCGTGAGGTTGTAGGTGATCGGATCTTCGTTGATCAGCACGGTCTTGGAGGTGATCGACGTGAGGCCGTCGAACAGGCTGACCTTGAGGCCTTCGAGACCTTCCGACACCAGATCGGCTGTGACATTGATCGTGAAGGTGGCGGTTGCCGCGCCCGCAGCAAACGTGACGGCGCCGGAAGCCGGGGTGGAATCGGTACCGGGGGTAGCCGCATTCACGGTCCCGCCATTGGTATCACCAACCGTATTGAAGGTCAGCGTTTTCTCGGCGGTGGTGTCGGTCCGGGTAACGGTGAAGGTGACCGTCGAACCTTCGATCGCGACATCCGTGCTGGAGGCGAGCGTGTAGCTGCTGACGGGGCCGGGGCCGATGACCACTGGGGGACCAACCACCGCTGGCGCACCGGGCGCTGGCACTGAGGCGCCCAATGCCGCAGCAAATTCCGAATAACTGGCGTTGGGGTGCTCCGCGACATCGCCCGAAGTGGCGTTGGCGCCAACGTCATAGACAAAATTGACGGCGCCGAGGATACGGATCTTGGCGCCGCTGGACAAAGTTAGCTCCGTGGCGTTGTTCAAGAATGAGCTGGATTGAATAGACAAGCCGTCGACCAACTGGATTCTGTTGGTCCCTTCGGTATCGCTGATGGTGATAATTGCGCTGGCTGGGATAGCGCTGGTAAGTATATACGTGTCGTTCCCCGCGCCTCCACGATACGTCGCGTCATTAACAGTCGGGATTAGCAGGTCGTCAGAGGTTGTCCCTGAAACAGAAGTAGCCATGGTGTTTAATTCCTATATTTTAGTGAAACGTCGACTTAGCTCAATCATCGTGTCAAACGCTACAGCACGAAAGCTCCATGCTGTAGCGCTAACAACATCTGACCTTCAGGTTAAGCCAGGGTTTCCAACACGATTTGTGTCAGGGCTGCATCCTGAATACCGGTCAATGTGACACCACCTGCGACGCCACCATTCGGATCCAAAAAGAGCGTTGTTTGGTTCGCGAACGGATCTGCATTGATCGACACCCCCGGAAGTACGGCGAATTGCGCTTCCGTGAACACAGTGCCCACACCGCTATCCTCAAAGACCAGGCTATCCGTCAATGGATCGAAACCATTGATGGTAACCTCGTTATCACCCGCGTTGGTTGCTCGACCACCAACCATCTGGTATGCATACGTAAACGCCTCAGCCACTGCCGGGTTGGCGGTGACGGTGCCGGCTGCCAGATTGACAGGAACACGAACAGGTCCCGGAGGCGTCGTACTGGTATCGATGATCGAGACATTGCTGGTCGCTGCCGTTCCCGTGATGGTCATCGTCAGGGTTTCTGTACCTTCTGTAGTTACGTCCGCGGTCGGGATAACGACCAGAGACGCGGCACCGGTGGCGCCGACGGTCAGGGTCCCTTCCAGCGGGACGGTGGTGTCGGCCGTGGTGATGCCGGTCCCGGAGAGGACGTAGTTGAGTACCGTACCGGCTGCGACGTTGGTCGTAGCCAGGTTGAAGGTGACCGAACTTCCTTCGTTCACGCTGGCCGCCGAAGGCGTCAGGGCGTAAGTGGGAGCACCACCGGTGACGGTGTTGGTCCCACCAGTGCCGGTGCCTGCCGTCAGCGTACCCGTAGCGCCTTCAACGGCGTTATTGGTGATGGTGATGTTGCCCGAGGTCGTGTCGACAATCTTGCTCAGGTTGATGGGATCAGCACCACCGGGATTCGCGGCGAGCGTATCGGTAATCGTCAGGGTGTGGGGAGTGGCACCGACAAACGTGATCTTGCTCAGTGCGTTGTACTGGGCTTGCGTCAGGGTCACGTCGGAGTTGAAAACGATGTTCTCGATACCCGTCAGCGTTGCGCCAGCCAGGTTGATCGCACCGTAGGTCGTCAGCGTGTCTACACCGCCACCCAGATTGATGGTATCGGTGATCACCCGTTGCGTAGGCACGACACCGACCGCCACATTGGCCTGAGCGTTGATGTCGACCCCGTTGTTTACGACCCCAGCGTAGACACCGGTCAGGTAGTTGCCCAGCAGAACTACATTGTCCTGACCACCACCGGTCGCCACGTTGTTTGCGCCGCGGCCCAGGGTGATACCGAGGTCGGACTTGTCGGTCAGGGTCTCGGCTTGAATCGTCAGGCCGGTCGTCGCCCCGGCCACGTTCAGGTTATCGAGGGCGTTGATCGTGAGAATTTCCACGTTTGCACCGCCGGTGGTCTGCGTGGCCACTGCCGCACGAGAAACGGAGGCCTGGTAGCTATCCACCATGGAATCAACGATGCTGTCATTGAGTTGCAGCGTGCTGACCTGAGTGACCGCCAGATCGTTGACGAAAGACAGGGTGCCGATGTTCTTGACATTCGCCAAGTCGCCTTGAGCCACCACGGCAGCGTTGCGAACTTCGATGACGTCAGCGTTACCCAGGTTGGCAACCACCCCGTTACCCACGACGGTGGTGCCGTTCAGCGAGGCAATACCGCTGTTGTTGGTGATGTTGTCAATCGCACCGCCGTCGATGATCGCATTGCCATCGATGTTGGCATCGGACATGATGATGCGGTCAGCGGAACGACCAGGACCTTCGTTGCCCTTGAAGGACCACTTGCTGCCGGCATTGAGAGTGCGGGCATCGAGCGTGACCCCACCGGACGACAGGCCGGCATCGTTGGGGACTCCGACGACCGTACCGTCCTGATTGGTCACTGGCACAGGCACTGCAGCCTGAGCAGCGGTACGGCCGGTGTTGTTGAACAGGTCATTGTCGGCAACGATGGCCAGAGAACCATTGCTATCCTTGTTGGTGGCCAGCAGGTTGTTGGTCAAGGTCAGGTTATAACTGTTGACCGCACCAGCAGCGTTGTTGGCCGCGGCACCGTCACCCACCAGACGGATGGTTTCGAAACCGGAGACGTTGGTCCACTCGGAAGCGCCCAGGGTGATGGGGGTATTTTGACCATCAACAGCCAGAGTGTCATTACCCGCACCGCCGGTAACCGTATCGGAGATCGTCAGGCCTGCACGAGTGTCGGGGACCGCCCCGGCCGGTACGTTATCGAAGATCACGGTGTCGTTGCCCGAACCCATGGCGATGTTCTGTGCACCGACCACGGAGAGGGCATTGGTGCTGACCCGCACGACGACGTTGCTCACTTCGGCAGCAGCGTCGATCGTGGCCGCCACCAGCTTGACCTGACCAGCAGTCAGGGATTGGTCGGCGATGCGCGCCACCGTGGGGCCGGCGTTGGAGCTGTTCAGGTCGGCTGCACCGTTGGTCTCATACTGGTAGATGCCGCCGTTGGCGCCAGCAGTGGTGGTATCCAGGTTCAGGAAGGTGCCCGCCAGGCCGCCGGTCAGGACGACTTTGCCAGTGTGCTGAGCGACGCCGGACAGAGCAACGGTATTGGACTCGGTATCGCTATCCACGAGAGTGACGTTCTCAACCGCACCGGTCGCGCCAGGGGCGTTCTGGGTGCCCAGGGTCAGGTTGAAGCGCGGGTCGATGTTCAGACCTTCCGCGATGGTCAGGGATACGAGATCAGTGGCACCGGCCGCCGTCTTCAGGGTGGCGTTGATGGTGTTTTGCGTAATGCCGTTGGAGCCGGTGTTGCTGTGCTGGGTGTTCAGTGCAGCCGCTTCGACTGCGGTCAGGTTGTTCAGGTTGGTGACCAGGGTTCTGGCGAGCGGAGCGTTATTGGCTGAACCTTCGTTGCGAACCAGGGTGAGGAGGGTATCCGGCAGCTTGTCAAAGTCAACCGTCACGGCACCACCCGCGGAAGCGCGGACCTCGAGGTTTTCCATGCTGGTAACGACTGAAGACACGGAGTTGACCGTGCCGGCGGAGGTGACAATCAGCGTGTCCGTACCGGCGCCGCCGGTGAGGCTGTCGCCGGCCTGAACGGTGTCGCCGAGGATGAACTTGTCGTTACCCGAACCACCGGTGATGGTGACGTTCTGGGGAACGCCGGAGGTGTCCGCCTTGCCCGCGGAAAGCAATCCCGCCTGGATGTTCAGGGTCAGGTTTTTGGTAAAGCCGGATGCATCGATGGCGGAGAGGCGGCCATTGGCCTGCGTCACGCCATTCTGGTAGGTGAGCGACTCGACCGTATTGCCGAGGATCACGGGCACCGGGGCACCCAGGGCCAGGTTCTGATCGCCCGTGATGGTGAGCTTGCCCGCGGTACCGGTATCCATCGGCAGACCCAGAATGCCGATGGTGTTGGATGCGCCGCCCGTGGAGGTCAGGGCCAGTTCTTCAAAACCGTTGAGACCAACGCCACGGGCGCCGATGGCCGAGGTGTTTTCACCGACGTTCAGGGTGCCGATCTGGACGTTGGAAACCTTGAGACTGCCCGCGTTGGGGCCCTGGAGGACGCCAGCACCGTAGGAGAACTCGGCGGTACCGAGCTGGTTGGCATTGGTATTGGCCAGGGAAAGCGTGGCGGCAGGCGTCATCAGGTTGCCTACTTCAGCGCTGTTGATGGCCTGGGAGATGCGGGTGATGTTGACCTCGGTCTGGCCGGTAGCATCCTGGAGGTCAAGCGCAACGACAGCGGCGCCACCAGAACCGGTGAAGGCCGTGTTGATGACTTCAATGCCGGTCAGTTTCGGCGTGATGATCGTGGCGCCGTTGTCGTTGGCGTTACCCAGCGTGGCGTTGAGGGTCGTCGGGGTCGTCGGCGAGGTGCCGGTGCCGGTCAGTTGGTCTTCGTCCTGCAGGGAGTTGATGCGGTCGTCACCGCCCGGGGTATAGACCAGACCCGCCGTGAAGATGTTGGCGGTGGCGATGTCGGTACCGTTGGTGAGCGTGAACGAACCTTCGGGTGCAGTAGGAACATTGCCGAAAGCGACCGAGGCCGTGCTCGAGGAGTTCGCACTGTAGGCAACCGCGTTCCCTACCTTGGTGTTCCAGGCCGTGGCGAAAGTACCGAAGGTCGGGTCGCTGGTCATCAGGGAAAAGTTGTTCACGATCTGGGCGATGACTGCGCCCCGCTCAGTAAAGACGGTGCCGGTGATCCAGCCGGTGAGAAAAACGACCGCCGCATCAAAGGCATCGCCGGTCAGCCCCAGATTGGTGGCGACGATGGTTGCCACGTCGCCGGTCGCCATATTGGAGAAGTCGCGGATGAACAACTGGTTCTCGGGCTTCCCACTTAAGCCGGGACAATCTCTAACTTCAATGGGTTATGCACAACCCGGTGGCGGGACTTCCTCGGTAAGGGAAGTTCCCCCATCTGGTTGAGCAGCCAATCGAAAAGATCAGGGAAAGAGGTGCTAAACAGACGTTCGGCTGCGATAGTGCCGTCACTACGTCTCACCCCATAGTTGTGGATAACCGTTAGCGCAGCCAGGCGGCATTTCGTCAGACCTCGCCCGTTATGATACAACTGGGACAAGCGGCCATTGCGCCCTTCGACGGCGGAGGAGCTGCGATGGAACTGTCGCACCATCCATTCCCCCCATTCTAGCCAGCGCTGCAACTCACTCTCGGAGAATCCCGAATGGAACGGGTCTGCTTTCCAGGCCTCTAATGCTCGCTGCCAA
>NZ_SPMX01000067.1 GCF_012940005.1 Candidatus Accumulibacter contiguus | reverse complement strand
ATGCGCAGATTGGCAAGTTGGTCGGAGTCGCTCCATTAAACGCGGGACAGTGGTCGCCACAAGGGTAAGCGCATCACCTGGGGTGGTCGAGCGACGGTCCGTACCGCTTTATACATGGCGGCCTTAAGTGCCATACGTTACAACCCCGTCATCAAGACCTTTTATGAACGTTTGCTTGCTAACGGAAAACTCAAAAAAAGTCGCGCTGGTCGCTTGCATGCACAAGATGCTGACGATCATGAACGCCATAGTCAAATCGGGTATTCCGTGGAATCCAGAGCATGCAAAATGCGCCTAAAAAAAGCTTGACTGGGAACACAGTTGCTCCCCCGCGAGGGGGAGGGGAGATTTGTGAGTCGCATACGCGAATTTCACATTAAGTGGGTAGCCGTTTGCTGCTGTGCTGATCGACCATTCGTCAACTAGCTGCGACGACGCGGTTGCGACCGCTCTTCTTGGCCTGGTAGAGCGCGGCGTCGGCGGTCTCGATCAACGCCTGACTGTCTTTTTTCCCCGCCATTGAGGTGGGCGACGCCGATGCTCAGGGTGACCGGAATCGTTTGATTCTCCCAGAGAAAGCTGTACTTTTCGACGACGCTGCGGATCCGTTCGGCGATCTGGACCGCTGCGCGGATACTGGCATTGGGGAGAACGGCGGCAAATTCCTCGCCGCCATAACGAAAGACCAGATCCTCGACGCGTGAGGTGCGTTTGAGCAGGTCGGCGAGCTGGCGCAGGACGGCATCGCCCGCGGCATGACCGTGCGTGTCGTTGATGCGTTTGAAGTGGTCGATGTCGAGCAGCAGGCAGGCCATCGGCAGGCTGTTGGATTGGGCAAAAGCCCACTCCGAGGCGAGAAAATCAAGGCCGTGGCGGCGGTTGGGAAGCTGCGTCAGGGGGTCGGTGAGGGCTTCCTGCAGCAGGCGCTTGTGGGTGACTGCAAACTCGTCGGTCGAGCGCATGATGCCGCGGCGTTCGCGCTGGATTTCTTCGCGCAGCAGCAGCATCCGCGTTGCGGTATTGAGGCGGACGCGCAGGGTCTGGATACTCAGTGGTTTGACGAGCACGTCGTCGGCACCAGCATCGATGGCTTCGAGAATCAGCCTCTCACTTCCCGGCGACGCCAGCAGCAGCGCATAGCTCTCCTTGCCAGCCGAGGTCTGACGCAGCAGGCGGCAGAAAGCTGCCGGTTTCAGACCGGGCATGGCCATGTCGGCAATCACGATCTGGGCCGGCTGGCGCAGGGCTTGCTTCAGTCCTTCAGGGCTATGGTCGACCGGCGTTGGCTGATGACCCAGACTTTCGATCTGTTCGGTCAGATTAGGCAGTTCCGTCTGCGGAATGCCGACTAGCTGCACCTGCAGGCGCGGCGAAGCGAGCTTGCCGTTCTGTTCGGGGCTGGAGGAGCTGACACGCAGGCTTGGCGGACTGGCAGCAAGAATCTCGGCGAAAGGCGGGATCTCCTGGGTGCGAACCTGCAGCATCGCACCCCACTCACGCCAGCGGCGGACCATCCGATCGACCACATCGTTGAGTGCATCACCGCTGATACCCAGGCGTGCGGCGCGCGTCAGCAGGCCGGGCAGGAGACTCCAGCGCGCCTCTTCGTTGGCCATGCAGACTTCCGAGAGCGAACGCGCAAAGTTCAGCGAGTGGGTGAGCGTCAGCACCCGTGAGCCATCGCGAAAGCCGGCGAGATCCGGTTGCTCATGATGGTAGGCGGCCTGAATCAGCATGTCGGGCAGGCCCCACTCGGCGAGCATCGTGGCGCCTAGCTGATGATAGTCCATGTTGAAAGATTCGCGCTCAAGGTCCGCTAGCTGGCCATTCCTTTCCCTGGCCTTGAGCAGCACGATGGCGTACTCGCCGGGGTACAGCGAAGCCATGGCGAGCTCGCCGACCCGCGCCAGGAGTCCGATGGTGAACAGCTCCTCGCTCGAAATCTGTGCATAATGCGCGAGTTCCTGGCAGGCAATGGCGGTGGCCAGGGAACGTCCCCAGAAACCCGCGTAATCAAACTCAGCGCATTGACCGCTGGTATGGCTATGCATCACCGACAGGCCGATCACCAGGTCACGCACCCGGAAAGCGCCGAGGGCGACGATGGCGCGCTGCAGCGAGACAATCGGTCGCGTACGGCCGAATGCGGCGGCATTGGCAAACTTGAGCAGACGCCCGGCGATGGCGGGGTCGGACTGAACCAGTCGCACCAGGTCGGAGACCCGGAAATCATCCCGCTGCAAGAGCTTGATGATCGAAAAGGCAACACCTTTCGGTGATGGCAACTTGCCCGTTGCCTTCATCGAGCGATAGCGGTCGGGGTCGACAAATTTGATCAAGAAGGCCTCAGGTTCAAAGTTTCCAGGCGATTATGCTACAAAAAGCCCGGCCATTGGCGGAGCGGGTTTTGCCTCTTGCCCGAGTTCCCGTACCGACTGCCGTTGCACAGCATCTGCACAAAAAAAAAAGCCTGCCGCCCGTGCAGGCGGCAGGCAAATCCTGGCAACTGGTCGCCAGTTCTTACAGGGTTTCGATCAGGTCTTGCTGCCCAGCGCAAGCTGCAACTGCTCGAGGGCCTTGGGATCCTCGATGGTCGTCAGATCACCCGGATCGCGGCCTTCGGCGAGCGCCTGGATCGAGCGGCGCAGCAGCTTGCCGGAACGGGTTTTGGGCAGTACCGTCACGAAGTGTACGCGGCTCGGGCGAGCGATTGCGCCGAGGCTCTCGTCCACCTGCTTCATGACCGCCTTTTCGAGCGCTGCCGCCAGTTCCGGTGTGGCGATGCTGTCGGCGTTCTTCACCACCGCAAAAGCCATTGGCATTTGACCCTTGAGCTGGTCGGCAACGCCGACCACGGCCACTTCGGCAATCGCCGAATGTCCCTGGATGGCCTCCTCGATTTCACGAGTCCCGAGACGGTGGCCGGCAACGTTGATCACGTCGTCGGTGCGGCCGAGGATGTAGTGATAGCCGTCCTTGTCCTTGATACCCCAGTCGAACGAGGAGTAGACCTGCGGTTCGCGGAACAGCGTGAAGTAGGTCGAGACAAAGCGCGCATCGTCGCCCCAGACGGTGGACAGGCAACCCGGTGGCAGCGGCGGCAGGATGCCGACGATCCCTTTTTCGTCCGGGTCACAGATCGTGCCGTCCTCGCGGAAGATCTTGAGGTTGTAACCATAGACCGGGAAGCTCGGCGTGCCGAAGCGGATCTCGGTCTTTTCGACCCCCGGCATTGCCGACAGGATCGGCCAGCCGGTTTCGGTCTGCCAATAGTTGTCGATCACCGGCAGGCCGAGTTCGCCCATGATCCACTCGTGCGTCGGCTGGTCGAGTGGTTCACCGGCGAGGAACAGGTGCTTGAGACTCGACAGATCATACTTGTGCATGTACGAGTTGTCGTGTTTCTTGAGGACGCGCGCCGCGGTCGGGGCCGAGAACATGACGTTGACTTTGTACTTCTCGACGATCTGCCACCAGATGCCCGGATCGGGGCGCAGCGGCGTGCCTTCGTACATGATCGTGCACATGCCGCCGATCAGCGGGCCATAAATGATGTACGAGTGGCCGACGACCCAGCCGATGTCGGAGGTGGCGAAATAGGTCTCGCCCTCGTTGCCGCAAAAGATGTACTTCAGTGTCGAGGCCAGCGCCACTGCGTAGCCACCGGTGTCCCGCTGCACCCCCTTGGGTTTGCCTGTGGTGCCGGAGGTATAGAGGATGTACGACGGTTCCGAGGACTCCAGCCAGGTAACCGGTACTTCGGCGTCCATGAACTGGGCACGCAGCGTTGCGTAGTCGACGTCGCGGCCTTCGACCTTGTTGAAACCCTTATCCAGACCCCGGTCGACCATCAGCACTTTGCCTGGCTTGTGTTCCGCCAGGGAGATCGCTTCGTCGAGCAGGTCCTTGTAGGGTACGGCCCTGCCACCGCGCATGCCGGCGTCCGACGAGACCACCAGTTTCGGTGTTGCATCGTCGATACGCGTGGCCAGCGATCCGGAAGCGAAACCGCCGAAGACCACCGAGTGGATGGCGCCGATGCGTGCGCAGGCAAGCATGGCGAACATCGCTTCGGCGATCATCGGCATGTAGACCAGGACGCGGTCGCCCTTGCCGACACCGAGGCTCTGCATGACCGCCGCCATGCGCATGACTTCCTGCTTGAGTTCGATAAAGGAATAAACGACTTCCTGGTCGGTTTCAGTCGAGATGAAGACCAGCGCGCGGTCATTCGGGCGCTTGGCGGCGTGACGATCGACCGCGTTGTAGCAAAGATTGGTCTCGCCGCCCACAAACCACTTGGCGAACGGCGGGCGGGAAAAGTCGAGAACCTGAGTAAACGGCTTGTGCCAGTCGATGCTTTTGGCCTCTTCACCCCAGAAGGCGTCCGGTTGTTCGATTGATTTTTTGTGAAACTCTTGGATTGTCGTCATGAGACTCCCTCTTCAAAAATGTGATCCACCTGCACTGGTGGAAACTACGCTTGCCGAGTGTCTTGGACCTCGTGCTCCCGGTCAAGGATCTTTTTTTCGAATATCTGCCATAGGCAGGCCCAACTTCAACTCCCCTTCCAGCAGTTCCAGAAAGGGTAGTACCTCTTTGCCGAGATGGACGAGATGCGGGATCACCGCCCTCGCACGGCCCGTCCTGATCAGGTCGATGGCATGGCCAAGCCTGGGTACCGGGATCTCGGTCAATGGTTTCTCGACACAGGCGACGACGCGGTTGCCGCCGGCCTGTTGTGCAATCTTGAGGCGCTCACCTGCGAGGCTGAGCAGCGACGCTGCGGAGGCTACCCGATCGACCGGAGTATTGGCGACGCCAATGCTGATCGATAGCTCGAGGCGATGCCCGTGCACGGCAATCTTGGCGACCGCAAAGGCTTCGCGCAGGCGATTGGCGAAGGCCTTGCAGGCAGGATAGGGTGTACCCAGCGAGACTACCGCCAGCTCGCTATCGGAATAGTGGCCCAGGCAGTCTTCCGTCCGCACCTTTTGCGCCAGCATGCTCACGAAACGTTTCTGCAGTTCTTTGACCAGTTCGTCACCATGTGCCTCGCGCAGCACGTCGAAGCGATCGAAGGCCATCACCAGCAGGCTTGCCGGTACTCCGTGCCGCTGCGTATATGACAGGGCATGCATCGCCTGCATGTCGACGTGCTGGCGAGTCGGCAGTCCGGTATCCGGATGGAGTCCGGGGCTATCCCGGAGGTTGTTCTGCGCATGTACCAACTGCAGTAGCGAAGCGATACGAGCGAGTAGTTCGGTGGCGCCAATTTCCCTGCGGATGAAGTCGGAGGCCCCCAGTTCCCTGGCACGCTGATGTACCTCTTCATTGTCGCCAGCGATCATCAACACCGGCATCTGACGCAGGCGGGCAAGCCGGGATGCGCGAATTCTCGCCAGCAGACCGTCGCCATCGAGCATCGGCATCGACAAGGCGCAGATCACCAACTGGATGGAATGGTCGAGAACCAGCGCCTGCCAACCAGCTTCGCCGTTGACTTCCTCGCGGAAATCGTAGCACTCGCGGACCTGCTTGATGAGGGTCGCACGCGCCATCCGCGATTCATCGACAATCAGGATGCGAGGCCGCTGCTTCGGGTTGTCCATCGATTCTCGGGATTCGTTTCAGGCTTCGTGCTCGGCGCCATTCAGGCGCCGGCAATTTCGACCACAACACGACCGCGAACACGACCCTTGAGGTAATCGTCGAAGACTCCTGGTAAATCATCGAAAGGGATGGTACGCGCCATATCCTGTAGATGTTGTGGCCGCAGATCGCCGGCCAGGCGTTGCCAGACGCCGTTGCGATACGGCTCGCCGATGTAGCCCGAGTCAATCCCGAGCAGGCAGGCGCCGCGCAGGATGAAGGGCATGACCGTGGTGTTGAGTGTGTGACTGGCAGCAAGACCGATGCTGGCGATCGTTCCTCCCTGTTTCATGGTGCTGACGATCCACGCCAGGACCTCTCCACCGAGGTTGTCAACGGCTCCTGCCCAGAGTGCCTTGTCG
This sequence comes from Candidatus Accumulibacter contiguus, assembly GCF_012940005.1. Lineage (GTDB taxonomy): Bacteria > Pseudomonadota > Gammaproteobacteria > Burkholderiales > Rhodocyclaceae > Accumulibacter > Accumulibacter contiguus. The sequence continues at coordinate 39,764 of NZ_SPMX01000067.1, read as the reverse complement.
AGTGGCCGAATGCGCGTCAGATCGAGTGCCGAGCGGAACATCACCGCCTTCGCGCCGAGGCCCTTCAGATAATCGGCTTCATTTTCCTTGCCGGTCAGGGCGGTGACCTGATAGCCCCGCGTGGCCAGCATGTCCACTGCCAGGCTACCGACGCCACCGGTCGCACCGGTGACGATAAGCGGGCCCTTGCTCGGGTTGAGGCCATTTTCTTCCATGCGCACGACCCCCAGAGCGGCGGTAAACCCGGCCGTTCCCAGGGCCATGGCCGCATGCAGCGACAGTCCGGAAGGGAGCGGGACCACCCAGTCTGCGGGCACCCTGGCGTACTCGGCATAGCCACCATGGTGGGCGACGCCAATATCGAAGCTCGTCGCAATCACGGCATCACCCGTCCGGAAGCGAAGGTCGCTGCTGTTTGTGACGGTACCCGAGAGGTCGATGCCGCCGACGCAGGGGTAACGGCGGATGATTCGGCCGGCACCGGTGGCCGCCAGCGCATCCTTGTAATTCACGCTGGAGTAGGCAACCTTGATGGTGACCTCGCCCGGGTCCAGTTGCGACTCGTCCATGGCGACAAAGCCTGCTCGCGTCAGACCTTCCTGTTCCTCGATCAGATAAGCCTTGAAAGGACTCATGCACACTCCATGTGGTGGATCGTATGGCACAACGACAGCGGCGGACAAGCTCCCGTGTCAGCAACGGCCGCCGATTATAAACACAAACCCCGGTACTTTTGAGTATCAGAACGGTCCTCCCCCACCCTGCCGAAGCGGGTTGCTGAAGGGAAAAAACGCCGCGCCCGCAGACTATACCGTGTTCCGTCAGGCAATCCCATGTGCAGTGCAGCATCGGGTTGATGCGCAATTTTTTGCAGTTTTTTAAATTTAAATTAACGTGTTACATGGATTGCTTCAACTGTTTTCTGCTGCAACAGCAGTTCAACTGAGGGTTTACATTGTGACATTTTTCACATAAATTTCGTTCCCATGCCTAGAAAAAAACACTCTTACCTCGCTTTTGAGCGCCGCCCTGATTGCTCTTTCAGGGGTTGGCCTGGCCCAAGCAAGCGAACAGCAACAGTCTGTAGAAGAGCCTTCGCTGCTTGAACGTTATACCAGCAGCGCGCAGGATCTGATCCTCAAGGGCTTCGAACTGATCGGGATCAACTATCGCTTCGGCGGCACCAATCCGGATACCGGTCTCGACTGCAGCGGTTTCGTGCAGCTCGTTTTCAAGGAGGCAATCGGCATTCTGCTGCCGCGCAGCGCTCGCGAGCAAAGCGAGGTGGGTGCGGTCATCGCTCCGCATGAGCTGAAGCCCGGCGACCTCGTCTTCTTCAACACCATGCGACATGCATTCTCGCATGTCGGTATCTATCTTGGCGATAACCGCTTCATGCATGCGCCGCGCACGGGCGCTGAAGTTCGCGTCGAAGACATGCGTCAGAGCTACTGGATCCAGCGTTATAACGGGGCGCGTCGCCTGCTGACGCGTTAAGAAGAACCTCTTTCGTTGGCCCAGGAAACGACGCGTTGCTTAGTCGTGCACCAGAATCACCGTGTCCTGCATGTCCCGATACAGCAAAAGTGCGCTGCGATACTACGCAGGCAGCCCCAGTCGCTCCTGTAACAAGCGCAAACGGCGCTCCATCTCGCTGCTGCCAAACCCCAGCTCTCGGATGATTTGCAGGCGCTGCAGCGCTGAGGCGCCAGTGTAGAAAGAAGAAAAAGAGCCGATCCGCTCCAGTTCTTCCAGAGCGGCTGCCAGTACCCAGTTGCCGATGGCCTCACCAGGGACGACGGAATCGAAGTGTTCGCCCGGTGCGAGAAATGGTTCGCTGGTGTCCACCTGCTGCTGCTGAAGGATCGTCGTGCACAGTTGTGTCAGTGCGTTTACGGCAATGGATCTGGCGCCGTACTCCCTGGCTGCTCGCGCCAGGCTGGCCAGTCGCAAGTGCGAAGACTGATGCTCGCAGAGCTTCTCGAAGCAGCGAAAACAGGCTTCGAGCGCAAGGAAACGCGTCGTCGCCGACAAGGACGGATCCCGGCTGAGGGCATGGAGGGACAAGGCATGCGCCACCTCTGCACTGCCCCCGGAATTCATCGTCACTTCCCATTCATCCGCGAGTTGTGCGCCATAAGGTAATCCGACAATGGCTTGCTGCCAGCCATGGACATGTCGACCGTCATCCGTATCGAGAAGACGTCTGATCTCCTCCTCCGCGCTTCCCAGTTCGGCTGAATCCAGCAGAACACCGCGTGCAGCAAGTCGTGCGGCGCGATCAGGCTTGCAGCAGAACAAATTGAGCAGGAACCCATCCACCTGTGCCTCAGGGTTGAAGGGTACCAGCAGGTCGAGTCCGGGAACCAGCCGATAGGATGCGTAGCCAAGTGCTGCGAAGGCTTCTACCAGGTGCATGTGCAGCTCGGCGCCCGCCTTGATTTCGTACTGGACCAGCGGTGACAGCCGCGAGAAAAAGTGTTCGCCGCCCTTCAGGATATTGGCCTCTTCACCCTCGGCGTCGATCTTGACAAACTCGATATCCTGCCAGCCATAGGTCTCCAGGCATTCGTCAAGCGTCACCAGAGAGACTGTCTCGGTCGCGCTCGTTGCAGCGGCGGGGCCATGCACCAGTGCGTTCAACTCCGAGTGTTCGCTCAGCGATAGTTGGGCAGTGCCACTTGCGGACGAAAGCGCGCATTGTGCAAGGGTGATCTGCGCGAAACCGTTGGCGGCAATCCCTTCCGCAAGAAGATGTGCCGTGTCGGATGCTGGCTCGAAGGCCCAGACGTGCCCTGTCGGCCCCACCGTGTTTGCCATGCACAGGGCGTAAACACCGTAGTTGGCGCCGATGTCGATGACCTGCTGGCCCGCTTGCAGCAAACGGCGAAGAAACTTGATTTCGTCCTCGAACCAGTCCTGCTGCTCGCGCAAGACATACGGGGTAATCAGTTCCAACGAGTCAGGCGTGACGATCCTGACCCCGTCAAACAAAGTGAGCGTAGTGGTGTAAGTCATCGATATTGGACCATTCAAGAAAAGTTAATAACCATACCGCTTCGCACCGACAGAAGCGAAGTGGCGAATCAGTCATGCGCCCTGTGCGCGCAGCGTCACACGGATCAATAGCTGGCGCGACGGCGCGGGTCGGGATAGAGATAGCTTCGAAACCCCGATCGATCGAATGGGCGCCACTCGCCTTCAGCCTGCGCGAGGCGATCGGCAATTGCATACAGTGTGGTCGGATTGAGGCCCATGCCGAGGTGACTGGCCTGCACCTCGATGTTGTCGGTATGCGGACTCTCGCGTTCGAGGCTGCACTGCCAGGCGACGACGCCGTCACTGCGGCTGAAGATCGAGGTCGTCGGCACCGGTGGCGGCGTGCGCAGCGGTTCGTGGAGGTCGGGAGCGCCGATCTTGTGGCCGGTTGCCCACTCGTAGATGCGCCAGGCGTTGGTCGCTTTCGGATGACCGGTAAACGGAGTTCCCATGGTGATCACCTGGCGAACGACATCGGGCCGCATCTTGGCCAGTTCGCGCGCATAGATGCCGCCCAAACTCCAGCCGATCAGACTGAGCGAGCGGCCGTGCTCGCGGGAGAGCCGGTCAAGGAGATCGAGGCATGCATTGATGACGCCCTCGCGTGGCCCGCGATTGATTCCCTGCCCCCAGGGGTAGACTGCGTAGCCGCGACTCTCCAGGTAATTGCGCAGCGGCAGTGTCGACAGGTCGCCGGTGATCAGACCGGGAAAAACCAGTACCGGATGCCCGTCGCCGCGCGGCGCCAGGCTCAGCAACGGCGTCGCTGCGATGCTTGCACCATATTCCCAGCCAACGCGCATCTCCAGCGCCAGCCGCACCCAGCCGGGCGAGCGCAGGAGGCCGAGGTCATACCACTGGTGGGGTTCGTACATACTTGTCCTCCTCCATTCCTGCCAGGCCTTGGCGGACAGTTGATCGGTTTGGCAATAACGGCTGTCGAGCAGGAACAGCCACGTCTCCTCAGGAAGATCCTGGACGGAAGTCAAGAGGTCGGCGCATTCCGATGGGACCGGTTGCCAGCATGCTCGCAGGTCACGACGACGTCTCGTACGGCACACAAACGCTCTTGCTCGCATTTTCCGGTCATCTTGCATGATTCCTTCGCTACAGGTCAAATAGGATTCGAACTGTTCGGCTGCCGCATCCCTAAAGGCATCCGTGCTTCTTGCCGCCCACTGCCCTGCACCACGCGTACGCTGTCCACGATTGACCACGGTTGATGGAGGAACATATACTGCCCTGTGGTGTCGGATTTTGTATCCTTCCAGGCATTCAGGAAAGGACGAGAATCGGTCAACTGCCGATACGATGCGCGCGAGTATGGCTTACATACGCAGACGCAAACCTGTAAATCCATTAAAGAGGCCCGACCATGACCCAAACCGCAGAACTGGCGCTTCCAAACGATGTGCAGCCTGAGACCGTACCCACCGAGCCACTGGACGCGTCGACGACCGAGATTCCTGGCATTGAACCCAGGATGGCCCAGTTGCTGGAACTTACGCAGGCCAGCGGTTCCAGCCTGATGCCGAAGGAAATCAATGCGCAACTTGACCGTCTGCTGCGCGACTACGACGAACTGACCGCGCTCTACGCCGAAAACAATCGCCGTATCGACAGCGAGTTGGCCGAAATCCGCCAGTCCGGCGGTGCAGTATCAAGCCTGGTGCATCAGCTCGGCGCCGATTTGCAGCAACAGAGCCGGTCCTTGGCCGGACATGCCGCAGCCACGGGACAACGCATCGATACGGTACGCGAAGAAGCTCGCGCCTGGCTGGCCGACTCGGAGCAGCGCTGGGACACCCGGCTTGCGGGTAACAACGCGCGCATCAGTTCGGATCTGGCGCAACTCGATGCCGGGCTGGGTTCGCTGCAAGCGCTGTTCACGGCGCAGGAGCAAATCATCGCCGAGCAACGCGTGCGCCTGGATCAGTTTGATCTCACCTATCAATTGCTGGATACCGCGACGCGCGGCAACAAGAGTCGCATCGAAGCGGTGCGGGAACAAGCCGAAAAGCAGCACGCGATCGTCGAAGCGCGGATCGAGGGTTTGAGCGCCTTGCAGCGCGAGCACCATGCCGAGTTTCAGACCTTGCAGGGGCTGGTCGGCGTCCTGCAGTCGGAGACTCGGCGCCTGGACGAGGAAATCGGCAAGGTCGCTACCGTACTGGCAGACCATCAGGGTGACACTCGCGACCAGTTCAAGTGGACCCATCTGGCGATCGCCGGCCTGCTGTTGCTGACCGTAGCGGGCTTCGCCCTGGTCAAGTGGGTGCCAGCCTTCGCCCCCGCAAGCTCCGAGTTGGCGATGGCGCAAAACCGGGCCCAGATCAGCGAAGTCAGCGGCCAGGTGGCTATCCTCTCCGCGCGAGAAACGGCCCGCCAGGAGACCGATGCGCGCCAGCAGGCGAGCATTGACCAGGTCTCGGGACAGGTTTCGGGTCTCGAGAAAAGCCTCAGCGATCTCCGTGCCGTGGTGCGGAATCTACAAGTGCAAAGTGCGGGCGCCGGGGTGGTGCATGACAGTCAGTGGATACTCCAGCAATACCCCAAGGCCTACACCGTGCAGTTGGTGACATCTCCCAGCCAGGCCGACATGGCGCGCTTCATCGACCGCAACGTGAAGCAGCTTGCCCTGGATTCACTGGCCTTTTCCATTACCGAGCGCGACCAGCGCACGAACTACAACCTGTTCTTCGGTGTATTCAGAACAGTCACGCAGGCGCGCGCCGCCATCGCAGCTCTGCCGCCTGAATTGCGTGCCAACGGACCCTGGGTGCGCCAGTTCCAGTCAGTGCAGGATTCCTTGCGCTGACCAAACGGTCATGACTTTGCAAGACACCCCCGATGATGAAAGTCATGACCGTTTCCCCTCTCCCCCCAACCCCTCCCCCGCGAGGGGGGAGGGGAGATTCGAGAGTCGCTCGCGACTTTCATAGTAACGCACGGTGCGGAGCGGGCCGATTCCGCACGCGCGCTGAACATGGCCAGCGGCCAGGAGGTTCGCAGGATCCGCTGACCGGATCGGTCAGCGGTAGCCGGCGCGGTCGAAAATCATTTGTGCCTTGGCGCGATACATCGCCAGCGATCCGACCGGCAAGGTATCGGCCTTGAACTTTCCGAGGGCTTCCAGTGCCGGGTTGCTCACCTTGACGCCTGCTACCACCGGCCATTCATTGTTGCCGTCGGCAAAATAGCGTTGTGCTCCGTCACTGGCCAGGTACTCCAGGAACTTGACCGCTGCCTCCCGGTGTGGGGCGTTTTTCAGGACGCCACCACCGGAAACATTGATATGGGCACCGCTGTCCTTCTGGTCAGGCCAGACGATAACGATCCTCTCCATCGTCTGGCGATCCTCGGGCTTGTCCGAACGCATCAGGCGCGCCAGATAGTAGGTGTTGGAGAGGGCTACAGCGCACTCGCCGGCAGCCACCGCCCGGATTTGATCGGTATCGCCACCTTTGGGCGGGCGGGCGAAGTTGGCAACCACCCCTCTTGCCCACTCCTCGGCTTTCGCCTCCCCCTGATGGGCAATGATCGAGGCCATCAGCGACAGGTTGTAGGGGTGGGAACCCGAGCGGGAGCAGACCTTGCCCTTCAGTCGAGGATTGGCAAGATCGCTGTAAGTCTGCAACTCCTCGGGCTTCACGGCACCTTTGGCGTAGATGATGACGCGCGCGCGGATGGAAAACGAGAACCAGTCACCCGTGCGCAAATGCGCGGGAATGCGGGCCTCCAGCAGCGGCGACCGCAACGGTGCAAACAATCCCATCTCGTGTGCTGCCGCCAGACGCGCGGCATCGACCGTCAACAGGACATCCGCTGGACTGTTGGCGCCCTCGTTGCGGATCCGTTCGAGCAACTCGTCTTCCTTGCCCTCGATACGCTTGATGGTGATTCCGGTCTGCTGTGTGAAGCCGTTGTACAGGGCTTCATCGGTCTGGTAATGGCGGGCCGAGTACAGGTTCAGCACCTTCTCCTGAGCCTGCGCACTCACAAGGGGTGCAGCGGCGAGCAGCAGGCTGATCAGCGTACGGGAAAGGGAAAAGTTCATGGCTATGGCTCCAGGCAGATCAATGCGGTTTGGTTTCGTCGGCCGCATGATAGCCGCTGTCTTGCTGTTTGTAAATGCGAATCGTTGTCGATAATAGGCAACAATCACTGGCCATTGGCTGGGATTGCGCTCGCCCGCCCGTGTGCGCCGCCCGCCTCCACGCCGCCCGGAACGAGGTGGTACAGGCTGAAATCGCGCCGGATGCGTTGCACACTGATACCATAGCCATTTGCGCCGGAGTGTCCGAACGGCTTGCGGCTTGGAAGGGGAGAGCATCATGAGAAGCAGTGTCACTGACCGGGCGATGGTCTGGTCGATCCTCGGGTCACTGACTCTGGGCATCGGGGCGGCGTTCGGGCAGAACGTTCCGCCGCCACAGAGCACCGCCGCCGCTGCGCTGGCGCCTGCAGCCAGCCGCCAGTCTTTCCGGAGAGTCACCGAGGATGCCGCCACACTTGCCGGCGGCCTGTCGGTGCAACTGAACAAGACCTTTCATCGCGAGGGCGAACCGCTGGTGTTTACCGTCGATATTCCGCGCGAGGGTTACCTCAATGTGCTCAGCGTCGGCCCCGATGACCTGCCGACCGTGCTCTTTCCCAACCAGCATCACCCCGACAACCGCGTTGCCGCCGGGCCATTCACGATTCCGACCGCGCAGATGAAGTTCGATCTGAAGGCCACCCCGCCTTACGGCGTAACGCTGGTGACGGCTTTCCTCAGCAAGGAGCCACTGGACTTCTACCAGAACGGGACCGGCGAACGTGACGAGCAGGGCGCGATGCAGGAACCGTTCGCGCGCCTTTCCGCTGCCAGCCGCAGCCAGCTCAGGCAACTGGCGGCGAAGAGTTTCGCAGCGCTACCGCGTGCCGCGCCGCTGCTCGGCGGCATGGCGTACGGAATGGTGTGCGCGAGCAGTGGTCCCTGCGACGCGGCGAGCACACCTGGCGCGCCCACTGAGTTCGAAGACAAGCTCACGCCGGGGATCCTGCTGGAAGACGAAGTGAGCCTGCCCAAGGGCATTCGGCCGCGCGCGGTTTACGACAAGGGCATCCGCCTGACCAAGGTGTCGGAGGGCTTCGTGCCGCGCCTGTATAACGATGCCGCACGCTACTGCAGCATCGCTTACGGCCACCTGGTCAAGAAGGCCCCCTGCGATGGCAAAGAACCTCCCGAGTTCCGGCGTGGCCTCGGCGAGCCGCGAGGTGAATCGCTGCTGGTCCAGGATCTGCGGCGGGCACAACTGGCGGTGATGGGCATGGTTACGACGGCGCTCAGCGACGGGCAGTACGCAGCGCTTTGTGATTTCACCTACAACGTCGGCGCGAGCAAGTTGCAGAAATCGACCTTGCTGAAAGCGGTCAATGCTGGCGAGCATGAGCGTGTGCCGTTCCAGTTGCGGCGCTGGATCAAAGCCAACGGCATGGAGCATGCTGGTCTGAAGACGCGCCGCGAACGCGAGATTCAGTTGTACTTCGAAGGCCTGCCGATTCCCAGGGTCCAGCCTGCCGACGAGGATTTGAGCGTCATCGACATCCGTACCGGGGAATAGCTGGTCCGGATCGATCTGCCAGCTCCTGGAGAGCATCCCGCCGAGTGGAGGCAGGAACACAGGAAACGCCGCAGGGCTTGAATAGCCGTGTGTCGCTGCCGAAAGTCAGCCCGCCATCAAGCCGCCGAGTCGCCGCACGGCGTCCTCGACCTCGGGCGTGTGCGGGTTGCCGCAGTTGAGCCGCAGACAGTTTCGGTACATGCCGCTGGCCGAAAAGAGTTCGCCCGGGACATAAGCAACGCCGGCTGCGATGGCGCGGTCGTAGAGCGCTGTGGTGTCCACCCCTTCGGGCAGTTCGACCCATAATACGAAGCCGCCCTGTGGTTCGGTGATGCGCGTGGCGGCGGGGAAGTGCCGGGCCACCGACGCGCGCATGGCGTCGACCTGGCGCTCGTAGGTGCGCCGCAGCCCGCGCATGTGGCGCGCGTAGGCACCCGATTCGAGGTACTCCGCGAGGACCTGCTGGGTGACCGGATTGGTGCCGCCGCTGGTGATCGTCTTGTGCAGGGCGACTTGCGCCCGGTAGCGGCCGGCGGCCACGAAACCGATCCGCAAGGCGGGCGACAGGCACTTGGAAAAAGACGAACAGAGCATCACATTGCCGGCCTTGTCGAAAGCCTTGAGCGGCCACGGGCGCTCGCTGCTGAAATGCAGATCGCCGTAGATGTCGTCTTCAATCACCGCCACGCCGCGTTCGGCCGTCAGCTTGGCCAGCCGGCGCTTGTGCTCGTCGGGCATGATGCTGCCGAGCGGGTTGCTGGCATTGGGCACCAGCAGGCAGGCTGCCACCCGGCTTTCGCGGGTGGCCAGATCAAGCGCTTCGATCGACAGGCCGGTGCGCGGATCGGTGGGAATTTCCAGCGCCTTGAGTCCCAGAATTTCGAGTAGTTGCAACATCAGGTGATAAGCCGGTGATTCGACCGCCACCGTGTCGCCGGGCCGGGTCACCGCGCGCAGGCAGAGTCCCAGGGCCTCGGTGCAGGAATTGGTGATCACGAATTCGCTGGCTGCCAGTGGTCCGGCCCAGCCCACCGAACACAGTACCAGTTGGCGAACCAGCGCCGGTTCGTCCATATTGATGTGGCTGCCGCCCTCGAGCAGCCGCGGATGGCGCCGCAAGACGCCGCCGTAGAGTCGCTGCAGCGCTGCCAGTGGCAGCAGCGTGCACGCCGGCAGTGCGGCCCCGAGCGGCACGACGCCTGGCTGCATGCCGGTTTGCAGCACGCGCATCAGACGCTGACTGACATCGACCGGCACCGGCGCCTCAGGGGTCGAGCGGGCGTTTGGTTGGGCGCGCGGCGCTGCCGCATGGCGCACGAAGTACCCGGACTGCGGCCTGGCTTCGACGAGCCCACGGTCCTCCAGCTGGTGCAGCGCCTGCAGTACCGTTGAAACCGAAAGCCGCCGCTCGCGCGACAGGCGCCGCACCGATGGCAGGCGTTCGCCCGGCCGCAAGTTGCCAGCGACGATGATTCCCCCCAGATCCTCCGCCAGCCGTTCGTAACGCAAAAGCTCGTTTTCCATTGGCATTACCAGTACAGTTGTCCCACACAATGACCAGCACAATTCGACAAGTTGCCAATTGTGCTGGTTACAATTTTGCTTCCTTGTAACTGTATCATGAATGCCGAACGTTCTACACTGCTCTTCGTCAACACAAGGAGAGACTGCCATGGACATCGACCTCTACAACAGCGAGCTTTGCCTTACCCACAACGCACCGATCCGGTTGCTGTCTGCCCGGGGTGTGCGCATCCACTGCACGGCTGGCGTGGTCTGGCTGACGGTCGCTGGCGAAGCCGGCGACATTCTGCTGCGGCCAGGGGAAAGTCACCTCGTTAGCGGCCACGGCCTGGCCTTGCTGGAAGCCATCGGCAGTGGTCAGGTCCGCTTCGAGAAAGCCGCCCAGCCCTTGCCGGCCTTCCTGCGCGCTCAGGTGCAGCGGCTGCTAGGGCGCGTTCCGGTCTGGCCGCTGCCTGCCCGGCGGTCGCCGCTCCCCTTGTCCGTGGCTGCCCGTCAGGTCAGTGCGTAGCCCTGTCCGCATGCGCGCCCCCGTCTTCTGCTCGCCACTTCCCTGCGCGGTCAGTTCGACTGAAAGCGGAAGATGCCTTGCTGGATCTGACCCGTTGCTTCAGCCTGATACTGGCCTGAGAAACCAGTGGGCGAACAGGCTCCGGCCATTTTCAGGATGAAACCTTCGTTCATCCGCCCCTGCAGCAGGCATTGTCCGCCCCGATATTGGCCCTGCAGGACACCGGTGGCGAACAAGGGCGGAAAGACGCGGATCGCTGCAGTCAGGCCTTCGCCGTTACGCCGCAACTGGAATTGCGCCTGCGCGCTGGTGCCGACGGTGAGGTTGGTGGCGGTGCCCTGCATCATCACCTCGAACGCCGCGAGTTGCTCGGGGGGCGGCCTCGTGATTGCCGGCGGTGCGGTCAGCGGCGCCGCCTTGCCCGGCGGCCGCTCACTCTCCGGCGCCGGCGTGGCGACCGGCTCGCGTTCCTTGAGTGATGCTGTTTTCAGCGCTGCCAGACGACGCCGGGCGATGGCGGCGAATTTACCGTCGGGGTACTGTTTGAGGTAGTCCTCGAAATCTGCCGGGTCCTGGCTGGTGCGCACCGATTCCCAGAGAGAAAGCTGCACCGCCATCGGGTCGACAGCGGCCGCTTTCGGTTCGGTCGCCGGCGCCGCCTGCGGCTGCACGATCACCGTCGTCGGCCCCATGAAAAAGTAGTCCTGTGTCAGCGAGGAATGGTCCCAGGGAATCTGCTTGCCATTGGTCTTTTCCTTCACCTGCAGGCGCACGCGGGTCAGCATCTGCCGCACTTCGAGTCCAGGCGCTTCGAGGTTCTTGAGCAGCGCTTCGGTGAAGGGACTATGGCCGGTCTGTCCGTCTTCGGCGACATTGCCCGGCTGTGTGGCAAAAACGATCAGCGAGCCCTCGCCAGCGGCGATTTGCGCCAGGCCACGTCCGACCGCGGCCGAACGGGTACCCATGCTGCGCGCCAGCGAACGTGAAAAAGGGTTGTCACGGCAAGCGTCAAGAAAGATCAGACTGACCGGAGTCGAGGTCTCCATCTGCGTCAGCACCAGATCAGCGTCGACGGCAGCAAAAGGCAAGGAACGTTCATTGTCGATCTTGGCATCCGCCGGCACCAGGTAGTTGCGGCCGCTGACCTGCAGGCCATGCCCGGCGTAGAAGAACAGACCGGCCCTGGCGCCCTGCAATTGATCGCCGAAGCGCTTGATCGCCTGTTCGAGACGCGTCTTGTCGGGATCGACGGCGAGTTCGACCTGGAAACCGAGCTTTTTCAGTGAATCAGCCACCGCGCGGGCGTCGTTGGGCGGATTCGGTAATGGTGGCGCATTCTGATACGCGCCGATGCCGACCACCAGAGCGACCTGCGCCTTGCTCGGCGCTGCGGCCGCAAGACTACAGACGAGCAGACCCAGCACGGCCGTCAGCAGACGCAGAAATGGCAGGACGGCAGGCATGACGGACTCCCCGGCAGCAATCAGGAGCAAAATCATACACCGCGCAGGGCTGGATACGCAGGACGGTCTCGATTCTTCACCGCCAGAAAGATCCACACCCGGATTGATGGACATCGTAAGATCCGGGCTACAGGCGGAACCTCAGCCCAATCCGAATTGGGAGACCAGTGCTGCAGCAGCGTCTTCCACGATTAAACTCTCCTGTTCACAGCATCGCTTTGCTTCGTTGCGGACTCCTTTCGCAGTACCTGATTTCCTGATCTTCACATGTTCTTCTCACTCCTGACCTTTGCCTCGGCTTTCTTGATCGAGGGACTCGGAACCTGGATTTCGATCATTGGCCTCTCCAGCCTCTTCAGTTCCAATCCGGTGATCATTGCCCTGGCCGCAGCTCTCGACGTCGGCAAGGTGGTCACCGTTTCCTTCCTGTACAAGCAGTGGACCACGGCACCCGTGATGCTCCGGATCTACATGATCCTGGCGACCGCGGTATTGATGCTGATCACCTCGGCTGGCGCGTTTGGGTACCTCTCTGCGGCGTTTCAGGGGGCCATCAAGGATACGAAGCAACAACAGATCCTGGTGGCCGCAGCCAAGGAGGAGAAGGCAAATCTGGAAGCGCGCAAGAAGGAGATCGATGCCCAGATCGGCAATCTTCCGGCGAACAACGTCCGCGGGCGTCAGAAGCTGATCAGCGCATTCCGGGCAGAATCCGACCGGGTCAACAGGCGCCTGGAGCAACTCAACGCGCAGTTGCCGAAAATGCAGGTGGAGCAGATCACGATCAACACGCACGCCGGGCCCATCGTATTCGTTTCGCAGGCGTTCCATGTTTCCATGGAGCAGGCCGTCAAGTACGTGATCCTGACCATCATCTTCGTGTTTGACCCGCTCGCGATCGCGCTTCTCATTGCCGGCAATTTCCTCTGGGGAGTGCATCTGCAATCGCTGCGTGCGTCGTCGCCGGCGACGCCACCCTCCGAGAAGGTACGGCGCCAGGAAAGCGTGGATAAGGGTGTCGAGGCATTGCCAGCGGCTCCGTCCACTGCCTGGGCAGACGCCGTCAGCGAGCCGATACCCCGTGCGGAAGCCCGCGAGGACAGTGGTGCACTCCAGGCTGCTGGCGTGGTTCAGTCGCCGGCGCAGACGAGCGAATCCGAGCCACCAGACCGGCAGGCCAGGGCTCACCCCGTAGAGCCAGCAGGTCCGGCCCAAGAGGTCGAAGGCTTGGCAGACGTCAAGATGGCTGAGATCGCAGCCACGGTGGATCAGCCCAGGCCGCAGACCCCGCCTGAGCAAGCCATTCGTGAGGCGGCCTATTATTTTGCCGAGAAGCGTCAATTCAAGGACGGCACCCCTGCCGACGATTGGGTTCTGGCAGAGCAGGCGCTCAAATCAGGTGCGCCGCTCCAAGCGGCGGATCGCGCCCCAGCCTGACCCCGCTGCTCTGTCCGAAGTGCGGCGATTCCCTGCTATGCTCACGCCGAAAAGGCATACCAGCGGTCGTTCGTGGAGAATCCGTCGATGGACAGCAAGATATTCATCAGTTACAGCAGCCAGGACAAGCCGTACTGCGACGAGCTGCTGCCAGCGCTGAAAGCGGTCGCCGGCATCCGCGAGCGAGTCTGGCGCGACCGCGAAGAAATCGACATTGGCGACCCGTTCCATCCGACGATACAGCAGGCGCTGGCGGATTCACGACTGGCGATCCTGCTCGTCAGCGCAAATGTCCTGACCTCCGATTACGTCATTCGCCACGAGCTGCCGTTCCTGCTGCGCCAGTACGAAGGCGGGGCCCTGAAGCTGGGAATCATTTACGTCAGCTCCGTCGCCAAGGCCGCTTTGTCGGTCGCGGTCGACGGCAGCATGCACCCGGTCGATCTGACCGCAATACACAACTTCAACAGCCCGCAGCAGCCGCTGGACCTGATCAGCGGCCCGCAGCCGCCGCTGGACCTGATCAGCGAGCGGGGTAAGCGCAACCTGCTGTATGCCCGCGTCGCCGACTGGGCCGCCCGCCACATGACCCCGCTGTCGCCGCCGGCTCGTCAGCCAAGCGCCGCGCGCCACGACCTGGCGATTTTCATCGAAGACCGGCGGGACCACTGGCAACACCAGTTTTTCCCGGGTCCGCAAGCCGGCGCGATCAAACCCCGCATCGACTGCCCTGCCCCCGCGCTGACCGTCGGCTACGGTCTCGACGGCGAGATGCTCTTCCAGTTGCTCTTCGGCAGCGAGCCGGCGACCTTCACCAACCTGTTCGCGCTGGCCTTCGGCAGCGACCGGCCGGTCGATCCGACCTACGCGCCGCTGCGCGTCCGGCTGCTCACCCGCGCCGGGCAACTGCAGCGGCTGCCCTGGAGCACGATCGCTTACCAGGGCCGTCGGCTCAGCCAGGCCGGCTGGACGGTTGAATTCCAGAACAGCGGCGAACCGGGTTTCCCCGAGTATCCCCGCCATCTCTGCTACTTTCCCGGCCGGGTGCTGCTCGCCGCTTCGGCGCAGAGCGGCCAGGCGGCGCATTTCGACGACTTGCGGCGCTTCTTTCAGCGCTACTGGCCGGACAACCCCGGGCCCGCACGGGCAGCGCCCGCCGCGGATTCGTTGCGCCACGAGCTGCAAGCCGGTTCGACGCGCCTGCTGTATTACTACGGGCCGGCCTCGCGCGACGGCTTGCTGCTGCAGGATCGCGCCGACGGCGAAATCCTGCCGTGGCCGGACCTGGCCAGCAGCCTGCGGCAGTCGCGCTCGGTCTCGCTGCTGTTTCTCAACCTGGTGGGTGACGGGGGCGAAGAAGTGTTGCCGCAGGGATCGCTCCTGGTCGAAAGCGTCAAGGGAGCGGTGCTCTTTCAGTGCAACCCGCGCAGTACCGCGCACGCCGCCGCCAGGGCCGGCCTCGCCTGGCTCGAAGCGGTCTTCGTGCGCAAGATCGACCCGGTGGTCGCCTTGCACCAGCACGCCAGCGGACAGATCAGCGCCTGGACGCGCTACTCGACCTGGCAGATCGACGCGCCGAAGCGGCTGCAGAACCCCGACCTGGTCAACCTGCTGCTCGATCGTACCCATCAGCGCCACGCCTTGTCGGGCGCGCGCGACGAGTTTTACTCGTATCCCCGGCGCAGGATCCATCACGTCGTCGCGCTCGGCAAACCTGGCTGCCGCACCAGCGAGTTCCCGGCAATGATCCGCCAGCACCTGGTCGGCAATGCGCGCGAGCGCGAAGTCTATTACTACCAGCCGCTCGAACTGCCCCCAGGCACCCGGCACGCGCAGGACGTCGACGAACTCGCGCGCCGTCGTTACCGCCGCACGCCGCACCAGCCGCTGCTCGACGCACTGCTCGACCCGGCCGCGCTCGCCGGGATGACGTTCTGCTTCCTGATCCTTGGCTGGCAGGCCAGCGCAGCACAAGGCGACGCGGCCGACGTTCTGAATGCCGTGGCCGACTGGTGCCGCACGCGCCTGGCAGCGGAACTCGGCGCCGACGGATGGCAGGCCAAGGTCCGCGTCGTCTCGATCGTCGCGCTGGAAAGCGAACACACCGACGAACTGGCCGGCACGGTCGAACGGCTGATCGAAGAATGCGACTCCGACGTGGGCTTTCACTTCGCCGAACTCGAAGCCCTGGCCGCCGTTCGCCGCCAGGACCTGCGCGCTTACTTCCGCAACGAGACGATCTGCGGCTGCGACGACCGCTACCGGGAGACCTTTCCCGATCTCCTGCTCGGCAGCCGCAAGGAGATGCCTTTCGACGAAGCGGTCAGCACCATCCGCCGCGGAGAACCCGACAATTGGGGTACCCTGTTCGAGGAACTGCGCGAACTCACCCGCAGCGGCGCCTGGCCACCGCCGCATTACGACCCGAGTTTCTGGAGACTGCGCGATGCCCGCTGACGATTTGCCGTTCCCGCCGTTCGAACTGATTGCCCAGCCGCCGGCGACCCCGGCGGCACACGACCCCGCGGGCAGGAAGAAACTGCTGGCACGCAGGCAAGCGCCGCGCTTCCTCGGCAGCCACCCGACGGCAGCCTTGCGTTACCGGCCCTCCGACGAATTGCTGCTGGCGCTGAACATGGCGCTGCATACCGGCAGCCCGCTGCTATTGACCGGCGAACCCGGCACCGGCAAGACGCAGGCAGCGGATTTCGTGAGTGCCTATTTCGGCATCCCGATCTTCAAGTTCCTGGTCAAATCGACCTCGACCGCGCAAGACCTGATGTACGAATTCGATGCCGTCGGCTATCTGCACTGGGCCCAGTCGGCTCGCCGCGAAGCCCATAAAGAACCGGGAATCGGCGAAGAAGCCGCCGGCGTACGGCAGGGTTTCCTGCACAAACGGGCACTCTGGCAGGCGTACGAGACGGACGGCGACGCGGTCGTCCTGATCGACGAAATCGACAAGGCCGCGCGCGACTTCCCGAACGATCTCTTGCACGAACTCGACCAGCACAGCTTCCCGCACCCCTTCGACCCCGAGCAATGGATCAAGCCGAAAAGCGGGCGGCGGCCCATCGTGATCGTCACCAGCAACGACGAACGCCGCCTGCCCGATGCCTTTCTGCGGCGCTGCATCTTCCACCGCATCGAACTGAACGAAAAGCTCGTCGAAGCCGCTGTCGAGAGCATGGCCGGCATCGACAGCAGCGGTTTCCCGAATCTCGACGCCGACACCCGCGCCGCCGCCCGCCGGCGTTTCTGGCAACTGCGCGAAGTGCAGGGGCTGGACAAGAAACCGTCGACCGCCGAACTGCTGACCTGGCTCTGCATCCTCAGCGCGCAGCGGATCGATGCGCAGACCCTGGATGGCTGCCCGCTCGCCAGTTTGCCCGCCCTCGGCGCGCTGATCAAGGACGCTGGCGACCTCGCCCGGCTGCGTTGAACGATGCCGCCCGACGCGAGCGACCGCCTCGCCGGACTCGGCGACTTCCTGGCGGCCTTGCGCCTGAACGGCGTGCCGGTGGGTCCGTGCGAGATCGAGCGCCTTCGCCACCTCTTCGCTTGTTCGCCCTGCCTCGACCGTGCCGGACTCCGGTCGCTGCTCGCCGCGCTGCTGGTCAAGACCCCAGCGCAGCGCCAGACTTTCGACGGCCTGTTCGCCGCCTGGTGCCCCGACCACGACGCCGACTGGCCGACCGATGAACCCGCGAACGCGCGATCGCCGGCAGCGACCGCGCCGGACGCGCGCCAGCGCGAGCGCGACCGATCACCCTTCGCGCCGCCTCGTTCCCCGCCGCCGCCGGACTTGTGGAAGCGTTTGCTGGCCATCGGCGCCGCGTTGCTGCTGCTCGTCGCCTTGGCCTGGTCGCTGTGGCCGCCAGACCCACCGGCGGATGTAAGAATCAGGGAGCTGTCTGTACGACCGGAACCGCCAGCGGGCCAGCCAAACCTGGACCCGGAACTGCCCGATCAACCGGTCGAACGATTCTGGACCTGGCGCATCGACGACTTGCCGCCAGCGGCGATCCGCGTACCGAACCGGCTCGGCCCGCTACCGCTGGCGCTGCTCGGCGTACTCGCGCTCGCCCTGGCGCTGGCTTTGCGCTGGCGCTACCGCCGGGAATTTCCGCTCATCACCGCCACGCCTCAGGCATACCGCGGCTTCGGCTGGCAACCGCTGCCGCCACCGCCGCGCGACGACGGCGCGCTGATCGACGCGCGCGCCCGCCGCCAGCTCGTCTGGAACATCGAACGCTTCGTCGCCGACGATCCGACGCGCCGCCTCGATCTGCCGAGGACCGTCGAGCAGAGCGCCCGCGCCGGCGGCTTCATGCGTTTCTGCTTCCAGCCCGCGGTCTACGAGCGCGCCATCTGGTTCTGGATCGACCGCCATCTCGCGTCGCCGACGGCCAAGGAAATCGCCGCGCAACTGGGCGCCACGCTGCGCGCCGCCGGCCTCGAATCCCGGCTGGGTTTCTTTACTGACGCGCCGCAGCGTATCGACTGGCCCGAGCAGCCCGACTATCGGCCGCTCGCCGAGGAAGGGCCGGGCCGCCAGGCGCTGGTGGCGATCTTCCCGGACGGTGCGAGCTTGCGCCGCCGGCTCGAACATCCACTGCATCGCGAAGAGACCCGGCGGCTGCTCGGCGCCTTGCAGCACTGGCCGCGACTGGCATTCGTCGACTGCTCGCCGGGCGGCGATCAACTCGCGGCGCTGTTCGCCGCGAATGACTTGCGGCTCGAAGTCGTCGCCTTGCCGCAACTGCCGGACTGGCTCGGCGCCGTCGACAAGCCCGCAGTCCCCGCCGCGACGGCCGAAGATGGTCCGCCGGCAGCGCTTCGTCAGTGGGCGGCGGTCGTCGCGCTCGGCGGCGGCGAGGCCGACGCGGCGACGGCGCAGACCTTGCGCGCCGCGCTCGCTCTGCCGGCCAGCGCCTGGGGAGTCGACGCGGTCCTCGCCGCGGCGGCCCAGCCCGAAGACCGCCGCCGGCGGATCAACTGGCTGTTGCGCAGCGAGCCGTGCGACGGGGAAACGCTGCGCGTACACAGTCTGGCGCGGCAGGCACTGACCTGGTGGCAGGCGCGCTACCTCGCGGCCGACGACGAAAAGCGGACGCAGGAGAACCCCCTGCTACCCTGGCGCGACTCGCTCGCCAGCCGGCGCTGGCAGGTCGAGCACGCGCTGCTGCAGTTGTACACCGACCCCGACGCCGCCGCCGACCGGCTGACCGAACTCGCCGACGAAGCATTACGGCCGGAAATCGAGCACCGTCTGCGCGAGTTCGCGGCCGCCGATCACCGCCCGGCCGATCGCGACGACGACGGCGCGCACATCTATCTGACCTGGTCCTTCGCCGATCTGAAGGTGACGAAACGCCATCGCCTGCGCCAACTCGGGTTTGCCGCGGATCTCTACCTGAGCACACCGCAGCCGCTGCCAGAAGCGCCGCGGCTGGTGCTGGCGAAGGCGCTGCTCGGCAGCCTGGCGCTGGCCGCCTGCGCGGTCGCCACGCATCGCCTGCTCGCCGAGCATCCGCCGTGCCTGCTGGTCAGCGACCCGATCCACGATCACCCGACGCTCGCGGCGCAGACGCTGCGCATCGCCGAAGCCAGCGGCACGAACGCCTACCAGCTCACGCTCGGCAGCGCGCGCGCCAGCGTCACGCTGCCGCAGATCCCGGCCGGCGCGGAAGTGGCGCTTGACTGGCGCTGGGCGGAAAGCGAAAACGCGGTACTTGTGGCCGGCGGCGGCGTTCTGTTGCGCGCCGGTTCGCTGGCGCAGCCGATCCGCGCCTGCGCCAACGGATGGCCGCTGCGCTCGCTGGCCGTCATCGCAACGCCGTACACCGACCCGTCCGCGCGGCAACTGGCGATCCGCTTGCTCGACAAAGGCAGCGCCGATCAGGTGCTCGTCGCCACCGACTGGGAAGAACTCCTCGACGAGTGGCGGGAACCCAGTCCCGAGCTGAACCGCAATACGCAGGTGCTGCTGATCCTGCCGCCCGGACGCGAGCACGCCGCCGCCGGGCGCCGGCTGGCCGATCATCCCGGCCCATGGGGAATCGTCAGCGCCGGCGATCTGGCTGCCCTCGCCCGTGCCGTCGATTTTCCCGGTGCGAAGCCGGTCGCGCAGGCTCCGTTGCCGTGGCGCGTTCTCGCGACGCGCGGTGAAGCGCGAGTTTACGGCGGGCCGGAAACCACGACGGAGAACGGCATCGAGTGGGTCTCGATCTGTCCCGGCAGCTTCACGATGGGTTCGCGTAAAGGCGATGCGATGACCGCCCAGGACGAGATCGTCGAACCGGCGCGCGTCGTCACCTTGTCGCGGTTCGAGATCGCCGCCAGCGAAACGACCAACTGGCAGTATGCGCAATCGTTCGCCGAACACCCGCAGCGCGACGAGCGACCGGTCGCAACCGTGACCTGGGAGCAGGCGCGCTCTTCTTGCCGGAGCGTCGGCGGAGATCTGCCGAGTGAAGCGCAGTGGGAGTACGCCGCGCGTGGCGGCAGCCGCGGCGCCTGGTCGTTCGGCGACGATGAGAGCCAGCTTGGCCGCCGTGCCTGGTTTGACGGGAACTCCAATGGCCAAATGAAGCCAGTCAAGCAGAAACTGCCGAACCCGCTGGGACTGTACGACATGCATGGCAATGTCTGGGAGTGGACCCGGGACAGGTATGGCGAATACCAGTCGGGAAGCTTTGTTGATCCAGAAGGAGCAGGCCGGGGGCGGGTTTTGCGCGGCGGCTCGTTCTACGACCCGCCCGCGTTCCTGCGCTCCGCGCCCCGGTTCGACGTCGACCCCGGGGACTGGGTCAGGGGCGTCGGGTTTCGGTGCGTGCGCGTCCCGCCCCAGCCTTGAGTCATCTTTCGCGAGTCAGTGGCGGCCAATGGCGCATGCGAACGGGACACGCACGCGCACCGATCTTCGCCGCCACGTGGGATTTCAGCGTCCGGTTGGTCAGGAAAGCTCGCGCCGCGCCCGAAGATCCGCTGGCTCGCTCAATGGGCAACCGCGCGATCCGCTTGCTCGATGCGATCACTCCCCACAACATCGCTCGATGCGCAGGCTGATGGCCGGCAGCTTCCAGCGCATCGCCAATCGGAGTCGGTTGTGGTGGGCCTGGCTCGACTGCCGGCGAGGCAAGCGGCGCAGCCCGAATGCTGAGGCGAACGGGTTCAAAAGGCTCTATGGGTTGATCGGTCGACATGCTGGTGTGGGACGCGCACGCACCGAAACCCGAGGCTCCCGGGGCCAACCCAGACCTCGATCTCGTCACCAAAACGCGGCGCGGAGCGATAGTACTCGGGCGGAAGGTAGCCCCGGGCCGCGGAACCGAAATCGTCACGCCAGAGGCCGTTCTGGAACGAGCCGCCGCGCAAAACCCGCCTCCCGGTCTTCGACCTCATAGGTCCCCGTGGATTGTTCTCGGGTCTCGATGCGTGGCTTCCATACCAATCCCAGCACCACTCCCAGACATTGCCGTGCATGTCGTACAAGCCCCACGCATTCGCCCGCCGGGTCGCCACGGGCTGCGCCGCGCCCTTTGCGTTGCCTTCGTACCACGCGTAGGCGTCAAGCTCCGCCGGATCGTCGCCGAAACAAAAGCGGCTCGTGCTGCCCGCGCGGCAGGCGTATTCCCACTCGGCTTCGGTCGGCAAGCGATAGCCATCGGCGCGCCAGTTGCAGCGCCAGCCGCCGAAAAGTCCGCGCGAATAGCACGGCCGATAGCCGGCGCGCACCGACAGCCGATTGCAGAATTCGACGGCATCCAGCCAGGAAACGACGGTTGCCGGCAGTCGCGCCACACGCGGTTCATCGCCGGTCGACGGCTGCCCCATGAGCTCGCAATAGAGTTCGGCGGTGACCGGCGTGATTGCCATCCGGAAAGGCGCCAGCGTCACCTGGTGCTGCGGCTTCTCGTCGTCGCGGGCCAGGTCGTCCGAAGCCGGCGAACCCATCCGGAAATCGCCGCCCGGCAGGTCCACCATCAGCAGATCTCCGTCGCACACCCGGCGCGGGCGCGGCGGAGCAACGTCCGGCCGGCGCTCGTCGAAGACCGGAGCCGCCGTGTAACCGAGCCAGCCAATGCCGGCGAAGAGCGCCAGCCAGAAGATCACCCAGCCGGGCGCTTCGCCGAAGAAGAACCCTGCCCCGCCGGCGCCGCCACCGAGCGCGACGCCGATCGCAACGACGGCCGGCCACTGCAGGTGATCGAGCCGCGCGAGCGACCTCGCGGCGAAGGATGTCGGTCGATCAGGGTTCACGAGGCGGATCGGTGGGTCAATGGCAGTGCTTTCAGGGCGTCTGGCGAGTAGCCGGTGCCGCGCTGCCCAGAGTGACCAGCGAGCCGGTCGCCTGGCGTGCGAGACGACGACCGGCGAATAGTAGGACGGCTTCTCGAGGCAGGCAAGCGGGAAACAGCGACCACGAGCAACCCGGAGCGGGGCGCGGTTTCCGAGCGCGCTCAACCCCTCAGGTCAAAGTCGCGCGAGCCCCGTAAGCACTAGCCAGGCAATTCGCTGCGGATCCGTGGAAGCCATCAGTTCCCGGTTTTCCACCTCGTCGAGTCCGTTGTTCAGCGCAGACGCCAGGCCGGCTGTGCCACATGCGCCGATGTCCTTGCCCATCTGTGCCAGGGAGCGGAATTCGCCGCCGCCCTGTGCGTAGAACCCCCGTGCTGCATCGAAATCAGGGATGTGCTGCCGCGACCACATATCCGCGAACTCAAGCCGCTCGATGCCGAGCAGCGCATCGCTCACGGCCCGCGCTGCACCGCCGAAGCCGCCGGCCACGTACAACGGTTTCTGCTGCGTCAGCGACAAGCAGGCTTCTTCCACCACGCCGGGCACCAGACCGGCGAATCCCGCCAGTCTGCCGCCGGTCAGCAGCCGTGCCTGCGAGAGCGCCATGATGCGCGATCGCATCGCGGTCAGGCCACGCGCCCATGCATAGCGGCGCTGCGGCGTATCCGAAGCGAGCACGCGAGCACCCGCCGACGGTGGAAACACCTCGTCGTCACCCCAAGGCAGATCGGGTCGTGGACCTTCCTCGTAGTTTGCGACCTTCCCGGCGAACAACTTCCATTCGGCGTCGCCATAGTCCAAGCGCAGCGGCCACGGAGCGACATTGAGTACGGCACCCTCCAGGGGCGACGCCTCGGCCCCCTGGGCAAGTTTCGAATAGGCGCGCACCAGTTCGAACAGGCGCACCGTAAAGTTGGGCGCGCCGGAGAAGCTGCCCTTGAGCGCGCCGCCGTAGGCGATCTTCAGCCCCGCCAGCAGCAGGTACAGATGGATCTCGTCGGTCAGCGTGGCGAAATGCTCGGTCGACAGGCCGTACTTGCGCGCGTCATCGCTGTCGGATATGGAGACCGCAATGGTGTCGATAGACGCAGGCCGCTGCCAGCGCGCGACCTTGCTCAGCGGCGTCAGGAAGCGGGCCTTGGGGCGAAGCTGCTGCAACACCTGCAGCTCCTCCCGGCCCAGCGGCGGATCCGGGTAGAGGAAGGTTTTGTCGTGGTCCAGGTCGGCGCATGCGATCGCCAAGGTCAGGGCCTCGGGCGCGGCCGGCAGCACCCACTCGTCCGGCGCGGCGGTGCTGTCCAGCACTGCCCGGTTGTGCTTGAAGCGCAGCGCTTCCAGCACGGCCCGGTCGATCACCCGCTGGGCATCGACCCGCGCATCCTTACGGAATTGCCAGCGCACCGTCGGCACATTGCCAGCATAGGGAAAGCTGCGCGGCTCGCCCGACTGAAGCGCTTCGACCATCAACACGTGCGCCCCGAAGCGCTTGGCCTCCAGCACCTCGCGCCGGCACCACGGACGCGAGCTATAGTGATCGGTCTGGAAAGCGAGCATGATCGAGCTATCGCGGATGCCGGCGGAGATGGCGTCGGCGAAATCCTGGCCGGTGGCGATCTGCTGCGCGTCGAACCACTGCTCGACCGGCAGTTCGTTCAACAAGTTGCGGACCTGGCGTACCGGGTCGTCGTGGTGTTGTTTGTCCAGGTCGGCCTTGGCGTGGCTGAGAAAGATCCGCACCGGGGCCTGCATGCGATCCGGCGCGATCGCCGGAACCTTGCCGTGCCCCAGCAACTGAATCGACCGCGCCGCGATGTGGAACGACACCTCCGCCAGGCGACGCTCCTTGGCGTCGCTCGCGCTGACGCCAGGCGCCAGCGTCGCGGGCAGAATGTGGATCGCGTCGCCGAGGCGGAATCCTTCCTGATCCAATGCCACCGGCAGGACATGGTGCGGGCTCGAATCGAGCGGCGCCCGTGCGATCGCGCCTTTCACGAACTTGATCCAGGCATCGCCCGTCCCGTTCGGTAGCGTGCGTAGCATGCGCTCGTCCCCCAGCACGACGACGATGGTATGTTGGGCTGCCGCAAGCCGGATGTCGCCGGTGCTGCTCAAGGTCGGCGGGAGATCGTCGCCCCGGTCGGGTGTGAAAAACACCGGAATGCGCAAACCGCCGCTCGCCGGCGGCTCGACGAAGCGGTGCATCAGTGCCGTGGCCATTTCGTTGGCCGCCACCGACTTTGGGTGAGCCAATAGATGAAGAATGAGCGGGGGACGTGTATCCATGCTTCGGACTCCTGTGTATTCAGCCGGCCGGCTGATGAAACGGTTTAAAGGGTGTGGCGGCCACGCCGTTCAGGAAGCGTGCCTTGACGGCCTCGAGGTTCTTCTTCTTGACGGCCTCAGCTCGTCCGAGGTTGATCAGGCGCTGGATCTTCTCGGGGCGCGCGTCATCGAGGGAGAATTCGCCCTCCCGGGCCGTGACGTCGATGCGGTGCAGGCGCCCGTTGAGCAGCAGCTTCGCCTGGGCGAGATCAGCTTCCATCTGGCCTTCGAACATCAGTTCGACCAGACCGGCATTCCACTGCGCGATGCCGGATTGGACGTGCGCAGCGATGTTGAAGGGGGTGGTTGTCGTGCCGACGCTGAGCACATCGATATCGTCCAGCGGAATGCCGAGGAAGGCCACCGCCTCGGTCACCGCCACCATGACCGGGCTGTTCGCCCACACGCCGCCATCCACGTAACTGGCATCGGCATGGGTGGGAAAGGGCGCCGCGGCGAAGTAGGTCGGCGCTGCCGAGGTCGCCAGCGCGACATCGACCGCCGGCGCATCGATGTCGTAGCGGAAGCGTTCGTGATGCGCCGTCTTGATCACGAAGATGCGCCCGCCGATGGCGTCGTAGGCGGGAATCGCCAGGCGGCATTTCGACTCGCCAAACTTGCGCTCGCCAAAAACTTCCACCAAGGCATCCCGCAGCACTGCCTGCGAGTGCTTGGGGCCGAAAAGCTGTCGCAACCGCCCCCCGGTTCGCTGCACCAGGCTGGTCCCGGGAAAGATCGTCGAGCCTTTCCCGGCGTAGAAGTCGCAGACCTTCCTCGCCGGCAGCCCGAGTCCGAGTCCGATGGCGATGATGCCGCCGGTGGACGTGCCGGCGATCAGATCGAAGTGATCGGCTGCCGCGCAGCCCGTATCTTCTTCGAGCGTGGCGAGTACCGATGCGGCGAACGCGCCCTTGATGCCGCCGCCGTCAAGACTCAGGATTCGAAACATGGCCTATCTCCCGCGCGTAAAACCGGCTGCGAGTGCGTCCGGCATTGACTGACAAGCCGCTTCCATCCACGGGGAAATCTTCCCATAATTTTGTCAGTATGTTGTCAGTACCGCGATGGAGTCCCTGAGTTCCATCAGAAACCGCTCGAAGGCAGCTTCGGCTTCCTTCTGCCGCGGCCAACCCCGTAGGTCGGCGACTTGGTACCGCGTAAACATCGGCGGGAGGCTCGCGAAAGGCGGGGGGCTCGGGAAATCGTCCAGCACGGCCGGGAAATACTTGTTCCGCTCGATGGCCCAAGCGGCCTCCGCCTTAACATGATCGCTTTCGCGCGCCGCGCTGGTCCACAGGACCACGACACAACGGGCCTCCTCGACCTTCTGATGCCAGTTATCCCCTGCTCGCACACTGGCGACGTCGAGGAAGACGCGCAAGCCCGCTCCGGTGAGCCGCTTGGCCAGCTCACGGGCGACCGACTGGTCGGCGCGGGCGTGGCTCAGGTAGATGTCGGTCGCGGCGGTCTTCTTCGCCTCGGCCAGGGGCTCCCGCTCGGGTTCGGAGGGCGTTTGGGCCGGGTCTCTGCCACGGTCGCTGCTCAGGCCGCGCAGCCCACGTTCCGCGTAAGCGCGGGCGGCTTCGTGCTCGCCGGCGCGGACGAGAGCCCGTTCGACTTCGCCGCCGATCTCGACGGTATCGACGATGCCACCACGTGGACGGCGCCGCCGCAGGCTGGCTTCGATCTGCTGTGCCAGGGCGCTCGCCCGTTCCTGCCGGCCTGGGGTGGCCGGCAAGACTTCGGCAACGTCGGCGGCCAGGCGCGCCGGCCTGAATTCCTCGAGCGTGTGGTCCGACCGCAGGACTTGCAGCACCACCGGACGTTCGGACGACAAGGCGGACAGCACGGCTTGCGCTTCGTCCCTGCCCCAATCAGCCGACCTTTCGGAGAAATCGAGTCGTGCCGCCGGGGCTCCGCCGGCGCCGATGCCCTCGGGAAGCGGCGTCCTGTCGAGTCCGATGAGCAAACGGTAAGCCGCGCCGGACGCTGCCGGCGAGAAGACGTTGCGTACCCGCTCGGGATCGTTCTCCATTGCGCTGGCGGCATGCCGGGACCACAGCACCACCAGTTGCTCGTCGGGGTCTGCCGCGGCAGCGGAGTCAGGCATTTTCCGCATCGACGCCGCGAGTGGCTCGACGCGAACGGAAACGCCCTGCCGTTTCAGCAAGTCGGCGAGGCGAAACGCGTGTTTCTCGTCTCCCGACGCGCACACGAAAACCACACTCCTTGACGGTGAATGATCGGCACGGATCGCTTCGCTGCCCTCGCGGCTCGCCACCCGGAAGCGTCGACCGTCAAGGGTCTGCAGGATCAGGGCGTGGCAAGACCGACCAACCGGGATGCGGCAGCCGACGAACAGCGACACCCAGCCCGGCGAGCCTTGCGCGCGATTTTCGCACTCGATATGCACCGGTGCCGGTGCCGGCGTGAACAGGTCCAGACGCGGCAGGCCGGGCTCCGGTTCCAGACATTCGAGAATCAGGCGCTCGTCGCTGCGACCCAGGCGAAGGCCGAGCGTCAGGCCAGCGCTCGCCGGCAGGAGCGTGGCGAGCCAGCCGGGCATCGGCTCCCGCGGCGTGCCGTGGCCGCGCAGGACGATGCCGGTGTCGCCGAGGGCGGCACCGGCGAACTGCGCCAGCCAGCCGCTTTCGCGATGGGCCTCGGTCACGGCCTGCAAGGGCGGCAGTGCGCCCTTGATCCAGCGGGCCAGATCGGCGCGGCTGCGCTCCTCGCTGCTGGTAGCGATCCGGCGGAGCAACTCGCGCAGGAGTTCGCCGACCCGCGCCTGGTCGTCGTCCCTGACCGCCCAGCGCAGGGATTGCTCGATCCGGTCCAGCGGGTCCCAGTCGCGGGTCTGCTCGGCGATGAAGTCACAGATTCTCGCCAGCCGTTCGCGGCCATGCGGGCCGCCCTGGACCGCGAGTTGATCGACCAGCCGTCGCGCCAGGCCGGGCCGCAGGTTCACCGAACGTGTGCTACGGGTCTCGATCACGCGACTGAACCACAGCCGATTCTCCAGGCTGGCGTCGCTACGGGGCAGATAGCGCTGGCGGGCGTTGCGCAGCAGGCGTGGCTCGATCCGCAGCGCCGGTGCCAGGATCAGGCACAGGCGGCCGAAGGGCGATCCGAGATCGATCTGGTCGAACAGCCGGTGGTCATAAGGCTGCGGCTGCACCCAGCTCATGGCGCGACCAGATGTCCGGCGCCAACCAGGGCACGCACGTTCTCCGCGCGCGTGCGCGGGTCCCAATGGATGGCGATGAAGTGACGCTCGACCCACACCGGCCAGGCGGCGGGCGGGAAAGGAACGATGGCGATCAGCGGGCAGCCGCGCCGCTTGAGCGCGGTGGCGAAACGCCGCCAGGCCTGTGGCGGGAGCCGAGGGGCGGACCCCGAGGATTCGCCGAGGCCGAAATCGCTGACGACGACCACCGGCCGGCCTGGCTGTGGGCGCCAGGCCGTTGGCTGGTCAGCCAAGGAGTACGCGCATGCGGCGGCCGGGTCGTCGACGAATTCGCATACCTCGCAGCGCGACTGGCCGACGACCGCGGCGAAGGAACGTACCAGATCGCCCTGGTCGGCGTAGAACGGGGTCATCGGCGCGTTGCGGTCGAGTAGCAGCTGCACGCCGCGCGACTGACTGGGAACCGGCAGCCTGGGTACCTCGCGAAACGGCCGGTTGGCAATGATGTGCTCCACCAGCCGGTCGATGTCGGGCCACCGGCCGGGGCGGAGCGTGGCGACCGCGGCACTCAGGAGGCCGGGTGCCGTGTGTTGGGGAAACAGCGCGGCCCGGGGCGCGCCACGCTCTCTCGGGATAACCGCGGCGGGCTGTGCGAACCATTCAGGGCGAAGGATTTCGCTGGACACCGCCGCCGGCAATGGCTCCATGACGGTGTCCAGACGCTCCGCCGGCGGACCGGGCGGTGCTGCAGGCAAGGGCGGTAGCTGCCGCTGCGGTTTCGGTTCCTGGGGCCTGGGCGGCGGACGCCGGTGCTTGAGGCGTGCGTCCGCCGCAGTTTGCAGCGTGCCGACCGATCCGAACGACAGTCCGCCGAGCCCGAGGCAACGGCCCACGACGCGCAGTTGTGCCTCGGAGACGATCTCCAGCCTGGCGAGGGCGGTGGCGAGATCGCCCAGCCCGATTTCACCACGCCGTGCCGACATCCTGTTCCCGCTCATCCTCGAAGCTCCTTTTGGCCAGCGTGGCCTTGGCGATCTGCTGCCATACCCGATCCTGCGGGTCGGGCTGGATGCCGAGTTGCGCACAGGCCCGGATGGCGTCGAGGAACTCGCTGGTGCTCGGCGGGCGCAGATCCATCGATTTGGCGCTACGGCGATGCTCCAGAAGCCGCTCCGCGACGCCCCGGTGCAGGTCTTCGTTCCCCTTCGGGAAATGCTGGGCCGCAATGGCGAGCAGCCGGTCCTTGTCGGGGTCCTTGATCGACAGGCAGACGCAGCGGCGCAGGAAGGCCGGCGGCAGCTCGCGCTCGCCGTTGGTGGTGATGAGCACCAGATACTTCAGTCTGCCACCTGCCTTCACCTCGGGCCCCTGGGGCACCTGGAATCGTCGGCGATCGAGCGGCTCCAGCAGGTCGTTCGGCAAATCGGGCTCGGCCTTGTCGATCTCGTCCAGCAAAACCACTACATTGCCTTGCGTCCGCCCGCTTTCCGGATGTCGCGGGGCTTCGAAGTGCTGTGCATGGTTTCGCCGCTCGCTTTCGCTGGCGCCCAGCGTGCCCGCCCCTGCCGGATCGAAGGTCCACCAGAGCACACCGGGCTGCAGATAGGTCCAGCGGGGCGGCAGGCTCTGCCCGGGCGTCGCGGCCTGCGCGTCGTTGAGCCGGCGCAGGTGATCGAGATCGCCGGTCAGATCCTCCAGCCGGCTGCGCGAGGTAAACGTGTATTGCAGATAACGCCATCTCTTGAGCGACGCCAGTGCCGGCGCGAGCATGCTCTTGCCGCTGCCTGGCGGGCCCGATACCAGCAGCGGCCGGCCCGTGGCGAACGCCACGTCGGCGGCGATCGTGATCTCCTCGTTGAAGACATAAGGCGGGAAGTCGGCGCCCCCCGGCCAGACGTTGCTTGCCGGAAGACGGAAATGCTTTGGCTGATAGATCTCGTCACCCATTTCTGACACTTCCGTAGAGTTGATGGTCGATGAAGTCCCTGGCGTCGTCGAACAGGTCCAATTGGGACTGCTCGGTGCCAATGTCGAGGGCGGGTTCCAGCAAGCTCACATCATCGGGCAACCACGCCGGCACGACCGGACCTGCATCGATGAGAAAGATCACCCGCTTGAAGGTGTCGCGCAGCCGATCGAGCAGGCGATGAGGCGAATGTCCCTCGATACATAGCGTCGGCAACAGGACGACGATCGGCGTTGTCGGCTTGTTGACCCGATCGGTTCTGGCCTCCGGGGTGAGGACGCGGCCGCGCGCGAAATGGTCCTCGATGTCACGGCGGATGGCCTCGTAGGTACGGCTGCCCGGAGCCACCGGGACGACTTCCCGGCGGCGCGTCAGGGGCCAGGCTCGCTCGACATAACGCGACGCTGTGTAGCCGCCGAGGTGCTGGCCGTTGAGTGCTGCGAAGCGCCGCTCGACCGCTGTTGCCGGCAGCGTACGCGCGGCCTCCGTCGACACCCATCGCGCCTGCAGGTGCTGGAGAAGTTCGTCGGCGTATCGCTTGTCGAGCTTCTCGGCGTAGACCGCGAACTTGTCCAGCACTTCCTGCAGGCGCTCGATGCCTGTATTCGGCTCTTCGAGCAGATATCGCGCGAGGCCGAGTGCTGCTTGCCTGCCTGCGTCTGGCGGCCAGGCGGGAAGCTTCACCCCGATCCGTCCGGCCACCTCCGCCAGGTCGTCTGCGCCCGCCGCCCGATGCAGCAGGTGCGCGATCGAACCCTCGTTTGGCTCGAAGGTGGGCTCGGATGGGTCGATCGGTTCGCACCCGACCAGCGCACTCTGCGAGGCGATTGCAGCGAGGATCGCCTGAGCCAGAGTCTCGGTATCGTCTACCTCCCGGATGCACTGGTTGACGGTGATGTTGAGAATTCCGGTCAGTTCCGCTTCGAGATCCTTCGGCTCCAGTCCATCCAGAAGCACGGGGATGAGGAAGAAGTTGCTCTGGAGTTCCTTGCGCCAGGCGAGATTGTTGGCTTCCTTCTTGACCCAGTCCGAGTCATACAGGGCGGCCTTGGAGAACAGGATCACCGCTGCGTGACACTGGGCCATCCAGCGGCTTATCGTGTTGTACCAGTCAGCGCCGCCGACGATCATGCCGCCCTGATCGAAGACGACCTCGCAACCAGTTCCGGCCTGCCCCAACCTGGCGCAGAGGGCATGGAGCAGCTTGATGTTATCGGGAGTCTTGGAACTGTGACTGACAAAAAGCTTGCGCACCCGTATCTCCCTTCCTCCTCGGGCCGCCGCGTCGCGGCGGTTTCCCATTTTTTCCGAGGAGAGACGACATGATGACATACTGGTATCAGAAATCAATGAATGCCCTGCCCCGCCAGACCGGCCCATGCCGCTCGCGCAGGCCGCCCGTAGTCAGAGCTGTCGCTCGGCCGTGACCGTGCCCGGATCCTCCGCATCGCTGTGCACCGAGAAGCCGAGCCGCCGGACGAAGCCCAGCATCCGATGGTTGGTCGCCAGCACCGTACCTTGCATGTTCCGGAAGCCGCGCTCGCGGGCGGCATCCATCAGCGCCGTCATCAGTATCCGCGCGACGCCCGAACCTTGCCAGGCATCGTCGACCGCGATCGCGAACTCGCAGCGGTCGTGTTTCGGCAGGCCGACATAGCGCGCGACGCCGATTTCGATTTCCCGGTCGCCTTCGACGGCAACGGCAATCAGCGCCAGATGGCGGTCGTAGTCGATGTCGGTGAAGTACTTCAGCTTGCTTGCCGACAGCTCGTGCAACTGCGACATGAAACGGGAATACCGCGACTCTTCCGAAAGGTGCCGCACGAAATCCTGCTCGATCTCGGCGTCCTCGGGGCGGATGGGACGGATGGTCACCGCCCTGCCGTCGGACAGTTCACGCGTGCGAACCAGGCCCTGCGGATAGTCGGCCATCAGGGTCGGACCTGGAAAATGTCTCGATAACGGGCGACGATCCCCGGATGTCGTAGGGGCCAACTGTTGTGGTCTTCTTGCCCATGGCTTTGCCCGTGCCCGGTGCGGACCATGCGGGCACGATTTCCTGACCGCCTTCTCCTGCAAGGGGCGCGGCGGGTACCCCGCGTACCCCGCGTACCCCGCGTACAATTCCCGGCGCATGCTCGGACCGCTGCCATCTGGTCAAGCAGCAGGATCGCGGCAAGTGCCCGGAAGCAGGCGGCAAAAGACGGGGAGCGGAAGTTGAGCGGCATCGGCACGAGTATAGGTGGCCTTTCCGGGGAAGGTCAAACGCCGACCGCCTGCCGGTCGCTAGCCCGTGCGCACCGGCTGCCGAAGGAGACCGGCCGTTCACGACCCTCGCCCGCCGCGTGCTCATGGCAGAGCGCCGGCGCCAGCCTGGCGAACGCCAGCGACGTCGTGAAAAAATACCCGAAGCGGAGAACATACCGATACACTGTCCTGTGGAAGTTGCGTCTCCCACCCGAAAAACCTTGGCAAGAACGCTTGCGCACCAGCCCGTTCGGGCCCGAAATGAACCTTTCATGGCATCAATACGCTCCTTGCTCGGCGAACTGAAACAGTCGGCGATCCGGATTGCCCCGTGCCCTTCCGCCCGCTTGGCCGGCACACTCGACTCCCTCCGCCACCCCACCCGGCGCGGGGTGATCCGGACACTCGTGGCAGTGCCGGCGCTGTTTCTGCTCTATGTGCTGATCCTGATCCCTTTCACGCCAAGCATCAGCAGCATCCGCAAGGCGTCATCGGAACAACCGGCGCAGATCCTCTCGGCGGATGGCAGGAAACTCGCCGAGTTCAAGCAATCCAACCGGGAATGGGTCGCACTCCCGGAGATTTCGCCACAGGTCATCGACGCCCTGATCGCCACCGAGGATCACCGCTTTTATGCGCATTTCGGTCTCGACTGGCGACGTACCGCCGCCGCCGCGCTCAACAGCTTGAGGGGCGATCGCCAGGGGGGTTCGACCCTGACGCAGCAGCTAGCCCGCAACCTGTATCCGGAGGCGATCGGCCGGGCGCCGACGCTGACGCGCAAGATCAAGGAAGCCATCACGGCATTGAAGATCGAGGCCATCCACAGCAAGGACGAAATCCTCGAGACCTACCTCAACACCGTGCCTTTCCTCTACAACGCCTACGGCATCGAGATGGCGGCGCGCACCTATTTCGATACCTCGGCCGACCAGCTCGACGTGCTGCAAAGCGCGACGCTGGTCGGCATGCTCAAGGGCAACAGTTACTACAACCCGGTGCTCAATCCCGAGAGAGCCCTGCAGCGGCGCAACACGGTGCTGAAACAGATGGTCAAGCGCGAGAAACTGACCGCGAAACAGTTCGACTCGCTCAGCAAGAAACCCTTGCGTATCGACTTCGAGCGACAGACGGAGCCCCCTGGGCCGGCACCGCATTTCGCCAGGCAACTGCGCAAGTGGCTGATTGCCTGGGCCGACCGCAACGACTACAGCATCTACGGCGATGGGCTGGTGGTACGCACGACCATCGATTCCCGACTCCAGGCAGCGGCCAACCAGGCCGTGACGCGCCAGGGCAACAGCTTGCAGAACCTCGCCAACGCGGCCTGGGGAAAGCGCTCGGCGTGGAGCAACGACTCCAGCCTGGTCCAGGCCTTCATCCGCGAATCGCCGGAGTACGCCGCCGCCATCGCCAAGGGCCGGACGTCTGCCCAGGCCATGCAGGAACTGCAGGCCGACAAGGACTTCATGCGCGCGCTGCGCCAGCAAAAGACGCAGATACAGATCGGTTTCCTGGCCATCGATCCGCGCAACGGCCACGTCAAGGCCTGGGTCGGCAGCCGCGACTTCGAGCAGGAGGCCTTCGACCATGTGCAGCAGGCGCGCCGCCAGCCCGGATCGACCTTCAAGCCCTTTGTTTACGGCGAAGCGTACCGCCAGGGCGCCAGCCCGAACGACCGATTGATCGACCAGGCGGTGGAAATCGACGTCGGCGGTACCGAGGTCTGGCGGCCCACCGATGGCGCGCCACCAAGCGGCGAGGCGATGAGCCTGGGCGACGGGCTCGCCTACTCGAAGAACACCATCACCGCGCAACTGATCCAGCAAGTCGGCCCCGCCAAGGTGGCGAGCCTCGCCCGCCAAATGGGCGTGCGCCAGAGCAAGCTCGAGGCCGTGCCATCGCTGGCCCTGGGCACCAGCCCCGTCACCCTCAAGGAAATGGTTGCCGCCTACGGGACGATCGCGAACGGTGGCGGCTACCTCGAGCCGCTGCTGGTCAGCCGCATCGAAGACCGCGACGGCCGGGTCATCGAAGAATTCAGCCCGCAGGATCCCGACATTGCGCTCGAACGCGACGTTGCCTACACGCTGCTCGACAACCTGCGCGGCGCAATCAACCGCGGCACCGGCAGAGACATCCGCAGCCGCTATGGCATCCGCGCCGACGTGGCCGGCAAGACCGGCACGACGCAGGACAACGCGGACGGCTGGTTCATCCTGATGCACCGGCAGTTGGTCGCCGGGGCGTGGGTCGGTTTCAACGACGGCCGCGTCACGCTGCGCAGCGACTACTGGGGTCAGGGGGCGCACAGCGCCCTGCCGGTGGTCGGTGAGTTTTTCCGGAACGCCTTGCGCGCTCGCCTCATCGATCCGCATGCGCGCTTCGTGGCGCCGGAAGATACCGGCCTCTGGGCGCGCATCAAGGGCTGGTTCCGAAGCCTCCTGTCGCAAGAACCGGTCGCCGAACCCAAGCCGCAACGGATCGTAAAGCCCGCTCGAAAACAGGAACCTCCCCAGGAACCGGCAGCGCCTGCGCCGGTCGTATCGCCCACTGAACCTTCGGGCGATCCGCTGCAGGAGAAGATCGATCAGATCATGAAAGAGAGCGACGAAGGCGAACGGCTGCCAACGGATCCATCACCAGCGGCGACGGCGGTGGAGTAGTCCCGGTGAAGCGGGGCGCGCAATGCTTGCCTTTCCATCGGAGCGGCCTTCCTGGAACCCGGCTGGCCCTTGTCAGAGTGTCGCAGGTTTGCCGGTGGTATGCGAGTGAGACGAGACGGCGACTGCGCCCTCGACGTTGAGATCCGGCAGATTGGAGGCGACCGGGGCGATTTCATTGGCACGGAACGCTTCATCGCCGAATCGTCGCGTGTTTGGCGAATGGCCGGCTGTCGCCTCTGGCGCTTGCAGTTCGCCTCGTTGACGCCAACGACCAGGAGCGACCTTCAACCCACCGTGGCGACGGTCGGCTTCTCGGCCGTTGCCGCCGCTGGCACCTCGTCAGACATCAGGCTGGAGTTGTCAGGAAAGCGGCCGCACAATGTGCAGCCACCGCCTGAGCCAGGATTTCACTGGCAAACCGCTTGCAACTGCAAGCTGTGCGGCAGCGGTAATTCGCCAATGGATGGGAAGAGCAACGGCAGCTCTTGGGATCCATTACGTGTGCGTGCTGTCGGCCAGGAACGGACCTTCACGGAAATTCCCATAAGCGGTCGTTTGCCTCCTGCCTTGTTGACCGATGTGCGCCAGGAACAAACATTCACTGGCGACTAGGGTCATTTTGACGAGAGGCCGAGAAAGGTAGTTAAATCTCGTAACGTCCTTTCACTCGGCGGCGGATTCTCTGCATATCGACGAATCCGTGAGTTTTTCCGCGCATACATTCCGAACGCACCCGCGCAGCCAACGATGCGCTTGATCTGAATCCATCCGCGGGTGCCAGTGCAATGAAATTGTAAACTCCGGCGTGGAGACCGGAATCGGAAAACTATGCATTCCGGCGCGAAGGTTTCCAGTATGTCGTTCAGGAACGCTGGCAACCAGATCGGAGGCCCTAGCCAGAGCGAGCGCGGTCGAAAAGCCACCGACGAGGACCACGGCGATTTTTCTTTCCAACCCGAATGGCTTGAGAGCCTCGTCAATTGGGTCCTTGTCCGGTCCCTGTCGCGAGACGCAGATGTGCCTGCCGACCGCATAACGGGTAGTCGTGATTTCGCCTTGGCACAGCGAATGGCCGATTCGCACAACACCGATGAGACGGTCTATGAATAGTGCTTGTACACGCAATTCCGGGGCCGTCTTTTCCTCAACAACTCCTGTTTCCAGATCGACAATTCCTTCGCGAAGTGACGTGCTATCTTTGTTTGGCTTCTGTACGAAGCACAGCCGCACGCCGGGCGCTTCCTCGGCGACGCGAGCAATAAGGACTGGCCCGAAGTTCTCCACAAAGCCTTCGCTGGTCCGCAGTGTAAATGTTCGGACTAGCTGTTTGAGGTTGAGCTTTTCTGCCGGGCGTAGAACCTCTTCAGCATCCTGCACAAGCTGACTGACACGTTCGCGCAGTTCGAGCGCCCTTGGCGTCGAGACGAGACCGCGTCCAGCTCTCACCAGCAGCGGATCACCCGTCGTTTCACGCAACCGCGCCAGCGCCCGGCTCATAGCTGACGGGCTAAGCCGTAACCGTCGGGCGGCGCGTGCAACACTACCTTCCGCGAGCAACACATCAAGAGTAACCAGCAGGTTGAAATCTGGTTTCGACATGCATCGACCATAGCACAGCCTGGTTATGATGTGGCGTCAAACGCACGAATAAAGTGCAAACAATGCGCCTTCCGCTATGTCCGACATAGGAATAGAGTCAGTTTCTGACCGCTCCATTTTGGAGTCGTCGGGAAAAGGAGTTCATGATGAATCCGACCATTGCGGAACAAGATGAGGTAGTAGTTGGAAGTGTGGAACAGGCACCGTCGATTCGCTGGGTGCTCGCCAGCCTTTCGTTATCGATGTTGTTGTCCTCGCTTGGCACCAGCGTCGCCAATGTGGCCTTGCCAACGCTAGCACAAGCGTTCGCTGCCTCTTTCCAGGAAGTCCAGTGGATCGTCCTCGCCTATCTTCTCGCCATCACCACCCTGATCGTCAGTGTCGGACGGCTCGGTGACATCACCGGTCGCCGGAGGCTGCTACTCGCCGGAATCTTCCTGTTCACCGTGGCCTCGGTCCTGTGCGGCGTTGCTCCCACGCTCTGGCTGCTGATAACGGCCCGGGCAGTGCAGGGCCTCGGCGCGGCCATCATGATGGCACTCACCATTGCGTTTGTCGGCGAGACGGTTCCAAAGGCAAAGACCGGTAGCGCCATGGGGCTGCTCGGAACGATGTCTGCGATTGGTACCGCGCTCGGTCCGTCGCTTGGTGGTGTTCTGATCGCCGGATTCGGTTGGCGGGCAATCTTTTTCGTCAAGGTACCGCTGGGTATCCTGGCTTTTCTTCTCGCGCGTCGCTACCTGCCCGTTGATCGCCAAGGGCCGAAGACCAACCGGGTCGGCTTCGATCATGTGGGCACGTTGCTTCTTGCCCTGGCGCTTTTGGCTTATGCGCTCGCCATGACAATTGGGCACGGTAGTTTCGGTTTTCTCAACCTGGCTCTGTTGTTGGCCGCTGCATTCGGAGTCGGCCTCTTCATGCGTGCCGAGACGAGAGTAGCATCACCTTTGATTCAATTGCAGATGTTCGGCAATTCAATGCTGAGTACGAATCTCGCCATGAGCGCGCTCGTATCGACGGTGATTATGGCGACGCTGGTGGTCGGCCCGTTCTATCTATCTCGTGCGCTCGGTCTCGATGCGACCCTTGTCGGACTCGTCATGTCGGTCGGTCCGCTTGCCGCCGCATTGAGCGGAGTTCCTTCTGGCCGCAGTGTGGATAGCTTTGGCTCTGATCGCATGACCATCGTCGGGCTCATCGGTGTAGCGACAGGCTCCTTCATTCTATCCATAGTGCCGGCGTGGCTCGGCATATCTGGCTACATCGCCCCCCTCGTCATTATCACCGCCAGCTATGCGCTGTTCCAGACCGCTAACAACACCACCGTCATGGCTGGTATCCGGCAAGACCAGCGCGGCGTCATTTCTGGCTTGCTCAGCCTATCGCGCAATATTGGACTCATCACCGGGGCATCCGTTATGGGTGCAGTGTTTGTGTTCGCATCCGCGACGACCGACATCACAACGGCGCGTCCCGAGGCTGTTGCCGCAGGTATGAGGATCACGTTCGCCGTCGCGGCCATTCTGGTCGTCGTCGCGCTCGCCATCGGGGTTGGAAGCCGTGCTCTCGCAAAACGCCAATCGCTCGCGAGAGACACGACATGATGCAAGCCACCGCAGTTCCAACGCAAGCAAGAAGCCTTCGGTGAGAAGCCAATGCATGTCGGCCCGTGCTCGGGCGAATGACGACCATCAAACAGAATGAGTTGTGACAAATCACGTATCGCCGCGCTGTTCCTAGTCAGCCTGTGTCTGCGGTGCGCAGCGCCGCTGGCACAGGTCCGTGTTGATTGGCGGGTTAGCGTGCATCTTCGAGTGCGCCCGCCAGTTCTATCGTAAGAAGATCTGCGGAAACCTCTTTGCATCCGCTCGCATTTTGCCCGGCCCACAAGGGCGAGAACTCACCGCTGCCCAGGCTTTCAGCCTTCACGCGCAAGGAAGCGATGGCTGCAGTCGCTAGAGGAAAAGCCGGGGCGGCGGGGCTCATGGGCCCAATTTCGCGCATCAGGCGGTTCACAATGCCGCGAGCGGGCCGTCCGGTGAACAGGTTGGTGAGCGCCGTGACGCGAGCCGCGTCGCTTTTCAGGGCCGCGCGATGCACCGCGCTCGTGGTGGCTTCGGCGCACAACATATAGGCTGTCCCGATCTGCACCCCGGCAGCGCCGAGCGCCATGGCTGCCGCGACACCCTTGGCGTCCGCGATGCCGCCGGCTGCGATGACCGGGATCTTCACCGCCCGAACGATCTGCGGCACCAATGCGAACGTGCCGACCTGCGTGTTGAGATCCTCCGACAGAAAGTTACCGCGATGCCCGCCCGCTTCGAGCCCTTGCGCAATGACGGCATCAACTCCACGCGCCTCCAGCCAGAGCGCTTCGTCGACAGTTGTTGCAGAAGAAAGAATTTTCGCACCCCACCTGCGTACCCGCTCCAGCAGTTCGGGTGCAGGCAGGCCGAAATGAAAACTCACGACGGCGGGCTTGAATTCCTCCAGCACGTCGGCGGCTGCGGTGGGTGCTGAAGGGCACGCGCCCCGGCCCCGCGGGAATGGCGCTCGCGTCGATTCCGAACTCGCGGAAGTAAGGAGAAAGGGGTCGGGGGAGAGGGAAACGGCCGTGACTTTCATGATCGGGGGGCCTGGAAAAGTCATGGCCGTTAGGCGGCGCCGTGCGTCGGATGATGCTAGACTAGTCAGCATACTAGTCATTGTGGAGCGAGCAATGCAAATATGGCCTATCCAGGACGCCAAGGCACGGTTCAGTGAGTTCCTCGAAACTTGCCTAGCCGAAGGACCACAGATGGTGACGAAGCGAGGAGCAGCGGCCGCTGTACTGGTGCCCATAGACGAATGGCGGCGACTCCAGGCTGCAGCGCGGCCTTCACTCAAGCAACTCCTGCTTTCTGATCAGGGACGAACCGAGCTTGTTGTTCCTGCGCGCGGTGCAGCTCGCAGGCGCACGCCGGCGGCAGCAAGGTGAACTGATGTACCTGCTTGACACCAACATTGTCTCAGAACTGCGCAAACCGAAGCCTCACGGAGCCGTGCTGGCATGGTTTGAAGGACTCGAAGATACGCAGCTTCATCTTTCTGCGGTGACCATAGGCGAGATTCAGTCTGGCATCGAGATCACGCGTGAGCAGGATGAGGCGAAGGCATCAGAGATCGAAGCTTGGCTTGAGATGGTGGCCGGCTCATACAACGTTCTCTCGATGGACGCGGCGACCTTCCGCGCGTGGGCTCAGTTGATGCACAGGCGGTCGGACACCGTGTACGAGGACGCCATGATTGCGGCGACGGCCAAAGTCCACGGCCTCACGGTTGTGACCAGAAACGTGGCTGACTTCAAGCCGTTCGGAGTGCCGCTGCTGAACCCGTTCGAGACTTGAGCCAGCGGGTCGCCGCGGACGTGGATTGCGCCGCAACGAATAGCGTTTATCTGCCGCGCCGAGCCGGTCGAGTTCAACTGCAGACGTATCCGCGGCAGATAAACCTCGTTGGACTAAGTATCTGTCCAGAAATAACTTGTACAACTTATACGAGTAGGCGACGATCTCGTCATGAGTAATGACGAGCTAGTTGAAACGATCCGTAAGAAGTTCGAGCGCGTGTCCACGGTTTTGGATGAGCGGGGGCGTCGTGTGTGGGCGTTGGCGGAAGCCGAGGCGCTCGGTTACGGCGGACAAAGCATCGTCGCTAAAGCCACGGGGCTATCGCGAATGACGCTGTATTCGGAAAAATGCGGTCATGCCCAGGACGACCCGGCGGGTTCTCGTAGACACGTCCGAAAAGCAGGGGGTGGACGCAAGAAGCTGATCGAGCACGAGCCGACATTGCTCTCGGCGCTGGAAAGATTGGTGGAACCGACCACCCGGGGAGACCCTGAGAATCCTTTACGG
>NZ_SPMX01000066.1 GCF_012940005.1 Candidatus Accumulibacter contiguus | reverse complement strand
GAGACGACCCCGCCGCCATCACCCCGGACGACGCCCTGGTGGCCCTCGGACGATTGACCTATCTCTACACCACCGACCGCAACGGTCAGCGTCACACGCATCTGCCACGCCCGGACGATCAACAGGCCAAAATCCTCAGCGCCATCGGTCTGTCCTTCCCGCTCAAGGCCAAAGCCGACAAGCTCGCCGCGTAGGCAGGCGCCGCTTTTGCGGCATCGGCTATTTTTTTAACAAAAACCGATAGTTACAGCATAACTGCGCTTGCTGGCTGGGGGAAGATCCGTCTGAGCAAAAATTCCAGTACCTGAGCGTCGCCACGCTTCAGCCTGTCCGCTTGGCGGAGGACTCCTGAGTAGTTACTCGTCAAGAGCGAATTCCAGCGTCTGGGGAAGTCCTTCCGGACCGACGTGTTGTGTACGGTGCGCCTGTCTCGCAAGCTCTTTCCTGAACATCAGCAACACAACTTGGACAGTCTCATGGTCCGTCATGATTTGACAACGGGCGACCGCTGCGGCGCCTTGGCCGAGGCTCACCTGCTTTGGCAGTTCTGGTGCCTGTTGAAACGGGATCACGGCGAAGAGGCTCTAGCCGAGGCCATCCGGCAGCAGCTCAAGCGCCCCAGCCTGCCGCCCCAGCTAGATTCTGTCGTGCTCGACGATCTGCCCGAATCCCCCGGGGTGTACCTGTTCTACGGCGACAACGACGCGCTTCTGTACGTTGGGAAAAGCGTCAACCTGCGTCAGCGCGTACGGGCTCACTTCGCGTCCGACCTGCGTGAGTACAAGGAGATGCGCCTCAGTCAGGAGGTGCGTCGCCTTCACTGGCATGAGACGGTCGGTGAACTCGGCGCACTGCTGCTGGAATCGCGACTGGTGAAGGAATGCCAGCCGATTCACAATCGTCGGTTGCGCCGCTCTTCGGATCTGTGCACCTGGCACTTGGTGCAAGTGGCCCCAGGCGATTACCGGCCGAGACTGGTTGGCGGCCAGGCTGCCGGCTGCCTGCGCTCGGAAGACCTTTTCGGCCTCTTTACCAACCGGCGGGAAGCCACCGACACCCTGCGCAAGGAGGCTGCCGCACACGAACTGTGCCCGATTATCCTCGGGCTGGAAAAGCCCGCCCGGCCCGGACGCCCCTGCTTCGCCCACCAGGTCAAGCAATGCCGGGGCGCCTGCGTGGGTAAGGAAGCCGTCGACGTGCACAGTGCTCGCATGATAGCGGCGCTGATGAAGCTGAAGCTCACCGCATGGCCGTACCCCGGAGCGATCGGCATCGTCGAGCGGGATGAGTTGCGGGAAGAGGAGGAAGTCCACGTCGTGAACGGCTGGCGGCACCTGGGCAGCGCGCGCAGCGAGGCCGAGATCCAGGGAATCCTGCTGGGTGAGTCGGGTCAGGGGCGGTTCGACCGGGATACCTACAACCTGCTCACCGCGCATCTGGCAAAGGGGCGAGTGCGCGTGCGGTTGTTGTCCGAGCGGTAACGACTCGCTATCGACGAAAGATCGATGGTGCCGTTGGATTTCCTGTCCTTTTCCCGCATCCCGAAAGCGGAGAAAAAATGACCTTCGCTCTCGTCTAGAGTGCCATCCGGGTTTCCTTCGAGATCAGGAAATCTGGAGTTACGGTGGCCAAGGATGCTATGCAAGCTGTCGAGTCCAGGCTCGAACGAAACGCCGGGTCGGCCGGAGGAATTTCACCTCCAGCCGCCCACAGAACCGTACGTAAACCTCTCGGTTTATACGGCTCGTCCCAGCCATTCCCTTGCCTCCTCGCGACGGCAAAGCGACTGCGAAAGTTGATGCTCCTCCTGGTTTCCCAGTTGGCAATGACTCTCGCAAAGCTCGTCCATCCCCTTCGCTCCACTTCCATTACAGAAGCTTCCACACTACTACGGGATGGTCCGCCCCCTGCATGTGCATCGATACTTTCCCCCTTCGTGGATCTCACTTATAAGGTTTTCTCTTCGCATCACATGCAGGTTTCCCAAGTTCCGTATTCGCGCCAAGACTAGAGTCGCGCCATCTGAACACCGGATACCGCGTGGCCAGTACACAGTTCTCCGCCACCCTTGTCCCGGGAAGGAGCGGCGTCCCCGGTTTCGATATCGCCTAACTTGTTTTCGATGCGTCATCGATGGTTCGCTTGCGCTCGCCTCTCTAATCCATACCTGCCGAAGTTCTTCTCCGGCTTTTGACCGTAACGTTCACCACCGCACCCTTTCGAATGAAGCAGCTTACGGCGGTTTGAAGCCTGTCACTGCTGCAGACCGACTTCGAAGGGCCTTCCTTCATCACGAATACAGCATCGACTCATCAACTACCTGAGTTCGTTCTTGGCACAACCGCTCCTACCCAAGTGGGACA
This sequence comes from Candidatus Accumulibacter contiguus, assembly GCF_012940005.1. Lineage (GTDB taxonomy): Bacteria > Pseudomonadota > Gammaproteobacteria > Burkholderiales > Rhodocyclaceae > Accumulibacter > Accumulibacter contiguus. Next base: position 64,934 of record NZ_SPMX01000066.1, on the reverse strand, counting down.
TCCTGATCCGACCGGCCTGCCCGGTATGAATATTCGTAGAAATCACCTTACGCCTGGATCAGCCGCTTCATCCACTCGAGTAGGACGATCGGCAGCAATTCAGGTTTCGTCAGGAGTGCGTATTGATGCACTCCGAAAACGGCAGCCAGGTAGGTGGCGGCGTTTCGATCCACGGTCAGGCAAAAAGGAAACACGCCCTGCAAGCGCGCTTCGGTTACTGCCTGCCGCGTGTCCTCGACGCCGTATCGGCCTTCGTACTGGTCCAAATCGTTCGGTTTGCCGTCGGATAGCAGCAGCAGCAGTCGGTGCGCAGCGGTTTCGCGCAGCAGTGTCGTGCTGGCGTGACGGATGGCGGCGCCTGCTCGCGTGTATTGTTCTGGTTCGAGCGCGGCGATGCGCCGGGCGACCTCGTTGTTGTACGGCTCGTCGAAGCGCTTGAGGGTCCGCAAGGTCACCGCATGCGGCCCTTGCCCGGAAAAAACCTGTACCGAATACCGTTCTCCCATTCCATCCAGGGCAACACAGACCATCAGCAATGCCTCTCGCTCGACGTCGATCACTCGCCGCTGGCCTGAAATCCAGCCATCGGTCGAGCCGCTGACGTCGACGAGCACCATGATGGCCAGGTCTCGCCTGGTGCGCCGATGCGTCAGATAGAGCGCTTGCGCCATCGGCAAACCGGCGCGGAAGTCGGCATGGCTGTCGATGTAGGCGTCGAGGTCGATTTCGTCGCCGTCGAGTTGCTTGCTGCGCCGCGTTCGCTGCGCACGCAGCATCTCGAAGCGCCGGCGGATCGCATCGAGCATCGAGCGGTGCTCGGCCAGTGTGCGGTCTACCCATTGTTGCGGGCCCGCTTGCGGAGGCAACAGGCGGATCGTGGCGCCAGGGTCACGATAGGCGCTGATGCGGTAATCCCATTCGGGGTAGCTGAAGCTGATGCTGGACGGATTCGCGACAGACGACTCGGCGGTTCGCTTGGCGCGCGCATCGGGAGGATCGTCCGACAGCAGGACTTCCTTGGCTCGGCCAGTTGTTGAAACCAGACGAGCCTCAGCCAGATCGGACAGCGAATCGGCAAATTCCTCGGCCGCCGTTTGGTCGTCGCGGTCCGTCGGGCGCTGCATGCCGAAGGGATCTTCGGCATGCTCGTGCGGCTGCGCCGACTGGATCATCCAGACCCCTTGCCGCACGTCATCCTCCTCCTCGTCTTCTTGGTCGCTCGATTGACGTACCTCGGGACGATGCGGCAAACGTGTGCTGCGGGGTTCTGCTGAGGTTTCGTGGCCGGAAACGCCGTCGTGGTTGGCGGCCCAGGTGGTCGGCAATGGGTTCGGCGCACGCAGTTCGCCCGTCCACCAGTCCTTGAACAGCGGATTGGCGCCAAGCAGCCGGGTCATCCCGGTCTCGGGAACGATCGCTGCCGCCAGCCGATGAGCGGCGCGCGCCGACTCTTGCGACGACGCCGGTAGTGGCTCGTCGCCGTTCGCTATCCCGCAGCCGCGCTGCAGCAGCGATCGGACATACTTCTCGAGAGGTTGCCGCTGCGCGGAGAAGCTGGCCAAGGCCGGCCGGGCCGCCAAGGCTGCCCGTCGCAGCGCATTCAGCGAGCCGATGATTCCCGGCAACTCCCGCGCCAGCGCTTCATCGGCTGCCTGTGCTTCGATCAGGAGATAAACATCGCGGATCAAAGGTGTTGCCTGGGCACTGATGAGGGCGGCGCTGCCGCGACTGGCGCGCATCGCCTGCTGTAGGGCGACGGTACGCAAACGTTCTGTGGCCAGCGCCGCATCGCTGATGCCGGCATCGGCTGGCAACCAGATGGACCACCCGTCCGTTGCCGGTATGGCGTATTGCACGCGGGGATCCTCGCGGCGCCGGAAAACCTGCGCCAGAAATGTCGCCGGCGCGGGCGCCTGTGCGCTGCGAAGTTGATAGCTGGTCCCGAACACGGCCACAATCAACAAGTCGATGCGTTGGGCGACGTCGGTCAAAGCGAGCATCGGTGTCGGCGCAGACCTGGCGCGATGTCGGCGCCAGAGTGCCTGTGCATAGACCGTCGCGTGGCGCGCGAGATCGGTGATAATCTCTTCGGCTTCAGCCACGCAGGCGGTGTCCGGGTCAGACGAAGGTCGCGTCGACCAGGTCGCGCATCGCGCCGACCAGCGACTCGTCGTCCGACAAGGGCGAGATCACGGCGCTGTAGCAAGCCTGCCGCACGGAAATGCCGCTGCTGATCAGCCGGGCGGCGGCAATCAGGAGACGCGTGCTCGGCACTTCTGCCAATCCCCGGTCGCGCAATCCGCGCAGTCGGTGGCCCAAGGAAACCAGCGCACGCGCTGTCGCACGGTCGGCGCCGCCTTCGCGCTCGATGATCGCCGCCTCACGGTCACCTGCCGGGAACTCGAAGTCGAGCGCTACGAATCGTTGTCGTGTACTGGGTTTCAGATCCTTCAGCAGGTGCTGATAACCGGGGTTGTAAGAGACGACCAACTGAAAGCCCGCGGCCGCCTCGATCGTCTCGCCTGTCTTGTCGATGGGCAGCATGCGCCGGTAGTCGGTCAAGGGATGCAGCACAACCACCGTGTCCTGGCGCGCCTCGACGACCTCATCCAGATAACAGATGGCACCCTCGCGGACCGCACGCGTCAGCGGGCCATCCTGCCAGATCGTACCGTCGTGGCGAATCAGGAAGCGCCCGATGAGGTCGCTCGCGGTCAGGTCGTCGTGGCACGAAATGGTTACCAGAGGGCATTGCAGGCGCCATGCCATGTGTTCGAGGAAACGGGTCTTGCCGCAACCGGTCGGCCCTTTGAGCATGACCGCCAGACGGCGCGCATGACATTGCTCGAACAGTGCCACTTCATCGCCCGACGGCAGGTAATAGGGCTCCGCGCGCGTCACCGATGGCTGGCCGTGCTGGTCGATGGCGCGCAAATCGCCTCGCATTGCGGACGTAATCACGAGATGGGTGCTGGGCGCACGGTATCCGGCCGCAGCGTCGGCTGCTTCTCGTTACCCACATCGAAGCGAGGCGCATAACGGAAGAAGTCGAAGATGAACAAGCCCACGCCGACCGAGAAGAGCGACGCAGTTGCCAGCAACATCAGGAAATGCACCTGGATCTTCAGTTGTACGTCGAGATACCCCATGCCGAGGATGCGCTCCAGATAGACCTGCGCGATGCCGGCGGTGGCGAAGGAGAGGGTCATTCCGAACATGCCGCCCAGTTGCATCCAGAACGCCCAGTAACCGATGCTGCTGCCACGTTCCGAGCGTCCTGGTGTCATGGTCGGCAAGGCGAAGGTGATCATCGCCAGGACGATCATTGCATAGGCGCCGTAGAACGCTGCGTGCCCATGCATCGCCGTGATCAGCGTGCCGTGCGTCCACTTGTTGACGTCCGGAAAGGTGTGTGCCAGTCCGAGCAAGCCGGCACCGAACAAGGTGAACACGGTGCTGCCGATCGTCCAGTGGAGCGCCAGGGTATTCGGGTGCGCCAGGCCGGAGCGACGCATCGCCGAGTAGGCGTAGATCGCCATGCCGATCAGCGCCAGAGGTTCGAGCGCGCTGAAAATGCCGCCGATCGGCAGCCAATAGGCCGGCACACCCACCCAGTAATAATGGTGAGCGGTCCCGAGGATGCCGGCAATGAGAACCAGTCCGACGATCACATACAGCCATTTCTCCATCACTTCACGGTCGGCGCCGGAGAGCCGAATCAGCAGATAGGCGAGAAACCCGCCCTGAATCATTTCCCATACGCCTTCGACCCACAGGTGGATCGTCCACCAGCGGTAGAAGATGGAGACGGTGTAGTTTTCGTATTCGAGCAAGGCCGGCAGGTACAGCAGCGCGGCCAGGCCTAGGCCGAGGACCAGCACGCCTTCGGTAGTCGTGAATCGCCGCGACTTCCAGATCGTCATGCCCACGTTGTACAGGAAGAGCAGCATGCAGATGACGATCACGATCTTGTGCGGCAAGGGCTGCTCAAGCAGCTTGTTGCCGGTGCCATAGCGGAACAGGTAGCCGACAACGGCGCTTACGCCCATCAGCGTCCACAGGATGAGCTGGATATAGGCAATCTTGACGCTATGCAACTCGGTGCGCGACTCGTCCGGTACCATCCAGTACGTTGCGCCCATGAAGCCCGTCAGCACCCAGACGATCAGCAGATTGGTATGGACGACCTTCGTCACGTCGAACGGAAGGATGTACAGCAGTGAGTCGGGGCCGAGGTATTTCGCCGCCGAGAGCAGCCCGAAGACCAGTTGCAGGCCAAACAGCACCATCGCGACGGCAAAATACCCATAGGCAACCGACTGAGATCTGTAACGCATTGCGCTATCCTTTCGAGAATTCGTGTGGTCGGGGCGACGTCTTTTCGGACAGGCAGGAATCAGTCTTCAACTACTTGAAGCTTGCCAGATACGCCGACAAGTGGGCTACCTGGTCGGGTGTCAGATCCTTGCCGAAGGTGGCCGGCATGAACGACACGCCATTCGCCGAGTACATCGCACCGGGAACCAGGTGCGCGCTGGGGCTCGTGATCGACTCGCTGAGGTAGCCCTCAACATCCTTGGCCTTGCCCTTGTACTCCGGCGAGCTGACGATCTGCTGGGCTCGCGTCGCGACGCCGGCGAGCGAAGGACCCGCCATGTTTGCCCCTGGTACGAGGGAGTGGCAGGCAGTGCACGCTGGCGAAACGGTCCGGAAGACGATCTCTCCCAAGGCCATAGGGTCCTTGTCTGAGGGCAGCGATTCCGGGCCGGGAGGCGGCGCCGATCTGCTGACAGCAGCCGCCTGGTCGGCGGAACGTGTGCCCGTAATGGCCACGCCGGCGCCAGTTACCAGGATCGGGCGCGGCGGCCAACCCTGGTTGTCGACCTTGCTCACCCAGTCGAGGAAGGCAACCAGGTCGGCAATCTCGGCGTCGGTCATGTCTTGTTTCGGCATCAGCCGGCGGTGGCGCTGTTCGTCGTAGAACTTGGATGGGTCGCGCAGGTAGGCCTGCAGGTAGGGGGCGCCTCGTTGCTGCGCGATCTTGGTCAGGTCCGGCGCGTAGTAGGCGCCCTCGCCAAACAGGGTGTGGCAGTTGATACAGTTGTTCTTGTGCCAGACGTTCTTGCCGTGTGTGACGGCAGGCGTGATATTCTGCGCATTCGTCAGGGCGGGAAACTGCCGGTGGCTGTCGATGGTCAGCGCCAGGAAAGCTACGGCCGCGACCACAGTCGAGCCGATCGCAAATAGTCTTGCTTGCCGTTTGTTCAATGGTCGTCCTTCTCGCGTTGGATTGCGTCAGACGCTGATGCCGGTCCAATACTTGATGCTGATGTAGCTCGCATAAACGATGCTGACGGCCAGCAACACCAGCACGACGTAGCTGAACGTTTTGAGTGCTGCATGCACGATCGTCCCCTGGAAGTGAACGGGATTTGCCTGCGTTGGCGAAGGGACTGCCCCGCCAGAAACAGAAACGCATGTTGGCCAACCCGCGCCGCGCCGTCTGTTCGGCAGCGCACAGACGGGCCTGGGCGTGCAATGGAGTCGAGCCTGGGCGAGATGACTCGCGCGCCGGGCGCTGAGGCCGCATGGCCACCATGCGCGTGCTGCTGGACACGCATCTCCGGCTGTCGGGCAGTGCCTAACCAGCGAGCGAGCCGGGAAAGATCATCGCCTTTGATGCCGACTCGTGCCAAGGTCGCAGCGTCTGTCCCGCTTGTAACACCCGGGGTATCTGGGAAAGAGGCGAGTGCGCGTGCGGTTGTTGTCCGAGTGGTAACGACTCGCTAACGACGCGAGATTCCTGTTTAATGTTCCTTTCTTCCTTGAGGTGCCCGGCATGAATTTTCCCCGTAGGCCATGGCTGTTCTTGTGCCCGCTGCTTGCCGCCGTCGCTGTACTGGTCGCTTCGGCAGCCTCGCTCGATTCGTCGGCACCGCCCGCCACCTGTGCCGCCCCAGGTGGCTGGTGGCAGATGTCCGGAACGATCCCTCAGAGCGTTTCCGGCACAGAGGTGCTGGCGCGGGCCGCAGCGGCCGAAATTGTTCTGCTTGGCGAGCAGCACGACGACGAGGATCACCATCGCTGGCAGGCGCAGGTGCTGGCTGGGCTGCATGCGCTGCGCCCGGATATGGTGATCGGCTTCGAGATGTTTCCGCGCCAGGCACAGCCGGCGCTGGAGCACTGGGTGGCAGGCCAGTTGACCGTGCCGGCTTTCCTGGCGCAGACGGCGTGGACAGAGCGCTGGAGTCTTCCGATCGAGTTCTATCTGCCCCTCTTCGAATTCGCGCGCATCAACCGCATCCCGATGATCGCGCTCAATGTCGATGCCAAACTGACCCGGGCCATCGGTGACAAGGGCTGGGATGCCATCCCGGAACGTGAGCGTGAGGGCGTCGGCCGCGCGGCGCCGGCTAGTGAGGCCTACCGCGATTTCCTGTTCGGCGTCTATGGCGAGCATGCTCACGGTGGGGACGCGCGCAGCAGCCGTGCTTTCCAGTACTTCGTCGAGGCACAGCAGAACTGGGACCGCGCCATGGCCGAGGCGCTGCTGGCGCGACGGATCTCCGGGCCGCAGGGGCAGCCGCCGCCGCTGATCGTCGGCATCATGGGCAGCGGGCATCTGCGCTATGGTCTCGGCGTGCCGCACCAGTTGCGCGATCTCGGCGTCGGTCGCGTTGTCACGCTCCTGCCGCTGTCGGCCAACGAGGATTGTCGCGAGATTCGCCCGAACCTTGCCAATGCGGTCTTCACCTTACCGAAAAAGCCCGCGCCGCCGGTACCGCCGCCGCGCCTTGGCGTTCAGCTCGAAGACGCCGACACCGGGCAGGGCGGCGTGCGCGTACTTGCCGTCACCGCGGGCAGTCTTGCCGACAGAAGCGGGCTCGTCGCTGGCGACAGCCTGCTCGAAGTCGCCGGTCGGCCCGCCAGCAAAGCCGCTGCGGTGACCGCAGTGGTGCGCGCAGCGCCGCCGGGCACCTGGCTACCCCTGCGCATCAGGCGTGGCGAGGCGATGCTAGATGTCGTCATCCGCTTCCCGCCGCCACTCCCCTGCTCCTGGCCGCAGGCGTGGGAGCCGCACCGGCGCTGGACCTCACCGTGACGCTCGATCCCGACCAGCGGCGCCTCGAGGTGATTGCCAAACTGCCGGTTTCCGGGCGGAGCTTCGAATTCGAACTGCACGAATCCCTGACTGTGAGCGAGGCCGTGGTGGCCGACTGTCGCATTCGGCCGGCAGACGCTGCCACCCCTCGTGACGGCACCCGCCTGTGGCGCCTCGCCCTGCCGGCAGGCGCCAAGCAACTGCGGATCACCTACGCCGGTACGCTGCCGGCGACCGAAGTGCACCGTGACTATCGCCAGGTGTTGAGCGGATTGCCGCCGATGGCGGCGGCGGAGGGATCGTTTCTTCCCGCTGGCAGCGGCTGGTATCCGCAGCCGCAGGCCGCGCTGTTTGCTTATCGGGTTCGCCTATCGGTGCCTGGCGAGCAGCGCGCGCTGGTTGCCGGCCGCCTGTTCGAGGAGCGCCTGCCGGTTCGCGCCGGCGAGCGCTACCAGGCCGAATTTGAGTTTTCCCAGGCAACCGGCGGCATCGATTTGATGGCCGGGCCATGGCGTATTCGCGAGCGCCTGGTGGCTCGCGGACGCGCACCGGCGCTGCGTTTGCGCACCTATTTTCCGGCCGATCTCGACTCCGAGCCGGGGCTGGCTGCGGGCTACCTCACCGATAGCGAGCGCTACATCGCGCGCTACAGTAGCCTCATCGGCGCCTATCCCTATGACGCGTTCTCGATCGTCGCCAGCCCGCTGCCGACGGGCTTCGGCATGCCGACGCTGACCTATCTCGGGGTCGACGTCCTGCGCCTGCCATTCATCCGCGCCAGTTCCCTCGGGCATGAAATCCTGCACAATTGGTGGGGTAACGGGGTTTATGTCGAGGCGCAGAGCGGCAACTGGAGCGAGGGGCTGACCACCTTCCTGGCGGATTACGCCTACAGCGAGGAGCGTTCGGCGGCGGCCGCGCGCGACATGCGTCTGGGCTGGCTGCGCGACGCCGCGGCGCTGCCGGCGACCGGCCAGCCAGCGCTAGGCGACTTTCGTTCGCGTCAGCATGGCGCCGAGGCGGCCATCGGCTACGGCAAGGCGGCAATGCTTTTCCTGATGCTGCGCGACCGCATCGGCGAGGCGGCCTTCCGGCAGGGGCTACGCGATTTCTGGCAGGCGCAGCGCTTCCAACAGGCCAGTTGGGACGATCTCTGCCGCGCCTTCGAGCGTTCCTCGGGCGCCGAACTGCGCGCTTTCTTCGCGCAATGGCTGAGTTCGCGGCAGTTGCCCGAGGTAGCGGTGGTTAGTGCCGTGGTCAGCGGACACGCCGCCGGCTATCGCCTGCACCTGACGCTGCGTCAGGAACAGCCGCCGCTCGCCCTGCGCTTGCCAGTTGAAATCGCCACCGGCGAGCGACGCGTCGTGCGCTGGGTCGCGTTTGACAAGGTGCGCGCGGTCGCCGAGATCGATCTCGACTTTCGTCCGGAGCAGCTTCGCCTTGACCCCGAAGCGCGTCTCTGGCGCCGCCTCGAGGTCAGTGAACGACCGCCCATCCTGCGCCGCTGGATCGGCGCGCTGAAGCCGCGCTCGATCGTTCTCGGTGGCGATGTCGCGTTTCGCGACGCGGCCAGGGTCGTCGTCGGTCAGTTTTTCGAGCGACCGGCGACGCCGCTTGGCTTGTCGGAGATGAAAGCGGCACTCGCTGCCGACGAGTCGGTGATGCTCATCGGCACACCGTCCGAGGTCGATGCCGCGCTGCTGGCCAGCGGCCTGCCAAAGCCGTCGGATGCCTTGGAAAAAAACGGTGAGCGGGGCTCGGCGCGGGTGTGGACGGTCGAGCGCGTGCCGCTGCTCGCGGTGGTCGCCACCGATGCCGCCGCGCTGCGTGCGCTGGCACGGCCGCTGCCGCACTACGGCGGGCAAAGCTGGCTGCTGTTCGATGGCGGGCGAGTCATTGCGCGCGGGCTGTGGCCGACACAGGCCCCGGTCATCAAGGTGCGAAGCGACAGACACGATCAAGGCCGCTCCAACATTCCCGAGTCGTTGTCACCCAGATCTGCCGTACCGACTTCGCACCCGTCACGCGCAGCATCCGGGTGACAGTCCAGACACGATGTTTTCACTCAGCGCCCCGAAAGCAAGGAGGCTTGATCAACCGGCTTGCGGGCGGATCGTTCATGGCTGCGGGTATTGCCCTGAGCACGGTGAACAATCGCTGAGCCCGTGTCGGTGCGCGTGAGACAGCTGAGCAGCAGAAGTACTGGCGTGGCGCTTCCCGGAGTTGACGGTGATTGTGGGTACTCGATGCTCGATCGCAGGACCTGCCCCCCGCCAGCCTGAGCGACCGGCAACTCCGTGCGCATTGCGATCGTGGCGAAGATGCATTCCGCTCACAGCGGTGTGATGGTAAAGCCAAGGTTCAACAGTGTTCAACGAGGCAAACCATGGCCGGTGACGATTGGGCGGCGCATCTCGACCGCCTCGGCATCTGCGATGAGCGCCACCGCCACATCGCCACCGAGGCCGCCTTGTTGGGCGGCCACGTGGCCAAAGGCATCCATCCGATGCTGGCCATCGCCAGTCTGAAGAAAACCTGCCGAATGCTCGGTGTCTCCTTCTGGGCCTATCTCACTGACCGCCTCACCAACGCCGGCAAAGTGCCGTCCCTCGCCGACCGCATGCGCCAACGCGCCGCATGAGCCGGACCACCAGTTTTTGAGAAGCTACACTTGGGCTAGGGAGGTCCGTCTGGGTCGCTGGCCAGGCTTGACGGCGGACCCAAGGCGCTTACAATGCCCACAAGGGCTTTTTCGCTCGCCGCGTCAGCCCGCCGAGGTTCATCTGCTGTAATAGGCAAGCGATCAGACTGGGTAGTTTCTGGGCAGCGGATAAACGCTATCCTTGGGATCTCCGTTCGTTTGGCTATCCATAGGAGGCCGACATGTCTTACCACTTGTCCCCAGATTCACCAGGCGAGCAGGGAACCGCTCCGCCGTACGAAGCTGAAATCCAGCGTGCAAAAGGGCGCCGTGAGGGCTTCAAGGTCGTCCGGCCGGAAGGACACGACGACGAGCAATGGGCGCTTGCCTTCTCCGGTGGAGGGATCCGCAGCGCCACGTTTTGCCTAGGCGTCCTGCAAGGCCTCGCCAGGGCGCCCCGTCCGCAGGGTTCATCGATCGAGAAGTCGGGCCAGTCCGGCAGTAGCCGTGAGAGTCTGCTTCCCCAGTTCGACTACCTCTCGACCGTCAGTGGGGGTGGCTATATAGGCAGTTTTTTCGGCAGCCTATTTGCGAGAGGGCGTTTAAACAAGGAAGATGATCCTCCCAAGCAAGGTGATGCTCCGGACCCAGCCTTGGATGCAAAAACTGCACAACAAGCGTACGAGGTCTTCGCACACGAACCTCCCGGACGACTCACCAGCCGGGTTCACTTCACCCCTGAACGTCCAGGTGCGGCGCCGCTCGCCTGGTTGCGAGAAAATGGGCGGTACATGGCCCCAACCGGTTCCGGCGACATGGTGTATGCAGCATCGCTGGCGGTGCGAAACTGGTTTTCTGTGCAATACGTCTTGGGCATTGTGTTCCTGACGGCGTTCGCGTTGATCGCATTGGGTCGCGCCGGCCTTGTTGCGATTTCGTGTACCGGATGCTGGCTAGAGACCTACCGTACATACGAGTTGTCCCTGTTGAAGGGCGTGACCGATTGCGGCGGCTGGGTTTGGTGGAGTCCCGTGTGGTGGGTTTCGTTGCCGGTTGCGTTATTGTGGGTGATCCCCTGCGGACTCGCCTTCTGGTTTACGCACCCACCCCGTGGTGGAACGGTTCAGACCCGGCCGAAGGTGTTTTCGAAAGCAGGGCTTTTCGGGTTGCTGCTTGGCTTCCTCCTTGTCGTTGTGGCTGCCGCCTGTTATTCGAAACTGGGGCCGAATTGGCGTGGGTTCGCAAGAGCCTTGGGGGCTCTCGGGGCCTTAAGCGTGGGTGCCTTCGTCTGGTACGCGACGACTGCACGTACCGCCGTTTCCATTGGAGTGCAGCGTGTCACCCTGACACGCATGCTTACCACCGGGTGTATCTGGTTGGCCGGCGTGACCTTGGTGGCTTTGGTGGATACGACAGCCCAGTCGATTTATGTTCTGGACCATCGGATCGCCGCATGGCTGACATCAACGGCCGCAACCGGCGGATTGGCCTGGGTACTCCGGCAGATGGCGACCTCGCTGCCTGACGCGGCGAAGGGAGGTTGGCTGAGCAAAATCCCGGCCAGTGCCGCCGCGACGATTGGCGGAGTCGCCTTGCTGTTCCTGACGGCCATGTTTTGGTCGCTCTTGGTGCTGTGGATTCGTTGGCGGGGCGAGTCGCCAGTCGACCTTCTCGAATCGACAATTCAGACTGACCACGTCGACGCAGTCATTGCACTTGCCGTGACATTTGGCATTGCCCTGATCCTCTCCCTCGTCGGCGGCCGGTTTCCCGGATTTCTCAATCTGTCGACCCTGCAAACGCTTTATAGCGCACGCCTTACCCGCGCCTACCTGGGTGCCAGCAATGGCGACCGTTTTGGGAAAGGCAGCGACAAGCTTCGCAGTGTCGCCGAACCGGCCCCCGGGGACCAGATGACCATGGATCGGTACTATGATAATTCGTTGATGCCGATTCATATTATCAATGTGTGCCTGAACCAGACCAGCGACCCGGGTGAGCAACTCGTTCAGAGGGATCGCAAGGGAAAGCCGCTAGCCGTCCTGCCATCGGGCTTCGTTGTCGATGGCAAGCTCGTCCCAGGTCCAGGCAAGATCAGCAGCGGCGAACTGGATGCTGAACTGACGCTTGGTGAGTGGGTAGGGGTCTCTGGCGCAGCTTTCTCCACCGCTCTGGGACGAGGCACTACACTCGGCTTGTCGCTCCTCATGGGATTGACGAATATCCGGCTGGGCCGCTGGTGGGCGTCTGGAATCACCAGCTCAGGAAAGGGCTCCGGAGCTGGCAAACAAGTTACAGGGATGGGCTCCGGATTTGGTAAAGGCATCCGCACCCTGTTCAAGACCCAGACGTACCTGTTCTATGAATTGTTTGCGACCTTTCATGGGACCCGCCGGCCTCTACTGTATCTCTCCGACGGCGGCCATTTCGAAAACACTGCCATCTACGAGCTGCTACGGCCCGAGCGGAAAGTTCGCTTGATCGTCGTTTGCGACTGCGGGTGCGATCCCGGGTATCAGTTTGACGACATCGCCAATCTGGTGCGCCTGGCGCGCATCGATTTTCGTATTGAGGTCGAGGTCGACCGCGAAATAGCGGAAGACAAGATTCTCGGACCTGTATTCGGTATACCTGAGGACTTTGAGCCTGTTGGCGATAAAGGTGGGCCTGAGAGCGCCAAATGCGCATTGCTGTTGAAGGTGTTCCATGCGGGGGCCAATCCTGTTGCCAGGAACGCTCCGGATGCTCACGTTGTTGTTCTCAAGCCGCGGCTCGTCTCAGGGGTACCGGTCGATCTCGTGCAGTATCATTCCGCTCACCCAGACTTTCCCCAGGAGTCGACGACCGACCAGTTCTACGATGAAGCTCAGTGGGAGAGTTACCGTAAGCTGGGACTCGAGATCTCCACGCGCGTCTTTGGGGACAGCAATGGAAACGACACCTTCCGCAACGCACTTTGGAAGTACCTGGAGCGCGTATAGCCTGCCGTCGACATGCGTCATGTGATGTGAATGTCGCGGTGGGTCACGAATCAACGCTCTCAACCTATCAGAAGATAGCCATATTCTTCTCTTGTAAGCGTTTGATAAACGTGGATTTTACTTTAAATTTCTGGGGTATGACCGGTTTGGCTTGATCTGGACGAAGTTCTTGTGCAGAAATGGCGTCCTCGCTGCCACAAGGCGGCGACGAGCCAGTAGGCCTGCTAACCGCGGTCGAGCACCAGAAGGTCGTTGGGGCGGAGTTTGTCGAGGAGTTCGAAGAGCCTCTGGCGCTCGCCGATGTCGGGAGTCTAGCGCTTGGTGGCCAGAGTCCTCTCGATCCCGGGCAGATAGAGCGCGAAGCCCATGGCGTCGACCACAGGGCGGACGAATGGCTTGCCGAACCGGGTCAGGTGCAGGACTGTGACATCGTCGGCCAGCACCCGCAACCCGTGCCCGAGAGGAAAGCCGAATTGCGCATCGACCAAGGCGAGGAAATGCTCGTTGAGCAGCCCGAAGGGGATAGCCGACACCTGCTTCCGGGCTTGGGCAAAGGCCTGCGCGGAGACTTCTCGCAGCAGGTCGGCGCGGTTCGCCCGATTGGCGAAGAACGCGTCGAGTTCCGACTGCACTTTCGACGGATATCCGCCGAGCAGGCAGGCGATCAGACGGGGAAAACTGAGGAAGCCGGTTCGCGAGAAGGCTTTCTTCGAAAGACGCGACTCCAGGAAAAAAAACTTGCGAAAAAAGATACTTGGAACATCAGTTAACGACTTTGTCATGGCATATAAAATTTTACATCCGTATCAAGGGCGAAAACCCTCGCCGGTCGGGTTTTCAGGAGGTCTGCACGCTGGGAGAGAGACACACCAGGCGCAAACCCAGGTAGCCGCTGCGGTAGCCAGGGAGGAAGCCGAGGCGGTAGGTACAGCGCGCGAAGCCGCGACCGTAATACCAGGAGCCGCCGCGCAGCACGCGCCGGACCTCGGCTTGTTCGGGATCCTTGCGGTGTCCATTGGGTGAATAAGAGTAAGGCAAATAGGGACTGCTGGTCCATTCCCAGACATTGCCGCACATGTCGACCAGCCCGTCCGGCGTATCACCTCCCGGAAAGACACCAATCGGTGTCGTGCCGCGCACATGGCTCTCGAAAGTGTTGCAGCGCGTCGCGTCAAAGACTTCGCCCCACGCATAGCGCCTGTGCTCAGGCCCGCGCGCAGCGGCTTCCCATTCGTCTTCGCTCGGCAGTCGCCAGCTCTGCCCGGTTTGCGCCGACAGCCACGCGCAGTAAGCAAGGGCTTCGTAGCAGCAGATACCGACCACCGGCTGACTGGGGTCATTGTACGCCGGGTCATTCCAGTACGCAGGCTGTGTTTGCCGACCGGAGGGGTACCAGTCATCGAGCAAGGCGTCAAATTCGCTGTCGGACATCTGCCGTATCGTCTCCCATTCCTTCGCATGCTTCGAGCTGATCCGCTCCTCTCTGAGCAGTTGTTCGATACGCTTCGGATTGTCACGCAGCCACTGCCTGAATTCGCGCTGCTGCTGCTTCTCTGCTTCCGTCGCCCCCTCGCCGCGCCGCCAGCGCTGCGCCGCTTTGCTCGGCCACCAGCGCTCGTCCTCATAGCCGCCAGCGTCGATGAAACCGCTCCATTCGGCGTTGCTCACCGGGAACTGACCAATCGCGAAAGGACTGAGCTGCACCTGGTGCGCCGTCAACTCTTCAGCGCTGCCGATCGAGTAGCTTCCGCCGTCGACAGTTACCAGCGGCGGCAACAGGAACTCGCCGTGTGGACCGGAGTGCCATGCGAAGCGCGGGTCGCCGAGTCCGCCGAGGGCACGGGCGGCGGCGATGCGCGCACGCAGGTCGACGGCGGGATCGCGAGTGCGCACGACCAGCGCCTGCTGCAGCCGCCGCCGCAGTGTGTCCGAGACGACGACGTCGGGCTGTGCCGCACAGCGACCGGCGAGCGGCAGGTTCACCGCCATCAAGGCGGTGACGAAAGCCTCCGGCGCCGGTGTCATGGCGGCAGCCAGAACGAAGGTTTCCTCCCAGCCGGTCGTCGGCACTTCGGGCAGCGGATCGGAATCGGCGAGGCTGGCCAGCACCTCGGCCAGGGTCGGTGAAATCTCATCGGTGCGCCAGGCGCTGGCCACGAGTTTGGGCTGCGGTTTGCCGGCCAGCACCCGCGCGGCAAAATACTCTTGCAGCAGTTGATGGACGTAGAGCACATCGTCCCACTGTACTTCGAGAACCTGCAGCGCGACGCCGGCGTGCAGCAGGTCGTCGCCGGGCTGTGCGCGCAGCAATTCGAGTGCGTCGTCGTACGGCACGCGCACCCGCGACACTTCACCGGGCACACGCCGCGCCTGCAGCGCGAAGGCGAGCTGGCACAAGGCCGGCAGCAGCGGCCCGCGTACTGGCAGGTCGATGGCGTTGCGCCATTGGCAGCGGATGATGCGTTCGTGGTCGCGCCTGCCGAGCAGCGCGCCGGGACGGAAGAGCGGATTGCCGGATGCGATCTCGCGCTGCAGCGCCTGCCGGACGAAACCGCTGAACAGCGCCGCCCTGCCCGACAAGGCCGGCCCGCCTTCGCCGGCCTGGGCGAGCAGCAGCTTGAGGAAAAAGAGCGAGCGGAAGAGGTCGAGCTGCGGCGTACCGCGCAGTTGCCGCCAAAGTGCGGGTCCGTGCCTGGAATCGTGGAGGGTCAGGAATTTTTCGACCTGGTGGTCGCTGAGCCGCTCGATGCGCACGTGCGGCACCGACAGCTTGGGAGTCGATAGCGAGGCGCTGTAATCGAGGCTGCGGCACGAGAACAGCACGCGTGTGCCGGCCGGCAGCTCGGCGACAAAGTCGCGCCAGCAGTGGATGCGCTCGCGGTAGTCGGCCTCATCGCTATGCGGAAGCTCATTGACGGCGTCGAGCAGGAGGATGAAGCGCCCCGCGTGCAGCACTTCGTCGAAAGCCGGCAGCTTCGGGTAGCGCCGCGCCCATTCCTGCGCCAGCCATTCCATCGGCGTCGGCAGTGCTTCGCCCGGGCGCGCCGGGCGATAGCGGTTGAGCGGCACGAAAAAGCTCAAGCACCCTGGCTCGGCTTCGCCAGCGTGCAAGGCATCGACCGCGAGGTCGAGTTCGAGCCGGCGCAGTAAGGTGCTCTTGCCACAGCCCGGCGGTCCGAGCAGTACCAGCGCGGGCTCGCTGAGCTCGGTCAGTACCGCGCGCAGGTCGTTGAAACGCTTCTGCTGCGCCTGCCAGCGCGGACCGTGCGTGTCCGGCCCCTGATCGAGCAGCAGGGTCAGGCGCGTGAAGCGCTTGTCGAGTGCATGGCGTGGCTGCGACCACTCGGCGATGCGCGCGAGACGGTATTCTTCGAGCGTGCACGGCGGATGGCGGAGGATTTCCTGCAGCGTTTTCTCGGTGAGTTGCAGGGTTTCGTGACGCACCATGAGCGCTTCACGAAAAACGCGCAGCGGCTCGGGCAACTCATCCGTTGCCGGCGCAACCCGCTGGCTCTGGATCGTGCACTGGCGGTCGAGTTCGTCGATCAGGGTCTGGAAGTGTTCCTGGAGTTCGCTGCCCGCTGCACCGCGTACAGTTTCAAGCAGCAGCGACAGCGCATGCCGGCTGCCGACACAGCCGCGTTCGAGCAGGTGGCGAACGCAGCGAACCGTGAAGACGGACGTCGCACCGTTCTGCGGAATGCCATCGTAGATACCGCGATGCTCGCCGTGGAATGCGAGTGTCAGCCAGGCGTCACGGTGATCCTCGCCCATGAAATGTCGCAGGAGCTGCGTCGCACGCTGGAGGATGTCCATGGTTTGCTCTGGTGGCCGGGCGGGAAGTCTGGCGCCTGTCGGGGGGTGGGGTACAAGGGCGATGTTAGCCGAAAATCGTCGTTAACGGTCATGGCCGTTGCAGGCACCCCCGATCATGACAGCCATGACCATTCCCTCTGCCGCTTGCTGGCGAGGGGAGACCTTCGACAAGGATTCGTTGGTCCGGAACGAGAACTGCCAGCCTGAAGCCGGGTCAAGGGCTGGCGCCAGCCCGGCGCAGCGAATCCTTCACAAAGTCAAAAGGGCAAAGTCAAAATGGGACAGACCACGTTTTCTTGTCCGCCAATTCGGCATGAAGCCACCCGGGGTCGAGATCTGCGCCATTCGGCCAGGTCAGCGCACCGAGTTCCAGTCTGACCTGCGCGAAGAACTCCGGGGAGGCCAGGGGTGCATAAACTCCCGGATTGGTGCTGGTAAGGATAGTTGAGCAGTCGACGATGCCGTTGCTGCCATCGCGAAAGATCACAGCCAGTCTGTACTCGGGAAGGACAGAGACTGCCTGAATTCGCCAAGGTGCTGCCGGGATTACTCCAGCGGCTGAATTTTCTTTGGCTGCTGTTTGGCTTGGCATAAGTTCCAATCCTCCATGAGTTCTGCGCGATGTTCGATGGCCCACTCGATGGTGAGGTTAAACGCACGCTTGGGTAAATGGCCGACGATGACCTCCAGTGTTCGAATATCGATCTGCGCTTCGTGCTCTCCATACAGCGCATGGAAATGCGGTGGAGCGTGTTCGCGCCAAAACATCTGGATGACGATTCCGAAGAACTGGCTGATGGTTGGCATGGTGTTCTTAGGCGCTCGGCTATTGTTTGATGCCTGCAATGCAAAGCATCAGCGCTACTGTTCAAAGGTCGTCTGCCAGGCGGCGAGCGAGTCAAGCGCGGTGGCTGGCCAAACCGGAGAATCAAGGTTCTCACCGAGGGGCCGAGGCAGTGGCACGGCTGCAAGCCTGGCGCGCCAAGCATCCGGGCTATAGCCGCCGTCCGGGCAAAAGCCCGAGCCCTGCGCACCTCCCGCACCGTTACCAGAGGTCCTGCCCAGGCAAGGCCTTGAATTTGTCGGCGTATCCGGATGGGCTGCACGGCCCAGACTACAAGCTCACCAGCAACACGCCCGCGAGTACCAGCACCGCGCCGGCGATCTGCGCAGCCGAGATCGGCTCGGACAACAAGCACCAGCCGAAGAAAATCGTCAGCATCGGACCGAGGGTGCCGATCAGCACCGCCTGCGATGAGCCGATGCGGCGAATCGCCGCCGACTGCATGAACACCGGCAAGACCGTCGAGAACAACGCCATCGCTACACCATAGCCATAGATCGGCAGCGGCTGCAGCAGTGCCGAGAGGGGTTTGGTGGCGAGGAAATGGATTTGCGTCGCCAGTGTCGAAGCCAGCATCGCCAGCGCCGTGAAGCGCGCTGCGCCCAGTCGCTGGATGGCCGGGCCGCTGCCGGCGAGATAGCAGGCGTAACAGAGCGACGAGCCGAAAACGAAGGCCGCGCCGATCAGCACACTGTTCCTCTCGCCCAGCACCTGCAGGTCGTGCGCAAAAGCGAGACCGATGCCGGCATACGAGAGCAGCAGCGAACCGACCTCACGCCGCGACAGCGTCCTGCCCATGAACAGCACGCCGATCAGCACGGTCAGCGTCGGGTAGGTGAACAGGATCAGACGTTCGAGGCCCGCCGAGATGTATTGCAGGCCCAGAAAATCGAGCAAGCTCGCGCCATAGTAGCCGAGCAACCCGAGCGTCACCAGCGTCCCCCAATCCCGACCCGTCAACGGCAGCGCCGAACGACTGGCGACGAAGCCGACCCAGAGAAAAGCTGGCAGCGCAAACACCATGCGCAGCGACAGCAGCGTCACCGCATCGACCGGCGCCGCCGCGTACGCGAGCTTGACGAAGATCGCCTTGAACGAGAAACCCAGTGCCGCCAGCACCGCGAGGGCGATACCAAGACGTTCTGCGGACCATTTTTTCCAGGGCATCGGGACTCCGGAGTATTAAAGCGTCGCCGCCCAATCCTTGCGCGACCATTCAGGGAGCCACACCAGCGTCGCGCAGACCTCGGCCACCTGAGCTGCGCAGAACTCGCGATCGCAATGCACTCCATGCGTGCTTCAGGGCTGGGGCGGCGCGCAAGTTTTGACCCGATTCTAGCCCAGCAGCGCTGCACCCGGAATAGTCAATCATCGTCCACAACCGTTGCGAGTGTCTCGGGAGCGCTTGCCGGGCGACGGTGCAGGATACCGCTTCGGGCCAGAGCGCCCTGCGGGTCGGCTATAATCGCGCCGTTCCTTCCTTGAGCGCAGCTCGCCTGCCCTGCCGCCCACCATGGCCGATCTCCTGTTTCTCCGCGGTGCCCCCGCATTTTCTTCTTTCCGCCTGCAGGGCCTGCAGCAACGCGTGGCCACTGTCGCGCCAGGTCTGCGCATCGTGGCTGCCGAATATTGGCACTTTGTCAGCACCCGGCAGCCGCTGAGCGACGCTGAACGCCGGCAACTCGCGGCTCTGCTCGAAGAACGCCCGGCAGCCAAAGACACGCCAGGCGAGTTGCTGCTCGTCACACCGCGCATCGGGACGATCTCGCCCTGGTCGTCGAAAGCCAGCGACATCGCCGTCAATTGCGGACTGCACGCCATCGAGCGCATCGAACGCGGCATTGCCTACTGGCTCAAGGCCAGGCGACGCAAGCTGTCGGCCTCCGAGAAGGAAGCCCTCGCCGCCCTGCTCCACGATCGCATGCTGGAGACCGTTGTCGACGACTTTGCGCGCAGCGCCGACCTGTTCCGCCACTTTGCGCCGCAACCACTGACCCGCGTCGATCTGCTGGCCGGCGGTCGTGCCGCGCTGGTCGCAGCCAATGCGCGGCTGGGGCTGGCCCTGTCGGAGGACGAAATCGATTACCTCGTCGAGCTGTTCCTCAAGGCACAGCGCAACCCGACCGACGTCGAACTGATGATGTTCGCGCAGGCCAATTCCGAGCACTGCCGGCACAAGATTTTCAACGCCTCCTGGGTGATCGACGGGCAGCCGCGCAGCGAAACGCTGTTCGGGATGATCCGCGAGACACATCAGGCGCATCCGGATGGCACCATCGTCGCCTATTCGGACAACTCATCGGTCATCGCAGGCGCCAGCGTCCTGCGCTTCCACGCCGGCGCCAACGCCCGTTATGCCTATCACGAAGAGCCGACGCACATTCTCGCCAAGGTCGAGACGCACAATCATCCGACCGCGATCTCCCCGTTCCCCGGTGCCGCGACCGGCGCGGGTGGCGAGATCCGCGATGAAGGCGCCACCGGCCGCGGCTCGAAACCGAAAGCCGGCCTCTGCGGTTTCTCGGTCTCCAACCTCCACATCCCGGATTTCCCGCAGCCCTGGGAGCGCGCCAGCGCCGACTACGGTCGCCCGGCCCGCATCGCTTCGCCACTGGCGATCATGCTCGAAGGGCCGATCGGCGCCGCCGCCTTCAACAACGAGTTCGGCCGCCCGAACCTGGCCGGTTATTTCCGCAGCTACGAGCAACTCACCGGCAGCGGCGACGAACCGCTCGTGCGTGGTTACCACAAGCCGATCATGCTTGCCGGCGGCGTCGGCAACATCGCCGCCAGCCAGTCGTTCAAGGCCGGCACGCTGCCGCCCGGCACGCTGCTGCTCCAGATCGGTGGACCGGGCATGCTGATCGGCCTCGGTGGCGGCGCCGCCAGTTCGATGACCACCGGCAGCAACGACGCCGACCTCGATTTCGCTTCGGTGCAGCGCGGCAATCCCGAGATTCAGCGGCGCGTACAGGAAGTCATCGACCGCTGCTGGCAGATGGGTTCGCCCGACGGTGACGGCTCCACACCCGGCGACGGCAATCCGATCCTCTCGGTGCATGACGTCGGCGCCGGCGGCATCTCGAATGCCCTGCCCGAACTCGCGCATGGCGCCGGCAGCGGCGCGCGCTTCGAGCTGCGCGCTGTGCACATCGAGGAACCCGGCATGTCGCCAGCCGAGATCTGGTGCAACGAAGCCCAGGAGCGCTACGTGCTGGCGATTGCGCCCAGCCGCCTCACCGAGTTCTCGGCGCTCTGCGAACGCGAACGCTGTCCCTTCGCCGTCGTCGGCGTGACCACCCACGAAAAGCGCCTGCTCGTCGCCGACAGTCATTTCGGCAACCATCCGGTGGACATGGACATGGACGCGCTGCTCGGCAAACCGCCGCGGATGACGCGCACGGCGACGCACCTGCCACCACTGTGCGTGCCTTTCGATGCCACCGAGGTGGATCTCAAGGAAGCCGCGTATCGCGTGCTGCGCCTGCCTGCAGTCGCCGACAAGACCTTCCTGATCAGCATCGGCGACCGCAGCGTCGGTGGCCTGACGGCACGTGACCAGATGGTTGGCCCCTGGCAACTGCCTTGTGCCGACGTTGCGGTGACGTTGATGGCTTTTCACGGCTACCGCGGCGAAGCCTTCGCCATCGGCGAACGCGCGCCGCTGGCGCTCATCGACGCGCCCGCTTCGGGTCGCATGGCAGTCGGCGAAGCGCTGACCAACCTCGTCGCCGCCGACATCGCGACGCTCGGCGAGATCAAACTCTCCGCCAACTGGATGGCCGCCGCCGGTTTCCCCGGCGAGGATGCCCGCCTGTTCGATAGCGTGCGTGCGGTCTCCGATCTCTGCCAGCAAATCGGCGTCTCGATTCCGGTCGGCAAGGATTCGCTATCGATGCGGACTGCCTGGCAGGAAAGCGCCGGTGCCGACAAAGGCCGCCAGAAACAGGTGGTCTCGCCCCTGTCGCTGATCGTCACCGGCTTCGCGCCGGTGCACGATGCCCGCCGGACGCTGACCCCGCAACTGCGGCTCGACGCCGGTGAAACCGACCTGTTGCTGATCGACCTCGGCGCCGGCCGCAATCGCCTTGGTGCTTCGGCGCTGGCGCAGGTGTATCACGCCACCGGCAGCGAGCCCCCCGACCGTCGACGACCCCACCCGCCTGCCCGCTTTCTTCACCGCGATCCGCCAACTCGCTGCCGCCCATCTGCTGCTCGCCTACCACGACCGCGCCGATGGTGGTCTCTTCGCCACCGTCTGCGAAATGGCCTTCGCTGCCCATTGTGGCGTTTCGATCGACACCGACGGCCTGTGCTACGACCCGCTGATCAACGACGTCGACGGCAACGAAAAAACGGCCCAACCTGCTCGGTGGCCGTTCCTTCGAGAAGCTGATGCGCGCCCTGTTCTGCGAGGAACTCGGCGCTGTCGTGCAGATTCGCCGCAGCGAAAGGAGCCAGGTGATGGGTGTCCTGCGCGCCGCCGGCCTCGGAGCCTGCTCGCAATTCATCGGCGCCCCCAACCCCTGGGACCAGATCCGCATCATTCGCAACGCCAGGGCGGTGCTCAGCGAAGCACGCGTCGATCTGCAGCGCGCCTGGTCGGAAACCAGTTTCCGCATGCAGCGCTTGCGTGACCACCCGGAATGTGCGCAACAGGAATACGACCGGATTCTCGATACCGCTGACCCCGGCCTGTCGGTGACGCTGAGCTTCGATCCCGCCGACGATGTCGCGGCGCCGTTCATCCATAGCGGCGTTCGACCACAAATCGCGATTCTGCGCGAACAGGGCGTCAATGGCCAGGTCGAAATGGCCGCCGCATTCGACCGCGCCGGCTTCGCCGCCATCGACGTACATATGAGCGACATTCTCGCCGCTCGCGTCGCGCTGGCCGACTTCAAGGGCGTCGTCGCCTGCGGCGGTTTCTCCTATGGTGACGTACTCGGCGCCGGTCAGGGCTGGGCGAAGACGATCCTCTTCAACGACCGCGCACGGGACAGCTTCTCGGCCTTCTTCGCACGCCCGGACACCTTTGCCCTCGGCGTCTGCAATGGTTGCCAGATGCTGAGCGCCCTCAAGGACATCATCCCCGGTGCCGACGCCTGGCCGCGTTTCGCACGCAACCGCGTCGAGCAGTTCGAAGCGCGCTTTACGCTGGTCGAGGTGCCCGAGTCGCCGTCGATCTTCTTCGCCGGCATGGGCGGCAGTCGTCTGCCGATCGTCGTTTCACACGGCGAGGGGCTGGCCGTCTTTGCCTCGGCGGCACAGCAGGCGAGCGCGCTGGTCGCGATGCGCTACATCGACAACATTGCTCAGCCGACCGAAGTCTATCCGTACAACCCGAACGGTTCGCCGGCCGGTGTCACCGGCTTCACTTCCGCCGACGGCCGTTTCTCGATCATGATGCCGCACCCCGAGCGCGTCTTCCGCAGCGTCCAGATGTCCTGGCACCCGGCCGACTGGGAAGCGCGTGGCTGGGAGGATTCGCCTTGGTTGCGGATGTTCCGGAATGCAAGGCGGTGGGTAGGATGATTAGTTCCGTTTGCGTGTCCTTGCCCGCATTGCCGTCATCGCCTTGTTGGCCAGCACGCTGTCGGGCACCGGATGAACGGGGAATCTAATCCGGCACGGCCAGCGCCCGTGCCTGTGCCCGGCAACGCTCGTGGATATCGGGGTCGAGTGCCTGCAGCCAGCGCGCCGGCAGGGCTTCGCGGCCGTAGAGCGCGCCGGCCAGCATGCCGGCGATGGCGCCGGTGGTGTCGGCATCGCCACCGCGATTGACTACGTCGACCAGGCAATGCTCGAAGCCGTCGAGCTCGACCAGCGCCTGCAGCACGGCCTGCACCGTCTCGACGATCCAGCCGCTGGGGTTTTCGCGCCGAGGCCGCTCGTCGAAGGCGAATTCCGGATGCTGCTGCACCAGCGGCGAGATGCGCTGGCGGAAAACCTGACCCAGCGATGCGCCCGTGATGAAATCCTGCACCGTCAGCACGAGGAATTCGCAGGCGGCGTCGGACAGCGCATTGTGGTGGGTGACGCGGGCCTGGGCGCGGCAGGCGGCGCGAACCTGGGCCTCGGATCGGCCGAGGGTGACCAGCGCCACCGGCAGCACGCGCATCGCGGCGCCGTTGCCTGCGTCATGATCGGAATACTCCGCCACGGGATTACCGCTGTTGCGAAAGCGGATCAGGTTGCGGCGCACGGTGTTGCCGATGTCGATCGGCTTGCTACGCATCCAGGCGTCGAAGGCCTCGGCGCAGGCGAGCGGGACGACGTTGCCGCCTTTGGCCAGGATCGCCTCGCCAAGCGCCAGTGACATGCCGGTATCGTCGGTGATCTGGCCGGGTTTGAGCCTGAGCCAGCCGCCGCCGACGATCTCCCGATGCACGCCATAGTGATGGACGATTTCACGCGGCGTCATGAACTCGACCGTGGCGCCGAGCGCATCGCCGAGCGCGAGACCGAGGTAGGCGGCCTCGGCGTGTGCCAGAACCGTCCCGGGGGGCCGCGCGGACGCTGGCGCGGCAGTCACCGGCTCGGATACTCGACCAGAATGTCCTCGTCGCGCACGATGTACTGGCAAGCGAGACGCCATTCCGTCGGTGGCAGGTCATCGACGTACATCTGCTCGATCTGTGCCTGCCTGATCTTGCCCATGTCCTTGAGCACCGCAACCTCGCGTACGTTCAGAGGACCACCCATGTGCCCGTATTTGTTGTGGCTGCTCTTGTCGACGCTGCTGACCCTGACCAGGCAGGTGCCACACTCGCCATCGCCACAGGAAAAGTCGATCGGGACATGGTTCTCCTTGGCGAGCTTGAGAATCGTCTGGGTGTGGCTGCCGGCGACGGCGTAAATGGTCTTGTCCTTG
This sequence comes from Candidatus Accumulibacter contiguus, assembly GCF_012940005.1. Taxonomy (GTDB): domain Bacteria; phylum Pseudomonadota; class Gammaproteobacteria; order Burkholderiales; family Rhodocyclaceae; genus Accumulibacter; species Accumulibacter contiguus. The sequence continues at coordinate 40,676 of NZ_SPMX01000066.1, read as the reverse complement.
TGCATCGGACTGGAAAAGGTGATATTGGGCATGCTGGACTCCTTGTAGATGGGAGGGTTGGTGAAAAAACTCAGGCAGGCTGGACGACAATGTTGCCGCCGAGGATCTGCGCCTGACACGCCAGACGGTGACGGCGTGGCGCGAGGTTGTCCTTGAGCACCTGGTCTTCGAGCACGGAAGGTGCGGCCAGGTGTTCATGACCGGAAACGATCCGCGTCAGGCAGGTGCAACATTCGCCTTCGCGACAACCGTAGGTGATGCCGGCACCGACTTTTTCCGATACCTCGATCAGGCGGGTGCCCGCGGGTACGGTAACGGTGACGCCGATATCCTGAAAAGTGACGCTGGCTTTGGGCATGGGGTTTCTCCGGTAAGTGAAATCAGACGAGGTTGGCCATATCGATGGTACGTGGCACGGCGCGACCCAGCAGGTGTAGCGCGACCTGGCGGCCGAGATCGTGGCAGGCGCTGAATTCGTCGGCGGTCGGCGTCAGGCGCGCCTTGACGCCGAGCACCGGCACGCGCAGCTTGAGGCGGCGCAGACGGTCCTCGATCATCGGCACCGCCTCGCCGCTCCAGCCATAGGAGCCAAAGGCGGCGCCGAGCTTGCCCTTGACATCGACCATGGTCAGCGAAGAGAGCAGGTCCCAGACCGGCTTGACGGCGTCGCCGTTGATCGTCGGGCTGCCGAAGACCAGCGCATCCGCTTCCTCGATCAGGTCAACGAAAGGCTGGGCGTGGCCGCCCTCGAGGTCGTAGAGTGAGACGCGCACTTCGCCGGCAGCGGTCGATGCCGATTCGGCGCCGGCCGCAACGGCCTCGGCCATGCGCCGCGTCGCACCGTAGGCGGAGATGTAGAAAACCAGCAGGGTCTTGGTACTCGCGCCGTGCAGGCCGGGCGCCGAGAGCGCGCGATAGCGCGCCACGTAGTCGCGCGGGTCGTTGCGCAGGATTGGGCCGTGTCCCGGTGCGATGACCTTGATCGGCAGCGGTTCGATCAGGTCGAGCGCATCGCGCACATGTGCGCGGAAAGGCCGCATGATGTGCGCGTAGTAGTACTCGAAGGAGAAACGGAAATCGCCGACCGCGTCATTGAACAAACGCGTGTCGCAGTAGTGGCAACCGAGGAAGTCGGCCGAAAACAGGATGCCTTCCGCCGCCAGCCAGGTGCACTGCGTGTCCGGCCAGTGCAGGTAGGGCGTGTTGAAAAATTCCAGCCGCCGGTCGCCGAGACCGGTACTGTCGCCGGTGCCGACCGAGACGATGCGGTCGGCAAATTCGCCCGGATCGAAAAGCCCCTTCAGCATCAGGCGCGCCTGCGGCGAGACATGCAGCTTGGCGCCGGGCGCTCGCCGCAGCAACTCCGGCAGGGCGCCGGAGTGATCGGGTTCGAGGTGGTTGAGGACGATGGTGGTGATTTCGTCGTATTCGGCAACCGACTCGAGACGACGGAAGAAGGTCTCCGAAAAACCGAGCTTGACCGTATCGATGACGGCGACGCCCTCGCTGCCGCGTACGGCATAGGCATTGTAGCTGGTGCCGTTGGCAGTGCGCAGGATGATGTCGAAGCTGCGCAGATCGGGGTCGAAAGCGCCGATCCAGTGCACGCCGGGGGCAACAGCCAGCGCGCTTTCAGGGTTTGCAGAGGCTCGCATGCGCTCTTTCATCGGCGAAGCGGCAGGGATATGCACCGCCGCCAGCCGATTGCACATAGAAAATGACCTCGGCCATGGCTCAGCGCGCCGCGATCTCGGCCTGCGCCGCGGCCCAGCGTTCGGGCGGAATGCCGGTCAGCGATCCGGGCGGGTTCAGCGCTTCGCCCAGTTCATCGATGATCGCTCCCTCGATCGGGCAAATGCTGGCGCACTGCGCTTCGGCAAAGTCGCCGACGCACTCGCTGCATTTGTCGGCGTCGATCAGAAAGTGAGGGGTGGCCGCATGGATGGCCTGGTTTGGACACAGCGGCTCGCAGGCCCAGCAATTGACGCAGCTTTCGATGATTTCGAGAGCCATGATCTCCTCCTCAGGCGCGCTTCGCGGCAGTCGACCCGGCGGTCAGCCTGCCGGCCACGAGCATCTCGTGCCACACGGCGATCACCGCCTCCTCGATCGGCTGCATGGCGTGCTCGCCGTTCGGCTGAATTCCGGCTGCTTCCAGTTCACCCCAGGGTTCATAACCGATGCGCGAGCAGAGCACGACTTCGCAGTCCTCGAGCGCCTGGATGGTTCTCGCGAGCACCAAATCGGCATCGCCGCAGTTCTCATCACCTGCACAGTAGGACTCGGCCTTGCGATGCCCGACCAGGCGAGCCCCGCTTGCCGACGCTTCATAGACCAGGAACTCCTTCGCGTGACCGAAGTGCACGGCGACCAGTCCGTTTTTTGCCGCGACCGCCATCAGTACGGGCCGACCTGCGGCTGGAGCGGGTTTCGCGGCGTGGGGCTGGAAGTGAATCACCTGCGGGGTCACTTGCGGCGCGGCCGGCGCGTGTGCCTGGGCACGCTTTTCGGCCAGATCCGCCGCGATCTGCGCGCGCAACTCGGCGCGCACGACCATCGCTGCTTCGTAATCGATGTCCATGGCCTCGATCTTGTCGAGCGTGAACTCGGCGCCGCGATCCTCACCGAGCAGTCCGACCGCATCGGCGCGGCACTGGCGGCAGTGGCGCATCATGTTCATGTCGCCTTCGCAGGCATCCTGCAGCGCCTTGAGTTCGGCCGGCTTCGGGCTACGCTGTCCCATCACGCCATAGAAGGTGCCATGCTCGGCCTCGGCAATCAGCGGCATGACGTTATGCAGGAAAGCGCCTTTCGCCTTGACGATCTTCGACACTTCCGGCAGGTGATGATCATTGACGCCGGGGATCAGCACCGAGTTCACCTTGGCCAGAATGCCCCGCGCGGTGAGCATCTCGAGTCCCTGCTGCTGTTGCTTGATGAGGATCGCGGCGGCCTCGCGGCCGAAAACGCGCCGGTTCTTCCAGAATATCCACGGATAGATGCGGGCGCCGACCTCCGGGTCCACGCAGTTGATGGTGATCGTGACGTGGTCGATGTCATACCTCGCCAGTTCCTCGACGTACTCGGGCAACACCAGGCCGTTGGTGGACACGCAGAGCTTGATGTCCGGCGCTTGCAGCGCCAACTGGCGAAAAGTCTCGAAGGTCCGCTGCGGATTGGCCAGCGGATCGCCCGGGCCGGCGATGCCGAGCACGCTCATCTGCGGAATCGTCGCCGCCACGGCCAGCGTCTTGCGCACCGCCTGGTCGGGCATCAGCAGTTCGGAAACCACGCCGGGGCGCGACTCGTTGGCGCAGTCGTACTTGCGATTGCAGTAGTGACACTGGATGTTGCAGGCCGGCGCCACCGCGACGTGCATGCGCGCGAAATAGTGATGCGCTTCTTCCGAATAGCAGGGATGATCCTGCACCCTGGCGCGGATGTCGTCCGACAGGCCATCCATCTGGCTGGCCGTCGAGCCGCAACTGCCGGCGCTGCAGCCAGCGGCTACGGGCGGCGAGGATTCAATGACAGGCAGATCCATGGCGAGCTTCCCTTACGTTCCGTCGAAGTTGGCGACAGCAAAGATCCAGCAATCGGCATGCCATGTTTGTCGAAACCATTAACAGGCTGAAAAATAAGGGGTTCTATCTTCCTGCCGGAATGTCGCAAACGCGACAATGGCGGATTGGCGACCAGCCGCAGCGGGCTGGTTTCCGGCCGACGCGAGGAGGGATCAGGAAGACGGCCAAATGATCGGCAACGACGACCTCTGCATAGACCCTCTCAGCGGCCCGCTTACGGAATCATGCGCGGCGGAACCGGTGGAAAGCCTGAAGCCATGGAGATTCGCATGTCCCATTACGCCTACATAACGCGCTGCCGTCTTCTGCTCGTCACCGCCGCTGCCAGCGGACTCTCGCTCGCGGAGGACAACCTCGCGGCCGGTCGTGGCCGCTTGCCAGACGCACGGCAACGGACCAGAATGGCCAATTACTTGGCGACGCTTTGAGCCGGAAGGAAGCTCCGCTCCTGCCAGCCCTTGCGTATCCCGTTCGCGCCAACAGTTGCCGAGAAGGGTGGCGGCTAGCCAGGCTAGCTTTTTCAGATTGTCGGCGAATGGCGGCGTCGCTTACGCTTTGCGATTGTGTATCGCGCCAAGCAGCATGCCGATCGCCGCGCAGGCCAGGGTGATCGCCAGAACCGGCTCGCCGCTAGCCTGTTCGGGACCGACGATCGAAGACCAGACGGCGGCTGCCAGGCCACCCGCCAGCAAGCCGAAAACGCCGCCAATGAAAGCGCCACGCTTGATCGCTCCACGCCGACCGTCTTCGCCGCAGCAATGCGGGCAGTACGGCGAGCCGGCAGGCAGCAGTTGTTCGCAACTGCGGCAGAGAATCATCGCCGCGCCAACCTCTGCTGGCGGCTGCTCGGGCGCGTTGACGGGGCTTTCCTCGGGCCGCATCAGATCCTCCGCGCCAGTTTGGCGGCCATACCCGTGTAGCCCCATGGCGTCAGTTCGAGCAGAGCGGCCTTCGCCGCTTCCGGAATCGCGAGTGACTCGACAAAGCGCTGCATGTCCTCGCGCGAAACCCGCTTGCCACGAGTCAGTTCCTTGAGCTTCTCGTAGGGATTGACAACGCCATGACGACGCATCACCGTCTGCACCGGTTCGGCCAGCAGTTCCCAGTTGGCATCGAGGTCGGCATGCAGGCAAGCCGGATCGGCCTCGAGCTTGTTCAAGCCACGCAACAGCGAGTCGTAGGCGAGCAGCGTATGGCCTAGAGCAACGCCCATATTGCGCAGCACCGTCGAATCGGTCAGATCGCGCTGCCAGCGCGAGACCGGCAATTTCTCGGCAAGGTGGCGCAAGACGGCATTGGCCAGACCGAGGTTGCCTTCGGAATTCTCGAAGTCGATCGGATTGACCTTGTGCGGCATCGTCGAAGAACCGATCTCGCCGGCCTTGAGCTTCTGCTTGAAGAAGCCCAGCGAGATGTAGCCCCAGACATCCCGGTTCAGGTCGATGAGGATCAGGTTGGCGCGCGCAAAAGCATCGAACAACTCCGCCAGCGTGTCGTGTGGCTCGATCTGAATCGTGTAGGGATTGAATTCCAGGCCCAGCGATTCGACGAAGGTTCTGGCAAAGTTCTCCCAGTCAAAGTCCGGGTAAGCCGCAAGATGGGCGTTATAGTTGCCGACCGCGCCATTGATCTTGCCGAGCAACTGCACCCCGGCGATGGCCGACCGGGAACGACCAAGGCGATAGGCAGCATTTGCCATTTCCTTGCCGAGCGTCGTCGGCGTTGCCGGCTGGCCATGCGTACGCGACATCATCGGCAAATCGGCCAACTCGTGTGCGAGTTCCCTGAGCCGGGCGATCGCCCGGTCAAGCGTCGGCAGCATCGTTTCGTCACGCGCCGCTTGCAGCATCAGGGCGTGCGCAAGATTGTTGATATCCTCGGAGGTACACGCGAAGTGAATGAACTCGGCGACGCGCATGACTTCGGTGTTGTTCGCCAGACGTTTCCGGATCCAGTACTCCAGCGCCTTCACGTCATGATTGGTTACTGCCTCGATCTCTTTCACCTCGGCAGCCTGCTGCGGACCGAAATCGGCCAGCAATGCAGCCAGCTCAGCGAGCGTTCTCTGCGAGAAAGCAGGAATCTCGGCAAAATGCGGCTCGGCGGCAAGCGCCTTGAGCCATTCCAGTTCGACCTGCAAGCGGCGCCGGATCAGCCCGTATTCGGAAAACTGCGGGCGCAGCGCATCGAGCCTGCCAGCGTAGCGACCGTCCAGCGGGGAAAGGGAAGTCAGGGAAAATAGGGACATGCAGTTTATCCTCAAGGCGTGCGCCGGGTAGCCCGCTATTCTACCTGTCTGTGAGATATGCCAGTAAACGGGATACAAGCACGATGCTATAATTCTGTGCAAACACTTATCATCAGGAAGCCAATGAAGCTTATCGGATCACTGACCAGTCCTTACGTCCGCAAAGCGCGCGTCGTGCTGGCCGAGAAGAAGATCGACTACGACTTCGAACTCGACTCTCCGTGGACACCGAACAACCAGGTGAACAACGTCAATCCGCTCGGCAAGATTCCGGTACTCGTCCTCGACGACAACACGGTCCTGTTCGATTCACGGGTGATTGTCGAGTACCTGGACAATGTTGCCCCGAACAACAAGTTGATGCCTGGGCAAAATCGCGAACGTACCGAAGTCAAGCGCTGGGAGGCCCTGGCTGACGGTGTGTGCGATGCGGCCGCACTGGTTTTTCTTGAGAAGAAGCGGCCTGGCGAGCAGCAGAGCGGCGACTGGATTGCACGCCAGGAAGACAAGATCGTCCGCAGCCTGGCATTCATGTCGGGCGAACTTGCCGACAACACCTGGTGCATGGGAACCCATTTCTCGCTCGCCGACGTGGCTATCGGCTGCGCGCTCGGCTACCTGGTATTTCGCTTTCCCGAAATCGACTGGCAGGAAAAGCACCCCAATCTCGCTCGCCTGTACGACAAATTGATGCGGCGGCGTGCTTTCCTGGACACCATCCCGCAAATCGGCTGATTCTCAACCGGGCTTGCTGCCCGGCGTGCTCCGTGGCGCAATCTGCCTGGTGTCCATTCCCTGCGCGCCAACTTCGACCTCATCACCCTTGCTGTCTTCCTGCAACAGCGACTCTTCCGATCTTTTGTTCAGAACGACGATGCTGATCCGGCGATTGATCGAACTGAGCGGATCGTTCTTGTCGAACAACACCGTGGACGCGAGTCCAACCACGCGCAGCACCTTGTGTTCATCCATGCCGCCGACAATCATCTCGCGCCGGGAAGCGTTCGCACGATTGGCCGAAAGCTCCCAGTTCGAGAAACCCTTGTCGCCACCGCCGAACTGCGCTGCATCGGTGTGCCCTGACAGACTCAGCTTGTTCGGTACGGCATTCAGCGCCTTGCCGATCTCGCGCAGAATCACCCGCGTATAGGGTTTCAGCTCGGCACTACTGGTATCGAACATCGGGCGATTCTGCTCATCGACGATCTGAATTCGCAAACCTTCACTGGTAATGTCGATCAGGAGCTGACTCTTGAACTGTTGGAGGGCCGGATTGCTCTCGATCAGTTTCTCGATGTTCTGCTTGAGATCACCGAGCATTGCCTTCTCGCGCTCTTCAAACTCCTTGCGCGCCAGTTCGGCATTGGTCTCCTTGAGGTTTATGGCCTTGCTCTTGGCTTCCGTGTCGCCACCCTTGACCTGCCCGGCGGTGCGCGACAAATCCTTGCCACCACCCTTCAGCACACTCGAACTGTCACCCGTCCCCGAACCGCCTGTCGAAGCGATCTTCAGCGGGTTCTGAAAATAATCGGCAATCCCTTTCAGATCACCGCTGGCAGTCGACCCCAGCAGCCACATCAACAGGAAAAAGGCCATCATCGCTGTCACGAAATCGGCATAGGCGATTTTCCACGCACCGCCGTGGTGACCCGCCGCGAACTTCTTGATACGCTTGATGACTATCGGTCGTACATCGTCGCTCATTCAGCTCCTCCGATCCGCTGCAACGGCATGGTTTACTTGCCCTTGCGGTTCTTGAGCTCTTCCTCGAGTTCGCTGAAAGTCGGGCGAACCCCGGCAACCAGCGTCTTGCGCCCGAACTCGACGGCCACTTGCGGCGCATAACCGGACATCGAAGCCAGCAGGACGACCTTGATCACCTGATAAATCTTCGCACCGTCCTGTGCCTTTTGCTCAAGCAGGTTGGCCACTGGCGAAACGAAGCCATAGGCAATGAGAATGCCGAGGAAGGTGCCAACCAGCGCTCCGCCGATCATCTTGCCGAGCACTGCCGGTGGCTCACCCACCGAACCCATGACGTTGACCACGCCCATCACCGCCACGACGATACCAAAAGCCGGCACGGCGTCAGCAACTTTGGATACCACATGCCCCGGTGTCTCGGCCTCGTGATGGTGTGTCTCGATTTCGATATCCATCAGATTTTCGATCTCGATGGCATTGAGGTTGCCGCCCACCATCATCCGCAAGTAATCGGTGATGAATTCCATCACGTGATGGTCACTGGCAAGCGCGGGATACTTGCCGAATATCGGACTGTTCTGCGGGTTTTCGACATCGCTTTCGATCGACATCAGGCCTTCCTTGCGCACCTTGGCAAGCACCTCGAAGAGCATTGCCAGCAGGTCGACGTAGAGCACCTTGGTAAACTTCGAACCCTTGAAGATCCCCGGCAAGGCGCCCACCGTCGTCTTGATGGTCTTGATGTCGTTGGATGCGACAAAGCCACCGATCGTCAAACCAACGATCGCTACATATTCAAGCGGTACCCACAGGGCAGCCAGGCTGCCGTGAACCGAATAGGTTCCCAGTGCTGCCGCCAGAATGATCACATACCCAACAATCAGAAACATCCGCCACCCCTTGTCATTGCGCGTTCCGCAAACGTCGCTGCTCCAAGCTCATCATTGTCCCGCATTCTAGCCAGATTGCGAACCACAGACGGTAGCCAATTTCCAGCTCACCGCCTCCGCAGTACAACTTGCGTCCCGCGCGCAACAATTCCACGCAAGTGTCGCCGCCCACTCTCGGGCGGTGCCGCCGGCGGAGACTTCCTTCTCGACACGAATCATATAAACTTGCCGAATGATCAAACAACGGCCGAGGGGATTCCAATGAAATTCTGCAGCGAGTGCGGCCAAACGGTCAGCCTGCTGATTCCTGAGGGCGATAACCTGCCGCGTCACGTTTGCCAGCACTGCGGGACGATTCATTACCTCAACCCCAAGCTTGTCGTCGGCTGCATTGCCGAATGGCAGGATCAAATCCTGCTCTGCAGGCGCTCGATTGCTCCTCGCCATGGCTTATGGACCCTGCCTGCCGGGTTCATGGAAAACGGTGAGACAACGACCCAGGCGGCAATCCGTGAAACGCTCGAGGAAGCCTGTGCTCGGGTCGACATCAGGCAACTCTTTTCGCTGGTCAATGTGCCGCATATCAACCAGGTGCACCTGTTCTACCGTGCCCGACTGCTCGATACCCGCTTCTCCGCCGGCCTGGAAACCCTCGAAACAGCGCTGTTCTCGGAAGATGCCGTACCCTGGCCGGATCTCGCCTTCCAGAGCGTCACACTATGCCTGAAAGCCTATTTCTCCGATCGCAGGACTGGTCGCTTTGTGTTCCACGAAGAAGCACTGCAGCCTCGGCAGGGTTAATGCTCATCCGACAGGGTGAATTCAATCGGCAACAAAACACGGAAATCCCTGCCTCTCAGACTGTCCGGCAAAGTCGTTGCCGCTGCGGCCTGTTCAATCATCGACAGTGCCTGCTCATCCAGTAGAGCACGTCCACTGGATCGAATCAGAGAAAGTTGGGGGCTCGGCTGCCAGGCACTGACGTTCACCGCGACCTCGACGCGCCCTTCCCAGCCACGCTCCCGCGCTACCAGCGGATATCGCTTGAAGCGACGTGCGGCGATCGCCAGAGCGACACGATACTGGCGCAAATCGTCGGCGCTGGCCCCTTCACGCAGCACGGTCGACGCACCGCTGGGCACGGGTACGGGTACTGGTGCCACCTCCGACTCTGACGGCGACAAGCGCTCAGTATTGGCATTCGCCGGGGACGCCAGCGCTGCCGTCCCGACATCGCGGACAGCCAACTCCGAACGGACACGCCGCCCGGAAATCGGCATTGGCGCAGTTTTCAGGCGCGCCGGCGCATGCGTGCTTGCAGGCACCGGTACGGCAGCACCGGCCGGCAGCACCCGATTCGGAACCTTGATCACCGCCAGCAGTGGCTTCGTAGACACCACAAGGCGTAGCGGCAATACCTGGACCATCATGGTCAGCAAGCCCGCGTGCACTAGCGTTGACACCGCCAGGGCAAGCCATAGGCGAGAGTGGGCGGACGCGAGCATCGACATGCTCTGGCCCCCCCACTTCAATATGAAAGTCGCGTCAGCGACTCATGAACCACCCCTCCCCACTCGCGGGGGAGGGGGTTGGGGGAGAGGGGAAACGGTCATGGACTTTCATGATCGGGGATGCCTGCAACAGCCATGACCGTTAATGTGAAAGTCGCGTCAGCGACTCACGAATCTCCCCTCCACACTTGTGGGGGAGGGGTCGGGGGAGAGGGAAACGGTCATGACTTTCATGATCGGGGGTGCCTGAAGAAGTCATGACCGTTAGTCAGAATTCCCCTTCGACGCAGCTGTTGCGATGGCAGACGCCGGCAGACGCAGCACCGACTGTTTCCCGGTCACCCAATCGCCCACCAGCCGCCACGCCTGCCCTTCGTCTTCGAGCGTAATGTGCCAACGGCCAGAAAACGGCTTCACTGCTCCGGCATAGACAGTACCCCCCTCGGAGTGCAGGAGCACCTGCTGATCGAAACCCTGGCGCGTCGGGTGGGTAATACGCATACTCAGTGTTTCCGGCAGGAGGACCCCCTCCTTGCTGTGCAGCAGGGCACGAATCCGATCCCCGTCAGCGCCAATGAGCAACTCGGCTTCGATTCCCAGCTCGACCGCCCTTTGATCGCGCGCCGTGCGCTGATTGACCGTCAGGCCCTGCTTGTAGTAGTCGTCTTCCACCAGACCATCACTGCTGACGACTGCCAGATAGGCGGTGAATATGCCTGCGACGATGACGCTCGCCGGGCCCAGCATCAGCAGCCACGGCCACGGCTCACGATACCATACCGCAGAGCTGACATTCAGTTTGGGGTTCATGGCCTCGGGTTTTGCGTTCATGGCAGGAAGAAGCTCGTCATCTCGCGCACTGCGATTTTTTTCGTGATTGTCGGCTCGGACTTCGAAGAAGATCTGGTTTGCCCCTTTCTTGCCCGCCCCCGGCTCAACCCGCGCAGACAGCGCAACCGTCTTCGATGAAGCCGGCGGGAGTTCCACGCTGCGTTCGCCGACAATATCGATACCGTCAATACCGCTGACGCTGATCGAATAGCGATGCGGAGTTTCATCGGTATTCGAGATGTGCAGCCTGAACACGTTCTCGATGCGCCCATCATCGGCCTCGCGTGACAGCGTCGAGCGATCACGCAGGACATCAAGCTTCAATGGCACCCGGTGGGCTAGACTCCATGCTGCTGCCAGAATGATCGCCAGCAGGATGCTCGTGTACAGCAGTGTTCGTGGCCTCAGCAGGTGGCCAAACATCTCGCTTGCCGTATAGTGCTTCGTCAAGGCATTCTCGGTCGAGTAGCGGATCAGGCCACGCGGTGAACCCACCTTGTCCATCACCTGGTCGCAGGCATCGATACAGGCGGCACAGGCAATGCATTCGAGTTGCAGGCCGTTGCGGATATCGATGCCGGTCGGACAAACCTGAACACAGATGCTGCAATCCACGCAGTCGCCGAGCGGCTTCGCTGTGGACGCTGCGGCGCCTTTCCGACGCCCCCCCCCGTGGCTCGCCTCGTTCGGGATCATAGCTGATGATCAGGGTATCCGGGTCGAACATCACCCCCTGGAAACGCGCATACGGGCACATGTACTTGCAGACCTGCTCGCGCAGGAAACCTGCCATCAGGTAGAGGAAGGCCGTGTAGAAAAATATCCAGAAAGCCTCCCAGGGCCCCAGTTCGAAAGAGGCGATTTCGCCGAGCAGTTCCTTGATCGGCGTGAAATAGCCGACGAAGGTGACTCCTGTCCACAGGGCCACAAGCAGCCATAGCGAATGTTTGATGAACTTGAGGCGAAACTTGCGCGCAGACATCGGTTGTGCGTCGAGCTTCATTCGCGCCGGGCGTTCGCCCTCGATCTTGCGTTCGATCCACATCAGTATTTCGGTGTAGACCGTCTGCGGGCAGGCGTAACCGCAGAATAGACGACCGCCCACGGCAGTCACCAGGAACAGCCCGTAAGCGGAAATCACCAACAGTACGGCCAGGTAGATCACATCCTGCGGCCAGAACACCATGCCAAAGATGTAGAACTTGCGTTCGGTGATGTGGAAGAGCACCGCTTGCCGGCCACCCCATTCGATCCAGCACAGACCATAAAACAAGGCCTGGGTGATGCAAACCATCGCCCAACGCCAGCTGTTGAAGATCCCCGTGGTGCTGCGGGCGTAAACGGTGCGGTGTTTCTCGTACAAACCATCAACGTTGATGGGAATTGCCTTGGCCTTGCTGCTGGCCGCCTGGTCCATGATCTCAGCTCCGATCCATTTCAGAATTACACCAAACGCTAATATTACCTTTTTGGCGGGAGCGTGGCATTGATATGAATCAGCCAGGGCATGAACTTTCCAACTGGCGAGACGAGAACAACGATGGGCACGCGTGCGTCAATCGCCACCCTGGCACGCCGGTCGTGAACAAAAACGGAGCGGCCAAAAGCCGCTCCGCCGATCCCGCTTGGCTACTTGCTGCCCGCACCCAGGCTCAACACGTAGGCGGCAAGAACGTGCACCTTTTCTTCGCCGAGGAACTCCTTCCATGCCGGCATCTGGTTGGTGCGGCCCTTGGTAATGGTCTCGATGATTGTCGCTTCGGAACTGCCATAGAGCCAGATCTTGTCAGTGAGGTTCGGAGCACCCATGGCATGTACCCCCTTTGCGTCCGGACCGTGACAGCCCGAACAGCCAACGCTGTTGAAAGCTTCCTGTCCCTTGGATACGCGTAGCGAATCAGCCGGCATACCGGATAGAGAACGCACATAATTGGCAAGATCCTTGATCGTTTCGGCTCCGAGTTGGGCGTGTGGCGGCATCATCCCCATCCGGCCGGCGCTGATCGTCTCGACGATCACCGCCGGCTCACCACCCCACTGCCAATCATTGTCGGCAAGATTCGGGAAGCCCTTCGAGCCACGCCCGTCAGCGCCATGGCACTGCATGCAGTACGTGAGGTACAAGCGCTTGCCGGTCTCGTTGCCTTCCTTGTCGGCCGCCAGCGCCTGCAAGTCCATTTTCATGTACTTATCGTAGAGCGGTCGGCTCTGCTCTTCGGCCTTGGTCAATTCCTTCGCGAGCTGTCCACTCGACGACCAGCCAAGCATGCCCTGGTAGCTGCCCAGGGTCGGATAGAGCGCGCAGTAGACCAGCGAAAAGATGACAGTAATGTAGAACAGCCACATCCACCACTTCGGCAGCGGGTTGTTATATTCCTCAAGGGTCTCGTCCCAGACATGGCCGGTGGTATCGAGCTTGCCGCCAGTGGGCGGCACACTTTGCATCCACAGCAGCACGCCGCAGGCAATGATGCTGACCAGCACGAGAAGAATGACGTACCAGTTCCAAAACTGATTCACAAAATCGTTCATGATGCTTTCCTTTGTCCATTGCGATCCAGGCCCAATTCGGCCAGATCCGCCTCTTCATCGGTGAACGGCAGCATTGCCGCTTCTTCAAAGCGCTTCTTGTTGCCCTTCACGCCGTATGCCCACCAGACGATCCCGAGGAAGGTCAGCAGGGAAACGACGGTCACGATGGCTCGCAGATCGTTGATGTCCATGCGCTTACTTGACGTTCTTCATTTCGAGGCCCATCCCCTGCAGATAGGCGATGAGTGCGTCCAGTTCGCTCTTGCCTTCAAGCTGTTTTCTGGCTCCGGCAATCTCGTCATCGGTATAGGGAACACCAACCTTGCGCAGGGCGTGCATCTTGCTTTCAATGCTGTTCGCATCAGCAGGCGCTTTTTCGAGAAAAGCGAAAGCAGGCATGTTGGACTCGGGAACCAGGTCACGCGGATTGATCAGGTGTGCACGGTGCCATTCGTCCGAATAGCGACCTCCGACCCGATGCAGGTCCGGGCCGGTACGCTTCGAACCCCACTGGAACGGATGATCGTACACGAACTCACCGGCCACCGAATAATGCCCATAACGCTCGGTTTCCGCACGGAACGGACGAATCATTTGCGAATGACAAAGGAAACATCCTTCGCGAATATAGACATCACGACCCGTCAGGCGCACCGGATCGTAGGGCTTGAGTCCGGTCACCGGCTCGGTGGTGGACTTCTGGAAGTAAAGTGGCACGATTTCGACCAGGCCACCGATGCTGACCACCAGCAGAGTGAGCACCACCATCAACGTGACATTGCGTTCAATTGCATCATGCGTGAGTTTCATTTGATTCTCTCCTGTCAGGCGTGGTGAGCGGCAGGCACCAGAACGACGCGTGCATCATCGACCGAGCGGCCGCCGGCGATCGTCTTGAACATGTTGTACGCCATGATCAGCATGCCGAACAGGAAGAGAATCCCACCGAGGAATCGAATCGCCCAGAACGGATACGAGGCCTTGACCGATTCAACGAAGCTGTAGGTCAGCGTACCGTCGATATTGACCGCCCGCCACATCAGTCCCTGCATCACACCGGCAATCCACATCGAGGCGATATAGAGAACGACGCCGATGGTTGCCACCCAGAAGTGCACGGTGATCAGCTTGATGCTGAACATTTCGGACTTGCCATATAGACGCGGCAACAAATAGTAGATCGAACCGATCGAGATCATCGCCACCCAGCCCAGCGCACCCGAGTGCACGTGACCAATCGTCCAGTCGGTGTAGTGCGACAGCGCATTGACCGTCTTGATGGCCATCATCGGACCCTCAAAGGTCGACATGCCGTAGAACGACAGCGAGGTGATCAGAAACTTGAGGATCGGATCGTCACGCAGTTTGTGCCAGGCACCCGAGAGGGTCATCACGCCATTGATCATGCCCCCCCACGAAGGGGCCAGCAGAATCAGCGAGAACAACATGCCCACCGACTGGGTCCAGTCCGGCAGCGCCGTATAATGCAGGTGGTGCGGGCCGGCCCACATGTAGGTAAAGATCAGCGCCCAGAAGTGCACCACCGACAGGCGATACGAATAGACCGGACGACCGGCCTGCTTGGGAACGAAGTAGTACATCATTCCCAGGAAACCTGCCGTAAGGAAGAAGCCGACCGCGTTGTGGCCGTACCACCACTGCACCATCGCATCCTGCACGCCGGCGTAGGCCGAATAGGACTTGGTCAGCGAGACCGGGATGGCGGCGCTGTTGACGATGTGCAGCAGCGCAACGGCGAGAATAAAGCCACCGTAGAACCAGTTGGCCACATAGATATGGGTGGCCTTGCGCTTGACGATGGTGCCGAAGAAAACAATCGCGTAGGCGACCCAGACCACAGCGATCAGGATGTCGATCGGCCACTCCAGTTCGGCGTATTCCTTGCCCGAGGTGAAACCCAAGGGCAGGGTGACCGCGGCAAGGACGATGACCAGTTGCCAGCCCCAGAAGGTGAAGGCCGCCAGACCATCCGAGAAGATCCTCGTATGGCAGGTGCGTTGGACAACGTAGTAGGAGGTAGCGAACAAGGCGCTGCCACCAAAGGCGAAAATGACCGCATTGGTATGCAATGGACGCAGGCGACCGAAATGCAGATATGGCCCAAAGTTGAGTTCGGGCCAGACCAGTTGGGCGGCAATGATCACCCCCACCAGCATTCCGACAATTCCCCAGATGACGGTCATCACGGCAAACTGCCGCACCACCTTGTAGTTGTATGTTGACTGAGTTTCCGACATGGACTCACCTCGTTTATGACTAGAAACCGGTTTTCACCGCCCTGAATGCCCTTATCCATAGCATTGCTATGTAGATGCTATTCTAACCTCTCGGGCACCAATTTGACACAGATCAAGCGCCACAGCCTTCACCAGCGAATTCTGCCGCACAAAAAAAAGGGTGCGTTTCAACGCACCCGAACCCCAACAGAGAAAACATCTCTACACCCCCCCCTCAAGGCGTATGGCATCAGCACTCCCACCATCGACCGGCGAATTATCCCAAGCCGCGGGAGAATCCTGTTGACTTGCATCAAGAGTCACGCAGATTGACTGCCGAAGCTGGCCTTGAACTATCCCGAGGGGGCGCGCCTGGTTCCCCATCGGCAAGCGGTTCCGATGCTTGCGATGACTGCGATGACTGCGCTGACGCGCTGTCGTCATCCATCAGGATGCGATAGGCTGGCCCTTCGAGGTCATCGAACTGACCGTTGCGCAGCGACCACCAGAAGGCGATGGCAATCAGGAAGACCAGCACCACGGAAATCGGAATCAGCAGGTACAGCGTCTCCGTCATCGATCAGCCCTTGC
Source organism: Candidatus Accumulibacter contiguus (assembly GCF_012940005.1). Taxonomy (GTDB): domain Bacteria; phylum Pseudomonadota; class Gammaproteobacteria; order Burkholderiales; family Rhodocyclaceae; genus Accumulibacter; species Accumulibacter contiguus. The sequence goes on along the minus strand of NZ_SPMX01000066.1, from coordinate 24,548 downwards.
AGCCTTTCTGCAGCCGCAGCGAATTCGCGACTACCAGCAATGAACTCCCGGACATGCCGATGCCGGCCATCCACGGTGTGATGAAACCGCTCATCGCCAGCGGCAGGGCAAGCAGGTTGTAGGCAAAGGACCATGACAGATTCTGCCGAATCACGCGCAAAGCACGCTGCGCCAGGAGCACGCCGCGCCAGAGATGATCCAGGTTTTCGGAGAGCAGCACCAGATCGGCCTGCGTACGCGCCAATTGCGAACCGCCTCCCATGGCCACCGAGACCTGCGCCTGCGCCAGTACCGGAGCATCATTGACGCCGTCGCCAACCATCGCCACCACTGCCCCGCTGGCCTGCAAGCGGCGCACATAGTCGTTCTTGGCCTGTGGTGACGCGTCCGCCTGCACCTCGTCGATGCCCAGTGCCTGCGCAACCCGGCGAGCAGCCGGCGCAGCATCACCGGTCAATAGCGCGACCTGCCGCCCCGCGGCGCGCAAGGCGGCGACCATCGCCGCCGCTTCCGGTCGCGGCTCATCGCCCAGACAAAACAGCGCGATCCAGCCCGACTCGTCGCCAAGCGCGATCACCGTATCGCCATTCGCAAGCAGGGACTGCGCGCCTTCCGGCAGGGGCTTGCCGTGCAGCGCCAGGACATAGTCCGGGCGGCCCAGGCGCACCGACTGGCCGGCATGCTGCGCACTCATGCCAGACCCTGGCTCGTTGATCAACCCGTCAACCGCCGGCAGCAGCTTGCCCGCAGTAGCCTGCCGCAAGGCTGCCCCGATCGGATGCTCCGAAGCCTGTTCGAGAGCCGCCGCCAGCACCAGACTGTCCAGCTGATCGAGTTTGCCGAGTGGCAGTATGTCAAGCACACGCATCTCACCGGTGGTCAGCGTTCCGGTCTTGTCGAAGATGAAATGGCTGGCGCGCGCGAGGGTCTCGACGGCATGACTGTGCGTCACCAGCAGACCGTTCCTGGCCATCGCCCCGCTGGCCACCGTCAGTGCTACCGGAGTAGCCAGCGACAATGCACAGGGACAGGTGACGACCAGCACCGAAACCGTGATCCACAGCACCTGCCCTGGATCGATGAACCACCAGGCCACCGCCACTGCCGTCGCCAGGAACAACAGGGTGATGATGAAGCCGTTGGCAATCTGGTCAGCGAGTTCAACGATGCGCGGCTTCTCGGTCGACGCACGCTCCATCAGACGGATGATCGCCGACAGGCGCGTCGCCTCGCCGACCTGCGTCACCTCGACCAGCAGCGGGCTCTCGACGTTAACCGCCCCGGCGATCACGAACGCTCCCGGGCGCTTGCTGACCGGCGCACTCTCACCAGTGAGCAGCGCCTCATTGGCGCTACTCTCGCCTTCAATGACCTGACCGTCCGCCGGAATCGTCGCGCCGGGCCTGACCAGAACGACATCGCCACGCCGCAGATCGGCCGCCATCACCTGCTCGAGGTCGCGACTCGCCGGATACGCAGAGATTCGCTCCGCTAGCGCCGGCATCAGCTTGGCCAGCGCCTCGGTGACACTGACCGCGCGCTGGCGGGCGGTCATTTCCAGGAATCGCCCGCTCAAGAGAAAGAATACGAACATCGTCACCGAATCGAAATAGACCTCGCCGCTGGCAGTCAGCGTCGCCCAGACACTGGCCGCAAAGGCAGCGCCAATCCCCAGTGCCACCGGCACATCCATGCCCGCACGCTGGAGTCGGAGGTCGCGCCAGGCATTGCGAAAAAAGGGGGCGGCCGAATAGCAGACCACCGGCACCGTCAGGACCAGGCTGGCCCAGCGCAACAATTGTTCGATCGCTGGGGTCATCTCGTCGGCACCTGCGAAATATACCGGCACGGCATACATCATCACCTGCATCATGCCGAAACCGGCGACGAACACCCGCCACAGCGCGCTGCGTCGTTCCTGGCGCGCCAGTTCCTCGCTTTTCGCCGCGTCGTAAGGATAGGCGCGATAGCCGATCGCAGCGATCGCCGCCAGAATGGCCGACAACTTGATCCGCCGCTCGTCCCAGCGCACCCGCGCACGCCGCGTCGCGTAATTGATATCGACCGCGGTCACCCCGGCGAGGCGGGAAAGATGCTGCTCGTTCAGCCAGATGCAAGCCGAACAGCTAATCCCCTCGAGAATCAGCGAGGCTTCGCGCTCGCTACCCTCAGGAGCGTCGCCGAGGATCCGCACGAAGCCCTTCTGGAAATCGGCGTGATCATAGAGCTGCAGACCCTCGACGATCGCCGGCAGAGCCTCGTGTGGCGCATTCGGCAAGGCATCGCGATGACGGTAGTAGTCGGCCAGCCCGTTGTCGACAATCGCCTGCGCCACCGCCTGACATCCACCACAGCACATGGCGCGCGGCTGCCCGTCGATGCTTACCGCAAGATCGACCGCAGTGGGTACGGGCTGGCCACAATGGTAACAATTGCCGACATTCATCGCTGCCACAGACGAGGAAAAGGGAAAGGGAAAAAGGGGAGGCGCCGGCTGGTGCCTCAAGAAACTGGTTATAATCGCACGTTTTGTCCGTTCCCACTCGCGCCCGATGCTCGTCTATCGCGGTTTTTCACAGACAGCGCCCAGTGCCACCGTCCTGACCGTAGGCAACTTCGATGGCGTGCATCTTGGCCACCGCGCGCTGCTCGCCCGTCTGAAGACGGCTGCTGTCGACGCCGGCCTGCCGGCGGCAGTGCTCACCTTCGAACCGCATCCGCGAGAATTCTTTGCGCCCGAATCGGCTCCGTCACGGCTGTCCACGCTGCGGGAAAAACTGGAACTGCTCGCCGACGACGGCGTCGATCTCGCGCATGTCTGCCACTTCAATGCCCGTTTCGCCTCCCTGAGCGCCGAAGAATTCGTCGAACGTGTGCTGCTTGGCGCGCTGCGCGTCCGGCATCTGATCGTCGGCGACGATTTTCGCTTCGGCGCCAGGCGCACCGGCGACTTTGCGATGCTGCGCGCCACCGGCGCCAGGCTCGGCTTTCAGGTCGAGGCCATGGACAGCGTCACCCTCGACGGCGAGCGCGCTTCGAGTTCGGCAGTGCGCGACGCGCTGCAGGCGGGGCGACTCGAACACGCGGCACGTCTGCTCGGCCGCCCCTACTCGATCGACGGACGTGTCGTGCACGGCGACCAGATCGGACGGCAACTCGGCTTCCACACCGCGAACATCCGCATCAAGCACGAGCGGCCGCCGCTGCAGGGGGTCTTTGCGGTCGAAGTCAAGGGTTTGCCGGGTGGCCCGCACCAAGGCGCCGCCAACCTCGGCTACCGCCCGAGTGCCCATCAGGTGCTACGGCCGCTGCTTGAAGTGCATCTGTTCGATTTCTGCGCCGACATCTATGGCGCCCATCTGAACGTCCGCTTCCTGCACAAGTTGCGGGACGAAATGAAATTCCCTGACTATGACGCCCTCAAGGCGCAGATCGCCAGAGACGTTGCCGCCGTGAAACAGTACTTCCAGATGTGAGAACCGCCATGGCCGATTACAAGAAAACCCTCAATCTTACCGACACGCCATTTCCGATGCGTGGCGATCTTGCCCGCCGCGAACCGCAGTGGCTTGCCGCCTGGCAGCAGACGAAACTCTACGAGCGGATTCGCGAGGCGTCGCGGGGACGCCCGCGCTTCGTTCTGCACGATGGCCCGCCCTACGCCAACGGCGACATTCACATTGGCCACGCGGTCAACAAGATCCTCAAGGACATCATCGTCCGCGCCAGGACCCTGGCCGGTTTCGACGCACCCTATGTGCCGGGCTGGGACTGCCACGGCCTGCCGATCGAGCACCAGATCGAAAAGCTGCACGGCAAGCATGTCCCGGCCGACCGCGTACGCGAGTTGTGCCGTGCTTTCGCCGGCGAACAGATCGAGCGACAGAAGAAGGACTTCATCCGCCTTGGCATTCTCGGCGAATGGGACAAACCCTATCTGACGATGAATTTCAAGACCGAGGCCGACGAAATCCGTGCGCTCGGCCGGATTCTCGAAAAGGGCTACCTTTACCAGGGTCTCAAGCCGGTCAACTGGTGTCTCGATTGCGGTTCCGCTCTGGCCGAAGCCGAGGTCGAATACGAAGACAAGACTTCGGCGGCAATCGACGTCGCCTTCGAAGTACACCCGAATCATTCTGACAAGGTGGCCAGGGCTTTCGGTCTGACGCACCTGCGCGGGCCGGCCTTCACGGTGATCTGGACGACGACGCCGTGGACGCTGCCGGCCAACGAGGCCGTCTGCGCGCACCCGGAATTCGACTACCAGTTGATCGATACCCCGAAGGGTGCGCTGATCCTCGTGCGTGAACTCGCCGAAGCCTGCCTGCAGCGGTATGCGCTGACCGGCACGGTGATCGGCGCAGCGAAGGGCGTCGCGCTCGAGCAGGTGCTGCTCAAACACCCGTTCCAGCCGCGCGACGTGGCAATCATCTGCGGCCGGCATGTCACCGTCGAGGCCGGCACCGGCCTGGTACACACCGCACCGGCGCATGGCACCGACGACTACCTGATCGGCAAGGTCTACGGTCTGCCGGTCAACAATCCGGTCGGCGACGACGGCCGCTTCGTTGCCGGTACGCCGGCGCTGGCCGTCGGCGAACTGGCCGGCAGGACGGTCTGGGAAGCCAATCCGCTGGTACTGCAGGAACTCGCCGCCAACGGCCATCTGCTCCAGTCCGAGAAAATCCAGCACAGCTACCCGCACTGCTGGCGCCACAAGACACCGATCATTTTCCGTGCCACGACGCAGTGGTTCATCGGCATGGAGCACCGCCCCAACTCGCCCGGCGCCACCTCGACACCGCCCGGCGACGAGCAGCCGACACTGCGCTGGTGCGCCGAGCGTGCGGTCGACGAAACGCAGTTCTTCCCGACCTGGGGTCGCGCGCGCCTCGAGGCGATGATGCGTACGCGCCCCGACTGGTGCGTCTCGCGGCAGCGTAACTGGGGGGTTCCCCTGCCCTTCTTTCTGCATCGCGAGACGGCGGCGCTGCACCCGCGCACCGGCGAACTCATCGAAGCCGTCGCGCAACGCGTCGAGAAATCCGGCATCGAAGCCTGGTTCGCGCTCGACGCCAGCGAACTGCTCGGCGCCGAAGCCAGCGAGTATCGCAAGATGAGCGACACCCTCGACGTCTGGTTCGACTCCGGGTCGACTCACTCGAGCGTCCTGCGCGGCTCGCATCGCAGCCAACTGGCCTATCCGGCCGATCTCTACCTGGAAGGCTCGGATCAGCATCGCGGCTGGTTCCAGAGCTCGCTGCTGATCGGCTGCGCGATGGATGGCCGCGCGCCATACAAGGCCTTGCTGACGCACGGCTTCGTCGTCGACGGCAAGGGCCTGAAGATGTCGAAATCCAGAGGCAATGTGATCGCACCACAGAAGATCGCCGATACCCTCGGCGCCGAGATCCTTCGCCTGTGGGTCGCGGCCACCGACTACTCTGGCGAACTGTCGATCTCCGACGAGATTCTCAAGCGCGTCGTCGAAGCCTACCGCCGCATTCGCAACACACTGCGCTTTCTGCTCGCCAACACCTCGGACTTCGACGCCAGCCGCGACGGACTACCGATTGAGGAATGGCTGGAGATCGACCGCTACGCGCTGGCCATGACCAGGCAAATGCAGGCGCAATGCGAGGCCGACTACGAACGCTTCGAGTTCCACCGCGCCGTGCAGTCGCTGCAGACCTTCTGTTCCGAAGATCTCGGCGGCTTCTACCTCGACATCCTCAAGGACCGCCTGTACACCACGGCCGCCGCTTCCCCGACACGCCGCTCGGCGCAGAGCGCGCTGTGGCACATCCTGCAGAGCCTGACCAAGACGATGGCACCGATTCTCTGCTTCACCGCCGAAGAGATCTGGCAACTGCAGACCGGTGACCGCGAACAGTCGGTGATGCTGCACACCTGGCAGCCGCTGCCGGCGCCGGCGTCTGAAGGCGAACTGCTCGAAAAATGGCAGAAGATTCGCGCTTATCGCGCCGAAGTCATGCGCGCCCTCGAGGAACTGCGCATCGCCGGCAGCATCGGTTCACCGTTGCAGGCCGAGGTGAGCCTCTACTGCGACGGCGAGAAGCACGAGATTCTCTCTTCGCTGGGCGACGACCTGCGCTTTGTCCTGATCTGCTCGCAGACCCGGGTCATTCGCGACGCCAACGACCGGCTGCTCTGCGCGCCACTGACCCATGCCAAATGCGAGCGCTGCTGGCACCTGCGCCCGGATGTCGGAGTTCACCCCGATCACCCCGGCCTCTGCGGTCGCTGCATCGAAAACCTGTATGGCGAGGGCGAAACCCGTGCCTTCGCGTAATATCGACCGCTGGCTGTGGCTGGCCGGCATCATCGTCGGCCTAGACCAGATCAGCAAGTGGCTGGTCCTCGCCTGGCTGCAACCTGGCGACTCGATCTATGTCGCTCCTTTCTTCAACTGGGTACTGACTTTCAACCCCGGCGCGGCCTTCAGCTTCCTTTCCGACGCCGGCGGTTGGCAGCGCTGGTTTTTCACGATCCTGTCACTGTCCATCTCGGCCTGGATCGTCAGCATCCTGCCACGCCACAGCGCTGAGTTCCGACTCTCGCTGGCCCTCACCCTGATCCTCGGCGGCGCGCTGGGCAACGTCATCGACCGCCTGCGCTTCGGCGCCGTGATCGACTTCATTCAATGGCATGCTGCGGGTTTCTACTGGCCAGCCTTCAACATCGCCGACTCGGCCATCTGCATCGGCGCGCTGCTGATGGCCTGGGACCAGTTTGCCAGCAGACCGAACGGTCATGACTTTTCCAGGCACCCCCGATGATGAAAGTCATGACCGATACGCCGAACGCCGACCCATCGCCTGCCGACATCGCAACGGTGAGATCCGACAGTTTCCTGACGCTGCACTACCGCCTCTCTGCCCATGACGGCAGCGATTACGTCAGCACCTTCGACCTCTCGCCGGCCACTCTCCAGATGGGCAGTGGCCAGCTTGCCGAATCGCTCGAAAACTGCCTGATCGGGCTCGCCGCCGGCGAACGCCAGGTCTTCCAGCTCGCCGGCCTGGACGCTTTTGGACCCCACAACCCGCGCCTCGTCGAACGCATCGCCCGCAGCGCGCTGCCCCCGGGAATCGAACTCCGGGTAAACTCGCTGATCGAGTTCAGCTCGCCCGACGGTTCGGCCAGTTTTGCCGGCTTCCTGCGCGAGCTGACCGACACCAGCGCGCTCTTCGATTTCAACCATCCGCTCGCCGGCAAACCGATCCGTTTCGAAGTCGAAGTCATCGCCATCCTATGAGGCCCAGCATGCAGGTCATTCTCGCCAAGCCGCGTGGCTTCTGCGCTGGCGTCGAGCGCGCCATCGCCATCGTCGAACGTGCCATCGAAATCCTGGGCGCACCGATCTACGTCCGCCATGAAGTGGTGCATAACCAGTTCGTCTGCGACAACCTGCGCGCCAAGGGCGCCGTCTTCATCGACGAACTGGCGCAAGCACCGGCCGGCAGTACGGTCGTCTTCAGTGCCCACGGCGTCTCGATGGCGGTTCGCGAAGAGGCCGCAGGACTCGGCCTGAAGGTCTTCGATGCCACCTGCCCGCTGGTCACCAAGGTGCACGTCGAAGTCGCCAAGATGCGCAGGGAAGGCTGCGAGATCGTGATGATCGGCCACAAGGGACATCCCGAGGTCGAGGGAACCATGGGACAGAGTCCGGATGGCATGTATCTCGTCGAAACCGTCGCCGACGCGCGCCAGTTGCAGGTCAGATCGCCGACGCGCCTGGCCTACGTCACGCAGACCACCTTGTCGGTCGACGACGCAGCCCTGGTGGTCGCGGCCTTGAAGGAACGCTTTCCCGGGATCATTGGCCCGAAGAAGGACGACATCTGCTACGCCACGCAGAATCGGCAGGATTCAGTCAAGCAGTTGGCCAGGACGTCGGAAGTCGTTCTCGTGGTCGGTAGCCGGTCGAGTTCCAACTCGAATCGCCTGCGCGAAGTCGCCGAACTGATCGGCAGCCGCTCCTATCTCGTCGATCAGGCCGAGCAGATCGACCCGGCCTGGCTCGCTGGCGCCAGCCGGGTGGGCGTCACCGCCGGCGCCTCCGCCCCGGAGGTGCTGGTCCAGGAGGTCGTCAATCGCCTGTCGGGTGGCGACCCGGCCAAGGTAGGCCAACTCGACGGCGCCGAAGAAAACGTCACCTTTGCCCTGCCGCGCGAACTGCAGTAGCCAGAACCGTCATACCTCGCACCACTCATCCCCCACAAGCGGCCGTATATCGCGCCGAGCTTGCTCGAAGCCGACCCTCGACTATGATGGAACGGTGTCTGTGCCCCGCCGGACCCGCTTGAGGCCCTGCCCTACACTTCACCTCGCAGGCGAAATGATGATGAATCATCGGACTGAACCAAAGAGTTCCGGCTTTACGCTGATTGAATTAATGATGGTTGTGGCAATCATCAGCATTTTGCTGGCGATTGCCGTACCGGCTTACAATGAATATATCAATCGAGCCCACCGTGCCGCCGCCCAGCAATTCCTGCTGGATGTCGCACAGCGTCAGGAACAGTATCTGCTGGACAATCGGCAGTACGCAACGGTACTGGGTGCCGGAGCTGGCGGACTGGGCATGAGCACACCCGCGGACATCGCTGCCGATTACGCCGACCCGGCTATTACAGTGAACATTGCAGGCACTCCTCCCTCGTTTCTGCTGTCCATGGCCCCGAAGGCCGGCGCCAGAATGGCTGCGGACGGGACTCTGTTCATCAACAACAGAACCGAGAAGTGGAGAGAAACCGACGGAGACAAAAAGTACACGGCAGGAGGGACGGACAAACTATGGTAATTCCCTTCCAGCAAACCCGCAATGACGGCTTCAGCCTGATTGAGCTGCTCGTCGTAATTGTCATCATGGGTATTCTGATGAGCATGGCCACGCTCCCCTTTCAGGAAATGATCGCCAATCAACGCCTCAGGACAGTCAGCTCGGACCTCACTGCTGACCTGGCTCTGGCGCGCGTCGAAGCGATCAAGCGCAGCACTCGCGTCGGTATCACGCGCACTACGGCCCAGTGGGTTGGCGGATGGCAGGTCTTTGACGATGCCAACCGCAATGGGGTGTGGGATGCCGGTGAGGGTGTCCTCGTCTCCCGACCGGCACTCGACAATACCGTCAAAGTCTGCAGCGTCGGCACAAACGTCGACAATTCGATCAAAGTCCTGAGCTTTGGTGCAGATGGCCGGGTACGCACCTTCATTGATGACGGCACCGAAAAAACGGGGGTCCGAGGAATCACGGTCAGTTCCACGCTCATTTCCCCGAGCGTACCGGCACGCCTGCTGGAGTTCAGTCCGACGGGACGGATCACGACCGTCAGTGGCGTTGCTGCTTGCCCTTGAGAACGCGCCATGAAATTCTTTCAACAGGCCACGCGCGGATTCACTCTTCTCGAAGTGCTGATTTCCCTGCTCATCCTCATGATTGCTTTGCTCGGCATTGCGGCCCTGATGCTCAAGGGGCAGCGCGCCGGGTTCGAGGCCTACCAACGTCAGCAGGCGCTGGCCATGGCTCAGGAAATGGCCGAAAAAATCCGGGCCAATCAGGGAGGAGCCCCGTACTACGTGACGGGGGTTGCCGACGGTGATGCTATGCCTGGATGGGGAGGTTTGTTCAAGACGTACAAAGCGCTCTCCGACGAAGCCAAGTGTTTGAGCGTCGATGAAAAGTACTACAAGTGCATTGACAACAAGCAGATTGCGGAGAATCACCTCGCCACATGGGATGGCGTGCTTGCCGGTCTATCGGAAATCAAGGATGCTGCGACCAATCGTGTCGGGGGCATCATCGGCGCACGCGGATGTGTCGAACGGCCCGACGCCAATCAGCCGGTGTTCTTGATCAGCGTTGCCTGGCAGGGCGAAAGCGACACGGGAATCCCAACGGCCTCGGCATGCGGTGCAGGACTGTATGGAACCGATGCTCGCCGCCGCCTGGTCACCCTCACGGTCGTCACCTGCCAATTGAACGCCGCCGCACCCTGGGGATGTTCCTGATGTTCAAGCGCGAGTCCATTCGGCCCGCAGCCCGCTCGCTGCAAAGTGGCATGACCCTGGTGGAAATCATGGTCGCCATGACGATTGGCATCATCCTGCTGCTCGCCCTGGGCAGTCTGTTCGTCAATTCCACCCGGGTTTTCAAGGTCAATGACGAATTCTCCCGCATGCAGGAGAACGGAGCCTATGCACTCAATACCATGGGCAATGACCTGCGCATGGCGGGATTCTATGGCCATATCGCCACCAACGACCTTGCCATTCCGGTGGCCATTACCATTACCAACGATTGTGGCACAGACTGGGCCACCACTTTCACGCAATCGCTCGGCACGGGCACCCTTGCGAAAATGTCCTGCATCAAAGCCGGCAATTACCTCAGTGGCAGCTTCATTCTCGTGCTGCGCGGAGCCATCGGAATAGAGGTGAAACCTGCCGATCTGCAAAATGGGACGCTGTATGTGCAGTCGGATCCGGGCGGCGGCATCCTGTTCCAGGGTGACCAATATGCCGGTTTGCCAGCGTCGTCCAAACGAGCTTTTCTGGGTGGAGCCGCTGCGCCGATTTATCCCTATCAGGCCAGGGCCTACTATCTACGCCCCTGCAGTCGCCCCACCGGCACGGGCGGCACCGTCTGTCTTGCCACAGATGACGGTAGCCAGCCGATTCCCACATTGGTACGACAGGAACTTGCCGGCACGACGATGACCGAGGTGGCTATCGCAGAAGGCATCGAGGCGGTGCGGATCCTCTACGGTCTCGGCACTGGCGGCACCGGCGCTCCAGTGACTTACACCGAGACACCGACGGCCGAGCAGTTTGCAGAAAGGGTGGTGATGGCGAGAATTTCTCTGCTGGTTCGCTCGCCCAGGCCAAGCAATGACTATGACGATCGCAGCAGATCCTATGATCTCGATGGTGACGGAACCGCCGAGTTGAACTGCCTGGAAGACGGACTTCCCTGCAATTATCATCGACATGTGTTCACACAATCCTTCCAGGTTCGCAATATCGCCCAACGGCTTGAATCCTCACCACCATGAAAACAACCGCCCAATCACAAACCGGCGTGGTACTGATGTTCAGCCTGATCATGATGGTCATCATGACGCTGCTCGTCGTTTCCATGCTGCGTACCGGTGTCCTCGAACTGAAGATCGGGGGCGCCAGCCAGACTTCCGCCCAGAACCTGGCCAACGCAGAAGCCGCCATCTGGGATTTCATGAACACGAACCGGGGAAAGTTCTCCCATCGCGCCGAACCTGAATTGGACGCAAAAAATTTCAATAAAAAGTTCGATTTGGACTCACGACAATTCAGCCATCTGAAGAATGTCACCTTGACCGCCACTGAAGTGGCATGTACCGACTTTGCCGGCCTGGGAAGCGGCAACATGCTGGGTCCGAGTGCCCTGCAGGCTGTCTATTTCGACGTTCTGGCGGAAGCCAGAGACCCGATCTTTAGCGGCAGAACCAATGTACACCAGGGGGTTCGTGGCGTCTTGCCCCCAGGTGGCTGCTCCTGATTACCAACCGTTGACGACATGCGAGGCCCGATCATGCTCACCCCCGACCCCACCCGGAATCCCCTCAAGCCCTGGCAAAGGCGTGTCGCTTGGACCCTGATTGCGGCGCTGGCAAATCCGGCGGCCGTACTGCCACTGTCTCTGTATTCCTCTGTCGCTTCGGCGCGAGACACGGACATCTACCTGTCGACGCCCTATGCCGGCAGTACCGCCGAACCGGCGATCCTGCTGATTCTCGACACCTCGGACTCGATGAACAGACCGGAAGGATGGCGCGAATATTCCGAGAATTCCGGCGCCTACGATTCGCATGTGGAATATCTGTGGAACGACCCCGGATTTATCAACAACATATCGGATACCGCAAGGGATCCCGGCCATGCATTGGCCAGAAACGGATTCTGGTCAGAGGAATTGATGGAATCCTATGGATCTTATATAAAATCGAAGAATATACCGGGCACCTTGACTACATTCCTAACTAACTACACCAACCAAGCCGAGGCAGACGACCCAGGGTCGCGCAGCATCTACCGCAATTACAATAACGCCAGCTGGATCTTCTGGCTGCCGGCCGGGGCCCCGGAGACAGACCCGCGACTGTGGTCGAATGCCTTCAATCGTTGGGCTGGTGGGGTGTCGCAGAGCAGTTTCCCTGCACAGGTTCGCGGGGGGATCGACTATGGGCCAACCCAGGATTTTCGTGAACATAACAAATGTAACGACTCGCCGGAGAAGCTTCTCCCATCCACGGTCTTCGCGCCGACACCCTACCCGCGCAATACGGGAAAATACCTGAACCAGCAATGGCAACGTTGGGAACCTTATCTGAACCTGAAAAATGGGCGGCAGAGCAACGGCGATACCACCTACCCCGGAAAATTGGATACTAGCCCGATTCCCAGCGCAACAAGCACGCTGCAGATTTCTAGCGGTAGCGTAGTCGGAGCCATCGGCAGCAACATCCGCGCACAAAGCGAGTTTCTGGGCACTGCGGGTGGCGGAGAACCCACCGGACCATTCCCGGTACGCGACAGTTTCCCACGTTCGGCTCCGTTTAGCAGCTGGACCGATATTGGCGACCAGGGGCAACCGATTCGCACCCAAGACACGTCGTCACGTTCCGGATGGACAGATCTCAAGGCCGACATGGGGGGATTCAACTTCCAGATTTACATCAATAGCATCCAGGTGGGGGGGCGTGAGTCGCTGTTCGACGTGCTCGGTCTCTACGGCCTCACCGTCACCTTCGACGCGATGACAACCACGGCAGAACAACAACTGTCGGCAGTAAAGCACACGGCGTGGAAAGGCAATCGCGACGCCTCCCCTGCCCCAGCTTTCGGCGATATGACCGGCACTCCTGCCTATTACGATTCCCCGAAATCGCTATTGAGACTGGCCGATGTCTCATCGGTCACCACCACCACGCTGTGTACACGCAGTTGCGTGATCGATGCCACGCCAAGCAGCAAGTTCCTGGGCAAAAAATGGGTTCCGAGTGGCACCCAATGCAGAGACAACGGCATCAATCCTGCAGATTGCAGCACGCCACCTCCGGCCTGCGGCGCGCCCGTTCCCGAGACGATCCAGAACACCATCAATTGCCAATGGAGTGACCGGCAAACGGTCCAGGTAGAGGGGGTGGGCACCTATTATCACGGTGGCACTTGCAGCGGCACTTGCACAGGGGTGGCCTGTTCGTTCGGCGCGAGCAGCTCCAGCTACTGTGAAAGCAACCTCCCTGACATTACCGTCGGTTCAACGGTCTATCGCAATGCCTCGCTCAACAGTAGCGCCGGTTGTAACGCAAAGCCCGACACCAGCACCACCTGCGAGGCAAACGAGGGCTCTCCCGCTTGTTTCTACGTCGGTGACAACGCTTGTGCCAATCCGATCAGCACGTCTCCAATCGATTACGACAAGGTTCCCAAGTACGATTACTACGTCTATCCGTTCGCTGCCAAGACGGATTATCTGGATCACGACTGCAAGGCCGATAATGGCACGAGCGGCAACCCGGGCAGCGGCTTCATGACTAACGCAACCGACCGTACCTTCGGCCAGGCCTGGAACACTACGAGTTCCGCCACAGGAAGCACAGCGTCCTATATACCGACCGACCCGTCCGCCAACTATAATGCGGTCGACATGTACTCGGTCAATTACCTCAACTGGAAATTCGGACCGAAAGGGCCGAATGGTGCCCCGATCGGGCGCAAGACACGTTTGCAGATCGCCAAGGACGCCTTCACATATCTGGTCGCGAACACGAACGGTGTCCGCTTTGGCCTGATGGTTTTCAACAGGATGCCCGCCCCTTCCACCGGACTTGCTGGTACTGAAGGTAGCCAGGGAGGCAACGTAGCCTATGCGATCCGTCGCATGGGTTCCAGCAGCACGGACACCGATTACGTCAATCGCGAGGGACTCTCCGGCGCAATCAACCGTGTGGTGGCCAGCGGCTCGACCCCACTGACGGAGGTGATGTACGAAGCATACCTGTACTTCCGTGGAGAAACTCCCCTATTCGGAATCAATTCCACCGACGCAGTCGGCGGTGGCAAGGTATCGGAGGGCAGAGACCCGTCAGCCATTGTCGACGGAAAATACGATTCTCCAATGATGAGTAACCCGCAAAAAGGCAAAGACAAACAAGCGAATTGTCAGAAAAACTATGTGGTTCTGGTTTCGGATGGCGGCCCCGAGAACGACAATCAGGCGGATACTCTGGTCAAGGCGCTCACCCAAGTCGGCACGCCCGAAATCAGCACACAGCAAGACAGCAGTTCAGGGCAGTACGAACCCGACCCAACCAGCCCCGGCGTACCGTATGGTCCACCGGACATCCTGTACCCCGCCAATTACATTTGGCTGGACGAACTGACCCATTTCATGGCCCAGGGCGACATGTCTCCCGGTGGTGCCACAGACTCTGACTCGATTCCAGGCACTCAGTCCGTCTCCACCTACACGATTGGTTTTGCCGGTGGCTCCTCGCCGGTGCTCGAAAATGCAGCCACAGCCGATAAAGGCGCTTACAAGGCAGATAAGGCTAGTGAACTGTCCAGTAAACTTTCCGAAGTCATCGCAACGATCCGCGACTGGAATCCGACGCTCGCTGCGCCGACCGTTCCCATCTCGGCGACCAACCGCGCAGAGAGTTCGGATGACATTTTTCTTGCTTTCTTTGGACCCAGACTGCAACAGTGTTGGGAGGGTACGGTCAAGAAGTTCAAGCTCAGTAGCGATGTCGATGAGTGCGGAAAAGACATCGACGGCGTGCAAATCCCGCTGTGCCTGACAGGCCAGACAACCTTCACAGACAAGCTGAAAAACATCGAGGAATTCGACACATCCAAGAGAACGGCCAGAGTGCGGGACGCGGCCGTGAGCCACTGGAGTGACCCTGCCAAGCCGGATGGTAGCAAGCCCAATGCGGGTGGGACCGGACATGTATTGAAGACGGCTTCCGGTTCCACGCCGGCTACCCGTAAGCTGTACACCCATCTCTCAAGCAGTACGGAGAAAGTCTTGACCGACAGCAGCAATGCCATGTCGGAAGTCAATACGGCGATCACCAAGACATTGCTGGGCGATCCCTCGATGCTGGATGCGACGCGGGCAACGATCATCAACTATGCCCGGGGGGGCGATCCGACGGATGCGGGATGCAAGGACGCCAACTCCGCAACGGCTTGTTCCACATGGCGAGCCTGGCCACATGGAGACGTGTTGCACTCCAACCCGGCCATCCTCATTTACGACAGCGACAAGAAAGGGGATCCTGCCGATCCGGTCGTCTATCTATTCTACATGTCCAATGATGGCCTGTTGCACGCCGTGGATACGAAGGATGGCAAGGAGCAATGGGCCTTCATGCCGGAAGAGTACCTCCCGAAACTCAAGACGATGTATGAAAACCCGATCGGCGAGCATCTCATCACAGGCGATGGCAGCCCGAAGATTTACTTTGAGGACAAGGATCAAGACGGCAAAATCGACAAGGCTTACCTGGCCTTCGGCATGCGCCGTGGTGGCCGTGCGGTCTACGCCCTCGACATTACCGACAAGGCGAAACCCCAGTTCCTGTGGAAGATTGACGACAAGACTACGGGATTTTCGGAATTAGGGGAGACCTGGTCTGCACCCGCCTTTACCAGGATGCGCGCAGATACGGAGAACCCCGTGCTGGTTTTTGGCGCCGGTTATGATCCGGTACCCAATGACCAGATCTCGGTGACGATCACTCGCTCGGGAACGACGGCAACCGCCACCACCCCCGTTGATCATGCTTACACCACAGGTGATTCGGTTCTGATATCGGGCGCTACGCTAGCTGGCTATAACGGCACCAAAACCATCACGGTCACAGGTGCTCGCAGCTTTACCTTTACGGTAAGCGATTCGCTATCCACTCCTGCGCTGGGTTCGGTGAAAGTCGAGAGTATTACGAGCACGAGCAAGCCAATGGGCCGTGGGGTATTTTTTGTGAACGGCAAAACCGGCGCCTTGATCAGGAGCTTTACCCCGCTAGACAAAACCGACCAGAACACACAGGTGTCCGAAATGGGGTTCAGCATTCCCTCGGATGCGACTCCTTTAAACACGGATCTCGATTCCAACGGCTATGCCGATCGTTTGTATCTGGGTGACCTGGGAGGAAACGTCTGGCGTTTCGATATCGACAGCGACAAGCCATCCGACTGGACCTCCATCAAGTTTGCCGATCTGACCAATGGCGAAACACCGCGGCGAAAGATTTTCTTCCCTCCCGCCGTAGTGAAACAGCTCGACCAGGGGCAGCGCTTTGACGCGGTATACGTCGGGACCGGAGACCGAGAGAATCCCTTGCGTACGGATAACCATGACCTGATGTTCATGATCAAGGATACCGACACAGGTTTGACGACGACGAAGGACAAGGCGGTCATCAAATACTCGTCCGACCCGAGCAAGAGTGACTTCTATGACCTGACCGACAATCTGGTCCAGTTCGGTACCGAGGACCAGAGAAAGACGGCGCAAACCGCACTTCACGACAAACTGGGCTGGGCGATGCGGCTGGACCAAACGGTCGACAGGGATGGCAAAAAGGTGGATGGAGAAAAGGTGGTCAATGCCCCATCGGTCTTCTTCAACATACTGCGTTTTGGATCCTATAGCCCGTTTGCTGCGGCCTCAGCCTCAGCCTGCGTGCCGCTCGGAAAGGGAACGAACTACGCCATGAACGCGCTCACAGGCGGAGTGGTGGTGGATACCAACTACGATGGTACGATCACGAGCAGCGATTCGCGCGTTTCCTCCAAGTATGCGATACGGGGTTTTCCATCGGATGGAATCCTCGTCATCCGTGGTGGCAAGATTTTTGAAGGGTCCTGCAGTGATGGCAACTGCGGGATGAGTCAAATCGGCACGGTGGGTGCGAATCAGCGCGCCTACTGGTTCCAGGAAGCCGAGAGATGAGGGTCGAACTGCTCGGTTCCCGGAGGCGCCTCTGCGGATGACACGGCAACTGGCAGGCTGGCTGCTGCTGTCCGCCTTGCTGCATGCCGAAATACTAGCCATCCTGGGGCCCGCGAGGGCCCCAATCCGGTCCACCGCACCCGCTCGTCTGGAGATCCGAATCCAGGATTCCCCGCATACGGTAGCCACTGATCCAGCACCACCCATTGAAACGATGACCTCGCCATTGGCTCCCTTCGCCATGGCTGAGGCCAGTAGTCAGGGGCCATTCGACTCACCCGGCACGCCTCCGGAGGCGCGGCTGCCCATGCCGGCGCCGCTCAATGAAACCGAGGCAAACGAGCGAATATCCACGCCGCCAGAAAAGGCTGAAGCCAGCAGTCCAGGATCATCCAACTCACCCGACGCATCCCCGGAGATCCCGCTTCCCATCGAGGAGTGGTTTTTCAAATCCTCCGAACTGGACGAACAACCGTATCCCTTGATTTCCGTAGTACCTGCCTATCCAGCGTATGCTCAAGCCCATGACCTCGAGGGTTGGGTTCGCTTATTGCTATTGATCGATGAAAGTGGCCGGCTGCGTCATCTGGAGGTGCTTGAGGCCAGCAGCCCCCCCCGGCATTTTTTGAAGAATCGGCACTGGCCGCATTTCGCATCACCCCGTTTTCTCCGGGGCGACGGGGAGGTGAGGCGGTCAAGTCTCGGATGATCATCAGGATAGACTTCAACATTACGGGAATCGAAGGGACCAAACTGCCTGGATCCTGACCGCATCAGGCCTGCGCCAGCGGCAGACTGAGAGTGAACAAGGCGCCGCCCTCTGGCCGGTTCGCCGCTTCCAGGCGGCCACCATGGCGTTCGACAATACCGTAACTGATCGACAGGCCGAGCCCGGTTCCCTGCCCGACCGGCTTGGTCGTGAAGAAGGGGTCAAACAGCCGCGACAGGTTCTCGGGTGCGATTCCTGGCCCGTTGTCGGCGAAGTACACCCGGATCATGCCGTCGCGGGGCTCGGCGCTGATCTCTAGGCTGGGCGATTCGCTGCTGCTGCTGGCGTCACGGGCGTTCTGCACGAGGTTCATCAGTACCTGCTGCATCTGGCCGGAAGAACCCATGACCGGCAACTCCTGCGGCAAATGGAACGTCACCCGAAAATTGCGCGGATCCGAGCGCGCCACCCAGCGCACCGCACGCGCAACGACTTCAGCGAGGTTGAAAGGCTCGGCAATGCTGCGGTCGATCGCCGAAAAGCGCTTGAGTCCATCGACGATGTCGCGCGTACGTTCGGCGCCCTCGTTCATGCCGTCGAGCAACGGCGGCAGGTCGGCCATGATGCGGTCGATGCGCAGTTCCTGGCGCAGATCTTCGAGTTCCAGCGAACGCGTGCACTGGTCCGAGTGGATCGCTTGCAGGTAAGTCTGCAGGCGCGCAGTGTAACGTCGGAGGGCCAGGACATTGCCGAGAACAAAGCTGATCGGATTGTTCAGTTCATGTGCCACACCAGCCACCAGACGTCCTAGCGAGGCCATTTTCTCAGCCTGTAGAAGCTGTTGCTGGGTGCGCTTGAGATCTTCGTGCGCCTGCCGCAGCGCGTGATAGGCACGCCGCAACTCGCCGACCGGGCGGCCGGTGAGCACCATGCCGACCAGCTTGCCGGTCCCCGAGAGGCGCGGCGTGCAGTTCAGCGAGACCGGCAGCGGACTGCCATCGCGGCCGCTGATCAACAACTCGCAATCCTGGACGGTCGCCGGACGGGCCGGCGAGAAGAAATCGCGGGCGCGTTGCTGCGACGCCTCGTCGGCGAAGAGATCGCAAAGCGGTCGCCCGCGCAGGACGGTCTCGTTCTGGCCGATGAAGCGGCACAGCGAATCATTGACCTCCTGGATCGCACCATGCCGGTTGCAGACGATCAGGATGTCCGACATCGACGCCAGGACGCTCTCGATGAACTGCTGCGAGTCCTCGAGCGCAGCGTTCTTCTGCTCGAGGACCACCTCGTATTGCAGGAGGTCATTGTAGACCTCGTCCATCTTGCGGATCACCTCGACCCAGACCGTCTCGTCCACGCCCGCAAACGCCGATGGTGACTCGGGCAGCGATTCGGGAGCAAGCAAAGGACGCCGCAGCGGCCGCTTGGCGGGTGACTCCGGGCTGGACATGGTGCGATCGTAGAGCCAAAAGACGCGCGCGGCAACGATCTGACGACGCCAGGGTGCAGCACCGAACCCCTCCTCCCTGACAGACTGCGAGTCCTCGCCGCCCGGCCCCTTCCTGGAAATGTTCGCCCGCGGCTCGCGCGACGGCTGGACGACCTGGGTTCAGCAGGCCGGCGCCTATTCTCCCGACTGGCCGACGTACGCCAATCACTCGCAGGCAGAAGCCGACGCCGACTGTCTGCTGGCGACGGGCCGATCGCGGCCCCCTGCCCCGCTCATCCTGGCAGGCAGGAACAGGAATCCGCGGCCGACCCTGGTTGCTGTTAACGGCGTCGTCATTCCGTAGAAATCTGGCGTCGACAGTTTTGCTACGTAGCCTGCAGGTCGGGTTTTTTGATTTTCAGTGATTTTTAAACCGGTTCTGCGGTTTGCGCCCGCAGGGCTTCCGGCGGAGGGATTGCATCGCAATCCCTCGTCTGGCAAGCGAAGCGCGGCAGGGCTGAGAGGCAGGGAATGGGTCGTCCCCACAGCCGGGGGCAGCGTTCGACTGGCGAGATTTTGTTCTGTACTGCCTGCGTGGGGATGGCGTCAGCGCCGCTGATGCGGTAGATAGTTGACCCGCCGGTGGAAACACGGGCAGGGCATCGGGACCAACCGCCAAGCCAGACCCGATGCCGCGCCCACAGCTGTGACGAAGCGACGCTGCCTGCAAAGTATGTCACGAAGCGGGCGTCGCCGTCTTTCCCCATTGGCCAAGGTGACCAATGGAACTGCCTGGAAGACGCTATCTGTGCGCCGCCTGCCGCACCGCTGTGCTGATCTGCAGCCACTGCGACCGTGGCCAACGCTACTGCACCCCCCGATGTGCCGGCGAAGCGCGCAGACGTTCGGTCCGTGCTGCCGGGCGCCGCTATCAAGCCGGCCTGCGCGGCCGTCATGCCCACGCCAAACATCAGCAGCGTTATCGGGCTCGAACGCAGAAAGTGACGCATCAGGGTTCCCCGCCCCCGGCCCCGGCTGATCCAATCTCATCCGAACCGTCGGTGCCGGTGAAGCCGGTGCCCTGGCACTGCTGGCGTTGCCATCGTCCCTTGCCGGACTGGGTGCGCCAGGACTTCCTGCGCCGTCGGATTCGCCGTAGCCAACCCGATCGGAGAACGCATGTCTATCCCCCCCGAAATTGAAGCGCAGATCCTGCGCTATTACCACGCCGAACGCTGGCGCATCGGCACCATTGCCACGCAACTGCACGTGCATCGCGACAGCGTCTCTCGCGTGCTCGCTCAGGCCGGCTTGCCGGCATTGGGTAGCTTCTGCCGGCCGTCGGCCATTGATGCCTACCTGCCCTTCATCCTGGAGACCCTTGCGCAGTTTCCGCGCCTGCGCGCTAGTCGCCTGTACGACATGGTGCAGGCGCGCGGCTACCCGGGACGACCGGATCACTTCCGGCATCTGATCGCTCGCCATCGACCGCGCCCCAAAGCGGACGCCTATCTGCGTCTGCGCACCTTGCCCGGTGAGGAAATGCAAGTGGACTGGGGGCACTTCGATCACCTTGAAATCGGACGTGCCCGTCGGCCGCTGATGGGCTTTGTCGCTGTCTTGTCGTGGTCGCGCCAGATCTTCCTGCGCTTCTATCTGGGCGCCCACATGGAGAACTTTTTGCGCGGCCATGTCGCCGCCTTCGAGGCGTGGCAAGGGGTGCCGAGGATGGCGCTCTACGATAATCTCAAGAGTGCGGTCCTCGAACGCCAGGGCACGGTCATCCGCTTCAATCCGACGCTCCTTTCCCTGGCCGGCCATTACCGCTTCGAGCCTCGTCCCGTGGCGGTGGCCCGAGGCAACGAGAAGGGCCGTGTGGAGCGCGCCATCCGTTATATCCGCGACGCCTTCTTCGCCGGTCGCGCGTTCCAGACACTGGACGACCTCAATGCCCAGGCCGATGCGTGGACCCGCGGACCCGCCGGCGAGCGTCGCTGCCCGGAGGACGAGGCACTGACCGTTTGCGCGGCCTTCGCCCAGGAACGGGGTCGTCTGCTGGCGCTGCCCGCCGACGGCTTCCCGACCGACGAGGTCAAGGCGGTAGTGGCCGGCAAGACCCCGTATGTGCGCTTCGACCTGAACGATTACTCGATCCCGCACGGCTGTGTTCAGCGCACGCTGACCGTTGTCGCCAGTCCGGATCAGGTGCGCATCCTCGATGGCCAGACGCTGATCGCCACGCACCCGCGCTCCCATGATCGCCGCCAACAGATCGAAATCCCCGCGCACATCGCCACCCTGGTCGCGCATAAACATCAGGCCCGTGCACATCGCGGCACCGATCATCTGATCCAGGCGGTGCCACTGAGCCGGGATCTGCTGACTCAGGCCGTCGAACGCGGCGAGCCACTGGGGCAAACGGTCAATACGCTGACTGACCTTCTGGCGCATTACGGCGTGGCCGAGCTGACGGCGGCGATTGCCGACGCCCTGGGGCGCGGTGTGCCGCATCCGAATGCGGTTCGCCTGGTGCTGGAGCGACGGCGGAAAGCACAGGCTGAACCGCCACCGCTGGCCATCACTCTGCCCGAACACATCAAGCACCGGGACGTTCCCGTGCGCCCCCATCGCCTCGATGGCTACGATCAATTGATGGAGAACGCCGATGACGACGACTGATGCCCGCCAGCGCGCAACGGCCTTGCAACTGCACGGCGTGTTGGCCCATTGGGCTGAATGCGCCGACCAGCCCTGGCTTGATCCGTTGTTGTCCTGGGAGGAAACCGAACGTGCTCGCCGCTCGCTTGAAAGGCGCTTGCGCTGCGCCCATATCGGCCGCTTCAAGCCGCTGGCCGATTTCGACTGGTCCTGGCCGCAGCAGTGCGACCAGCGTGCGATCGCGGAATTGATGACGCTCGACTTCATGGACTCGGCAAGCAATGCCATCCTGGTCGGCGCCAGCGGCCTGGGCAAGACGATGATTGCCCAGAATATCGCCCATCAGGCGGTCTTGCAGGGGCATACCGTGGTGTTTGCCACGGCCGGGCAGTTGCTCGGCGAACTGGCTGGTCTGGACAGCGATTCGGCCCTGCGTTATCGCTTGCGTCGCTATGCGGCGCCAGATTTGCTGCTGATCGA
The DNA here is from genome assembly GCF_012940005.1 of Candidatus Accumulibacter contiguus. GTDB lineage: Bacteria > Pseudomonadota > Gammaproteobacteria > Burkholderiales > Rhodocyclaceae > Accumulibacter > Accumulibacter contiguus. The sequence goes on along the minus strand of NZ_SPMX01000066.1, from coordinate 2,246 downwards.
CGAAGTCGGCTATCTCTCGTATTCGAACCGCCACGCCGATTTGCTCTTCGAACTGATCAATCGGCGCCACGAGAAGAAGAGCACCTTGATCACCACCAACAAGTCGTTCTCGGAATGGTCGGAGGTGTTTCCCAATGCCAGTTGCGTCGTGGCCATGATCGATCGCCTGGTGCATCACGCGGAAATCCTATCCATCAAGGGCGAATCCTACCGCCGCAAGGAAGCGCAGGAACACGCCGCTGCCAACGCCAGTAAGCGCAAGGCGAAGGGGGCGCCGTGAAAGGCTACCACTTACCCTCCGGACTGCACCACGGTCTGGAATTCCTCATCGATCCAAACTGGTCACCTGATCAGGCGCTTGCAATTGTCGAGTTGCTTGACGACCTGCGCGACCGGATCTGCTCTCACTATGGGCACGTTCTTCACCAACAACTGCGCAACGACCGGGTGATCCGGCTCCCCGTCGACAGCACCGATCCCCCTTTCTGACCAGCATCAGACTCTGTTACCCACAGGGGCCTTCGTGGCCCCTGTTTCGTCTACTCCCTTACCATGCTCGCCGCCAAATCCCACCGCCAGATTTCTGCGGATTTACTCCACCGGCAACAGTTGCTTCCCCCGTACCGTTGGCGACCACGTAGAGCAACAACGCAAGGGCGAATGAACGCCGGGTGGTGTTTTAGAGCGTGTTAAAAAACCTAACCTCTTGATTTATAATGATGGCTCATCCGGAAGGCGGGAAGAGAGGCCTGTCTGACCCGGAAAAATATTCCATCCGTTTAAACACGCCATTATCTATCCATTATATGAGCAGAGCAACCTACGATTCCGATCTGACGAACGAACAGTGGAAAATAATAGAACCGTTCTTGAATGAACGCCATCCGCTCGGGTCAATCCTCACAACTTAGCACTTTGTCATGATGGTTTATAGGCATGGGAGAGATGAGAGCGTGTTAAAAAACCATATTTGATTATGTTTTATATTTTAACAATGGAAGACGCGCTATGCCAAGGACTTGGAACAGGTGAAAGCTGCTTTAACATAATTCTAATCATAGAAATATAAATCATCGCCACGCTAGATTCCGTGGTACGCTCGTAGTCACGAGACATTCGTCGTTGCCGACTAATCCAAGCGAATGTTCTTTCTACTACCCAACGCTTACGCGCCGGCTTGAAGCCGGGCTCTTTCGGTGCCACCTCCGTTTTGATATTCAGAGTGTCCTTCAACCATTTTCGAAAAGGTTCCTGATAGCCAAGATCAGCGAATAAAATTCGTATTTTTGAATGCACGGCGAAAACCGGTGTGACCACACTCGGGGCCTCTGTCGTATCCGCTTTGTTGGCCGCGTGAACCGTGGCGCCAATCACATAACCCATTGTATCCGTTACGATATGACGCTTTCGCCCTTTGACCTTTTTCCCGCCGTCAAAGCCGCTTTCCTCCCCTCCCGATTCGGAGGTTCCTTTGATACTCTGGCTGTCGATCGTGGCAGCAGTCGGTTCGGGATCGCGTCCCGCAGTTTCTCTGCACTGCTGGGTCAGCGCCTGGTTCAATTGCGCCCAGGTCCCTTGGTTACGCCACTTCTTGAAGTAGTAAAATACGACCGGCCATGGGGGAAAGTCATGAGGCAAACTCCGCCATTGACATCCGGTCTTCAGGAGATAAAAAAATAGCATTGACCACCTCTCGTGTGTTCACGAGACGAGGTCTCCCCCACCCGAGCGGATGGCGTTCATTCAAGAACGGTTCTATTATTTTCCACTGTTCGTTCGTCAGATCGGAATCGTAGGTTGCTCTGCTCATATAATGGATAGATAATGGCGTGTTTAAACGGATGGAATATTTTCCCGGGTCAGACAGGCCTCTCTTCCCGCCTTCCGGATGAGCCATCATTATAAATCAAGAGGTTAGGTTTTTTTAACACGCTCTAAACCTAAAGAGCCTGTGATCTTAGATGCTTGTAGAACAGGGCAAGGAGATAACTCTAAGCGGTTCCAGATAAGTCCCCCGCTTTATGCCTGTATACTTGCCACCCCCACCTTCCGGAAGCCTCGCGATGTCCCGCACAGCCAAGACCCTAGCCCTCACTGAGGAAGAACGCCGCCAGTTGACGCAGATCGACGAGCGCGGCAGCGACTGGCGCGAACGCCGGCGAGCGCGGACCGTACTCCTCCTCGACAAGGGGCTGTCGATCAGCGCCGTAGTGACCGCGCAGAAAATTCATAAAGAGACCGTGGCC
>NZ_SPMX01000065.1 GCF_012940005.1 Candidatus Accumulibacter contiguus | reverse complement strand
GTCTACGAGAACCCGCCGGGTCGTCCTGGGCATGACCGCATTTTTCCGAATACAGCGTCATTCGCGATAGCCCCGTGGCTTTAGCGACGATGCTTTGTCCGCCGTAACCGAGCGCCTCGCTTCCGCCAACGCCCACACACGACGCCCCCGCTCATCCAAAACCGTGGACACGCGCTCGAACTTCTTACGGATCGTTTCAACTAGCTCGTCATTACTCATGACGAGATCGTCGCCTACTCGTATAAGTTGTACAAGTTATTTCTGGACAGATACTTAGTGGTTCCGGGTCATCGCCTTAGCATGCCATGCGCAGCCGGTGATGCGACTTGCAGCAAGCGCCCACAGCAACCGCCGGTGCTTGGCTGCGGGCACGCCTGCGTGGTCACTCGATCCTCATCGTGAAATGGCACCGGATCCTGGCCACACCCATGACCACTACGGAGAGACACACGAATGCAGCGCTATACCCTCACCGACTACGAAGACGCTTCCCCGGCGACCCGTTCGGTATATGATGATTTCATGCGAACTACCGGGGCGACCGAAGTGCCGATATGGCTCCAGAGCCTCGGCCACAGCGAGGCGCTGGCGCGCGCCTACTGGGAACGAGCCAAGGGAACCCTGTTCAGCGGCAACCTGCCGCTGCCGCTGAAGGAAATGATCGTTTTCATCGTTTCCGCCAGACACGGCGCGCGCTATTGTTCCGCCTGTCATGCGCAGAACGTACTCAGCCTGGACAAGGCATTGGCCTTTGCAGATCTGCAGTCCTTCCTGGCATCCGACAGCGCCTGCATGCTGCCGCGCTGCTACCAGAATGTCGTCCGCTTCGCGAGCAAGGTGGTCGCCGATGCCAACGGCCTGGAAGACGAAGATTTCGAGGAACTGATGGAGGAAGGGTTCACCAGGGAGGAGATTTGCGAGATCATCGCGGTGATCGATATGGCCACCATGTTCAATGTCTACACGAGTTCGCTGCGGCTCGACCTGGATCCGCAGTACCGCGCCATCCTGTGACCCGGATCTGCCGTCTTGCCAGCAATCGACCATGACTGCCGGATCGCCGAAGACTGAACATGCTTCCGAACAACTCGTTCGCTATGAGGCGCTGTTCAGACTGCTCGACGACCTGCATGCGCTCGACGATATTGCCGAGATTGCAAAACACGTCGTCAGGCAATGGAAGTACTTCGCCAACGTCGCCAACTGGCGACTCGTGGTGGCAGACGAGCAGGGGGTGCAGCTCATCGACGGATGCAATGGCCAGGTGTACGTCAGCAAGGAATCACTGCTGTCGCCCTGGGACGAGTATCACTGGCAGCAGCAACGTCCGCGTCTCGTCCGCCTGGGCGATCCACTCGCAGGACCGGAGCCGCCCCGGCATCTCACCGGCCGATCGCCAAGCGAGATCCTGATTCTGCCGTTCCTGCGTATGGGCCTTTGCATCGGCCTGCTGAGCGTATCCGCAGGCCGCGAGCCGTTCAATGAACTCGACCACAAGTTCATCCGCATCTTTGGCGCGTACTTCGCGGAACGTATCTGGGACATCCGGCTGCGAACGCAGGCGACCGAGGTCCTGATCAACAAGGCCACCCGCGACGCGCTGACCGGGCTCCTCAACCGCGGGACGATCATCGAGCGGCTCGGCAGCGCGCTGGCGCTCTCGAAGCGCACCGGGGAACCGCTGAGCGTGATTATTTGTGACATCGATTTCTTCAAGATCATCAACGACAGCCATGGACACATGGCAGGCGACGAGGTATTGCGCCAGGTTTCGCACCGCCTGCAGGCCGAGACACGCCTGGGTGACAGCCTCGGTCGTTATGGCGGGGAAGAATTTCTGATCGTGCTCTACCCCTGCAACGCCAGGGATGCGGTGCAATCGGCCGAGCGCTTCCGGCACGCCATTGCCGACACGCCGGTCAGCATCGAGGGTGATGGCGCGTGCGACCTCAAGGTGACGATCAGCCTGGGCACATCCAGCACCAGCGGAGACGAGAAGGTGCGCATCGAGGCGCTGCTCAAGCGCGCCGACGACGCGCTCTACCGCTCCAAGGCCGGCGGCCGCAACCGCGTCACGGCTGCAAAAGAACAAGCCATCGACGGGAGCGCAACATGAGCATACCGGATCAGGAACGGCACGGGGTGCCGGAAGCCATGCTTCCACCACCCGGGCGCGAACAGGACAAATCGTCCAGGTGGTTCATCCTGCTGGCGGGCGTCATCCTGCCGGCTTTCACCCTCGCTTACGAGGCCTATACCCAGGCCAGCGCACAGTCTTTTTTTGACCCCATTCCGAGTCTTTTGCATGGCTTGCTGATTGCTCTGGTGCCGCTGGCCAATGCCTGGGTACTGGTCGAGTTGGCACAGCCGTGCGTGCGCGCCAGCGCATCGCTGGCCTGGCTGCACTCGGTTGCGATGGGCATCGCCGCTTTCTACGCACTGCTCTATCTGCCGCTGACGCCCGCCGCACCCTTCATGGTGTTGTTCTACGGTATCGGCCTGCTGCCGCTCGCGCCGCTGTTGTCGCTGCTGGCGGCCTGGCGGGGACGCGTGCTGCTCAACCGTCGCCTGACCGATCAGGGCAGCGCCCGGCTTCCGGCGGCGTGGCGGGGATGGGTCCTGGCCATGCTGGCCCTGATCGTCATCGACCTGCCGTTCACCCTGACGCGCATCGGTGTGCAGATGGCGACCAGCGCACAAGTGGAATCTCGACAGGCTGGCATCCGCTGGCTGCGCGCGCTCGGGAACGAAGAAATGCTGCGGCATCTGTGCTATTCGCGCACTGGCTTGTCTGCCGACCTGATCGGCCTGTTGCTCATCCTCGGCGATCCGGTCAGCCCGATCGAGGCGAGAAAAGTTTATTACCAGGTCACCGGCCAGGCCTTCAACGACCTGCCGGAACCGGCCATCCGGGGTTTGCGCGATTGGCAGCGGGGTTTCGACCGAGACATCGGCGGCCGCGTGGTGGGTAGCCGCCTGACCGGCGTCCGCCTGGCGGCTTCGCGCATCGACGGATCGGTCGATGCCAAGGCCAGCCTGGCCTATCTGGAATGGACGATGGTCCTGCAGAACGACACGACGAGGCAGCAGGAAGGCCGGGCGCAGATCGCCCTGCCAGCGGGAGCCGTGGTATCGCGCCTGACGCTGTGGATCGATGGCGAGGAGCGAGAGGCGGCCTTCGGTACCCGTGCCCAGACCCGGCAGGCCTACGAGAAAGTGGTCCGCCGCCGCCAGGACCCGGTGCTGGTCACCACCGCCGGCCAGGACCGGGTGATGGTCCAGATGTTCCCCATCCCGCCCAACGCTGGCGAGATGAAGATCCGCCTGGGCATCACCGTGCCGCTGCGGATCAGCGACGGCAAGCTGGCCAGACTGCAATTGCCGGCTTTTCGCGAGCGCAATTTCGACATCGGGCCAAAGCTTTTCCATTCCGTCTGGCTCGAAGCGGACTCGCCGCTGAGCGGCGCCGAGCCCTTGCGCCCGGAAAGGGTAAGCGATGCCGGCTACGCCCTGCGCGGCGAGATCGACAACGAAAAACTGGGCGGCCGGACGACCTGGATCGACGTTCCCCGGAATCCGCTGCTGCGCACCGTCTGGAGCGACGATACCGGCGCTGGCCCCGGCCGGGTGATCGTCCAGCGCTACCAGGAACAGCTCGTGCAGCCGCCGCAGCGGCTGGCGCTGGTGGTCGATGCGTCCAGCTCGCTGGCGCCCGCCGCCAGGGAAATCGTCGCCGCGCTGGCGCGTCTGCCTGGCGCGCTGGAGCTGGGCTTCTTTCCGGCCACCGACATCGCCAGTACGGCAAGCGGCGCGATGACTGCGGAGCAGGCGGCCAAGGCCCTGCAGGGGCTCGAATTTGCCGGTGGCCAGAATAACCCGGAGGCCCTGGCCAGAGCCTGGGACTGGGCGGCTGCCGGATCTCCCGCGGCCATCCTCTGGCTGCATGGCCCGCAGCCGATGCTGCTGGGAAGCGTCGAACCGCTGCTGCAGTACGCCGAGCGACGTCCTGGCCGGGTGCGCCTGTACTCCCTCGAAGTCATCCCGGGTCCCAACAAGGTCCTCGAAGCCCTGGATCTGCTGCCGGCGGTGTTGCCGACAAACCGCAGCGACGGCCTGCAGGCCGACCTCGAGCGGCTCTTCACCACCTGGGCGCCGGGCACCACCGAAACGCTCGTCCACCGCGAGCAACTGGCTTCTGCGGCCATCGTCCACGATCCGGCCACGAAAACCTCCGGGCACCTGGCGCGCCTGTGGGCCGCCGATCAGATCAGGCGGCTTCTCGAACAAGGAGAGCCCGGGCGGCAGGCCGCCACCGACCTCGCCTTGCGCTACCATCTGGTGACCCCGGTGAGCGGCGCCGTCGTTCTCGAGACCAGCCAGCAATACGATGAGGCTGGCCTGCGGCCGGTCGAGAAGGGCAGCGTCCCGACCATTCCCGAGCCCGAGGAATGGATGCTGATCGCCACGGTGCTGGTACTCCTCGCCTGTTTGCTGCTGCGCCGCCGGCAGGCCTGGCCGACCCGCCCGGCGTGATGGTACGAAAGCACGCCGGCGGCGTGCTCTTCGCCTCGCTGGCGATCGCCTGCTGGCCGATCCTCGTCTGGTATGTCCGGGGCAGCTTCGACGGTTCCAACGATCCCTGGGGCTTGCTGGCGCTGGCGACGGCGATCGGCGTCCTGTGGCGAGCCGCCCCCGCATCGCCACCCGAGCGTCCCCTGCTCCTGCCAACGGCATTGCTGCTGCTGTATACCGCAGCCACCCTGGCCGCTCTGCCGCTGTCCCTGCGCGCGCTCCTGGCCGCCCTCGCCCTGGCCGCGCTGGGCAGTGCCTGGCGGCTCGGCCGGCGCCTCGATTTTCCGGTCGCGGCGCTGGCCCTGCTGGCGCTGCCGCTGACGGCTTCGCTGCAGTTCTATTGCGGCTACCCGCTGCGGGTGCTGACCGGATCGCTGGCCGTCGCGCTCTTGCGACTCAACGGCCTGGCCGTCGAGCTGGAGGGCGCGGTGTTGCTCTGGGATGGCCGGCAGATCGCCATCGACGCCCCGTGCAGCGGCATCCGCATGCTGTGGGCGGGCGCGTATCTGATGGCGGCGGCGGCCGCCCTGTTCCGCTTCTCGTCCCGGCAGACGCTCGCCGCCGCCGCGCTGACGGGGTGCATCGTCATCGCCGCCAATGCCGTCCGCGCCGCCGCCCTGTTCTACCTGGAGACCGGCCTGCTGGTGCTGCCTGCCTGGGTACACACGGCCGCCGGCATGTCCGTGTTCCTCGCGGCCGGGCTGCTGATCATCCACGGGCTGTACCGCATCGACCGGACGCAATCCGCAGAACCGGCATGCCTTCCCGTCAGGATGTCGGGTTACGCTGCGCCAACCCGACCTACGCAACTGATCTGCCTGCTCGCCGCTCTGGCACCTTTGGCGCATGGAGTCGGCCGTGCCGCGCCGGCGGCCGTGCCCTTTCCCGGCTGGCCGATCCGCTTCGAGGGTCGTCCGCTGACCGCCTTGCCGCTGACCCCTCTCGAAGACCGCCTGCAGCAGGATTTTCCCGGCCGCGTCGGACGCTTCACCGACGGCCAGCGGGAGATCATTCTGCGCTGGGTGACCCGCGAGAGCCGCCAGCTCCACCCCAGCAGCGACTGCTTCAAGGCCAGCGGCTACCGCGTCGAAGCCCTGCCCATCCAGAGCGTTGGCGACCAACGCTGGTCGAGATACCTCGCCAGCCGTGGCGCCACCCGGCTCGAAGTGGCGGAGCGAATCCATTCTCCGGACGGCGGACAATGGAGCGACGTTTCCGCCTGGTACTGGGCCGCACAGTTGGGCCGCACGCATGGCCCCTGGTGGGCAGTGACGGTGGCTGCACCCAGTCCCCTGCAGTGAATCGACGCCACCTCACATCATTTCACTGGCGCATCACTTTCTTCGAATCACACCCGCTCACACGCTCACACCAATCTCGTTGACAGATTATGTAACATCAAACTACTATCTTTTTGAGACCAAAGCGAAAAGTCGCCCGTTCGCCGTTAATCTTGTATAACAAGCAAGTCTGCAATTAGGGGACCCGCCTCAGGCACGGCGAGTTTGCCCTGGGCGGAATGCTTCGCGAACGGCTTCACCCAGAGCCAGCCCGCGTGGGGGCTTCTCTCAAGCCCGCATGCTGGCAACCTGCGCCCCAGTGCGCATCGCGCCTTTCGATGCAATCGAGTTCAGCCTGGGCGATCTGTGAGGATGAAGCGTTGCGGACAGGATGAATATCCCGTCCGGCCTGGGCAAAGTTAACTTGAAGGCATCCGGCAATCATGAGTCTATCACCCATCCTTCTTCAAGCCAGCGAGCTTGGGATTCGCCTTGAAATCGTCAACGGCCTTCCAATCTGGGAGGCTCAGCCCGTTTATCGTCACCAGAAACAGGTAGAACGCATTGTCCAGGGCATCACCAGAAATGATCAGGTTAAATCAGGATGTGCATGCATCCATGCCGTGGATGTCTATATCCAGTTCCCTAATGGACTAAAACGGCCTGACATCTCGATTTTTTGTCGAGAGCCCAGCGAGGAAGAGCAGGATTCGGCACTGACCATGATTCCCGAGGCGGTCATTGAAGTGGTCAGCAAAGGCTTTGAAGCCAAGGATCTGGAAATTGGCCCCCCCTTTTATTTGTCGCAAGGTGTCAAGGATGTGATCGTCTTCGATCCGCTTACGCTGTTGGTCCTACATGTACGCAAATACCGCACGACGCGGCAAGTCTCTCCTGTGCTTACGGAATTGGAGTGTGGCTGCCAGGTCCTGGTGTGATTGCCGCTATGGCGTGAATGTCGACGCGGTTTCGTGCTCCGCCCAGGTGCACGAAACCATAGCGGTATTCACTTCCTCCCTTGAGTCCGGCGAGGTCCACTGCATCGCCCGTACGCTGCCCCGTCGAAGCGGTCAGGGTTTCGATGAACCAGTTCGGAATCCTGCTGCGCCGGCTGCTGTTTCGTGCCTCGATCAGCAGTTGCCCCAAACCATCCGCCGATCTGGATTTTTTCTTTAAATCAACCTCAAGTTCTCTCGGTTCTTTGTCGTTTAGTTTGACAGAGGCCACCACCCGCTACTCCGGGAAGCGGTGCGAGGGGACCGGCACGAGTGCAGTCGGGAGTTGCAAGCGCGTGTCGAAGGCCGGGTCCACATGGGGCGAAACATACCCCTCATTGTGTGCTGGCTAGTATTACTGTCTAATGCCAGAAGATACTAACAGGGTGAGGTATCTCTTAGGGGGTGGCTAATGGCAAACTTCAGAACAAGGGTCTGGATGACGGTGATCGGTGTGGCTGTGCTGGCATCCATTCCCGTTTTCGTTGTCGCAGGAGTCGGCGGCGGGATGGCGGTTGCGCTTGGCGGGACGGTACTGGCAGTCATCATTGCAGCCCTGGCTGCTTCTTTTCTGGCATCGAGTATCGCTCGCCCACTGGATCAGTTGTCCGGGCATATCGGGCAGGTGGCCAAAGGCAATCTGAACGTGACCCTGCCACCATCGGATGGCGACGATGTGGACAATGTTTTCTCCGCCTTTGCCAGCATGGTCGCGAACCTGCGCAAGTCCATCGCCGAGGTGAGCCAGTCTGCACTGCAGATTGCTTCAACAGTCAATCAACTGGGCACCTCGGCGGCAGCGATCGCCGACAATTCCCTTGTCGCATCGGAACGTTGCTCCAGTGCCGCCGCCGCTAGCGAGCAGATGGCAGCGACTGCCGGGCATATCGCCGAAAACTGCGTTGAGGCATCCCAGACGGCGTCGGCGGCGAACGAGGCGGCTACTGTTTCAGCCTATGTTTCCATGGAATCGATCAATTCCATCCACGCCATTGCCGAGCTGATCAAGGATTCATCGGAACGTATCGGCAGGCTGGGCGAGAGTTCCGAACAGATCGGTGCCATCGTCTCAACGATCAAGGATATTGCCGCTCAGACCAATCTGCTGGCACTCAATGCCGCGATCGAGGCGGCGCGGGCCGGCGAGATGGGGCGCGGTTTTGCCGTCGTGGCGGATGAGGTGAGAAAGCTGGCAGAACGCACGACGCAGGCAACCAAGCAGATTTCCGAGATGATCAAGCTCATCCAGAGCGAAACCCAGGGCGCAGTTGATACCATGAAACAGGCGGTGCATGAGGTGGAGAAGGGCGTTGAGGATGGCGCGCGCGCAAGCGAATCGATCTGCGAAATACTTGGCAAGATCACGGAGTTATCTGACGAGATCAGCCAGATAGCCACTTCCGCCCAGGAGCAGAGGGCGGTGACTGATGACATCAGTTCAAGTAGCCAGCAGATGAGCACGATGGTCCACGGGTCGGCACAGGAGGCAAGTACCGTGGCGGCGGCGGCAATGACCTTGTCTCGGCAAACGGATCATCTGTCCCGGTTGGTCAAGGGTTTCACGTATTGACTGTTTCCGGCTTGTTTGCCGGGGTTGCAGATCGCGTAGGCGGTTCCTGTTCATGGAGGGAAAGATGTCAGCCAGCAAACCAAAACTTGCCATGTATTGGGCAGCTTCCTGCGGCGGATGTGAAATCGCCCTGGCCAATATTGATGAGGTCTTGCTGGAAGTTGATCAGCACTTCGACTTCATGTTTTGTCCTTGTCTGCTTGATACCAAGACAAAGGACATCGAGGCTCTGCCGGATGGCGATATATTCCTGACCCTGTTCAACGGTGCGTTGCGTACCGAAGAAAACAGGGAAATGGCCGAGTTGTTGCGCAGGAAGTCGAAGGTGTTCGTCGCTTTTGGCGCCTGCGCCGCTACGGGCGGCATTCCCGCTCTGGCCAATCAGCACGGTTTGCAGCACCTGCTCGACACGGTCTTCCTGAATGCGCCCAGCGTCGAAAATCCGGCGCGGCTGATCCCGCAACCGATCTGCCATGTAGCCGACGGTGAACTGGAACTGCCGGCCTTCATGCCGCGCGTACTGGCCGTGCATGAAGCGGTCAGCGTTGATTACACCATGCCCGGTTGTCCTCCGGAGCCGGAACAGATCATCGCCGTAATTCGCCATGTGGCCTCCGGTGCGGCCTTGCCGCCGCTTGGCACCTGGCTGGGTTGCAGCAGCCGCGCCGTTTGCAGCGAGTGTCCACGGGAAAAACGCGGGGTTCTGGCAGCGCGGCTGCTACGGCCTTATGAGGCCATACCGGAAGCCGGCTGGTGTTTGGTCGAACAGGGGTTCGCCTGCCTCGGGCCGGCCACGCGCGGCGGTTGCCATGCCCTTTGTCCGACCGCCAATATGCCCTGCACCGGCTGCTATGGCGCTCTCGATGCGACCGCGGACCCCGGCGCCAGCGCGCTGACGGCGCTGGCGGCAGCGGTCGATCCCGGCAAGCTGGCCGGCAAGGACGAAGAGGCCCTGCATCGGCGGCTCAAGGATGCACTATCCGGCGTGGCTGACCCGCTGGGAACTTTCTATCGCTATTCACTGGCAGCGACCGTGCTCGCCGATCGCACGCCGGAGGTGGAGCAATGACTCAACGAATCACCATCGATCCGATCACACGCCTGGAAGGCCACGGCAAGATCGAGATTTTTCTGGACGACGCCGGCGAGGTTTCCTCAGCGTATTTCCAGATTCCGGAACTGCGCGGTTTTGAGTCCTTCTGCGTCGGACGCCATGCCGAGGAAATGGCCAACATCACCAATCGCATCTGCGGCGTTTGTCCGGAAGCTCACCACATGGCGGCAGCCAAGGCCGTCGATGCGGCCTTCGGCGTTGCCTGCCTGCCGGCGGCAAAGCGCATTCGCGAATTGATCTACATGGCGTTTTTTGTCACCGATCACACCACGCATTTCTACTGCCTGGGTGGGCCGGATTTCATCGTTGGCCCGGATGCTCCGGCCTGCGAGCGCAATATCCTGGGGGTCATTCGCAAGGTGGGCGTCGATATCGGCTTGCAGGTCATCAACTGCCGCAAGCGCAACCACGAACTGATCAAGCGTCTGGGCGGCCGCGGCGTGCATTTGTGTGGGGCGTTGCCGGGCGGTTGGTCGGTGGCCCTGAGCGAGGAAATGCGCCGGGATTTTCTTGGCTGTGCCAAGGAAAACATCGATTTCGCCCGCTTCTCGCTGCAGGCTTTCGAGGATATCGTTCTCAAGGATCAGGCTTATCTTGATCTGGTACTGTCCGATTTGTATCGCCACGAAACGCACAGCATGGGTACGGTCGACGTCGGGATGGCACCCAATTTCTACGAGGGCAGAATTCGTGTCGTCGATACGCTGGGGAACGAAGTCGCCCTCTACGATGCCAAGGATTACCTGAGCCACATCGCCGAACACGTCGAGCCATGGAGCTATTTGAAATTCCCCTATCTGAAGAAATTCGGCTGGCATGGCTTTGTCGATGGGCAGGATAGCGGCATTTATCATGCCACGCCGCTAGCGCGCCTCAATGTCGCCGACCGCATGGCCACACCGCTTGCGCAGGCTGAATTCGAGCGTTTTTACGACACCTTCGGGGTGCGCGGAAAGGCCGCCAATGGCCGCAACCTGCCGGTCCATCACCGCCTTGCGACGCACTGGGCACGCTTGATCGAGTTGCTCTATGCCGCAGAGCGCATGCAGGAGTTGCTCGAACACCCTGATATCTGTGATCCGGAGGTCCGCCAGGTCGTCGAGGCGCGGGCTGGCATTGGCATCGGCTCGGTCGAGGCGCCGCGCGGCACGCTCACCCACCATTACGAAACCGACGAACGCGGTGTGCTCACCAAGGTCAATCTGATCGTCGGCACGACCAACAACAATGCCCCGATTTCGCTTTCCGTGATGAAGGCTGCGAAGGGGCTGATCAAGGGTGGGGTGTTCAGCGATGGCATCCTGAACCAGGTGGAAATGGCTTTCCGCCTCTACGATCCCTGCTGCTCGTGCGCCACGCACGCACTGGGCAAGGCACCGCTCGAGCTTAACCTGCGCGCCGCCGACGGATCGCTGCTCGATCAACAGGTGAGGGGATAAGCGGCCATGCGCAGTGCACATGGCGACTGCGTCGTGATCGGCCTGGGTTGCCCTTTTCTGAGTGACGATGCCATCGGACCGCGGGTGGTTCGCGAATTGGCGGCCGCAGTGGAAGGGCCATGGCGGCTGGTGGAATCGCACGCCGGCGGCTTGTTGCTGCTCGAGGAACTGGCGGGCGCAACGCGGGCCATCATCGTCGACGCGCTGCTCGACAGCCGCCGCACGCCCGGCGAGGTGATGGTGGCCGGCATCGACGGCCGCAGCCAGAATGCGGCTTGCGGCCACGACTGCACCCTGCTGCAAGCGCTGACCATTGGCCGCGCCATGGGTCTGGATCTGCCCACCGACGAGAATATTCACCTGGTGGCGGTGGTGGCTGACGACGTCACCACTTTTGCCGAAAACCTGACACCCCGCGTCGCCAGCGCCCTGCCGGAAGCCTGCCGGACAGTACGTCTGCTGGCCCGTGGGCATCTCTTTGCCAACAAGGAGGCTGCATGAGTACCCGAGCAAGAACAGCCGTCATTCTATGCACCTGCAGCGGCATCATCGCGGAGCGGATCGACTGGGAAAGGGTGCAGAAACTGCTTGCCAGCCACCCGACCAAACCGGTTTTCCGGGTCGATCAACTCGCCTGTGGTGCCGACAACCTCGAACAGCTGGAGGCCTGGCTGAAGGAAGAACAGCCTGAACGCGTGGTCGTCGCCGCCTGTTCGCCGCGCGATCATGAAACGACATTTCGGCGGCTATTGACCGGGGCCGGCATCAACCCGTATTTCCTGCAAATGGTCAATGTCCGTGAGCAGGTTGCCTGGGTGACCACCGATCCCGTGCTGGCGACGGCGAAGTCGGCACGTCTGTTGTCGGCGGCGCTGGATCGCGTGCAGCGGCATGAGCCGCTCGTCGCGCGCAAGGTGCCGCTGCGCACCGAAGTAGCGATCATCGGTGCCGGACCGGCCGGCATGCAGGCGGCGCTGACGCTGGCACGCGCGGGACGCAAGGTGACCCTGATCGAGAAGGAACCCTTCATCGGCGGGCTGCCCGTTCGCTATGAGGAACTTTTTCCGAATCTCGAATGTGGTCCGTGCCTGCTGGAGCCGGTGATGGGCGAATTGCTGCATGGCCACGAAAGCGAATACGTTGATTTGCTGACGCTGGCCGAGGTGACCTCGGTCAAGGGCGCCTTCGGCAACTGGACCTTGACCGTCAAACAGCAACCGCGCTTCATCAATCCGGATTTATGCATCGGCTGCATGGCCTGTGCTGCCGTCTGCCCCGAGCACCGGCCGCACCCGTGGAATGCTGCTGGCGAACTGGCGGCGGTCGATGCGCCTTTTGCCGGTGCCCTGCCCAATTTCCCGCACATTGATCCGGCGGTCTGCCTGAAGCTGAAGGGCGAGGAGTGCAATGCCTGCGTCGTCGAATGCCCGGTCGAAGGTTCTCTGGCTTTCGACGATACGGCTCGTCAGAACGGCATCGAAGCGGGCGCCATTATCGTCGCCACGGGGGCTCTTGAGAAACAGGACGTTCCCGCCGCTTTCACCGGGCAGTCGGACGTGCATACCGGCTACAGCTTCGAGCGTCTGCTGGCGATGAACGGCCCGACCTGCGGCGAGATCCTGAAAGCTGACGGCACGCCGCCGCAGTCGGTGGCCATTGTCCATTGCGCCGGTTCGCTCGATAGCAGCGAGATTTCCTACTGTTCCGGCACCTGTTGCCGCACTGCGCTGAAGTACGCCCATATTGCCGCTGCCAAAGTGGAGGGGGTCGAACTGACACGTCTGGTACGCGAACAGGTCGTACCCGGCCTGGATGCCGACAACCAACTGCACCACGACCACAGCGCCGTCAGCCGCTATTCCGGGCTGGGCGCCCTGAGCGTCGAAGGCGTGGGGGCAGAACGCCGGATCGTCTGCAAGGACAATGGGCAGGCGATTGCCGCCGACATGATCGTGCTGATGCGTCCGGTCGTTCCCGGTGAAGGAACCAGCAGGGTTGCCGAGGTGCTTGAACTCGAAACCAACGCAGGCGGCTTCCTTGCCCAGTTGCATTCGCTTTCCGCTTCCTGCGCCAGCAACATCAAAGGTATCTATCTGGCCGGGACCAGTCGTGGGCCGGGCGATATCCGTGAGGCCTTTTCCAGCGGCACGGCGGCGGCCGGCCTGGCGCTTTCCGATCTGGTCGATGGCCGCGATCTGGTGGTCGACCCGCAGGTGGCGGTGGTCGATGCGAAGCGCTGTTCCGGCTGCGGAACGTGCCTGCAGGTCTGCCCCTACAAGGCCATTTCGTGGAATGCGCGCGACAGGATTGCCGATGTGGCCGATATCCTGTGTCGTGGTTGCGGCACCTGCGTCGCCGCCTGCCCGTCTGGCGCGATTACCGGACAGGGATTTTCCCGTGCGATGCTACGAGCCGAACTTGCGGGAGTGTTGTCATGAGTTGCCAGAGCTATTCGACTGCCCAGCCGACCAGCCCGACGAACTGCGCCGGCGTCATCGCCAGCGGTGGGGTCAAAATCGTTGCCTTCCTGTGCAACTGGTGTTCCTACGCCGGCGCCGACAAGGCGGGTGCCAGCCAGTTGCCAGTGCCGGCAGAACTGACTGCGATCCGCGTCATGTGTTCCGGCCGGGTTGAGCCGACCCTGATCCTCGAATCCTTCCAGAAAGGGGCGGACGGCGTCATGGTACTGGCCTGCCATCCCGGCGACTGCCATTACAAGGAGGGCAATCTGCGCGCCTACTGCCGGGCTGAACTGCTGGAGCGCCTGGTGCCGCAATTGGGCGTCGATCCGCGGCGCTTTCGCTTCGATTATGTTTCGGCGGCGGAAGCAGACAGGTTTTCGCAGATCACCAATGAATTCGTTGATCAGGTTCGTGCTCTTGCGGCAATACCATTTAATGACTGAGGAGAAGAAGAATGGCAACCCAAATCCTTGATTGCGTTGGACTCAAGTGTCCGCAACCGACGCTGAAAGTAACCGTTCAGTCGACCAGGATGAAACCGGGAGACATTCTCGAAGTCGTCGCCGATTGCTCGACCTTTGAAAAGGATGTGCGTGAATGGGCGACTCGCGCCCGGAAGACCGTCCTTTGGTGCAAGGATGAAGGCGGCGGCAAGAAGCGCATCCAGATCAAGCTTTGAGCGGTTTCCTGGCAGCCTGGCCGGGGCGCGGGCAGAGGAGGTACGTCTGTTGGGTCTTGCGCTGCATCAGGTATCTCGCTGCCGGCTCATGACGGCGCCTGCCCCGACGCGTAAGGCAGGAACAAGGCGCGAATATCCACCCGCGCCTTGAGCCTTGCCGCCAGCAGATAAAGACCGCCGGCCTTGCGGTGCAGGAACAGGGCATCCGCCGGCGGCGTATGCCAGGAATCCCGTTCGGTGCTCAAGGCCAGACCGGCGTCGCGGATGCGCGCTGGCAGATCCGAATTCCCGAAATCGTAGGCACCGGCGTGGCGCAATGGTTCGCAGGCGTGCAGAAAGACATCCAGTACGAGTTGGCGCTGCCGCTCCCCGATGTCAGCCCCAAAATAGCCGATGGCGCTGGCGGCCACGCTCATTTCCTGCCGGTCTCCTGCGACGGCACTCGCCATCAGCCGGCGATAGGCGTCGACAACGACTGCCGGATAGCCGCGCGTCGCTCCGAAGTCGAGCAGAATCAACCGGCGAGAGGCAACGTCGTAACGATAGTTGGCGAAATTTGGATCGGTCTGGATCAAGTGGAATTCGAAGATCTCCCGGAAGAGTAGCCTGAACAGCAGTCCGAGCACGCGATCGCGCTCCGCTTGCGGGGCATGCAGCAGGGATTCGACCGGCACGCCGCCCATGCAGGACATCGACAGGACGCTTTCCGTCGTCAGATCGCCGTGCACCTCGGGCAGCATGAACTCGGGCGTGTCGGCAAGCAGACCGGCGTAGCGGCTGAGCAGGGCGCCCTCGCCCAGATAATCCGCTTCGGCATGCAACTGACGTTTCGCCTCCCGCAGCAACGGTCCGACATCAAGACTGCTCGGCAACAGGCCGGAAATGCGCAGCAAGGTGGCGACATTGTCGACGTCGCTGTCGATACTCTGTCGGACACCGGGGTACTGGACCTTTATGGCCAGGCGCCGCCCATCCTTCGTCTGCGCCAGATGGACCTGGCCGATCGACGCTGCCGCCACCGGCGTGAAAGAGAACTGCCGGAAATGACGGTCCCAGCCATGCCCCCAGTTGGCATCGAGCACGCTGGCCAACTGACGCATCGGCATGGCTCTGGCGTCGGCGCGCAAGCGCGCCAGGATGGCGCCAAACTCCGGCGGCAACAGATCGCCTGCATCCATGGACAACAACTGCCCGAACTTCATCGCCGCTCCACGCAGCTGGGCCAGCTGATCGGCAACTCGGCGGGCGTTCGCCGGCGTCAGCAGCAAGTCGCTGATTCGCGGACGCTTGCCCTGGGCGAACTGACGCGTGCCTTCGGCCAGCATGCTGCCGGCAACACCGCCGGCGAGAGCGCCCAGCCGGACCAGCCTGGACCAGCGTCCGCCGGGAACGGCCGAGGTGTTCGCATCGTGTTCGCTTCGCTCATCGTCGCGCATGTATCAGATTGGCGTTGAGCTCTGCCAGCCTGGCCACCACCGATTGACCCAGTCCGCCTGCCGCTCCAGTGACCAAGGCTACTTTCTCCACGCCATCTCTCCTCCAGTTTCACCTGCTGTCCAGGAATGGACTCCTTGCCGGCCATAGAAACCAGCAGATTGATCGATCAGAAAGCACTTTTTTGGCTGGACAAAAAAATGCAGATAACGATCAATAAAGTATCATTTCGCACTATGATAGGTGATTAACCATGATTTGTCTAGAACAAATATGAACAAAACAGAAAAAAACCTCCATCGCCGTGATGCGCGAGTTGGCCCGTCAATTGCGTGCAGCCAGACACTCCGCGGACGGCGGACGGCTGGCCACCAAACCCGGTTCGATCTGCCGGGCTCCGGGCTTGGCCTCGTGATTCCCGCTCGGCTTGCCTTCATCGGCCTGGAGACCACCGGGGCCAATCCGGTACGGGACCGCATCACAAGGGTCGCCGTGCTGGACGCAGAGGGTGACCGGGTCTCGACCTGGAGTACCCTGGTCAACCCACAGCGGCCGATCCCTGAATTCATCCAGCGACTCAACGGTATCCGTAACGAGACGATAGCCGACGCCCCTACTTTCGCCCAGGTCGCGGCAGAACTGGCCGATCGCCTGCATGGGCGTCCGTTCGTTGCCCACCATGCCCGCTTCAACTATGGTTTCGTCAAGAGCGAATTCCAGCGTCTGGGGAAGTCCTTCCGGACCGACGTGTTGTGTACTGTGCGCCTGTCTCGCAAGCTCTTCCCGGACCACCAGAAACACAACCTGGACAGTCTCATGGTCCGTCATGATTTGACGATGGGCGACCGCCACGGCGCCTTGGCCAATGCCCACCTGCTTTGGCAGTTCTGGTGCCTGTTGAAACGGGATTGCGGCGAAGAGGCTCTAGCCGAGGCCATCCGTCAGCAGTTCAAGCGCCCCAGCCTGCCGCCCCACCTGGATTCTGCCCGGCTCGACGATCTGCCCGAATCCCCCGGGGTGTACCTCTTCTACGGCGACAACGACGCGCTTCTGTACGTGGGGAAAAGCGTCAACCTGCGTCAGCGCGTACGCTCTCACTTCGCGTCCGACCTGCGTGAGTACAAGGAGATGCGCCTCAGTCAGGAAGTGCGTCGAATTCACTGGCATGAGACGGCCGGTGAACTCGGCGCCCTGCTGCTGGAATCACGACTGGTCAAGGAATGCCAGCCGATTCACAATCGTCGCTTGCGCCGCTCTTCGGACCTGTGCACCTGGCAGTTGGTGCAAGTGGCCCCAGGCGATTACCGGCCGAGACTGGTCAGCGGCCAGGCTGCCGATTTCGTGTGCTCGGCAGACCTTTTCGGCCTCTTCGCCAACCGGCGGGAAGCCACCGACACCCTGCGCAAGATCGCTGCCGCGCATGAACTGTGCCCGATCATTCTCGGGCTGGAGAAACCCGCGCAGCCCGGACGCCCCTGCTTCGCCCACCAGGTCAAGCAATGCCGGGGCGCCTGCGTGGGCAAGGAAGCCGTCGGCGTGCACGGCGTGCGCATGATGTCGGCGCTGATGAAGCTGAAGCTCACCGCATGGCCCTACCCCGGAGCGATTGGCGTCGTCGAGCGGGACGAGTTGCGGGAAGTGGAGGAAGTCCACGTCGTGAACGGCTGGCGGCACCTGGGCAGCGCGCGCAGCGAGGCTGAGATCCAGCAAATCCTGCGGGGTCAGTCGGGTCAGGGGCGGTTCGATCGGGATACCTACAAACTGCTCACCGCGCATCTGGGAAAGGGGCGAGTGCGCGTGCGCCTGTTGTCCGAGCGGTAACGAATTGCGATCGACGAAAGATTCCTGTCATACTCATCGCCGCGCACTTCGATTTCACCGACGACGATCGTGCGCGCTCGTTCGCCGGTCTACTGCTCACCGCCATCGAGGGCGCCTACGTGCGCTGCCGTGAGCGGTCACATGCCGGCACACCTCGCCTCGATCTCCTGTCTGCGCCGCTGGATCAGGGCTGTCCGTTCCTTGTCGTTGAGATAGACGCGCTCGCCCTGGTCGTCGTATCGCGAGACGGCATTCGCGTCCTGCAGGTTTTCGAGCCTCTTCCTGGCGAGCATGCAGTCTCGCTGCTGGCGCTTCACCGCGGCTTCCTGTTCCTCCTGCTTGCGCGCGGCGGCCTCACGATCGATCTGGCGCTGGCGAAACTCGGCCTCTTTCTGCTGCCAGGTCTTGCCAGCCGGCTGGCCGCCATCGCCGGCGGCCGCCGCGGCGGGCTGGTCCTGAGCACCTGGCGCCTTCTGCGGTTTCTGGGCCGGTTGTCCCGGCGGCGGCAGCTCGGAGAAGTGGGTTACCCCCTTCTCGTCGACCCACTTGTAGACCCCGCTGCCCGACGCCGCCGTGGCGACGACAAACAGCACGAGGAACAGGGCTTGTGGATGCATGCTTTTCCCCCGGTGTGACCGCCGGAAACAGCATAGAGCCGCTACCGGGCGGCGTCAACCATCAGCCGCAGCCGCTCCAGTCCGAGCGGCGGCCGATTCAATCAGCGGTTCCTGTCTGCCAGAAGCCATGACCGTTAATGTGAAAGTCGCGTATGCGACTCACGAATCTCCCCTCCCCCCTCGCGGGGGAGGGGTCGGGGGAGAGGGAAACGGTCATGACTTTCATGATCGAGGGTGCCTGGAAAAGTCATGACCGTTGGCGAAGCCTCTCAGTAGCTCAGCGTCTTGGGCAAATCCTTGGCCTGCTGCACCCAGGACTCGACCATCGCCAAGGAAGGCGGCTGTTTGGTGATCTGAACGCCGGCGTTGGTGTCGACGATCTTCGCATGCAGGTTGTCTGGACGACGAGTTGCCAGTTCCTTGACGGTATCGACCCCGGCCTTCTCGAGCAGGTCCGAGTACACGCCGGAGACGCCCTTGATGCGCGCCAGATCGGCTCGGTTGGCAAGATCCAGGATGGTGCGCGCATCGCAGCCGCAGCTGCTTGCCAGCGCTTTCCTCTGGGCCGGCTCGGCGGCCGCAGCGAGGAACTGCTCATTGTTGGTAATCCCCGCTTCCTTGAGCTTTTCGACGATGGCCGGGGTGCTTCCGTGCAAGTCCTTGACTGAGACGGTCATTGCGGTCTTCTCCTATGGTGTCGTTATCGGTAGTGAAACGTTCCTGTCGCGGATCGCGAAACGACCCGGGTAGTCGACAGACACGATTCTAATTGAAGCAGTTAATGGCAGGTCAAGGCCGGCGAACAGCTTGTCGCTCATGCGTGCGGCTTCGGCAGGTGCTGGCGAATCCAGACGATGGCGTCGTCTACGAAGGTGAAGACGACCGGGATGACCAGCAGGCTGAGGAAGGTCGAGGTGATCAGGCCGCCGATGACGACGATGGCCATCGGCGCGCGGAAGCTCGGGTCGGTGCCGATCCCGATGGCGATCGGCAGCATGCCGGCACCCATCGCAATGGTGGTCATGACGATTGGCCGCGCCCGCTTGCGGCAGGCGTCGAGCAGGGCGTTCCAGCGGTCGAGGCCGTGCTCGCGGCGGGCGAGGATGACGTAGTCGACGAGCAGGATCGAGTTCTTGGTGGCGATGCCCATCAGCATGATCAGGCCGATCATCGACGACATCGAGATCGCCTGGCCGGTCACGAACAGCGCGAGGAAGGCGCCGGGCACCGAGAGGACGAGCGCGGCGAGGATGGTCACCGGCTGCACGAAATCCTTGAACAGCAGGACCAGGACGATGTAGATGCAGAGCACGCCGGTTGCCATGGCGAGGCCGAAGCTCTCGAACAGTTCGGCCATCGACTCGGCATCGCCGACCGTGGTCTGCAGCACGCCCGGCGGACTTTCACATCAATGCGTTAGCTTGGTCTCGGCGATAAGGTCATTGATCTCGTCCAGGAAGTCGTTGGCTCGATTAAAAAGAATTTGCGAGACATTCGTCTGCGTCGCGCCGACTTCTTCGCCGATCGCACGGGATTCCTCGATGGCTTTCGTCCATGACTGCTTGAGGTACTCGGCGTAGCGTGCGGCAATGTCCATCGGCGTTCCGGGACGCAGCATCTCTGCCGACGCCCGCTGCGCATCGGCGATGCTGTTGGCCATGAACTCGCGCTGGCGAGCACACGCCATCTCGGCCAGCTGTCCTTCGCGTTTGGCTGCCACCTGGAGGCTGCCGAGGTTCCTTTCCTGGAATTCGCAGACCAGCTTCGCGCGATCGAAGCCCAGCTGCGGAGCCGCTTCGTGGCATAAGTCAAGAAACTCCTTGATGCGTGTCGATGGGTCATACTGCATCAACTCAAGAATTTTTTTTTGCAAACGGCAACATATCGGTCGGCCCGGTTTGCTCGGTTTGGACTGGTGACATTTCAACCTCCATTATCGGTGTACATCGTGTCGGTGGAATCGCTCGCTGGCGCTCATTTCAGATTGCTGCAGCGGTCGCTCGCAGTGCTCGTTGCGGCTGTGCTGTCGAGACCCCAGAAACGCGCAATCTCCAGGGTCGAACAGATGTTTCCGTCATAGACAAAGTCTTGCGTGCGGCCGCAGGCGAAACTCGCTTCCTCCGGATCGATCACGACGCCGTGGTCCGTCGCAGGACCTTCCTTCCCGATCAGCCGTGTTTCCACCAGGACCCTGCCTGTCTTGTCGGCGTATTGGGTATGCTCCACCTCATAGGGCGGCACCTTGACAGTGACAGTACGCTTGCCGGGGTTCTGCTTGTTAAAGCCGTGGACGTTCGTCCATTGCAGCGCCAGGTCGCGCAGGTTCCCCGGCCCGACCATGCGGTCCTGCTCACCCTGCCAGATGGTGATCGGCGGCCATCCCCTTTCGCTGCTCGGGCAATCCTTGTTAGCCTCGCAAATCCGGCGAACCCAGTATCCCCATTTCTTCGCATTAGCCCCATTATCCTTAGACAAGACTCTGCCACCCTCTTCGCGCGACTGCCGGGGCTTCGGGCCGGGCTTGTCCGTCGGCTGCATGCAGGAATTAATCGCTTGGGTGTACAAGAGCTCCGCGCAGTTGAACGCTACGCCGGCGATGGGAGCTCCGCCGGCAAAGCAGGTCGGGTGCAAGGCGAGCAGGTCGACGGTCATTCCGCCTCCCGCTGACACCCCTGTCGCGTAGATTCGCGATGGATCCAGCCTCGACCCGTAGTCGTCAAGCATCCTCTTGATCATGTGCATGATCGACCGGACTTCGGCATTGCCGCGATCGGCCTCCCACCAGTTAAAGCAGAGGGCTGGATTGTTCTTGCCTGTAAAAAAGTCCAATAACTTCCTCGCTTTTTGCTGTTGCGGCAACAACACAGCAAAACCCCATTTCTCGGCCAATTGTGCCCAGCCAGTCCCCTGCAGGTAGTCCTCCGCGGTCATCGCGCAGCCATGGAGGGCGACAACCAGCGGTCTTGGCTGCGCGCTCGAACGGACACTCTCGGGAACATAGACGAACATCTTTAGAGCGCCGGGGTTGCGGGACTCCAGCATCTCTATTTCAGTGATTTTGGCGGTTGTGCTGCCCAAGGGTGCCGGCGCGTCTTGAGCCGTCGCCGCCTGGATAGGTGCCTGCGCGAGAACCGCCAGCACGACCAGTCGGCCGACAATGGTCGATACTCTTTTCGCGGTCTCTTTTCGATTGCCAACGCTTGCAAAGTTCATGGTTCTTCCCCCTCGCACTGGTGCATGGAATGATGCCAAAGCCGTCGCAGGAATCCACCTCTCAAGCCTCTTCCGGCGGCCTAAGGTGATTTCCGGGAATCAGGATCCCGAACAACTACCGCAGCTGCCTGTTTTTCTGGCCCTGAGCCAGGCCTGACGCCATGACTCTTGGTACGGCGTTTTGCGGAAATCACCTAAGTCTGTTGCCATTGATGCGCCGCAACATGACTGATTTATAGGTCTTATGGCGGCAGAAGTCAACTCGTGCTTGAGTCCCCAATCCTGCGATCAAGACCGCATGCTGTCGGCTGCGGCGGCTCGCGCTTGGTCGTGATCAACCTTTTCTTTCAGCCAGGCTGCAAGACCCACCCAGGCATGCATACGGCGCTGCAACATGGGGGCGGTGTGGATCCTGGGGGATCCTCTTGCGAGGAAGGAAAGCGGCGAGACCCTGTCGCTCAGCGACTCAGTCCGGCGGGTGCCTCGGCTCGGGCCGGCGCCTCGGTAGTCGTGTCTGTGGTCATCCGCCCGGCCGGGCGAATGACCACAGACACTGGGCGAAGCGGGATTCGGATGACTTTTCATGGGTTCCCGAAACACAATCCCGGATCGACGCCGCTTCACGCGATCTCCTATACTCTCGACGCTGCCGTTGGATTTTTTATCCTTTGCGCGGCAATGGCGCGGCCCTGCGCCTGGGAATGACGAAGGATAGGATATCCAACGCCACTTCCGCCAGTGTTCCAGGCTCTGATAGGCCCTGACAGCAGTCGTGATTCGGGGAAAGTGTGCCGACGGAGCCTGAAAACCTCGCCAGAATCGCAGCACCAGGATGGCCATGATGGCCATGGGTCGCGCGGTGACCGACAAGGCCGCCGCGCGCGACCCATGGTGCAAGCGGTCCCTGACGAGCCCGATCGGATCGGATCGTCTTCGTGCGGCCTTTACCAGGCGATGCGCTGATCGAATTCGTAGTCCGGTGCCGGTTGAGCTTGCGGATCGAACTCGCCCTGCTCGGCATCGGCCATCTCCCACAGCGGCGGGCCCCGGGCCGGCGCGATAGGCGGCGGTGACGTCGGCTCGCCTAAGTGCGAGAGGATCTCGCGCACGGCGCAGGCGTCGGTGAGGAAGGCGATGATTCGCATCTCGCCGCCACAGCGTGGGCAGACGAGCGGAAAGACCTCATCGATGCGCGCGAGCAGCAACGCCCAGGCGTAGCGGGCCGCGCGACACAGGAGCGCCTCCTCTGCCTGCTCCTCGCTGTCGGACGACGCGCCTGGGGCGGTGGTTTGCGCCGCGATTGGCTCAGTCTCAGTCGCTGTGACAAGCGGCGCGGTCGGACGCTCTGGCACGCTGGCAAGCGCGGTGACCTGTGCGCGGAGCGGTGCGTTGGGTGCCAGTACGCCGTACCGATGCCGATGACGGCGCGGGGGGTGGAATCAGCGCCGCCAGACGCTCGAACCGTTCGAGCGGCGTCAGCATCAAGCTGACGCTACCGCCGGGATCCGGCTTGACGCTCTCATAGACCAGGTGTTCGGCGTCGATTTCACGCAAACGTTCCAGCGCAAAGGCCGATCGAGCGCAATACCGTAGCAGCCGTTCCAGGCCCTGGCGGTCGGCCGCTTCAATGCGCACGCCGGCGTCAAGCGAGAAGCCGCCCCTGTGCTCCCAGTTCGCCATCGCTTCGGCGTCTTCCGGCTCGAGCACACCGCGGCGGGTCAGCGCGCGCAGCAGACGGCGGCGGACCTTGGCCTGGACCTCATCAAGCAACTTCTGGTCGGGGGCACGGCTTTCGTGAAACGTCGCCACTCCCGAGGCGTCCGCCTCGAAGACACCCTCGATGACGATGCAGTGGAAGTGCACCTACGGATTAAGCAGCGCGCCAAAGCGGTGAATGAAGGCAAGCGCCCCGATCCGGGAATCGGAACCCGCCGCCGGGCAGGCCCGGCACCAGGCTGGTTCCACGACGCTCAGGAAAATGCGCAGCGCCAGCGTCTCGATCGCCGGATCATGTTCGAGGTGATCACGCAGCCGCTTCGGAACCGACAGCACCCACTGGCGGACCGGCAGCCGCGGCAAAACGTGGTCGGCCAGATGGGACATGGCGCGCTTCATCGACCGCAACATGGAACAGCTGGCGCTGAATTCGCTGGCCTTCTCCGTGACCGAACACGCCCAGCGCGAGCACTACAACCTGTTCTTCGGTGTGTTCAATACCAGCAGTTCCCGGCATAATAAATCAATTCGGATAACTCCTAAAATAAAATCCAATTTGCATTTGCAGATTACGTTTTTGCAGAAGTAATGCTTCCGACTTTTTTTCACGGAAATAAAATTTATATTAACAATCACACTGAGCAATAAACTGGGTACAAAAAAAACACCATACGAACGAGCAAAGATCTACGACGAGTCTATCTCTAGCGTACCGGCCGAGTAACCGTTTGCAATTGCCTTCCACAACACCTCCCAAGAAGGGATGAGATAAGTTGTAAACAGCTCGATCATCCGATGCCACAAAGAGATTAGAGTACGCCGTGACTGGCGTGCACTTTTAAATAGCTCACATCCCCACGCTTGAAGCTGATCAATTAAAAAAAGCCATGAACGTCAAACAACCAAAAACCGAACTCAAATTTTTTTCGCCATGTCCGTAATTGTGCTCTAAATTGTAACCTTGATTCTTCAGTGTGTTAAACGTTTCGTTTTCTATTTTCCAGCGCGCTCGACCTCCTTGCATGACTTTGCAAACCGTCTCTTTCGTTAGTTCGATATCAGTGATCCACGAAAAAATAACCTCCTTGCCTTTGTTAATTTGCCAATATTCCAAAAAGTTAACCAGCAAATCCGGATGGCTTTTATTCAGGGGAACTCCGTTAATAAACCGAAATCCATGAATAATTCCTGCGTCGTCAATCTTCTCAAATTCAATGGCTTCCCCTTGACACATTTTTTTTCTGGATCAAATCAAACAAATGGGAATGATCTCCTTGTTTGACGCCAATAATGTACCTCATTTCTAATGATTTCAACCACTTAAGGTGTGGTCCGTTCGCCGACAAACTGTCCTCTATGATAATCGGCTTCAGGTGCTTGTATTGCTCGCTCAGGTGCTTCAGCAACCTTTTCGATGCATTACGCTCACAGTCATTTTTGTTATCGCCGTCCTCTTTCATGATTGGCTCCGGCATCAGGGGAATCACCACTGGGTAGTCCGGGTGAACCACCGTTGCACACAACAGCTGATGATAATATTCTTCTCTCCCATCCCGGTGCTTCTTCACACAACACTGCGGACAACTGGTAGCACCGGAACTAAAATGCCCGGTACCATCAATGGATACTAATACGTGGTAACCGTTTAGCCCCCTACGACATATACCAACTATGCTGCAGTGGTTGCAAGCGAGGGATGGTTTGGCTATGGTATCTCACCAGTGAGCGGGTAATCGTGTTCGTGAGGCAAGTGAGTGTACCTGAGCGACTTTGATCTTCAGCAGTGGGATGAGCAGAAGCTGATGGCGTTACCGGCGAAGCAGAAAGATGGCTTGCTGGTGAAGTTGCTGTGGGATTTGAAAGAGGCGCGGGAGCGGCTCAAGGCGAACTCCCAGACCAGTTCTCGGCCACCCCGCAGTGACCCTCCGTGGCACAGCACAAACTCGTGGGGATGAGGATTCGGAAGCGGCCGGGGGAGGCAGATGGTGCGGTTGATCCCGAAG
>NZ_SPMX01000064.1 GCF_012940005.1 Candidatus Accumulibacter contiguus | reverse complement strand
AGTCCTGGTCGAAACAAAGAGGAATTGGAGGGATTGCTGCCTCCGCCATCGCACGTCAGCAGGAGTTGGGTGGCGTGAGCATAGTCGTACTTGCCCACCTTTTCCCACCAGTGCGCGACGCTGTCGCACGCAAATTCCGTCGTATCGCGGCTCGTTCCTAGGTTCACGTGCCCCTTGTTTAGCCCTACGTCATAAAGTCCGTGCGGCACAATTTTTCCCTCGCCGTAGCTGGCAAAATCATGGTCCAAGACTTCAATGGATTCTCGTGCGTACAATTTTCCCGCGCGATAGAAGTTGCCTATCATCTCCTTTTTCTTCGTATCCATGCTGATCACAGGCTGGTTCCGTGCAAGATACTTCGCTTTGATTTCTGTGATGTTCTGAAACTGGGGGTTACGTTCTGGATGTTGCTTGAACGACTTCTTTTTCTGGGCTTGGCGACTTGCAAATTTATTCTTTTTCAACAACTTGCAGGCAACGTAGCGACTTACAGGAATGCCATTCGTCGTGATTCGCTCGGCAATAGCTTGCGGTTTGAGGTTCGTCCAGACGATGTCGTGTTGCGGACTTCCTGCCGTATGTTCAGAGATGACTTCAAAAAAAAAATGCTTTCCAATTCAGGCATGGCGTTGATGATGGATTTGCGGCCGCCCCCTGGTCTGCGGATCCGACCGGGCGCCAATTCTTGCATTTCTTTCAAATCCACCAAGCTTGGCAGATCGTCCTGGAGTCTATACCCAACAATTTCGAAATATATTCCTTTCCACCCCACCCTAATTTATGGGCTTCGACTGCCGCATACCGTCGCCGATCTTTTTCGGACAACCTGCAAAACATTGTCGTCATCAGACGTTCTATTTCTTCAGTGTAAGGCTTCATGCGATGAAGGAAATCATAGCCATGGGAGAATCTGTCATCTTAACAAATACTCAAATTCCGCAACTTGTTTTTTGAACGTTCCTAAAGCGTCGTTCGGTTCGTCAAGGCCCGCTTTAGCCCCCACGCTGACGCGGGTTTTTTCATTCGACGAACAGGAGCACACCATGAGCATTCGCATCGTTTTCTCGACTGCGGTCGTCAAGAAGAGCGCAGTACGAAGGAACTATCAGGGCGGAGAAGCTGCATTTCGGGCCGCCTTTCCCTACGCGTCCGAGGACCGGCAACTGTTCGGAATCTCCAGCATGTCCACCGGCGAGATGGGGGAGATTATCGACGAACTAACCGCAGGGGGGCTAAAGCTGTCATCTTGCTTCGCGCTTGGTGGCAGCGGAGAAGTCTATCCCTGCCCCGATATCCTTATTGAGCAGGTTTCAGGGGGGATATTCCCGCGGTGGGAAGCACGTGCTCTAGTCGACGAGCCTGAAGTCATGTCCGCCGAAGGGGAAAAGCTCGTCCGATGGATGCTGGCTAAGGGCTGGACGTTTGATCTGCCCGAAGCGCAGTGAAACCCAATCGCACAACCACCAGGAGAACACGCCATGAGCTTACCAGATGGAAAAATGACGGGCAGGGAGTTAATCACGAAGTATGGGGGAACGGCGATCCCGCCGGACGACCCAATCTTCAAGCCCGGCTTCACGATTGGCGCGACGGTGCCGTACAGGCAGCGGCCGGCTGGCTCGACGAGCGAGGCATCAAGTACAGCCCCAACCGAAGCGCAGACACCCCAGGAGGGGGATATGTCGGATCCGAAAGTGGCCGGGCGGATGCAGGACCGGATAGACCAATTCATGATCGACGAGGACCGGAAGGCCGGGTTGACCTAGTCGGGGTTCACTTCTCCAAAGAGCCACGCATGTGGCTGTCTGGCGTCTATTTCGACAAGGGAACCGGCGCCAAATCGCAAGAAGCGGTACGCATCCGCGCAGCTACCGACGACGCCACCATTCCCCGACGATCTGCGCGGCCTGTGTTGTGATGCCAAGACCGGGGGGGGGCGGCTGCTGCGCGCGCCGGCGGCAAAAAGGCTACTTCTGGGCATATTGCAACTAAGCGCCTAACCGAATATGCTCCCCCTCGCACGCGCACACAGAGGGGCGACACTTGACCACTGCACGAGACGAGTACAGAGCCGGCGTCGAGGCATTGGCACTCGATTCACTACAATCCCTGGATCGGCCCTGGGCAAGCGCCCGTGAAGTGTCCGCGCTCGCCGGGCGTTGCTGGCGATCGATCGCCCGTGCCCTGCTGAGGATGGCATCGCGCGGCATTGTCGAGGTGCAGATAGTCACCTGGCGCGATCGACAAGGTAGGTGCCGTCACTCCCGGCGCTACCGGGCTGCCACCGCGCTGGACATCGATGTGTTCCCGGCATGGCTGATGCCCCGCGCAGTACCGTCGCCCTCACACGTCACACCCAAGGGGGGCGCAGCGGGTTCGCCGGGGCTGCCAGTCGAGCGTTTCGAATCGCACCGCACCATGCCAGGAGCAACGCCAAGCATGAACTGTTCCTCACCATGCGCTACCTGATGTTCATCAGGTAGCAGTCACTACTGGCGCGATATTTGCTAACGCTGCACTGCGCAATGCTGCCGGCAACCCCCCGTGCGTGCGTGGCGAACGGGATGGTGTCCGGCAAAGTGGCAGGCAAGGTGGCAGGCAAGGTGTCAGTCGATGAGAAAGAAACCATGGCGGGCACAGCGACGCTCAGGGGCGTTTCTGTGGCAAAGTTGTATCGGCTTGGGGTAGATCGCCCCGCCAGCGTCGATTGTGCAAGTCCTTGACGTACTGCTGGCGCGTGGCCTATGCTGGTGCTGTCGTTGCACATCAGCGATGCGGGTGTGGAAGCCCGGACACTTGGCGGACAAGCCGCCTGCATCGCGGCTTTTTTCATGTCCGTTGGCATGGCCCCCAGTTATGGGCGACCGTGCGGGGAGCCTTCGCGCTCGCCGGTTCCAAGTGCCGGTCTTCCACACCCGCACGGTCTGCCCTCCTCATGTGGAAGTGGGGAAGGCGGAACACACAACCGCTACTTGGAATCACCCCATGCCCAACACCCCCGGCGCTACCACTCGCCAACAATCCCCCTACTCCTCAAAACTCGCCAGCCTCGAACCCGAAGGCGATTCCAACGCGCTGCCGCCGGCCCTGGCCGTGTTCCTCTCGACGGTGGAGGGGGCGAGTCATGGCTGAGAAAAGCGGCTACACCTTCGGCGCTGATCTTTGCGCGCCTTTTGCCGTTACCCTGACGATTGACGTCAGCCAGGTGACGGTCGAGCAGTTCCGCACCGACCTGCCGCGTATCGTCGCCAAGCTGGAACACTACCTCGCCGTTACCCGCGCAGAGGCGCTGCGCTGAACCAGACCCCCGGACGTGCGCCGGGTTTTCTTTGGCCTGACGTTGCTCTGGATTGCTCAAATCTGGCTACATGGTGGCTACACAGAACCGGATACCTGAGAGCATGGCCGCTTGATGGTGCCAACTTCTTGATTTGTTGGGGCGATGTACGGGATTCGAACCCGTGACCACTGGAATCACAATCCAGTGCTCTACCAACTGAGCTAACACCGCCACTAGCTTGGCGCGCCCGGCGAGACTCGAACTCACGACCCCCGGCTTAGAAGGCCGGTGCTCTATCCGGTTGAGCTACGGGCGCGAGTACGACATGGCCTGGCAACTGTTTCCTGCTACCTCTTGATACATTTGCAACAGGCACTTGTTCAACTGGTCGGGGCGGTGGGATTCGAACTCACGACCCTCTGCTCCCAAAGCAGATGCGCTACCAGGCTGCGCTACGCCCCGAGAAAGCGTGCATTCTACAATCTGGCACCCCGATGGTCAATGACGCGTGCCTGCATTTTGGCAATCAGCAAACCGTGGCGCGACTGCTCCGCCTGCAAACAGCGCGCTGGCGGCCTCCGTCGTGACGATCGCGTAGGGAACGGGCAGACGGCGGTGGCGGGCGAGCTGCAGGAGCAGCCGGTCGCGGGTAATCAGCAGGTCGGCGCGGCAGCGTAGCGCGAGGATCAGGAACTTCTGGTCGTCGCTGTCGCGGCAGCGGGGCAGGGGGTAGGCTTCGATCTCGTCGCTATCGTCGCTATCGCAGGTGCTGGTGAAACTGCGGTAGCGCTCCAGAAGTGCCCCTTGCGCAGCGGCATCGAGTCCGAACTGCGGGTAGGCACTGACGCGCTTCAGTTCGGACAGGCAATGGCGATCGGTGAAGCAGCGCAGGGCGCCGCGCGTGATCGCGTACTGCAGCGCTTGCGTCTGCGGGTCGGCGAAGTGCAGGAGGTCCAGCACGATATTGGTATCGAGGACCGCGCGCATGTTCTCAGCCGGCATACCGTCCGGTCGCGACGTCAGCAACGTACTCGGCGATTGCCAGAGAGGCCGTCAGCCCCGGCGATTCGATGCCGAACAGGTTGATCAGGCCGGGGATGCCATGCTGCGCTGGCCCCTGGAGCAAGAAATCGCCGGGAGGATCCGAGCGACCAGCGATCTTCGGGCGGATGCCGGCATAAGCCGGTGCCAGCGCCGCTACGGGCAATCCTGGCCAGTAGCGGCGAATTTCGGCAGCGAAGGTGTCAGCGCGTGTCGGGTCGACACGGTAGTCCAGTGCGCCGATCGGCTGCCCTGGCGTGGGTGGCGGCAACCACTCGACGTCCGGGCCGAAGCGTGCCTGCCCGCCGAGATCGATCGTCAGATGAATCCCCAGGCCGCCGTTCCCGGGCAGCGGATAGATCAGCCGCGAGAAGGGCGAGCGGCCACTGAGGGCATAGTAGTTGCCTTTGGCATGATGGCTCACTGGCAGCAGCGCTGCCGGAAAACCGGCGAGCGAAGCGGCGACTTCGGGTGCCCAGAGGCCGGCGGCATTGATTACCGTGGCGGTTGTAAAGCGCAGACTGTCGCTGCCGCCACTTTCGAGGATGAAGCCGTGGGTCTCGATGGAGCCGCTGCAGAACGGGCTGCGCAGAGCCAGCCAGGCGCCGGCACGTTCGGCATCGCCGAGCAGCGCTCGCATCAGGGCGCGGCTGTCGATGATGCCGGTGGAGGGAGAGAGCAGGGCAGCGCTGCAGGTCAGTGCGGGTTCGAGGGCGCGTGCCTCGGCTGCGCTCAGCAGGCGCAGGTCGTCGACACCGTTCAGCTGACCCTGCTGCTGCAGCGCGGCAAGTTTGTCTTCCTGCGCTGTCGAGGTGGCGACGATCAGCTTGCCACAGCGCCGGTGGCTGATGCCGTGCGTAGCGCAGAATCCGTAGAGTTTCCGCTGGCCGACAACGCACAGCGCTGCCTTGAGCGAGCCCGTCGGGTAATACAGCCCGGCGTGGATCACTTCACTGTTGCGGGCGCTGGTTTCGCTGCCGAAAGTGTCGTTGCGTTCGAGAATCACGGTCTCGATGCCCCGCCGTGCCAGCGTGCGGGCGCAGGCCAGGCCGACCACCCCGGCGCCGATGACGACCGCTGCAACGCTTTCCATGGCGCACTCGCACGCGACAAAGCTGTATTGTAATCCCCTGGCCTGGTCGCCGATGAGATGCGCTGGCGATGGCTGCGCTTTGCCTCATCCGACGCGAATCGCTACACTGGCGCGCATCGTAGTACGACAGCCCGAGGAGCCAGTAGCGGACCATGTCCAAGATCCGACACCAGAACATCCCCAGCCACGATCAAGTCATCGCCGTCACTCGCCAGTGGCTCGAAAGGGCAGTGATTGGCCTCAACCTCTGTCCTTTTGCCAAGGGCGTTCATGTCAAGGGGCAGGTGCGTTACGTGGTCAGCGATGCGCGCGATGAGGAGAGCCTGCTTCTTGACATGGATCGCGAGTTGCACGCGCTCCAGGCGGCAGCGCCGGAAGAGGTGGATACGACACTACTGATTCACCCCGGTGTGCTTGATGCCTTCGAGGATTTCACCTGCTTTCTCGGTCTTGTCGATGTGCTGTTGAAAACGAAGCGTCTGCGCGGCGTGTTGCAGGTGGCCAGCTTTCATCCGGACTACGCCTTTGTCGACACCGATCATGACGACGTGACCAACTATACCAACCGTTCGCCCTTCCCGATCCTGCACCTGCTGCGTGAAGCCAGCATCGATCGCGCCGTCGCAGCCATTCCCGACGCGGCGGCAATCTACGAGCGCAATATGCAGACGCTCAGGGAACTCGGCCACGACGGCTGGCGCGAGTTGGGTGTCGGCGCGCCTGCTCGCGGAAAGGCATAGGCTGCCGATGGCCATCATCTGGCGTATGGGAACAGGAGTATGGCGATGACGCCCGCAGCCATTCTGCACTTCTGGTTCGAAGAGACGACGCCGGCGCAGTGGTGGGCGAAATCGGAGGACTTCGACCGGCTGGTCGAGGCACGTTTTGGCGCCCTGCATGCGGCGGCGCTACGCTGCGAACTGTACGCGTGGCGCCAGGGTGCCGATGCTGCCGATGGGCGGCTGGCCGAGATCATTGTCCTCGACCAGTTCTCCCGCAACCTCTTTCGCGATCGTCCCGAGGCTTTTGCTGCCGACGGCATGGCGCTGGTGCTCGCCCAGGAAGCGGTCGCCGCCGGCCTGGACCAGGCCCTTGCACCGACGCGCCGAGCTTTTCTCTATCTGCCGTACATGCACAGCGAGTCAGCGGCAATACACGCGCTGGCGGTCAGGCTGTTCGCTGCGCCGGGAATGGAACATAACCTCGACTTCGAACTCCGACACCAGGCGATCATCGAGCGCTTCGGGCGTTACCCGCACCGCAACGCGATTCTCGGCCGCACGTCGACGGATGCTGAAATTGAATTCCTCAAGACACCAGGTTCTGCCTTCTAGGCACCGGCTAAGGAGTGCTACATGGCTTATCAGGAAAGCTTTGATGTCCACACCCGCGGGCGCGGCAGCATCGAGATTACAGCCGAGGTGGCCCGCATCGTTCGCGCCGCCGGCTTGTCGATCGGCATTGCGCACGTCTTTGTCCAGCATACCAGCTGTTCGCTGGTGCTCACCGAGAACGCCGACCCCTCGGTGCGCCGTGACCTCGAAACCCTGGCCAGCCGCTGGGCACCCGACGGCGATCCGGCTTATCTGCACGATGACGAGGGCGATGACGACATGGCCGCGCATGCCCGCAACATCCTGGCCGGCAGCTCGGTGATGGTTCCGATCGGCAAGAGCGAGCTACGCCTCGGTACCTGGCAGGGAATCTATCTCTGGGAACACCGGACGTGGGCGCATCGGCGCAGTGTCGTGGTGACGGTCCTGGCCTGAAGGCGAAAGCCCTGGCCAGCCGTCACTGGATTATTGCTACACTGTTGCTACACTGCACAGCTCGATCTGGTCATCACAACAGGAGCAGCAATGAAAATCGGATTCATCGGTTTGGGTATCATGGGGCGTCCGATGGCGCTGAACCTCATGCACGGGGGGGCACCCGCTCACGGTCTGGGCGCGGCGTGCCGAGTCGATGCAGCCCTTGCTGGACGCCGGTGCCGGTGCCGCGGTCAGCCCTGCGGGGGTGGCCGAGGTGGTCGATGTGGTGATCTCGATGGTCGCCGACGCGCCCGATGTCGAACAGGTGATGCTTGGCGAACGGGGGGGTGGCGAGTGCCGGCAGAAGCGGCCTGATCGCTGTCGATATGAGTACCATTCGGCCGGCGGCCGCGCGCGACATCGGCGCGCGCCTGCTCGCGCAGGGCATCGATTTTCTCGACGCTCCGGTCTCCGGAGGCGAGGTGGGAGCCATCGCCGGCACGCTGTCGATCATGGTCGGCGGCCAGGTGACTGCTTTCGATCGCGCGCGACCGGCGTTCGCCTGCATGGGCAGGAACATCGTGCATGTGGGCGATGTGGGTGCCGGACAGGTGGCCAAGGCAGCCAACCAGATCGTTACCGGCGTCGGTGTGCTGACCGTCGCCGAGGCGCTCAATTTCGCGGCCAGGAGCGGCGTCGACCCGGCCAGGGTACGCGAAGCGCTGCTGGGTGGTTTCGCCTATTCGAAGATTCTCGAGAATCACGGCCAGCGCATGCTGGACCGCAACTTCAAACCGGGTTTCAAGTCCTGGATGCATCAGAAGGACATGAACATCGTCATGCAGAGTGCGCACGAGCTGGGCCTGTGCCTGCCGGTGTCGGCAGCGACGGCACAGATGTATAACGCGATGGTCGGTTCAGGACTTGGCGAGGAGGACTCGATTGCCATTCTCAAGCTGCTCGAGCGCCTGTCGGGTGGCGAGGGAGACACCTGATGCGGCTCGGTTTCATCGGCCTTGGTGTGATGGGCCGGCCGATGGCGCTGCATCTGTTGCATGCCGGGCATCAGGTCGCGCTCTGGGCACGGCGTCCCGCGTCCTGCCAGCCCTTGCTGGCTGCTGGAGCGTTGCACTGCGCATCGGCGGCGGCAGTCGCAGGGTGCTCCGAGGTGGTATTCACGATGGTCACCGCCGGTGCCGACGTCGAGCACCTGACGCTCGGCGAGGATGGCTTGCTGGCGGGATTCGCTCCGGGCTCGATCCTGGTGGACATGAGCACCATCGCGCCGCAAACGGCACGCTCGCTGGCCGAACGTCTGTCCCGGTCGGGCGTCGACATGCTCGATGCGCCGGTTTCCGGCGGCGAGCAGGGGGCGATCGCGGCGACGCTGGCGATCATGGTTGGCGGCAAGGCAGCGGTGCTCGAACGGGTGCGGCCCCTCCTCGCACTGCTCGGCAGGTCTGTCGTGCATGTCGGTGAGCACGGCGCCGGGCAGGTCGCCAAGCTGTGCAATCAGATGCTGATGGTCGCGGCAATTCAGGCGGTGGCCGAGGCGCTGCACCTGAGCCGTGCTGCCGGAGCTGATCCGGCCAGGGTGCGACAGGCGTTGCTCGGTGGTTCAGCCGGCAGCCGTGTGCTGGAAGTGATGGGTGGGAGAATGGTCGATCGGGACTTCGTTGCCGGGGTCGAGGCCCGCCTACATCACAAGGATTACCGCATCGTCATCGGCGAAGCCCATCGTCTCGGGGTTCCCCTGCCGGTTGCCGCGCAGGTCGATCAGCAACTCAATGCCCTGATGGCGCAGGGCTGGGGGCGTGCGGATACGGCGTCGTTGTTGCGGGTTCTGGAAGCCGCTGGCCAGTGCTCATGAGAAGCTGTCTGGCGATCGTGTCGATCGCTGTGTTGAGCGCTTGTGCCGGACTCGGAAGCTTTTCACAAAAGCCCGAGGTCAGCGTTGCCGGACTGAATCTGGTGCAACTGGGCCTGTTCGAACAACGTTTTTTGCTCAAATTGCGAATCCAGAATCCGAATGATGTGGAATTGCCGATCAATGGCCTGAACTTCGAGATCGAACTCAATGGACAAGCATTCATCAAGGGTCTGTCGGACAAGGCGGTCAGCGTCCCGCGATTTGGCGAAGCGGTCCTCGAGGTGATGGCCACCAGTACGCTGGGCAGCACCCTGAAACAGCTTCGCGATTTGCAGAAGGGCGGCCGGGAGCGGGTCGACTACCGGATCGTAGGACGCATCAATGTTTCCGGTTTGGGCAATGTTCCCTTCGAACGGCGCGGCGACCTGCAGATGCCGGCGGTCGACCATTCTCCTCGGAAATCGCTTCCTCCCGGTTCAGACCGGACCTGATGATTGGGTGGGTCTCAAAAAGTCATGACCGTTAGCTCAAGGAAATGATCACCTTGTCCCACCCCGAACCGTCGTCTTCACGGTTTTCGTCGCGCTGACATGCAAGCGCCGCCAGCCGCGCTTCGACTGCCGCGATGGATTCTCCTGTCAACTGAAACCTGCGCCGGTCACTGCCGCAGCGGCGTTCAGCCACTCCAGTCGGTGGACCGGAATTACATTGGCGGCGATCTCCGCCCCTGTTCGCGCGCATGGCTCACTCCTTGAAAACATCCCGGTGAAGGCTTCCGCTGCTTTTGCCAAGGCAGTCAGCGGGTTCCTCTGGTGGCCATTATCCGGAAAACGAGCGTTCGATGTCAATCCGGCGAGCGCCTCTCGGGAAGCTGCGAGTCGTTCGTAAGTGGCTAAGTTAATGATATTTATGCTCAGTGACCCCGGCGCGGGTGCGGGCTGATGGCGCCGGCGGGTGCTGCTGCACGAGCGGTTCGACGGCCTGTCGAAGCCTGCCCTCTGAATCGATTTGACTAGCTTGCCGGGTGCTCCGAAGTCGCTGCGGTGCTCACTGTTCGTGCGCTTCCGGCTCCCTGCAGCAGTCTCAATCCTGCTGGCAGGGACTCGCCGAAAGCGCGGCGTTCGTCGGCCTTGTCGAGTTCGACGACACTCTGCACCTGCCTGACCCAGGTAACACTGGCATTGATCGATAGCAGACGCGCGAGTACCGCTGCGCGGATGTCGTCTGGCAGGTCGCGAGCACGGTCGCCGGTCAGGCGGGCGATTTGCGTTGCCGCGAAAGCTGCGGGCTCGACCTTTTTCCAGTCCAGCGCCAGCAGGGCTTGCAGCCAGCGGCCGGCGACCTCGGCCGGGATTACCTGGTGGGTGCTGCCATAGAGCGACTGGCGGGCGCCGATGCGGCCGATCGCCCACCAGCCGAGTGTTTTCTCCGAGTTCTTGCGCAAGCGTTCGAGCAGCCATTCACCGACTTCGAGCTTGCGTTCGACAGGTAGTCGTTCGAGCGAGGCGACAAGGCGCAGCATGTCGTCGTGACTGCCGGCGATGGTTGCTGCCAGGCGGCTGCGGCTCTTCGTCGGCTCGGCACGCAGCCAGGGCCCGAGTTCGGCCAGGAGCTGCTCCTGAACGGCAGCCGGCAGACCGCCTGCAGCTCGTCGCCACAGGGTCCACCATTCCGACCAGTTCTGGCTCTCGTTCACATACTGGATTCCCTGTGGGAACAAGTCGCAGAGTTGCTCGATCCGCCACTCGTCGAGCGCGTAGCCGAGGCCGGGGCGCAGGCAGAAACCGGCCAGATTGAGCCACAGGCGTTCATGCTCCGGTGAACGCCGGCGGCGCCGCGCGCGCTGCAACAGGATGTCGAACAGCGCGCGCAGCAGCGGCATTTCCCAGTCCTCGCGTTTGCCGAGCAGATGCTCGATCTGGCCGCGCAGACGGCGCACTTCCTTGCTTTCGACCGGTTGCGAACTGGCCCCGAAAATACGCTCGATGCACTGCACGGCGTCAGCGAAACGTGCCGGCAGGACTGCCGACGATACCACCGTGCTGCCGTCGTCGCCACGCAACTGGAATTCGAGCAGCCAGCGACGGGCGGCATCTTCAACGCCGACGCAGTGAATTTCGAGGGTGCCGACTTCGGTCATGGCGGTGCTCAGTTGCACGCGCACTTCGCGCTGGCTGCTGCCGGCCTGCGTCTGCACGACGGTGGCGATCGGCGGCAGGCGAATGAAATCCTCGTCGTCGAGAGGGGCGATTTCGCCCGGCAGATAAGGGGTATCGGCCACCGACGAAGCAAGGTGAAAGCGTACCGGCTGGCCGAGGCGCAGGCTGAAGATGCGCTCGGGCAGCCGGATTTCGTGCCCTTCTTCCGTACCACGCGGCAGCAGGCAGATGCCGCGCCGCTGCTGGCCTTGATCTTCGAGAAGCAGGAAGTAGCTGCGTGCCGATCCGCCGCCGATTTGCCGCCCATGTTCCTGGCGGATCAGCGCGTAAGCGACTGCACCGCGGGCCACGGCGACATCAGGGTTATCATTGTGCAGGATGCGCAGCGCTGCACCGCGCCAGTCGCCCAGGGTGCACTGCAGACGTTCGGCAAGGGCATCAGCGCGGAAAACGCCGCCGTTGAACAGCAGCGTATCGGGTATTGGCAGGCGGCCTGGCTCGCCGCCTGGGTCGGCGGCGTCGCCGAGCGCCTGACGCGCAGCCTGCGCGTGTCTTCTGAGGAAGGCGGCGACGTGGCGTGTAATCGCCGGGTCGGCGGGGTAGGGCAGCCCGAACTCGACGATCGCGGCACGTCGCTGCTGAACGGGCGCATCGGGCGGCACGCGCGGGAAGAAGCCATCGACGATCACCTGCAGGACTTCATCGCGCTTCAGTTCGACCGTTCGCGCGCCGCCGATCAGCCGCGAACCGCCACCGAGCAGGGTCAGTTGCACCGCCTCGGGTGCGCCGGCGGCCAGCAGTTGTTCCTTGGCCATCCGGCAGCGCGCCGTCAGTTGCGAAAAGCGCGGCGCTGACAGGCGACCTTCGCTGGCCGGCAAGCGCGACTCGACGAGGTGCGCGAGCGCGAGATCCATATTGTCGCCACCGAGCATCAGGTGGTCGCCGACGCCAATGCGGGTGAGTACCGGCTCGCCGTCCTGGATTGCCACCTGGATCAGCGTCAGATCGGTGGTGCCGCCGCCGACGTCGCAGACCATCAGCAGCCGCGTTGCCGCGAGTTCATCGGCCAGGCTCTGCTGGTGGCGGAACAGCCAGTCGTAGAAAGCCGCTTGTGGTTCCTCGAGCAGGCGCAGATTGGCCAGGCCGGCTTGCCGCGCGGCTTCGAGTGTCAGCGCGCGTGCGCCTTCGTCGAAGGAGGCCGGGATGGTCAGGATCAGCTGTTGCTGCTCGAGTGGTGCTTTCGGAAAACGGTGCTGCCAGGCGGCGCGAACATGCGCGAGATAACTCGCGCTGGCCACTACTGGCGAGACCTTGGCGACCCCGTCTTCGGCGCCCCACGGCAGGATCGGCGCCAGGCGGTCGACTGCGGCGTGCGACAGCCAGCTCTTGGCGCTGGCGACCAGCCGACCGGGAACCTGTGCCCCGAGTTCGAGCGCCAGGCGGCCGGTGACCAGCGGCGCGTCGCCTTCCTCGGTTGCCCACGGCAATTGCAGATCACCCGGGCTGATCTCGCCGGGCGCCGGATGGAAACGCACCGAAGGCAGCAAGGGTCGCGCGGCCACCTGGCCAGGACCGACCAGTTGCTCGATTTCGAACAGTTCGACTTGCCGCTTGCCGGGCGCGCTGTAAGCGACGACCGTGTTGCTGGTCCCGAGATCGATGCCGACGATATATTGTTTTTTCATTGTACGGATGGCTTCTCTCAGGGCAGCACCCTGCCGTCGCGACCGATCACCCGTTGGTGGCTGTAATCGGCTGCGGCCGGTCGGCTGACGGTGCCGCGCGCCAGCAGGTAATCGACGAAGGTTTGCGTGTAGTTGAGATAGGTGTTCACGCTGTGGCCGGTCTGATGAATCCTGCCAAGCGTCGTATAACCGTCGCTGCCGGTCGCGAGGTAATCGCTGGTCACCACGGTATAACTGCCTTGTGGGTCGATTGCCTGCCAGATTCCGCTGTCCTTGCGCTGCACCTCGATGGCGCTGAAGCGGTGGCCACGCGGCTGCGACAGGTCGAGCTGCCAGCGCAGGCCGGCGGCGTAGGGGTGAGAGCCGTCCGATCCGCCCCGATCGAGATAATTGCCGACGGCGTCTTCGAGCACCTCGGCGACCTGGCTGCCACTGAGCTGCAGTTCGAAAAGCACGTTGCTGTAGGGCAGCACCGTGTACGCGGTGTTGAAACTGACTTCGCCCTGCGGCAGCGCGCTGCGGATGCCGCCGCCGTTCTGCAGGGCGATGTCGGCGAGCCTGCTCGCCTGCCGGTAAGCGATGGCGACGGCCTGCGCAATGTCGCTGCCGCGTGCCAGCGTGTTGGCCTGCTCGCAGCCGGCGACGCCACTGCTGCGGTTGGTCGATTCGCCGGGTACGCGCACCAGGCACAGCGATTCGCTGGCGATGCCGATCTGCTGCTTTTTCAGGTCTTCGAGGCGGCCGGCAAAGCGGGTGAGAGTCGCCTGCGCGAGCGGGTCGGCGGTGAGCACGCGCGCGCCGCCGGATTCCTGCAACGCTTGGACGATGCGCGCGCGCGTGGCCGCGTCGACGGCGACGAAAGCGCCGCTGGCATCCTTCTGCCGAAAATCGTCGCCGATCGGCAGGGTCACCTCGCCGCGGCAGCTCTCGACGCGGCCTTGCGCATCGAAGCGAACCTGCAGCAGGCCGAAAGCCTTGGCGTATTCCCAGGCCTGGCCGATACAGACGGGGTCGCCGTCGCGGTTGCGGACGACCGTCGGGTAGGGGCCAGAAGAAGCGTCGATCCCGATCGCTGAAAAATCGCCGAGCAGGGTATGCGAGTCGCCACCGATGATCACGTCTACGTCACTGAGCTGCGCGGCCATCGCCACGTCGGCTGCGTAGCCCTGGTGGGTGAGCAGGACGATGTGGCGGATGCCCTGCGCGCGCAGCCGCTCGATGTATTTCTGCGCGCTGGCGACCTCGTCTGCGAAGCGCGTGCTCGCTAGCGGTCGCGAGGAATTCATCGTCTTGCCGCGCACTTCGATGCCGATGATGCCGACGGTGACGTTGCCGAATGACTTGAGCAGATAGGGTTGCAGATAGTCATTGGCGGCGGCCGGCGCGAGCGGGCTGCCGATCGCCGCTTCGACGTTGGCGGCGAGAACGCTGGTCTGGCAGGGGCCGTTGCGCAAGTCATCGAGAAAGCGCCGCAGGCCGGCGTCGCCTTCGTCGAACTCGTGGTTGCCCAGTTCGAAAGCGTCGAAGCAGACGCTGTTCATCAGCGCCGCGTCGGCCTCGCCCTGATAGAGGGTATGGTAGAGGGTGCCGGTCATCGCGTCGCCGGCGTGCAGCTTCAACAGGTTCGGCAGACCCTGGCTGGCTTTGAACAGCGTCGTCAGGCGAGGAAAACCGCCGGCCTCGACGCGCGTCGGAACCCCCTTGATGCTGATCTCGAAGTCGGGAGTGGCTTCGAGGTGCGAATGGTGGTCGTTGATGTGCGCGATGTGGATTTCGAGGGCGCTCGCCGGGAGCGGGGCGGGGAGCGGCGCGGTTTGGCAGGCGCTTAAGGAAAGTGCCAGGGCGAGCAGGCTGGCCGAGCAGGAGATCAGCATTTGGCGCATGCGGGCGGATCCGGGGGCAGGTTGAGCGAGTTGGCGAGTGTCGCACACACCGGCGCACCGCAGCAATGCGCTCGCCATCGCTGGCTGGGCTGGCAGCGGGGGGCATGCACTGCCTTACTATGAAAGTCGCGAGCGACTCTCGAATCTCCCCTCCCCCCTCGCGGGGGAGGGGTTGGGGGAGAGCAAACTGTGTTCCCAGTCAAGCTTTTTTTAGGCGCATTTTGCATGCTCTGGATTCCACGGAATACCCGATTTGACTATGGCGTTCATGATCGTCAGCATCTTGTGCATGCAAGCGACCAGCGCGACTTTTTTTGAGTTTTCCGTTAGCAAGCAAACGTTCATAAAAGGTCTTGATGACGGGGTTGTAACGTATGGCACTTAAGGCCGCCATGTATAAAGCGGTACGGACCGTCGCTCGACCAC
>NZ_SPMX01000063.1 GCF_012940005.1 Candidatus Accumulibacter contiguus | reverse complement strand
ACATGGCAATCCCTCGATCCTCCGCTCTTCGGTTGCACGAACAAAGTAGGGTCCCTTCCCTCGTCCGGGGTTATGTTGTCCCACGAACTCAGACGGTACTATGAACCCCTCCGACTCCCGCCTGCAGCCGCTGCGCTTTCGTTGCCTTATACGCAGCAGTCGGTGGTCTCCCCACCTCCGCAGACGGGCCTCCAGCACTGGGCAGTAAGTCTTCAAGAACATGCCATCCCTGCTACCCCGGGAGTCGATTGACGCCACTTCCGTTATTCCAGCGCCCATCCAACGGCCTTCCCCTTCTGACCACAGGGTCGGCTCCTCCACATAATTTACGAGGCTACTCATAGGTTCACTTGCGTTACGGCCTGCTCTCTTGCTGTTGGAAACTCACGACCCCGTGTCGCCACGGCGCCGCTTCCTCATGCTACCGGGGCGTACGGACAACTCCCCAGACGGGACTTAAACCCGCTAGACTTGCTGCTGTTACTGCGAACAGCCAGGTCTTTTTCCGCGAGGGACCGGGCATCATGGCCACCGACTTCATGCAGGCCGGAGTTCCATTGCTAAGAATCGGAAACATCACGCCCGGCCTGATCACCATGGAGGGCTGCAATTACGTAGCGCCCGAGAAGGCCGAACGCCAGTGGCGGCAATTCCGGCTGAAACTGGGTGACATCGTCATCAGCGCCAGTGCGAGTACTGGCATGGTTAGGAACGTTTCAAAAACAATTTGCGAAAGCTGATCAATGGAATCCCACCGTTTTTCCAGTCCAGCAATGAATTTCCGCAGGTTGTTTTTTGAACGTTCCTTAGCGAAGCAGGCACTGACGCGGTGGGTGCGATTCCATATACCGGTTTGATCATATTGCGGCCCAAGACTGGATTGACCAAGGCTTATCTTCGCCTCTTCGTGATTTCAAAGGCGTTCCTCGGGCAGGTTGAGGACTACCTGAAAGGCTCGACAATTCATCATTTCGGCCCAACGCACTTGCGGCAAATGCTGATTTCTGTACCGCCGCTCGCCGAACAGCACGCAATCGCCGCCTTCCTCGACCGCAAGCTGTCGCAGATCGACCGACAAATCGCGCTCATCGACCAGCTCGACGACCTGCTGCAGCAACAGCGCAAAGCCATCATCCACGAGGCGGTCACCGGCAAGATCGACCTTTCCGCCTACGACCCACCGGCCGAGACGGCCTGAGCACAAGAGGACCCCGCATGGCCCATGGCTTCAAGGAAAGCGACTTTCAGAACGGTGTCTTCATTCCCTACCTGACTGCGCCGCAGCCGGACGGCCTGGACTGGATATTCGGCAAGCCGGCCGACATCGACGCCATGCGCTGGATCGTGCCGGGGGATCTGCTCCACTTCCTGCGCGACGGCTGCCCGCTCAACGCCGCCGCCTACGCCAGGGCGATGAAGGGCTATGACTCCGACGCGGCCTTTCTGCAGGCCTTTCTGACCGAGACGCTGTTGCCCAAAGTCGCCGCCAAGGCGAATGCCGC
This sequence comes from Candidatus Accumulibacter contiguus, assembly GCF_012940005.1. Classification (GTDB taxonomy): domain Bacteria; phylum Pseudomonadota; class Gammaproteobacteria; order Burkholderiales; family Rhodocyclaceae; genus Accumulibacter; species Accumulibacter contiguus. The sequence goes on along the minus strand of NZ_SPMX01000063.1, from coordinate 19,512 downwards.
TTTCGTGCTGCGCGAGAGCCTGACGTTCTCCGGCCAGTCCTTCGTGCTGTGGAACGAAGCGCCGCGCGCCGGGGCGGATGCCAGGGCGGCGGATCTGTTCAGAAAGAATTTCCTGCGTGTGATCCCGGAGGCGACTTTCGAGCGGCAATTTCCCCACAGCAACAAGCGCATCCGTCGCCGGCCCGACCTGGTGTTTTTCGTCAATGGCCTGTACCTCGCCTATGCCGAACTGAAAACCGCCCAGACCGGGCAGACCGCCGCCGGCCACGGCCGCAGGAAGATCGCCCACGATTGCGTCGAGGCCGGCATTGCCGTGTTGCGCGAGGCGCGCGAACGCTACGCGGCGGAAGGCGGCCACTGGCCGGGATTTCGCCACCGCGACCTGAGCGAAAAGGTGCGCTGGGAGATTCGCCAGGCGATTTGCCTGTACGAAAAAGCTACCCATATCAGCGCCGTGGACATGGGTGCGATGATGGTGCTGCCGGAGATCGAATGGCTGTTGCCGGAGATCGACGACGCCATCGAGGCAGACAATACGCAGGCACTCGTGGAGGCACTGCCAGGCAAAGTGGTGGAAGCGTTCATGCGCACCGCGGAAATGCGCGAGAAACCGGCCTCCGTGGCACTGGCCGAACATCTGGCGTCGTTCTTCGCACCTGCCGACGGCGTAGACCGTGAGATTCATTTCTTTAACCAGAACATTCCCAGCCGTACCACCACCGCGACCGAGATTCTGCGCCCGCGCCCGGCGCAGCGCGCCATGCTGTACCAGGCCATGCGCCGGGTGCATGAACTCTATGCCAAAGAAAGCAAGTCGAAGATCAACGAGGTGGACATCCGGGCGGCACTGGCCCTGTCCCTGCCCGGACTAGACCCGAAGAAGGCCGATGAGATCGTCCGCAAGACCCTGCTGCACCGCAATGGGCAGGAGTCGCATTCCATCTTGCTGCAAGGCGCGGCGGGGCTCGGCAAAACGAATGTCATCGTCTGGCTGGCGCAGGCGCTCGCCGACATGGCGGACCCGCGCAGCGCGGCGGCAGCACCCTTGTTCGATCTCTGCGTTCTCTTGACCGACCGCACCGAACTGCGCCAGAACGTGGCCCAACAAGCGGCACGCCTGCGGGCAACGCAGAACATCGTCGCCGAAGCGGAGACCTTCAGGGATTTGCGCGATGGCCTGCAAAGCGGGGTGCGCGTGGTGGTGGTCAACATCCAGAAATTCCCGTCCATCCGGAAGCTGGCCGAGGCCGACCCGGCGCTGGCCAAGCTGCTGGCGACCAAGCGGGTGGCCTTCGTCATCGACGAGGTGCACCGCAGCCAGAACGGCATCCTGCACGACGCGACCATCGAAATCTTCGACGAGTGGGGCACCCTCCGGCCCGAGGGGGCCAAGCGCAATCTCATCGTCGGCCTGACCGCGACACCGCGGGACGAAATCCTCGCCCGCTTCGGCGAGTGGCGATCTCCGGCGGCAGCCGGCGATGACATCCGCTGGGCACCGTATTTCGCCTACACGATGACCCAGGCGATTCGCGACCGGGTGATTCTGAACCCAATCCAGAACGTCCTCCGCTTCGAGGATCATCTGCAATACAAGATCACGGAATCGGTGCAGAAACTGCAGGATGGCGACAAACTGCGCGCGCCCAGTTCCGACGAGATTTACCAGAACCCGAACCGGCAGGCATTTGTCGCCAAGCAGGCCGCACTCGTCTTCGTGGCCAAAACGATGATGACCATCCGCCCGCCCGGCCGTGCCCTGGGCGAGGGGAAGGCGATGTTCGCCGCGCATTCGATCAAGGCGGCGATCGCGTATCAAAAACTGCTGCGAGCCGAACTGGACACGCTGGCTATGGACCCGCGTTTCGTGGTGCACGCCGAGGCGATCAGACACTGCCCGGTGCTTTTACTCTACACGGACAAGCAGGGCGAGCCGACTTGCGCATCCCTCAACGGCGGCAGGAATCAGGACGCGATCATCGATGAGTTTCGCCGTAAGGGTGAAGGCGCCAAGCAAGGCTTGAAGGTCTACAACGCCCTCATGGTGGTGGTGGACAAGCTGCTTACCGGCTTCGACGAACCGACGCTGCACACCCTGTTCATCGATCGTGGCATGGATGACGTCCTGCTGTTCCAGGCGGCCTGCCGGGTGAATCGCTGGCGCAAGTGGAAAAACGACTGCCTGCTGGTCGACTTTTCGCACGCGGGCGTCGTCTCGAAGAACTTGCCGAAGGTCTTCGCCAAATATGGCGGCATTACGGTATCCGACCTCGATGCGATGAACCTGAAGGAGAAGATGGACAAGGCCTTCAAGCTGTTTTTCGACGACAAGGGAATCAGCGCCCACTGGCGAAGCTGGAAGGCGGCACAAGCCGGCGGTAAGGACAAGGAAGGTGCGACGGGCCTCTCCGATTTTCTCGATGAACTGACCAAGGAGGACAAGCCGCGCGCCATCAATCTGCGCCACGCGGGGTCGGCCTGGCTGGGCAGCCGCGAACGATTGTGGGGCATCCTCGATTTCAAGAAGCCGGAGTTGGCCAGGCACGCCGACGAAAAACGCGCGACCTTTGCCGAGCAGGTAGTCAAGCATCTGGCGTCCAAGCTCAGTGACGAGGACGACCGCGTCGGTGCGGTGTTCGATATCGATCTGGTGGAGGATGCCGTCGGCTGGGGGCTCGATGAATTGCCTGAGGCGCAGCAGAAGAAGAAAAAACCCCAGAGTGAGACCGGATTGCCCCATTCCATTGGCGGGCTGATGGCTTCGCTGGACGCCATCGAACTGCTGGCAGCCCTGCAACTGACCGAGCAGCAAAAGCTTTTGTTGATCGAGAAGTTGAAGAAGTTCCTGATCACGCTGTTTCAGGTGATCGACGGTGAAGGTAGGCGACGCAACAAGGACATCCACCGCAAGATGGTGCTGGCGATGGCGAAAGACGGCACGGATTTCCCCTGGGAAGATCGCTATACCAAGTTCAAGGAACTGTTGGACGCCGGAGCGCTGAATCTCAAGATATTCGCGCACCCCGACCGCAAGGCGTTGCTGCCACCCTTGATGAAAAGGGCTGAGTTGGTGATGGCGGATTATGAGGAGTGGGTGGTGTCGGGCGGGACATCGATCACGCTGAACCCCGCAACCGTTGCCGAGTCGGAAACGCCGTCATGAGTCCCGGCGCACTTTTTGGTCACTTGAGTTCTCAGGATATGGCGGAGATCATCGGCGCAGCAAAACACTCGGTCTGCTACGCTGGCCCGGGAATTCAGGCCAAGCCGGCGCAAGCGATGGCCGAAGCAGCCGCGCGTCTTGGTGCGGAAATGCTGACCGTTTGCCTCGACTTCGACGAGCGTGCGATGCGCATGGGCTATGGAGATATTGGCGCGGTGAAACTGCTGCGTGATGCCGGCATCAGCGTTCGGAGCACGCCCGGCCTGCGCACAGCGTTGGTGATTGCTGACGATGTTGGCTTCATATTTACGCCGACAGCCTTGTACCTCGAACCCGAGTCCACCAGCGGTGCTGCGCTCAACGCCATTCGAATGTCGAGCGCACAGATCGAAGAAGCCCTGGCTCGGCTTTCTCCTGCCGCCAAGGCCATTGCCGTCGCGCAAGCCAAGACTTCCGAAGAGAAAAGACGTATCCAGGCATTGCCTCTGGATGTAGGTTCGCAGGAAGTAAGCGATGTTCAGTTCTCGAAGGTCGCCACTACCCTGAAAGAAGTACCGCCGGTCCGCTTCGATCTTGCGCGGCAGGTTCGTGTTTTTGAGCCGTATCTGCAATATGTGGAATTGAGCCTCACCGGAGCCGCCATTCAGCGCCATCGACTTGCACTCCCCCCAAGCATCCAGAAGCTGGGGGGTAGCAAGGATCTGGAAAACCGGTTGCGAACAACTTTCGAACTGATCGAAAAGGGCAGCAAACTTTCGTCCAAACCGCTCGAAGACGCTCTCAATGATATTCGCAAGAATTTCACGCCCTCGCTGGCCAAGGATCACGGACGGGTGGTGCTGAAATCCGCAAAGCCCCTCTTGGTCGAGCGGCTGGCTGCGTTCCGCGCGAAGCTGGAGGAACACCAACAAGCAGTTGCGGCAGAACTACAGACGCACCTCGACGAATCACGCAAACAGATCGTCGATTACTACCTGCCGCGCGTCATTCAAGCGCCGCCGGATGCCTTACTTGGACAAATTTTCGGTGAGAAACCTTCAGAAGACAGCGCCCGACGATGGCTCGATTTTGAACTGAATCGCGTGTTTCCCCGTGCCGAAGCCCTCATCCAGGAGATGAAACTCAACGAACGCTTCAAGGATGTGACCTTTGAAACTCTGAACCGACCAGACTTTCTGGAGTCGGTCAAAGCTGCATTCCCGAGCATTGATTGGGACAAGGCGTACGATGAATTCAGGGCCGCGGGCGAGCGTGGCGGAAAGAAAGGCACAGGATGAGCAGGGCCCGAAGCCCCTGACCGCCGTCCCGCCGGCACCGACGTGGTCAGTCCCGCCGCTTCCACCCCGCACCGCTACACCCCTTCGCCGACCAGCGATAAACCCCGCTCGCCAGCCTGCGCTTGTCAACCCAAGCGCAGGAAGCGATCAAGCCGCTTGCCCGTTCAACGGAATCACCTCGGCGCCAACTTTCAGCTTGCCGAGGTAGTCCGCCCATTGCTGCATCATGGTCTGGCGCTCTTTCAGAAACTTGGTCCGGTTGTAGGCCGTGCCAAGGGCATCAGGAACCTGATGCGCAAGCTGATGCTCGATGACTTCGGGCTTGATGTGCAACTCCTCATGCAGGATCGTTCGCGCCATCGCGCGAAATCCGTGCCCGGTAATTTCGGTCTTGGTGTCGTAGCCCATCCGCCGTAACGCGGCATTGATCGCTGCCTCGCTCATGGCCTTGTGCGGATCGCGGCCGGGAAAAACGTAGCGCCGATTCCCGGTCAGTTCGTGCAATTCGCGGAGGATCGCCACCGCCTGTGACGCGAGCGGCACAAGGTGCTCGCTCTTGGTCTTGGTCACCAGATAGCGCCACTCGGCCTTGTCCAGGTCGAACCCCGACCACTCTGCGCTGCGCAGTTCGCCGGGGCGAACGAACAGCAGCGGTGCGAGCAGCAAGGCGCTCTTGACCACGAACGTACCCCGGAAACCGTCTATTGCCCGAAGCAGTTCGGCAACCTCCGTCGGCGTCGTGATTGCCGCGAAGTGCTCCGCCTTGGGAGCCGGTATCGCGCCTTTCAAGTCCGGGCAGGGATCGCGATCAGCGCGGCCTGTGGCGATCGCGTAACGGAATGCGCGGCTGATTTCGCTGCGCACACGATGTGCCGTGTAGCGCGCACCGCGCTCGTCGATTCGGCGCAGCACCCCGAGCACGTCGGGAGAGGTAATCTCGGCAATCGCCTTCGCCCCCAGCCAAGGGAAAACATCGTTCTCCATCCGCGCCAGCGTCTTGACATGCTGGGATGGCTCCACCGTGTCCTTGCGCTGCTCCAGCCACTCCCGGCAGATAACCTCGAAGCTGTTGGCCGACCGCTCCGCTTTGGCAGCTTTTTGCGCCTTCCGGTGTGCGCCAGGGTCTACGCCGTTCGCCAGCAGCTTGCGCGCCTCGTCGCGGCGCTCCCTGGCGTCTTTCAAACCCACGTCCGGGTACATGCCCAGGGCAAGCAGCTTCTCTTTCCCGTCAATGCGGTACTTCAAACGCCATAGCTTTCCGCCGGCAGGACTGATTTCAGCATACAGCCCACCGCCGTCAAAAATGCGGACCGGTTTTTCAGTTGGCTTGGCATTACGGATGGTGGTGTCAGTCAGGGGCATCGAAGATATCCTCAAACAGGTGGCTGGTGCTTCTGGGGGTATCCTCAAATCAACACCTCCAGCATACCCCCAAGAATACCCCCAGATACCCCCGGATTGCAATAGATCAGTTGGGAGTTACGTGGACACAAAAAAGGCCAGAACCCTTGCTTTTGCTTGGAGTTCTGGCCTTTTTCGGACTACTTTGGACTTGTTCTTGGTGCCCAGGAAGGGAATCGAACCCCCACACCTTGCGGCGGCAGGACCTAAACCTGCTGCGTCTACCAATTTCGCCACCTGGGCACTGCCAACCCGGAAGAGGAGTGGAGTGCATGCGCTGCACAGTCGGTCACTCGTTCGCCGGCAACCTCCGGCTCGGCCGTTCAACGCATCAAACCAATATTCTAACCGCGACAACCCTATACTGTCAGCTTCTCCGCGATTCCGGTCAAGCCGGACTGCGCCAAGCTCCTCCCCGATGCCTGTCGACCACTACGAAAACTTCCCTGTTGCATCGCTGCTGCTACCGCGACGCCTGCGTCGGCCGGTCGAGGCGATCTATCGTTTCGCGCGCGCCGCCGACGACATCGCCGACGAAGGCGATGCCAGCGACGCGGTACGCCTGCAGGGGCTCGCCGAGTATCGGGAGGAACTCGACCGCATCGAGGGCGGTGAACCTCCGGCCAGGCAGGACTTCGCGGAGTTGGCGGCGATCATCAGGGAGTGGCATCTGCCCGTACAGTTGCTGCGCGACCTGCTTGACGCTTTTGCGCAGGATGTCGTCAAGAAGCGCTATGCGGATTACCCGGAACTCCTCGACTACTGCCGACGTTCCGCCAATCCGGTGGGCCGGCTGCTGCTGCACCTGGTCGGGCGGAACAGCGAAGCAAACCTGCACCGCTCGGACTGCATCTGCTCCGCCCTGCAACTGGTCAATTTCTGGCAGGACATCGCCATTGACTGGAACAAGCAGCGCATCTATCTGCCACTTGGCGACCTTGAATACTTCGGCATCGCCGAAACAGACATCGCTGGTGGGCGCTGGAGCGAGGCATGGGCAGCGCTGCTCGATTTTCAGATCGAACGAACGCGCCGCCTGATGAGCGAGGGCGCACCGCTGGTCCAGCAACTGCCAGGCCGCATGGGCTGGGAGATTCGCTTGACGGTACAGGGGGGGCTACGCATCCTGGAGAGGATTCAGCGCGTCCGCGGCGACGTCTTCCGGAACCGCCCAATGCTCGGCGCGCGCGACTGGCTGCGCATCGGCGGACGCGCGCTGGGCATGTAAGTCGTGGGAGAATGGCGGCCCTGTGGAAATCCCGAGATTGCGAATGACCCCTGACGAATATTGCCAGCAGAAAGCCGCACGCAGTGGCTCGAGCTTCTACTACAGCTTTCTCTTCCTGCCGCAGAACCAGCGGCGCGCGATCACGGCGCTGTATGCTTTCTGCCGGGAAGTCGACGACGTCGTCGATGAATGCCAGGATCCGCAGCTTGCCGCGACCAAGCTGGCCTGGTGGCGACAGGAACTGGCCCGCCTCAGCGCCGGCCAGCCGCAGCATCCGGTGACCCAGGCACTGCAGGCGGCGAGCGCCGAGTTCCATCTACCCGAGGAACAGTTGCAGGAAATCATCGATGGCATGGAGATGGATCTGCAACAGTCGCGCTACCTCGATTTCAAGGCGCTGTCGCTCTATTGTTATCGCGTCGCAGGAGTCGTCGGTCTGCTCGCCGCAGAAATCTTCGGCTACCAGGATCGCAAGACACAAAAGTATGCGCACGATCTCGGCGTCGCTTTTCAGCTCACCAATATCATCCGCGACGTCGGCGAGGATGCGCGCATGGGCCGCATTTACCTGCCCATCGAGGATCTGCAGCGTTTCGAAGTGACCGCCGCCGACATCCTCAATGCCCGCCATTCGGACAACTTCCGCCGCTTGATGGACTTCCAGATCGAACGTGCCGAGAGCTATTATGTCCTGGCCCTCGACGAACTGCCAGGGGCTGACCGCCGGGCACAACGCCCCGGTCTGATGATGGCGGCGATCTATCGCACCCTGCTTGACGAGATCAAACGCGATGGCTGTCAGGTTCTCACCCAGCGCACTTCGCTGACGCCGCTGCGCAAGCTGTGGATCGCCTGGCGGACCTGGGTGCGTGGATGAGAGCAGCGATCATCGGCGGCGGTTGGGCGGGTCTGTCCGCCGCCGTCGAACTGGCGAAAGCCGGCGTCCGGGTGACGGTCTTCGAAGCGGCGAAGCAACTCGGTGGCCGTGCTCGCAGCGTCGAAGTGCAAGGACAGCGGCTCGACAACGGGCAGCACATCCTGGTCGGCGCTTATCGCGAGACACTGCGCCTGATGCAGGAAGTCGGCGCCGACCCGGATCGGCTGCTCAAGCGTCTGCCCCTTGAACTGAGCTTCCCGGCCAGCCAGCCGCTTCCCTTTCACCTGCGGCTGCCACGCCTGCCCTCGCCATGGCACCTGGCGGCCGGACTGCTGGCAGCGCGCGGCGCCAGCCTGAGCGAAAAGATCAGCGCCGTTCGCTTCATGCGCTTTCTGCAGGGGGCGGCATACCGGATCGGTGAAGACTGCACGGTGAAGGACTTGCTCGATCGCCATGACCAGCGCGGCAGCCTGCGCCGCCACCTCTGGGAGCCGCTCTGCCTGGCGGCGCTCAATACCGCACCGGCGCAGGCCTCGGCGCAGATTTTCGTTCATACCTTGCGCGACAGTCTCGGCAGTGGGCGGGCGGCAACCGATCTGCTGCTGCCGGCGGCCGACCTCGACCAGCTGTTCCCGACCGCCGCAGCGAACTTCATTCGCGCGCGTGGCGGGGAAATCCGCGTGTCGACCCGCGTCGAAGCGATTGACGTCGGCCCCGGCATCCGTGGCGAGTCCTTCGACCACGCCGTCGTCGCAGTCGGCCCGCAACACGCGGCAGCGCTGCTTGTCCGGCACGCCGAAACGATCGCCAGCGCACAACTGCTTGCCGAGTACGCTTTCGAGCCGATCGGTACCGTCTATTGTGGCTATCCACCGCAGGTACGCCTGCCTTTGCCGATGCTCGGGCTGGAGGATCGTGCTCGTGCACAGGTCGGACAGTGGGTTTTCGATCGCGGCGCGCTTTGTGGCACCGCCGGAGTCCTGGCCTTCGTTCTCAGTGGTCATGGTGCCTGGGAGGAACTCGACAATGCCGCGCTGGCCGCCACACTGCACCGCCAACTCGCCGCCACACTCGATCGCCGGCTACCAGCGTTCCTCTGGTATCAGGTGATCCGTGAGCAACGTGCGACCTTCTGCTGTCGCCCCAATCTGCGCCGGCCCAGCGTCAGAACCGCACTCGCCGGCTGCTGGCTGGCGGGCGACTATGTCTGCGCCGAATATCCGGCAACGCTTGAAGCGGCAGTCCGCAGCGGTGTCGCAGCCGCGAGCGAAATCCTGCTCAGCGAATCTCTTCCAGTTGCCCGGCGTGCATCCGCAGCCGGCGACAACAGCGCGCCGCAATTTCTTCGTCATGGGTGACGAGGATCAGCGTGGTGCCGCTTTCGGCATTGATCGCGAACATCAACTCGATGACCTGATGACCGGTGGCGGCGTCGAGATTGCCGGTCGGCTCGTCGGCGAGCACCAGCCGGGGCTTCGGTGCAAAGGCGCGGGCCAGGGCAACCCGCTGCTGCTCCCCCCCGGAGAGATGTTTCGGATAATGCCGCAGGCGGTGCGCCAGCCCGACCCGCTGCAACCAGTACTCGGCCTCGGTGCGGGCATTGGCTGTGCCGGCGAGTTCGAGTGGCAGCATCACGTTTTCGATGGCGTTCAGCGACGGCAGCAACTGGAAGGTCTGAAAGACGAAACCCAGCAGGCGGCCGCGCAATACCGCCCGTGCATCTTCGTCGAGGCCACCGAGATCCTCGCCCGCCAGCGACACCGAGCCGCTGCTCGGCAGGTCGAGTCCGGCCAGCAGGCCCAGCAGGGTGGATTTCCCGGAACCCGAGGCCCCGATAATCGCCACCGTCTCGCCAGGGGCGACGGCGAACGAAATCTCGTGCAGAATGGTCAACGGCTCGCCACCGTTATCCACACGTTTGGCGAGATCACTCACCTCAATGACCATCGATGCGTCTCGACCCATGTCCTGTATCCCAAATTACCGCAGCCTGTTGCTCGCCGGACTGATGCTGTTTGCCCCGGCAGCACAGGCAGTACAAACCATTCTCGTCTTCGGCGATTCGCTGTCGGCGGGCTACGGCATCCGCCAGGACGCCGCCTGGCCCGCCTTGCTCGCCAAACGCCTGCAGGAAAGGAAGCTCGATTATAGCGTCGTCAATGCCAGCATCTCGGGAGAAACCACCAGCGGTGGCCGGACCCGCATCGACGCGGCGCTGGCCAGGCACTCGCCGCAGGTAGTGATCATTGCCCTGGGCGCCAACGATGGCCTGCGTGGCCTGCCGGTGGCACAACTGCGCGACAACCTGAGCGCCATCGTCGCCAGCGCCCAGAAGAAGAACGCACGCGTGCTGCTGGTCGGCCAGCGCATACCGCCCAACTACGGCACCTATGCCCTGCAGTTTCATCATGCTTTCGATGAAGTGGCCAAAGCCCGCAAGACCGCGCTGGTAGACTTCCTGCTCGAGGGCGTGGCAACGGAAGCCCATCTATTCCAGGCCGACAATCTGCATCCGACCGCTGAAGCGCAACCCCTGTTGCTCAACAACGTCTGGCGTGGCCTCGCACCGCTGCTAAAATAGTCGGCCATCAACGAATGTCCTCCTCCGCATGAAACATGAGCTCGTCAGCCTCCAGCGAATCAGCGATTTTTCTGCCTTTGACGAGATCATCGACGTGCGTTCCCCCGCCGAGTTTGCCGAGGACCATATTCCCGGCTCGGTCAACTGTCCGGTACTCGATGACCAGCAGCGCATCGAAGTGGGCACGCTTTACAAGCAGGTCTCCCCTTTCGCAGCTCGGAGGGTGGGTGCTGCGCATGTTTCCGAGAACATTGCCAGGCATCTGCGCGACCGCTTTCTCGACCGCCCGAAGCACTGGCGACCCTTGATCCTGTGCTGGCGTGGCGGCCAGCGCAGTGGCTCGATGACCTACGTCCTGCGGCGTATCGGCTGGGATGCGCAGCAACTCGAAGGCGGCTATAAAACCTATCGCCGACTGGTCATCGAGAGTCTGTCGGAAGTGCCGCGGGCGCTGCAACTGAAGGTCATCTGTGGGGCCACCGGCAGCGGCAAGAGCCGCATCCTGCAGGCCATCGGGCAACTCGGAGAACAGGTGCTCGACCTTGAGGATCTCGCCTGTCACAAGGGTTCAGTGCTTGGCGTCCTGCCGGACTGCCCGCAGCCCTCGCAAAAGATGTTCGAATCCCGCCTGCTCACCGCGCTGCAGCGCCTGCTTGCGGATCGGCCGGTCTATGTCGAGGCGGAGAGCCGCAAGATCGGTTCGCTACAGCTCCCTAGCGCACTGATCGAGAGCATGCGCGCCGGCGAGTGTGTAAACATCGAAGCGTCTTTCGCCGCGCGCGTCGATTTCCTGTTGCGTGATTATGCCTACTTCCTGACCGCTCCCGATTGGCTGACTGCCCGCCTGCAAGCCTTGCGACATCTGCAGAGCACGGAGACGCTGCTGCGCTGGCGAGGACATATCCAACAGGGGCGCTGGCGCGAACTGGTCGGCGAGCTGCTGGCACTGCATTATGACCCGCTGTACCAGCGCTCGCAGCAGCAGAACTACGCCGGATACCGTGCGCCGCTCAGGATCGGCACCGACGATCTGACACCTGCCGGCATCGACGCCCTGGCTCGCCGGGTTTGCGGCAGATAATCAGCAAAAAGAAACTGTCCGGGCGGAGCTTCCTTCCCTTATCATGTTTCCGATGATCTGGAGATGAGCGCATGACCAAGGACAAGAACAGTAAGCCGCACGATCATTCGATCGTCGTCAGCGAGAATGGGCTGGGACCCTACCAGCAAATGGTGTATGCCGGCAGGCATCGCTTGATTGCCGATGAACCCGTCGCCATGGGCGGTAGCGATGCTGGCCCGGCGCCCTTCGATTTCCTGCTTGCCAGCCTCGGCGCCTGTACCTCGATCACCCTGCGCATGTACGCCGAACGCAAGCACTTGCCACTCACCGGTGTCAGCGTCGAACTGATGCACGACCGGATCGAGGTCGACGGACATGGCAAGATCGATCGAATCTCGCGCACCATCACTCTCGCCGGCGATCTGACAGGCGAACAACGCGGCAAACTGCTGGCGATTGCCAACAAATGCCCGATGTACCGTGTCCTGCAATCCGACATCCACATCGACAGCGTACTCGCTGACCGCGATTTGGCAGCGCCGGTTCGCTAAGTTGCTGCCGTCACGCCGGCAATGTTTCGGCCAAGCACCTCCCGAGCTGGCTCCGGATCGCCCCATGCCCTCTTCTGCCTCCGGCGGTCTTCCCAGTGTGCCAAATTTCGCAATATGAGGGGATTATGGTCTTCTCCCTAGAGACTTGCCAGGCCATCTGTGGTAAAATTGTTGCAGCGCAACATCAACCCGTATGGCGCCTCTCGAACAAGCGGCGAAAATCCTCATGCTAGAACATCACTATCTCACCACCCTGTTTGAACCCAAGTCCGTTGCCGTCATCGGCGCTTCCGACCGGGAGAATTCGGTCGGCAATGTACTGTTCAAGAACATTCTCGATTCCGGCTACAAAGGACGACTGTACCCGATCAACACTGCCCACGAATCGATCCAGGGGGTGCAGGCGTACAAGTCGATCGAAGAGATCAGCGCCCGCGTCGAATTGGCCGTCGTCGTCACCAGACCGCAAACGGTCCCGAAAATCATCGAGCAATGCGGTCGCAGTGGTGTCAAGAATGCCATCGTGATCACTTCCGGCTTTGCCGAAACCGGTCACTCGGGAGCGGCGCTCGAGCGCAAGATGATGGAGATTGCCCGCAGTTACGGAGTCCGCCTGCTGGGTCCGAATTGTCTGGGGATCATTCGCCCGAGTCTCGGACTGAATGCCACTTTTGCTCATGTCTACGCCAATGTCGGCAATCTCGCGCTGGTCTCGCAATCGGGAGCGATCTGCTCGGCGGTTCTCGACTGGGCGACCAGCAACCGCGTCGGATTTTCCAGCGTCATCTCGCTGGGCGGCACCGCCGATGTCGATTTTGGCGAGATCCTCGATTACCTGATCTACGACAACCTCACTCATTACATCCTGCTCTACGTCGAAGGCATTCGGGATGCCCGCCGCTTCATGAGCGCGCTGCGTTCGGCGGCGCGCATCAAGCCGATCGTGCTGCTCAAGGCCGGTCGTCACGCCGGCGGGCTGGCGGCAGTCGAAACGCACTCGGGAATGCCCGGCGGCTCCGACATCGTTTTCGAGGCTGCCGTGCGCCGCGCCGGTGTCGTGCGGGTCAAGAACATCGGCCAGTTGTTCTATGCGGCCAAGGCGCTGGCCTCGAAATTCCGCCCGCAAGGTAAGCGCCTGGCAATCATCACCAACGGCGGCGGACCGGGGGCGATGGCCGCAGATCGTGCCGGCGACCTTGAGATTCCGCTCGCCGAATTGTCTGCCAGTACCATCCAGAAACTCAATTCGAAGATGCCGCCCACCTGGTCGCAACGCAACCCCATCGACATCGAAGGGGATGCAACCCCGAAGCGTTATCACGAAGCCATCCTGGCGGTTGCCGAGGATGACACCGTCGATGGCGTTCTGGTGATGCTCTCGCCGCAGGCCATGACGAAGCCGATGGAAGTCGCCAAGGCGGTGATCGAAGTCGACCTGCTGACCGCCAAGCCGATTCTCACCTGCTGGATGGGCGAGGAACAGGTCTTGGAGGCGCGCATGTTGCTCGAAGAATCCGGTATTCCCTCGTTCCGCATGCCGGAAACGGCGGTCGAGCTGTACTACCATATCTCCACCTATTACTGGAACCAGAAGCTCCTGCTGCAGACCCCGGCACCCTTGTCGAAGCATTCCCGACCGGAAACCGAAGGGGCCAGGATGTTGGTCGAGGCAGTGTTGCACGAGCGGCGCAAGGTCCTCTCGGAGATGGAATCGAAGGCCATCCTGCGGGCTTTCCGCATCCCCGTCGCACAGACCATGGTCGCGCACACGCCGACCGAATCGCTGCTGCTGGCCGAACAGATCGGTTTTCCGATCGCCATGAAGATCGATTCGCCGGACATCATCCACAAGAGCGAAGTGGGCGGCGTGCGGCTCAATATCAGCAACGCCCCGGCGGCTCGCAATGCCTATCACGACATTCTCGAAACGGTAAAGAAGCGGCACCCGACGGCGCGTATCAACGGTGTTTCAATCGAACCGTACCTGGCACGCCCGAATGGCCGCGAACTGATGATCGGAGTCTCGCGTGATCCGATTTTTGGTCCGATCATCACTTTCGGCGCCGGCGGTACCGAAGTGGAAGTCTTCAGCGACCGGGCGGTTGCCCTGCCACCGCTCAACCGCTTCCTGGCGCGGGATCTGATCGCTTCGACGCGCGCTTCCAAACTGCTCGGCGAATTTCGCAACATGCCGGCGGTCAACCTCGAAGCGCTCGAAGACGTGCTTTTGCATGTTTCACAGATGATCTGCGAACTTCCCTGGCTGCAGGAACTCGATCTCAATCCGCTGATTGTCGATGAGAATGGCGGTATCGCTGCCGATGCGCGCATCGTCATTGATTATGCCGCACCCTCGGGCGACCGCTATGCGCACATGGCGATTCACCCCTATCCGGCACATCTGATCCAGGAATGGGAACTCCCGGATGGCCGGACGGTGACGATTCGACCGATCCGCCCGGAAGACGCCGAGCGCGAGCAGCAGTTCGTCATCGGCCTGTCCGACGAAAGCAAGTACTACCGTTTCATGGATACCATCCGCGAACTGACGCAGACCATGCTGGTGCGCTTCACCCAGATCGACTACGACCGCGAAATGGCTCTGGTGGCGACCCTCCCCGACGCGGATGGCAAGGAGTTGCAGATCGGTGTCGCCCGCTATGTCACCAACCCGGACGGCGAATCCGTCGAGTTTGCTTTGGCCGTTGCCGATGACTGGCAGAAACACGGTGTCGGCCGCAAGCTGATGAGCGCGTTGATCGACTGTGCACGCGTCAAAGGCTACCGTACCATCGTCGGCGACGTGCTGTCGATGAACACCAAGATGTTCAACCTGATGACCAGGCTTGGCTTCACGATCCACCCGCACCCCGACGACCCGGCCGTCAAACGCGTCATCAAGCCCTTGAACAACTAGGAAAATTTTCAGGGGCCAGGGACCAGGCAACGCCTCAAACTCGGCGCAGCCAAAGCCTTCGGCCCCGCCAACGAGAAGAAGCGGCCGGACGACATTCGTCCGGCCGCTTCTGTGTCTGGCGGCTACTGCAGGTCGAAATTGACGTCGTAGGGATAGGATCGATGCGGTTCATTGGCCTCCCGGCGCGACTTCTGCTCGCTCAGGTCGACCTTCCTGTCCCACCAGATCGCCCGGCCGCGGCGCTGATCCTCGGCCCATTCGGGATGCTGGGCCATCATTTCACGCATGAACTTGGTGTGATCGGATTCGTACAAGGCCATCTGGCCTCCTCCCAAAGAATAGTTCTGGTTGACAAGCTGCTTCTGCCGACAATTATACGCTCGCAAACAAAGCCCTGCTCGGCCGGACCTGCCCTTGGGTGTTCAGGCTTGTTCGTGACGCCCCGGATATCCCGGCGTCAGTCAATCGCAGTGCATGGCCGGGAGCGCATCCTGGCACCAATTCAGTGCACCACGATCGGCCGCGCCGCACCAGCGCAGTACTCGTCGAGCAGCGCGTCAATCGATTCTTCGTCACGCTCGTTGTCGGGAATATCGTCTATGGCCTTGCGCAAATCCCGGGCCACCGAACCCTGAACGAAAAGGCTGCGGCTGGCCGCTTTGTCTACCAGCTCGAAACCCTGCTGCACCGGGTAAGCAACGATTGCGTACTGCTGACTGTTATAGACGATGTTCATGTGTACTCCTTTCCAGGTGGACAGAGACGATGCAATGTCCCGATTGCTTGCACAGGCCTTGCGGGCTCATACTACAGACAACTATTAGCAAGCTTCGTGCCATGCAACATCCTTCTAAGCCGTGTCAAAGCGCATGATGCCACTGTCGCAAGCGACGCGAATCGTGTCGCCGGCAACAAAACGCCCCTCGAGAATCGATTTGGCCAGGGGATCCTCCAGTTGCGACTGGATCGCACGTTTCAATGGGCGGGCACCATAGACCGCGTCGAAACCGGCCGTCGCCAGTTCTGACAGGGCGCTGTCGGCGACTTCCAGCTTCAGCTCGAGTTGCCCCAGGCGCTGTTCGAGGTAAGCGAGCTGAATCCTGGCGATCGACTTGATGTGCTGCTCTTCGAGCGCATGAAATACCACCACTTCATCAATGCGGTTGATGAACTCGGGCCGGAAATAGCTCTTGACTTCACCCATCACCGCCAGCTTGATCAACTGGTAATCGTCACCCGCCATCTGTTGAATCATCTGGCTTCCGAGATTCGAAGTCATCACCACCACGGTGTTCTTGAAGTCGACGGTCCGACCGTGCCCGTCGGTCATGCGGCCGTCGTCGAGAACCTGCAGCAGAACGTTGAAGACATCCTGGTGCGCCTTTTCGACTTCGTCGAGGAGAATCACCGAATAGGGTTTGCGCCGGACGGCTTCGGTCAGATAACCGCCCTCCTCGTAGCCGACGTAACCCGGCGGCGCACCGATCAATCGTGACACCGAGTGCTTCTCCATGAATTCGCTCATATCGACGCGGATCAGGTGCTCCTCGGAATCGAAGAGGAAGCCGGCCAGTGCCTTGCACAGTTCGGTCTTGCCGACCCCGGTCGGTCCGAGAAAGAGGAACGATCCGTACGGCCGGTTGGGATCCGCAAGGCCGGCACGCGAGCGGCGGATGGCATTGGCCACCAGACGCACCGCCTCGTCCTGCCCGACGACGCGCTGGTGCAGGCGCTCTTCCATTTTCAGGAGCTTCTCGCGTTCGCCCTGCATCATCTTCGAGACGGGAATTCCCGTCGCACGCGAAACCACCTCGGCGATTTCCTCGGTGCCGACTTCGGTACGCAACAGTTTGTTGTGCTGGCCACCGTCTCCCGATTTCTCGGCGACCGTCAGTTGCGCCTCGAGCTGCGGCAGCTTGCCGTACTGGATTTCGGCAACCTTGTCCCACTTGTTGTCGCGCTGCAGTTGCGCCAGTTCGAGCTTGAGCTTGTCGATCTCCTCCTTGATGTGCGCACTGCCCTGCACCTGAGCCTTTTCGGCTTTCCAGATTTCGTCGAGGTCGTTGTACTCGCGTTCGAGCTTGAGCAGTTCCTCTTCGATCAGGTGCATGCGCTTCTTCGACGCTTCATCGCGTTCCTTGCGCACCGCTTCGCGCTCGATCTTGAGCTGGATCATGCGCCGGTCGAGCTTGTCCATCACCTCCGGCTTGGAATCGATCTCCATCTTGATTCGCGCCGCGGCTTCGTCGATCAGGTCGATCGCCTTGTCCGGCAGGAAACGGTCGGTAATGTAGCGGTGCGACAGTTCGGATGCGGCGACGAGCGCCGGATCGGTGATGTCGACGCCATGGTGCAGCTCGTATTTTTCGCGCAGGCCGCGCAGGATGGCGATCGTCGACTCGACCGTCGGCTCGTCGATCAGCACCTTCTGGAAGCGGCGTTCGAGCGCCGCATCCTTTTCGATGTATTTGCGGTACTCGTCGAGTGTCGTCGCACCAACGCAGTGCAATTCGCCACGTGCCAGCGCGGGCTTGAGCATGTTGCCGGCGTCGATCGCGCCTTCCGCCTTGCCGGCGCCGACCATGGTATGCAGCTCGTCGATGAAAACGATGATGCGCCCTTCTTCCTGGGCAATTTCCTTGAGCACCGCTTTCAGTCGCTCCTCGAATTCGCCGCGATACTTGGCACCGGCCAGCAGTGCCGCCATGTCGAGACTGAGCACCTTCTTGTTCTTGAGCGTTTCCGGCACTTCACCATTGACGATACGCTGCGCAAGCCCTTCGACGATCGCGGTCTTGCCAACGCCTGGCTCGCCAATCAGTACCGGATTGTTCTTGGTACGCCGTTGCAGAATCTGGATGGCCCGGCGGATCTCGTCATCGCGACCGATCACCGGGTCGAGCTTGCCCTGGCGGGCGCGATCGGTCAGGTCGATACAGTACTTGCTCAGTGACTGGCGTTGCCCTTCGGCTTCCTGGGAATCCACCCCCTGCCCGCCACGCACCGAAGCCACCGCCTGTTCCAGCGACTGCTTGACCAGTCCGTGCTGTTTCGCCAGGCGACCGCACTCGCCCTTGTCGTCGCAGAGGGCAAGCAGGAACATCTCCGAGGCGATGAACTGGTCACCGCGTTTCTGGGCTTCCTTGTCGGTAAGGTTCAGCAGATTGGTCAGATCGCGACCGACCTGCACCTCACCACCATGCCCCTGCACCTTTGGCAGACGGCTGATCGCCTGCGCCAGCGCCGCCTTGAGCGCCTGCACATTGACCCCGGCGCGGGCCAGCAGGGACGAAGTCGAACCGTCTTCCTGCTGCAACAGCGCCAGCAGCAGATGTTGCGGCTCGATGATCTGGTTGTCGTGTCCGACCGCAAGGCTTTGCGCGTCGGCCAGCGCCTGCTGGAACTTGGTGGTCAGTTTATCCAAACGCATGCTGAAATCCTCGGCTGAAGTATGTTCATGGCCAGTAAGTGGGGACGGGCAGCGTGAATTCAAGGAGCCACAAAGCTTGAACGCTCCCGCGAAGGTGCCGAGTCTGACCAGCAGGGTGGCGAGATTAGGAAAATGTCTTTTCACATTTATCATGCATGCTACATTATTGTGCTGGAAAGGAAGGATGGACTCCACCAAGGGTCAAACGCTGCGCCACCCTCCGAACCTCCATGACATCGTCGCCGCAGAGATCGCCACCGGACAGGAAAGGAACATATCGGGTTCAAAAAACCTTTTGCATTCATAAACCAGGAGAATCGTATGACAAATAAGCAACCGCTCTACAAGTCCCTCTATTTCCAGGTCATCATTGCCATCATCTGCGGTGTTCTGTTGGGATATTTCTATCCCGAATCGGGCTCTTCCATGAAACCTCTGGGAGACGGCTTCATCAAGCTGATCAAGATGATCATCGCTCCGATCATCTTCTGTACCGTGGTGACCGGAATCGCCGGCATGGAAGACATGAAGAAAGTCGGACGCGTAGGCGGCAAGGCCCTGCTGTATTTTGAGGTGGTGAGTACCTTTGCGCTGGCCATCGGCTTGTTGGTGGTGCATCTGACACAACCCGGCGTCGGCATGAATGCCGATGTCAGTACGCTCGACACGGCTTCCCACTTAAAGCGGGACAGTCATGCTACCGATAGAGTCTGAGGATGAAGGGAGCTGAGGAGATGGGAACTGGTTGCCGCATCTCCTGTATCATCAGTTTTATGACAAAAAAACTCTACGACTCAAGCCATACGGACAACCAGCCGCGTCATTTTTGCCGCACTTACAGACCAGGGAAAACGAAGCCTGCGTGCAGTGGGGGAATTAATTCATCGCCCGAAAAGCAGTGTTCATCGCCACCTGCAAGCGCAAGCCCGTAGGAACCGACATCCTGAATCGGGGTTTTGGGAAACCGAAGAGGGGGAGGCATGGCTGAGATTGCTGGTATTTGCTGTGCTGTACACGTTCGGGC